>JBBTWE010000001.1:70302-701796 GCA_038062955.1 Patescibacteria group bacterium | reverse complement strand
GGCGAAGCAAAACCAAAAATTTCCTTTCCATTTATTTTTCCGCTTCGCGGTGGAGGGGTGGGGGGAGGAGACGCGAGAAAAATGCAAGGAAATTTTTTGGTTTTTGCACACGCGAGTCCGCGAGCGTGTCCGAGGCGCATTGGTTCGCATCACCACGCAATCGGGGCGTACGGAGAGGTTTAGAGCCACCACGCGCTCCGCGCGTGCGATTAGTCGTCAAAATCCTGCGGATTTTGTCCGAAGTACATTCGAACTTCGTCCAATACACACCGCCAAATAAAGATTTTGAACAAATAAAAAAGGACGACGATTAGCCATCCCCTCTAACATCCACCCTTGCGTGGTGTATTCACGCTGGGCTCTTCTTGCTCAGCGAGTTCTGCCCCAGAATCGAGGCGGCCATAAGCTGAACGAATTGGTATCTCTCATCGTTACGCCAGCGAGCAACCTCTGCGACAAGGCCACCGTTCTTGCGAGCGTCAAAGGCATCGTAGAGACGCTTTGCAATTTGTGAGAGAGGCAATCTCCTAACCCTCCTTTTCTTGCTTGCCTTCTTGGACTGCTTTCCATTATTTGTCGGTGTTTTTCTCTTCATGGTTCGCCTTCTTTCAACGGAAGATTTGGATGATACAAAAAAACAATCTAACATTAATAATACAGTAGCTTATTTTATTATCAATCATTTTATACCGTTTTCAAGTAGGCGTCTGTATGTTGAGGTTCAGGTTTAATTGGTTTGGACTCTTTCCAAATAACTTCAAATTGAGTTCGCAAAAGCTGCGAAAAATCTTTGCTGTGAATAATAAAACCAAATGTTTCTTTCCGTGAAGAAACAAAAGCGACCTTATCGCCATAATTCCAATAACCCATATCCCAGATCATTCCGTTTGGGGCAAAACGAATTTCTCGAAGGAAACCTTTGCCAGTGCCGAGTGCAGGATGGTCTTTAAAACTTATTGCCCTATCTTTCGGCCAAATTGCTCTTATAGAAATATTTTTTCTAATCCTTTTTCTGTTATGTTCAGCAAAATAATCACCGCCCAAAACCGCAATCATTTCGCTTATCGGCCACATACTATATGTTTCAATATTTTCATACCACAAAACATCATTTAGAATTTGCTTAACACCTTTAACACCGGAGTAAAATTTTATTTTAGGTTCAATAGAATCAAAATTTTGAGCAAGCGTCGGTAAAATTTTTTCTAATTCCTTCCTTTCTTTTTCTAAAGTATCAATTTTGGTTTTTACCAACTGAGGAAGATTCTCGATATTATCTACCTGAAATATCTTTTTGTTTTCTTCAATCCGCTCTGTTACTAAACCTTTTTGCATCAAAACTTTTAAATTGTCATAGACGGAAGGACGAGGAATATTTAAATTCTCCGCCAATTGACGAGCAGAAGAGGCTCCATTTTGGAGCAGATAAATGTATATAGTTTGAAGTAATTTACTCAATCCTAATTCTTTAAAAAGATTCGTAAACATATAAATATTAACTCTTTGTCGATATTCGCCGACAGGTTTACAATATAACCTATATCATTTAAAGTCAATGACAGATTTAGTTGTTCTTTCAAATTTCAGGGTTTTACAAAAGGAAAATCAATGAATCGCTCTCTTTGGTTTGGTCTTAGCCTCATTTCTCTCCTTCTTTGTGGCTGTGTTTCAGGGAAAGCTTGTCTGCCCAAGCCAGTTCTAGATACTCAAAGGATCCCGACCGCAAGCTGGACACCAAGTGGTGTGTTTACACTCGGCTATCAAGAAAACCTCTACAAGCCGAGATTCAATGCCGTTGTCAACGAAGATCCTGTTGTTCTCGGAGACTTGGTCATCAATCTGCCTTCCGGATTCTACCTTGAAACATGGGGGAGCTTCGGTACAGATGACAATAAATGGAACTCGAATAAAGGGGATGAGCTTAGTGTCTTCTTGGGGTGGAAAGAAAAGTTTTGCGGCTTGGACATAAAAACCAATTTGAATTACGTCAATGCGGAACCTCTGAATTTGATGGCCAATGACGTAATCGCCGAATCACTGTCTGTATCCAAGAACTTTCTCGTCGGGGAGTGCAGTGGCATACACCATCTTCGTATTGAGGCGCGAGCTGATTACGTGTCCCCTCTCGACTTTGACGAAGGTGCTTGGGTCTACCTGCCTGGGATTCACCATACTTGGCAGGCACCATTCACTGTGCAAGGAGTGATCTTCTCAGAACAAATTACTTTCCAACACAACGATGATTTTGGAAAGTTTGAGAAAGGTGCGGCCTTACAATGGAGTGGTGGTCTGAATTGGAAAATAACGGAACGTATTACACTGAATGCCCCCACCCTATTCATCGGAATTCCTCTTACAGACTCGGAAAGAGATGGATTCTACTCACTTGGACTTAGTATGAGTTTTTCTTTCTAGAGAACCTGTTCTCCAGGCGGAGACCCCCCAGTAAAACTGAGGGGTCTTTTTATACAAAACAACCGCGTCTTTCGGCGCGGTTGTTTTGTATAAATTTTATAAATCTATTTTCTTCTCAATTTCTCGCTCTTTAATTCTCTCTGGATTCTATCTAATTCCCTCTCGTTCTGTTGCATACGCTGGGTATGTTGGTCAACTTCTCTTTTAAGCAAATCGACTTTACTTTGAGCTTTTGCTAATTCCCTCTCCTCAACCTCCAATTTTCTCCCAGCTTGTTTTAAAGCTTCTCTTTCTCTTTCAACTTCTCTCTGAAATTTACTAAGTTCGAATGTTGAATCTGTCATGTTTTTTAAGTTACTTTTAATGTAGTAATTATATCACTTTTCATGATAAAATATTTAGGATGCCTCTTCTAAACCAACTCATAATAATAATTGCTAGTTTATTAGGCCTTGCTGTTGCGGGCTACATTCACGGGAAAAAGGTGGCTGGCGAAAAATTGGTTTGTCCTGTTGGCACAGATTGCCAAGCGGTGATTTACAGTCCGTATTCAAAATTCTTGGAAATACCGGTAGAAAGTTTGGGAGTCTTCTACTACCTCATCGTAGCTTTGAGCTACACTCTTTTTTTATTTTTTCCGTCGTGGGGCACTGATAATCTTTCTTTTGCAACTCTTTCCCTCACAACCGTAGCCTTTATATTTTCTCTTTACCTTCTATTCGTTCAAATCATCGTACTGCGAAGATGGTGTACGTGGTGCCTCGGTTCAGCGCTTCTATGCACAATAATTTTTGTTTCTGTCTGGACGGTTTCAAACTTAAATCTGGTTTCGTTTATTAACTCGATTATCAATAATCTCTAAATGATTAGTTGGACTGGACCCGAATATATCAATAGAGAAAAAGGATCTGAATGGTATTTGGCTGTAGTGATTATCACTGCAGGAATAATCATTTCAGCAATTTTGCTCAAAAATTATATTTTTGCAGTCTTTATTTTACTTGCCGCTTTTACTTTAATACTTTTCGCTTCAAAAAAACCAAGAATCATAGAAATCAAAATTAATGAGCAAGGAATTTTGTGCGATAAATATTTTTATCCCTTCTCTGCTCTTGAATCATTTTGGATCGAAGAGAATGCAAGCCACCATAAACTAATTTTAAAATCAAAAAAAATACTAATGCCGTATATTTCGCTGCCGATCCAACCAGATGAAATTGAAATTGTGCAAGAATTTTTGAGAAATTATCTAACAGAAGAACAGTTGCACGAACCTATTTTACATAGACTTATGGAATATGTTGGATTCTAAGGAAGGAATTTTTCGTTACACGAAAGCATTTTGATGCCTTCAGTAGGACCATGAGTACATTTATCTCCCTCGACTAAATTTTTTACCGACCAAAAGGAAGGAATCTTTCATTACATGAACAGTATACCTTTTGGATAAATTTTTCGTCTTTCAGACTAAAATTTATGCTCAAAAGCTTTTCAATTCCTACACGGAAGCATTTTGATGCTTCCTTAAAGTCATAAAATTCACCATGTTCATTTTATGCCTTCAGTAGGAATCGAACCTACATCACAAGCTCCGCAAGCTCGTATTCTATCCATTGAACTATGAAGGCAGGGAAAAAGTATACAACGGTATTTTGTATACAATACTTAGTATATTAGTAGAAAAACACAAAAACAAATAGAGATTTATTTTTTGTTGAGGGCCAGCATCAAACGAGATTTCTTGCGAGCGGCGGTGTTTCCTTTGATTACTCCCCTTTTGAAAGCTTTATCAATGGCCTTGTAAGCCTCTGGAACCATTTTTTTAGCTTCATCAAGTTTATTTTCGGAAACTAATTTTTTTACATTCTTCAAGACTTCATTTAGGTCTTTGGCACGGCGCAAGTTGAAAACTCTCTTTCGTAGAGAGCCTCTTAGAGCTTTTTTGGCTGACTTTATTATCGGCATAAGTGTTGGAAGATTAGCAAATCATTCAACTAAAGTCAAAAGAAAGTGATCTTTTATCTTTAATCTATCGGTGTTTGGTGTATTATTGAAAGAACGACATGATTTCTAAACTTAAGGGCTTAATCCAAACATTTGACCATCGTTCAATAATTGTAGACGTGAACAATGTCGGTTACAGAGTTTTTGCTAATGCTGATCTACAAAAAAAAGCTGGTTTAGGAAAGATTGTGGAAGTTTGGATTCATTTTGTGGCCAGAGACAATTCAATGGAGTTATACGGTTTCGAAAATAGAGATGGTTTGGATTTTTTTGAAATGCTTATTTCTGTTTCCGGAATTGGGCCGAAGACTGCTTTAAATATTTTGAACTTGGCGCCGATTCAAGCGATAAAAGATGCTGTATCTTCAGGAGACATCGCTCATTTGACCAAAGTTTCTGGAATCGGGAAAAAAAATGCCGAAAAAATAGTCTTAGAATTAAAAGACAAACTTGGCGGGAACAAAGAACAAGCTGATCTGCAAGATGACATAGATTCCCTCGAGGCTCTAAAATCCCTGGGCTACTCCACGCAAGAAGCTAGAGATGCTCTTAAAAAAGTTCCGGAAGAAGTAAGGGGCACTAGTGAGAAACTTAAACGCGCTTTAAAAATATTAAGCAGATGATTTTACAAAAGATTTTGAACAAATTACGCCCGATTTATCACTATTTATTGGCTCTTTGTGGGGCTTTGATTTACCGCTTCCCCGCACGAAAGATCTTTGTAGTAGCAATCACTGGCACCAAAGGCAAATCAACGACTAGTGAGCTGATTAATAGCGTTTTAGAAGAGGCTGGTTTCGCAACTGCTCTTGCAAACACCTTAAGATTTAAAATTGCTGACAATTCGAAGCGGAATCTTTTAAAAATGACTATGCCCGGAAGATTTTTCCTACAAAAATTCTTGCGGGAGGCCGTAAACGCGGGAATGCAATATGCGATTATTGAAATGACTTCCGAAGGAGCTAGGCAATTCCGACACAAATTTATTGATCTTGACGCACTGGTAGTTACAAACATCTCTCCCGAACATATTGAGTCTCATGGTTCTTACGAAAAATATTTGGATGCCAAACTAAGCATTGCGAGAGCTTTATCAAAATCAAAAAAAGGGAGGAGGATTTTAATAGTAAATGCCGATGATGCGGAAGCAGATAAATTTTTATCTATTCCCCATGTCGAGAAACTAACTTATAAACTAGGTGGGGCCAAGGAGGTTTCGCTTGCGGGAGGTGTTGCTAATTTCAAAATTGGCAATATGGAACTCAAAACAAATTTAACAGGAATTTTTAATGTCTATAATTTACTTGCATCAATCACTTTTGGAAAAAGCCAGAATATTTCGGAAAAAATAATAAAATCGGCTCTGGAAAAAATAAAAACGATTCGCGGCCGGGTGGAAAAAATAGAAATGGGACAGAATTTTGAGGTAGTGGTTGATTATGCCCACACAACAGATTCTTTGGAAAAATTTTATCAAAGTTTTGAAGGTAACAGAAAAATTTGCGTTTTGGGAAATACCGGAGGCGGAAGAGACAAATGGAAAAGACCAGCTATGGGAAGAATTGCGAATAATTATTGCGAGACAGTAATTCTAACCAACGAAGATCCTTACGATGAAGATCCTAAAAAAATTATCGAGGAAATGGCGGTAAGTGTGGCCAGCGAAAAATTAAAAATTATTATTGATAGAAGAGAGGCTATAAGTGTTGCGCTCAAGAAAGCTAAAGAAGCCAGCTTACATCCCCTACCACCTCAATCTTTCAAGGGAAGTAGCAAAAATACAAATATAGCGGTTTTGATTACAGGCAAAGGTACCGATCCATTTATTATGGGACCGAATAATACAAAAATTCCTTGGGACGATGCCGAAGTTGTTCGAGAAGAATTGAAAAAAATTTTACCGATATCAGAATCGAATCTTGAAATTTGAAACAGAAATATAAGATATACAAAAGGTCCAGAGTCCTCCACCTACCCCATGCCGGTAGATAAAGACCCTGGACCCACTCACTCTCGCCTCACACCAAAATGAACAAGCATCCCTGCACTAGATGGATAGACGATTCCCCGAGATAGCCCACCTCCTTCGGAGAGTCTGTTGTCTAACCAACCAGCTTCGCACTCTAAGCCGTTATCAACTTTAGTACGATTGAAAGCAATGTCAACCGTCTTTGTGCACATCTGATTTGTGATAATATTTACTTATGCTAAATCCTTTCCCAGAACTTTTGTCTTTCGGTTTGATAGCGCCATTTATTCTAAGAATTATTCTTGGTTACCTTTTTATAAATGTTGGATATCTCAAAATAACTTCTGAAAAGAAAAGATGGCAATCATTTTTTGAAGGCATTAAACTCAAACCTGCTTCATTTTTTGTTAAATTTTTTGGTTTTGTTGAAATAATCGCCGGAGTAATGCTCGTCATCGGGCTCTTTACACAGATTACAGCTTTGATTTTAGCAATTTTAACTTTCGGCGAACTTTACATTGAATTCAAGGAAGAAAGTCTGCTAAAAAGAAATCTTGTGTTTTATTTACTGATTTTTACCATTTCACTTTCCCTCATTTTTTCTGGAGCTGGTTTTTTCGCATTTGACCTGTCCGTTTAGTCTTATCTTGAATTTCTAGTCTTTTCTGGTATATTTCTAAGCGCATAGCTTTATTTTAGTATTTAGGCAAATTATGAAGGAAATGTTGCTTAGTAAATTTTGAGATTTGATTTTTAAATTTTGATTTTTTTACATCCGCCTATAGCTGTTTTGGTAAATATGAAAGGCAACTATATAATCAAAAGGAAATAAAAGAACGTTAAAATATATATCCGCCTATAGCTCAGTTGGTAGAGCAGGAGCCTTTTAAGCTCTTGGTCGCAGGTTCGAGTCCTGCTGGGCGGACAATAATAAAAGCAGACTGTAAGTCTGTCTTTTTTATTGTCCGCCCAGAGCAAGTGCCTTGAGGCACTTGCGTCAGGACTCGAAAGGCGGAACATGCCGCTTTGCGGTTGTGAGCCGGGGTCGAGAGTACTTATGAGCGGAGCGAATTAGTAACTCGTGACCTAGTCCTGCTAAATAGTATCGAAACTGTAAGCTTCGAGATTCCTGATACTAAAAACGCCCCAAAATAAGGCTTTTTATACATTTCCCCAATTCTCCCATTTTCCCTTGACAGAATTAATAGGTATGCTATCATGTTAAACGACATGGGGACGTGCGCCAGTGCACGTAAAACCATGATGGTGGACCACCTGTGCGCGCATGCACACAGAGCCACATAGTGGAGCTGAAGTCGGCTCCCATTCAGGACCCAGGTGCTTTAGATGCAACCTGGGTCCTTTTTATTTGTAAATATTTAACGCGCGTGATACAACATTCATTATGACCCAAGCAGATAAGCAAACTTATCTAATACTCCATAACATCCGAAGTGTTCATAATGTAGGCTCAATCTTTAGAACAGCTGATGCTTGCGATATCAATAAAATATATTTAATAGGGCTTACCCCCACCCCTACCGATAAATTTGATAGAGAAAGAAAGGATTTGAGCAAGGTTGCTTTAGGGGCAGAGAAAAATATTCCCTGGGAGAAATGTCCGTCCACACCTCAACTCATAAAAAAACTTAAAAAAGAAGGATTTTTGATTGTTTCCTTGGAGCAATCGCCTAAATCGGTGGATTATAAAAAAATAAAAATTAAACAAAAAACGGCATTTATTTTGGGAAATGAAGTGGAAGGAATATCAGAATCAATTCTAAAAATGAGTGATGTTGTAGCCGAAATTCCAATGCGGGGCAAAAAAGAATCTTTGAATGTTTCGGTTGCTGCTGGAGTAATGTTATTTAGAGTTTTGGGAATTTAAACAAATTTCTTTTGGTGTTTGGGACAAAAATGGCCACTTCGGCCGCCCACTTTTATTCGAGAAATTATACCTCCACAATTTTTCTTTGGGCATTTGGCACCAGTCTTTCTATAAACCTTATGATGATTTTGAAACTCCCCTTTCTCGCCATTTGGCATTCTATAATCTGACATCGAGTCCCCTCTAAAATTTATTCCTTTATTTAAAAGAATTTTTATTGATTTAAAAATATCTTGAAGCATACTTTCTGGAATTTTTGAGACAACGCTTTCCGGATGAATCCCCGCTTCAAAAAGAACTTCGTCAGAATAAATATTGCCAACCCCAGCTAAGATTTCTTGATCCATTAAAACAGTTTTTATTTTGCCTTTAGGTTTTTTTAAAATTCTTCCTTTAAAGATGGAAAAAGTAAAATTTTCTTCGAGCGGTTCCGGACCCAAATGCCGCAAGTGCTTAGATTCTTCATGATTTAGAGACTCAAAAATTGCCACCTTCGCAAACTTTCTAACATCAGATAAGACCAAACTTTTACCGTTTGAAAGAGAGAAAACTAGATGGATAAACCTATTATAAGAATCCCAAAGTAGGCTTTCTTTATTTTCATTTGGTACCCATTTTTCCTTAAGCCAAACTTCAGGGATTTTAGATTCCTGGTTTTTTTTAATTGTTTTTCTTTCCGAATATGAACCATAAAGAAGATGCCCAGTCATTTTCATGTGGACCAAAATGGTTTTGCCGCTTGAAAGATGGATTAAAACATTTTTTGCCCTTCGAGACACTGATATCACCTTTGAACCTATAACGCTTTTTTTAAAATCAGAAAAATACTTCTTATTTTTTATTTGATCTTTGCCAACATAAAGCGAAGAAAAATAATCCGACCAGACATCTATGATTTTTAAGCCGGGCAAAAGCTCGTTTAATTTGCTTGCTGTAGTTTGGACTTCTGGAAGTTCTGGCACGATAGATAATCTTAAAAATTAAATTTTAAATCTCAAATACTTCTGCCCCAATCTTACTCCTTTAAAAAGTAATATACCCTTTTCTTAAACACTATTCTATTACTACTGTGCTAAAATAGTAAAATGGAACTTAAACTCATACTAGTAATATTCCACATAATCGGCGTCGCTTTAGGCTTAGGAGGAGCCACAATTAGCGATGTATTGTTCTTCTATTCGGTTAAAAATAAAACAATAAGTGGTGATGAAGTTAATCTTCTAAAAGCCGTCTCCAAAGTAATCTGGACAGGCATCACCCTTCTTATTGTTACCGGAATTGGATTTTTGGTTTTACGATATTTAGACGCTGGAAGTATAAACAATATTGCACTCCTTCATAACGGTCGTTTCCAGACAAAAATGTTTATAGTGGCGGTGATTTTTATAAACGGTTTAGTTTTTCACTTTAAAGTTTTCCCTTTAATAAAAAAATATACTAATCTTTCTCTACAAAACGAAGAGATCAAAAAGAAATTGCCTCTTTTTGCGGCAACGGGAGCAATTTCAATAATTTCTTGGTACAGCGTTCTTTTTTTGGCCTTTCTAAAATTTCTCACCTACTCTTTTAGTTTCCTTGTAAATATTTATCTCTTAATACTTTTCGTTGGAATTATTTTTGCTTATTTTGCAGTATCCAGTAGTTTCTTCCCTAAAAAATAGAGATGACTGAAGTTGAAAATTGAAATTGTTCAGATTTTTAGAATAAATTTTTCTAAGCCAACTGAGAGTTCGGTAACACCCCTTCTTGCTTCATCGTATATCTGTACAAGTTCTGTGCCTAGTTTTCTCAAGTCTTCCTCTTTGAACTTCGAGGCAAATCTCTTAGCTTTTCCATACACAAAAGGCTTGAGCCCACTTTCCGTAGCGTCCTTAGCTAATTTGGCAATTAAAATAGACTTTATCTGCCAGAAAAGCATACCGTGAAGTTCTTCCGCCGCGGACCCACTACTTAAAGCTTTGTAATAAGAAACCCAGAGCAATTTTTTATTTTTTTCTCCTAGTGCATCTCCTAGTGCAAATGGATTAAAAACTTTGAGAGCCTTGTTTTTAATAAAAAATTCAAAAGTTTCCTCTGCTCCTTTTTTAATCAAATCAAGTGTCTTTTTGTCTAATAGACCTTCAAAAACAATGAAGGTGTTTTTAGATTTCTTCATTAAAGAAATATATTCTTTGGTGTCTTCTTTTAAGAAACCACCGCCAAAAAGAGAATAAAAAATTATAACCATTTCTTTTTCGAATAGACCTTGTTCACTCACAAGGTTGAGAATGTCATGGTCTTTAATATTCTCTTCGTTGATTTTAATTAGAGAAATATTAGGTTTTTTGGAAACCATATTAGAAACCAAGGAGTTCAACTTCTCCCGTGTTTTATTAAATTCATCGCCGTAAACAAAATAGATCATTGTATAAATTTATGATGTCAGATATATGATTTATGATTTCAAAAATTCAAATCTTAAATCGTATATCCTAAATCTTATATCGTTTTCATTTCTCCCCAGTTTTTGCCTGTCCCGACATTTACAATTAAAGGTACACCTGCTGTTTCTTTAAGTCCGATCACTCCTTCCATTATTTTTTTGATGTCTACTGCAACATTTCCCGCCAAACCTTCTCGAATCTCATAAATTAGTTCATCGTGAATTTGAAGCAATAAAAATACATCATTCGATAAATTATTTTTCTCAATATATTTATCTACTTCAGTCATAGCAATTTTTGTAATGTCAGCAGATGTTCCTTGAAGAGGAGCATTTACAGCCATTCTTTCCGCAGATGCTTTTAAAAATGGCAACTTGGAGCGAAGCCCTGGAAAATAACGTTTACGACCAAAAAAAGTTTCTGTGTATCCGGTCTTCAAAGCTTCAACCTTTATGCTTTCTAAATAGCTTTTTAAAGTACTGAAATTATTGAAGTATTCTTCCAAAAATTTTGTGGCTTCTTCGCGGGAAGTTTTTAAATTTGCTCGTAAAGCATTTACTCCCATCCCGTAAATAATCCCGAAGTTTATAACTTTAGCTCGCCTTCTCATCTCGCGGTCAACTTTTTCAGATGGCACATCAAAAACCAAGGAAGCAACAGCAGTATGAACATCTTCCTTCTCTTTAAAAATTTTAATAAGTTTTTCGTCACGAGATAAAAACGCCGCGATCCGGAGCTCGATTTGAGAATAATCAAAAGTTGCAAGCAAAAATCCTGATTCCGCAACAAAAGCTTTTCTAATCACTTTCCCCAGATCCGTCTTTATCGGAATGTTTTGTAAATTTGGATTTTCTGAAGACATGCGACCGGTCGTCGCCCCTGTTTGATTAAATTGGGCATGCAAACGACTATCCTTTCCAAGTTGCAATTGAATACTGTCTATATAGGTAGAAAGCAATTTCTGAAGTTCTCGATAGTCCAATATTAGCGGAATGATTGGATGCAATTCCATCATTTTCTGGAGTTCCGATTCTTTTGTCGATTTGGCACCTCCACCAGTTTTTCTCTGATTCTTTATCGTAAGACCTAAATCCTCAAAAAGAACTTTGCTTAATTGTTTGGGGGAATTTATATTAAATTCTGATTTTGCTCCCGACCAAATTTGTTTTTCCAGCTTATTCAGAGTCTTGTGATATTCAACCGAAAGTTCTCGTAAAAATTGTGCATCAATTTTTACTCCTCTTTCGCCCATCTTTTCGGTAATACGAATGAGGGGTTTTTCAATTTTTTCATAAAGCGAAAGAAGTCCAGATTTTTCTAATTTTTGAAAAATTATTTTCTTAGCCTCCGAAAATGACTTAGTGCCTGCGTAACTTAAAATATCTTCTATAGTGGGGGTTGTAATATTGGAATCAATAAGCCAGAGAGCCACGGCTGTTTCTTTTTGTTCCTGGACGTCCACACTCTCCCTAGGAACTTGTTCCAAGATTAGTGAGTTTTGTGAAGGTTTGCTAATAGAGTTTTGAGAATCAGAAGAATTTTTGAAAAAATTTTTCTCAACTCGATCGCGTAAAGTCCGAAATTCGAGTTCGCCGAAAATTTTAACGATGTCCTGTTTAGTTTCTTCTCCGCGCCATTTTGATCCTTCAAGATTAAAATCTAAAGGCACATCTTTTTTTATCGTACCAAGCATTTTTGAAAACAAAGCCTCCTCTTCATTTTGAAGTAGTAGCTCGATCAATCTTTTTTTAAAACCTTTCTTTAAAAACACTTCCTCCCCTTTTTTTAGTTCCAGGTAAATATTTTCAATTGTGCCAAATTCTTTTATAAGTTCGGTTGCTCCTTTTTCTCCGATACCTTTTATGCCAATGATATTGTCCGATGGATCCCCTCTTAGGCCCTTGTAGTCAGGCAAAAGAGTCGGTTCGAAACCAAATCTTTCCAAAACCGCCTTTTCATTATAAATAATCGTATCTTTTATCCCCTTCTTTAGTGTGTAAACTCGAGTTTTGTCTCCCGAAACGAGTTGAAGTGTGTCCATGTCCCCGGACGCGATAACAACTTCAATCTCTGCGTCATTTTTTAAAATTTCGTTTATTGTACCGATCAAATCATCTGCCTCAAAGCCGGGTTTTTCATAAACAGGTATGCCGAAAGCCTTAAAAATATCTTTTGATTTATTTATCTGAAAAATCAACTCATCGTCAGTCTTTTTTCTTGTGGCTTTATAACCCTCGTATGCTTCATGCCTGTACGTTGGCTCCTTAACATCAAAACAAGCGGCTATATAATCCGGTTTTAACTCCGGAATTATTTTTAAGAGCATCAAAGAAAGACCGTAGAGGGCACCAGTTGGTTCCCCCTTACTCGAAGCAAAGTCCGGCAGAGCATGGTATGCCCGATGCAAAATTGCTTGAGCATCTAGCAGTACTATTCTTTTGTTAGTTTTAATCATAGAATCTCGATCTCTCTTTGGGTTTCGTCTAAGTGGTTTAGATAAATCTTAACACTAGTAGACGGTAAAATCTCGGAAACTTTTTCTGGCCATTCAAGGAAAATAATATTACTTTTTTCTTTCAAAATTTCATCCCAACCCAAATTAAGCAGTTCTTGGGCGTTCTCTAATCGATAGGCGTCAATGTGAACCATTCGCTTGAATGTTAGAGTATTTTTAGGGGGTAAATTGTAATTTTTTAAAATAACAAAAGTCGGACTTGTCACATGTTCTTTTATACCAAAATATTCAGCGCAGACCTTAACCAAAGCAGTTTTTCCTGCGCCTAAATCTCCGAAGAGGCAGACAAGCAAGGCTCCCGCTTTGTTTCCATATTCCTTTTCAATCTTTGCCATCAAATCGCAGGCAAACTTTTGGGTTTCTTTAAGATTTTTAAGAATTCTCTTCATGTGGTTAATGTTGAATCAGATATTTAAATAATGCAAATATGGAAGTTACAAAAGAAAAGGCACGCTCACACTGAATAGTGTTTGCGTGCCCCTTGTTGTCCTACTTCTTCCCTTCCTTCTCCGAAACGATCTCCATGGGAGGAGTGAGCTCTTGAATCACCCACACTTCGTCCAACATCTTGTCGAGACAAGCATGCCCCGTGTATGTTGCGAACCCAATGTACTTGTTGCCCACAAATCCTGTGGCCACGAAAGAAATCTCATGGTTGTTCCGGAAACCCCATCTTTGATGGTAACTGGTTTCTCCCGGCTCGAAGTGACTGCGCATGGTGTCACGGCCCTCCTCGAGAATCAGAACGGTATTCGTATTGTTGACGATCCTCAAGGAATACGAGGGAGAGGAAAACCTGTCCGAAGTAGCACATCCACCGAGAATCGAGAAACTGATGAAAAGAACGAAGAGACTGAGAGTGCGGTACAGATTCATTGTGTGCCTCCTTTAGGCGTTTTGGCATAATTCGGTAGTTCTGAATTCCTCTTATATTGTAACCGAATGAATCTTATTTGTCAAGGATAACGTAATAGACCAATATCTTAGCAATAGTTGGGAGTGAAAATCCTAAAAGAAAAGGCACGCTTACACCGAAGTGTTTGCGTGCCTCAAGGTCGTCGATTTGTGGTCACGTCGACCGGCGGAGAAAGACTTTCGATTATCCAGAACTCTTGGGTGTGATTCTGGTAAGGGAGAGACCATGAGCGAGAAGTTGTGCCGATGTATCTGCCACCATGGTAACCCTTGGCCTCTAAAACCATCTGCCCACCCGCCTGAAAAGCCCACAGTTCGAAAGGATAGGTTTTCCCCGTCTCAAGCCCTTCGCATTGCATCTTCCCACCCCATTCGATGTTTAATGGGACGTTAGTGTTGTTCGTGATCACCAGAGAATACGCTGGGGAGGTAATGGCGTTTTTGAAGGCTTCGCAACCCCCGCAGATGAGAAGAAAGAAAAGAACGATCAGACCGAACGTGCGACGGAAGTTCATGGAATGCCTCCTTTGGGCAGTGTGTGATGGATGGAATATTCGGAAATTCGAACGCCCATTTCTACCTACTATTGTATCAAATTGAGTCGATTATGTCAATAGCTCTTTTATGGCTATATAAAGACATACATAATTAGAAAATTTTGTATAAAAAAACACCCGCAAGTCCTGTGACTGCGGGCGGTGAGACGATTTTCTTCTTTATGTGCTTGTGTGGCCAGGATCAATCCCAGGAAACCGGGAACACGCACTCGCCAGGAGCTATAGCCAAAAACCCTCCGTTGTTTTCTACAACAACCCACTTTCCGACACCGAATCCACTGCCGTAGTTGAAGACATCGCCAACTTCAGCATCCTGACGAATATCCTCGGGGAGGGGCAGGTCAGGGACGTTATCTACGAATAGACTACTGAAAGAGATGTGCGGTATATCATGCGGAGTAAGCACATCGTGAGTCACCAACATTCTATCTACCGCCTCTTCATCGGGGTGAAGTTGGGCGTGCAAACCCTTCGCCTCAGCTCGTAGATCTGAAAGCGAGTAGAAAAGCTCTTTTCCAGTACGCGTCTCCAGGAAACATCCCGGAAAAGCCGTGGATAGACTTTTCCCGATCTTGCTTTCCAGATCGACAGTGGAAAGGAGAATCATAAGTAACCGATTCTCTTTGCCAATCTTGCAGATTTCCGGCCAATTGCGATACATGAGGTGTCCTTGTGGTTTTTTGTTATATCCACAACCGAAATGGTTGTGGAATGCAATCCTTTTTCAGGATAGAACAATTTGTAATAATGTCAACTTTTCAAAATTTGAATTCTAATAATACTTTTTGCGGTTTCGGGAGAAAACTTTGAATTTTTTATGCAAATATTCGATTGAGCCATAAAGCATTTATGTATATATGATAACAAAAAAGGCGTGCGATGCATTTGATTGCACCACACGCCTGTACTACTCCACCACTCCCATTCGAAGAGACTGGAGGAAACTCTCACGTAGACGCTCGGCCATCCAGATCTTGTTCTCATGCCCAATGCAAGGAGGAGGCACTGCTAGCACAACCTTGTGCTTACGCACCGTCCCGCCACGCTCTTTGGCCTTTTCCTCGAGATGAGCAACGAGCCGAGCAAAACTTCCAGTGTTTTGCGCAGACCAATTGAGACCTTTGGGAGAACCGCCTCTTTCAGGTTTGGAACTGTCAGCGAGCGCGGCATTCTTGCTTCGAACAACTACTTCCGTCACGACCACATGGATTCCATGCCGCAGAATCTTCTTTACCGCAACTTCCCTCTGATCCTGCTTCTGTTGACGAGCCATTTTGGTTTCCACCCGGCGCTTTGCTTCGCGAAAACGTTTCCATTTCCGAGAATAAGCTGGATAGGCGACAAGGTTAGCTTTCATCCTTGCCTCGATGGCGTCTACCTGCGGTTTCAAGTTGAGATCGGGCCGCCATAGCTTCACAACTTCTTTGCCCTGTAGCGACACAATCCCGAGAGATGACGCACCTAAAGACACATAAACTGCATCCTCCGGCACGAAACTTCCCGTGGCGGGCATTTCGATTTCGTACGCAATCGAAACCCAGAATCGCCCCGCCCGCTTGAGATTACGCTCATCGCGAAAGAGCGTGAACTTTTTGATTTCGAGTGCCCGAGAGAGCTTCTCCTGCTGGTATGCCGGGATAGGAAACGTAAGCTCGACATCCGGCGCAATCTTCGCACAAGAGATCGTGAATACACCCCCACCAACTTTGAATCCAAACCTCCCAGGAATCTCGGAGAAACCTTCAGGGAATCGAGGACGCGGCGGACGCGCATCATGGTCGCTATTCTTGCGAAGAGCGACAAATGACTTAAATCCGCCATCGAGCGCATCGAGTGTTTCCTCCTGCCACGAACGAGGTACGACGGCGAAGGTTGAATCATTCGCTCGCTTCCCTGTAAGTGTATTGATCTGATCGAACAGAGTGACACTGTGCTCCTTGAACGCATCCTTAAGCTTCTTGCGAAGCTCTTTGACGCGTTCGCTGTCTGCCACTCCTTTCATCTCCGCATAGATTGGTGCGATGAACTCGTCGAAGCATTTGCTACGCTCTGCGAGCGCTTCATTCCAAATCACAAGCAGATTGCGACTCACTGTGAGAAGCACCGCAAATTGTTCTGGAGTTGGGTGAATTTCGAATTTCTCCACACGGTATAGGACTCGTCGTTCTGTGCCTTTAGCCACTTGAGCCTCCTTTTTGGTTGATTGTTAAAGAACTTTATCTATTGCGACTATATCATAGATTAAAAATAAACGCAAGCTGATTCTCCTTGACACCCCACCTCCCTCATGCTAGTGTGTCCAAGGAACAGCACCTTGAGAGACATGAGAAGAACACCTACCGTTTTAGGACGGTTTGAGATGTTTTTCTCACATAACGATTTCTTCCTTGTGGATGCAGGCAGAAACGCCTCATCTTTGCCCCGTAGCAGGGCCGTCATAGGATTGAGCCCCTATGAATGATGTTTGTCTGCCTTCACAAGAAGGTAGGCAAGAAAACCCCCACAGCTCATTTCTTAAGTAGCAAAACACCGAATACGATGGAGGGGGTGTGCTACATAAGGGTAATAGAACCCCCTTGGACGATCTGGTAGCAGAACACCGAATACGATGGGGGGTGTGCTACAGGAGCGTCGAGCAGAAAAAGGGAAGAAAATCGTTCACCACCCGCAGTCATAGGACTTGCGGGTGTTTTTTTATGTAAAAAAGAGTATTATTTAGGAGACAATTTGTAATAATGAATCCCGTACGAAGTCACGGACACCTGGCAGGGTTATAAGTTAAAACTTAATATTAATATTTAATTAAAAGTAGGCACGACATAATTTATTTAGTCCGTGTCCTACTTCGTACGGGATGAAATTCAACGAAGAAAAACAAAAACAGAGACTTACCGAGCTCAAAAAGGTAGAGGCGGAAAATTTAACAGAGATTCTTGCTAAGAGACATGGGGTGCCATACAAAGATTTGAGTATGGGAGGAATAAATATGGCCGCGCTTCTCGAGGTTTCCGAGAAAGACGCAAGAGAAGCAGAACTCGCTCCTTTCAACATCATCAACAAAAAAATACACCTAGGGCTACTTTCGCCGGAAAATCTTAAAAGTTTGGAGGTGGTAGAAGATTTAAAAAGAAAAGGCTTCGAACCAATAATTTTCATGGTCTCTCGTGAGAGTTTGGAAAGGATTTGGGAGAGATATAAAGATTTATCAGGTAATAAAGAAATTCACGCTGGGTCGCTTGAAATTTCAAGCGCAGAAATCGTTGAATTTTTAAAAGAAGCTAGCGATTTAGAAAAAATAAAAAAATTAATTGAAGAGGATTTAACTTCAAAAAAAGCTTACAGGATTACTCGAATTTTGGAAATCATGCTCGCGGGCGCTCTTTCTACCAAGTCTTCTGACATTCACATGGAACCGGAAGAAAAAAATGTCAGGCTCCGCTTCCGTATGGATGGAGTTTTAGTTGACGTTTTAGATATTGACCTATCGACGTATAAATTGATCCTTTCTCGAATAAAACTTCTTTCAAATCTGAAATTAAATGTTACTAGTAAAGGTCAAGATGGCAGATTCAGCATAAAACTAGGAGAAGAAGAGATAGAAATAAGAACATCTATTTTGCCAGTTGCAGAAAGCGAGACCATCGTGCTTCGAATTTTAAATCCAAAATCTATTGGGGTGCCGCTTGAAGATTTGGGTATTAATCCCCGCCTGCTTAAAATATTGCTTCGTGAAGCGGGTAAACCAAACGGAATGATTTTGACAACTGGCCCAACGGGAAGCGGCAAAACTACCACTCTTTATGCTTTCCTGAAAAAAATCTATTCTCCTGAAATAAAAATAATCACCATCGAGAACCCTGTTGAATATCATTTATCCGGCATCGTCCAAACTCAAACCAACGAAGAAAAAGGTTATACCTTTCTGGAGGGTTTGCGCTCTGCTTTAAGACAAGACCCTGATGTCATAATGGTTGGTGAAATCAGAGACAGAGACACTGCGGAAATCGCAATAAATGCCGCACTTACCGGACATTTAGTCTTTACCACTCTCCACACCAATACCGCCGCCGGTTCTTTTCCAAGGCTCATTGACTTAGGAGTAAACCCAAAAGTCCTGACCTCGGCCATAAACATTGCAATCGCTCAAAGGCTAGTAAGAAAGCTCTGCGAATCTTGCAAGAAAAAGATTCCTCTCACTCCAGAAAAGAAAGATTTAGTTAAAAAAACATTGGAGGCTATTCAAGATAAAAGTTACTTAGAAAACATTCAGACCGAATTTAATTTCGAGCCGGTTGGTTGTTCGGAGTGCCATTCATCAGGATTCCGAGGCAGAATTGGAATTTATGAAGCTATACTAACCAATCAAAAAATAGAAGAGATTGTTGAGCAAAATCCAAGCGAAAGAGAAATAAATAAGGCCGCTTTAGACCAAAATATTTTAAACATGAAACAAGATGGGATACTAAAAGTTCTCCAAGGCATCACTTCGATAAGCGAACTTGAGAGAGTTATTGACCTTTTGGAATAAAGAACAAAAAAAAATCATTGGGAAGTTGTTTCCAGACCGGTTTTATGAATAATGGAGAGTATCGATACTGAATTTCTTCTTATCTTGTTAGAAAAAAAATCCAAAACATAAACCTCTAAACAACACTTTTAAGATTCACCAAAAAAGATCATTTTATACTAAGGATAATTTCAGCCGAAACCAAAATGTCCTTGTAAAAAATCAATAAAGCCCGGGGGCTCCGTTGTTTAGAGGTTTATAGTCTGGATTTATGTAAAAGATCCTACTTTTTCTGAACCCTGCAAGTCTAGCATAGAAAGAGTTTTGTGTCAACCCCGTAGTGAATTTTGACACCAAATATGACGCCCAGCTTCACCAAAAACGAGAAACTATGTCAAAATCTACTACGGGGTCAATAGATAATTTTCTCTTCCCCTAGATTGAGCAAAAACGAAAGGAAGTGAATAAGTTACACTGAACACCCACACCAATCATTTTCTAGTCGGAATAATGTATCATATATGAGTGAAAAAAGTTAGAGGAGATGAAAATTGAGGTGAAAATAAGCTAAATACCACCGACAGATTCAAGAAAATGATTGGTGTGGGTGTAAAAGTAATGAAAATGAAAGAGCAAGACAAAAAAGAGGAAAAGGATGTCGATTTTCAATATTTGGACCAACAATTGCGCCCTTTAAAATGGGACGATTATATCGGACAGAAAAATATCAAAGAAAATCTCAATATTTTATTAACAGCCGCCAAAGAAAGGAAACACCCTCCGGAACATTTGCTTTTCTATGGCCCGCCAGGACTTGGAAAAACCACCTTAGCCCATTTAATCGCCAGGGAAATGGGGGCGCAAATAAAAATCACTTCGGGCCCTGCTATTGAGCGAGTTGGCGATTTGGCATCAATTCTCACAAACCTAAATCCGGGAGATGTCTTGTTTATTGATGAGATTCACCGACTGAACAAGGTAATCGAGGAAATTCTTTATCCAGCCATGGAAAGCGGTAAGCTGGATATTATAATCGGCAAAGGACCATCTGCAAGAACCGTTCAGCTTGATCTCCCCCCTTTTACATTGATTGCCGCGACTACTAGGATTGCTTTGATTTCCGCGCCTCTGCGTAGTAGATTTTCCGGAGGAATTTTCAGATTGGAATTTTATTCAGAAAACGATGTTGAGGAGATCATTAAGAGATCGGCAAAAATTTTAAATGTAAAAATAGACAAAAGTGCAATCACGGAAATAAGCAAAAGAAGCAGATTTACTCCGAGGACCGCTAATTATTTTCTTAAAAGGTGTCGTGATTTTGCCCAAATTAAAAGAATGGATCTTACAGAAAAAGCTGTTCACGAGGCCTTGGACCTTTTGGGAGTAGATGAAAAGGGGCTCGCACCTTCTGATCGAAAAATCTTAGAAATCATTATCGAAAAATTTAAAGGCGGCCCAGTCGGTTTAAATACTATTGCGGCGGCAATATCTGAAGAAATGGCCACTATCGAAGAGTATAATGAACCTTATTTAATTCAAATTGGTTTTTTGGAGAGAACTCCTAGAGGAAGAACCGTCACAGATGCTGGATACACCCACTTACACATTTCCAGAAAAGGATTGTTTGATAGAAAGGATTAAATTTTAAAATTTTTATCAGATTTTATATTATTTTAGATTTAAGATGTAAGATTTCAGATTTAAATATCGAAAATCATAGATCATAAATCTTAAATCACGTATGTCAGGTCACAACAAATGGTCAAAAGTGAAACATAAAAAAGCGGCGACAGATGCCGTAAAGAGCAAAACATTTACCAAAATAGTAAGGCTACTTAATATGGAGGCCAAGAAAGCAAACGGTGACACTAATTCTCCTGGTCTCAAGGCGGCTATTGAGAGAGCTAGAGCAGAAAATCTACCTCGAGAAAATATCGAACGAGCTATAAAAAAAGGAGGGGGTGAAGACAGCGTAAAACTTGAAGCGGTTACTTACGAAGCCTATGGTCCGGGAGGATGCGCGATTATCATCGAGGTGCTGACTGATAACAGAAATAAAGCTTCAGCTGAAATTAAACATATATTGAGTCTTCATGAGCTTGAACTTGCAGGAATAGGCGCGGCGGCGTGGGCTTTTCAAAAAAATGGCGCGGCGTGGATCCCCCAGGTAAAAATTCCTCTAGGAGAAGAAGATCGATCTAAATTAGATGAAATTGTAAATAATTTGGACGAGAACGATGAGGTTCAAGACGTTTTTACAAACGCCGAGTAAGATTGAAAAACGTAACTTATAAACTGAAATGATTATACTAGCCATAGATCCAGGATATGACAGAATGGGTATTGCGGTGCTTGAAAAAGAAAATAGTGAAAAAGAAGAGCTTTTATTTTCAGAATGCTTCTCCCCCACCAAAAACATCGTTAAAGAAAAAAGAATTCTCGAGATTGGCCAAAAAATTGACGAGTTAATTAAAAATTATCATCCATCGGAATTAGTCATCGAGGATATTTTCTTTGGTAAGAATCTTAAAACAGCAGTTGCAGTTGCGGAGGTGCGAGGAGTTATAATTTACGAAGCATCTAAGGCGGGTCTGTGTATAAACCAATTTACACCATCCCAAATAAAAACAGCTATTACGGGTAATGGCAAAAGTGACAAGACTCAAGTGGAATTTATGGTAAGTAAACTCATAAATATGAAGGGTAAAAAACCAAAATTTGACGATGAGAGTGACGCAATCGCTGTAGGTTTAACCTTTTTTGCTTATGGTGGAAATAGGTTAAAAGAAAAAGCGTAATACTTGTGATATTTGCGTATTTCTAATTATTATTACTTATCCACAATTTTTATAGAGAAAAATTTGCAAAAAAAATTAAATTTGGTAAAAATGATTTACCTTTAAAGTAAGAATTGTGAATTTAAAGGTCTTTATAAGTTATTTTAATAATTTAAGGAGCAATAAATATGGAACAAGAATTTGCACTAGATAGTGAATTAGAGTTAATGAGTATGGATGATGTAGAAGAAGATGATCTAGAGATTGATGAAGATGATGAGGAAGCTGAAGACGAAGAAGAAACGGAGTAATAAGAACTATAAAAATCCCCGCAAACGCGGGGATTTTTCTATTTCAACAAATCCTGTTTCTCAATATTTTCAATTTTTTCTGCTAGATATTTCTCTGTTTCATCTAAATCTTCAGATAGTTCGGCAAATATCTTACTTTCTTCTTTTGTCAGTTTTCGTTTGGTACTTGCTCTCTCAAGCATCTTCAAATGACGCTTCGTATCGCCCTTAAGAATTTCAAACACCCTGTGTACTTCTTGCTCTGTATGTATCAAATCCCTTCTTAAGTTGCGTTTCAAAATATTCAACTTTCTGATTCCTAGATATATAAGAGCGAGAAGACCAAACAACAATACAAGTATGGTGATTACAATCGATACTATCTGAATTATTCGTGAGCCGAGCCAGACAAAATTAGTTTCTTTCGCGCTGATATACACCTTTTCAGACTCTTCACTTCTTACATCTTCACTTCTGACTGTTTCTGCCCAAACGCTTACCGTACCAGATGTTTCTATGGAATCACTTGTAAACAAGAAAACTTTATCCTCGTCTGATTTTACTAGATAACTTTTTGCCTCTTTTCCTTCTTCTTTGATCCAAACATTGATGTCCGCGCCAACATAAGGCGATTTGCCCCTAATTTCAATTTTTGAACCGATATTTATGTATTCAGGATAGTGCGTGATTTTCGGAGCTTTTGTTTCTGGCACATTCACAGAGACATCTGTTTCGGAATAATTTCCAGCTTTATCGTATACTCTTACGGCAAGTTTGGTTTGGCCTTCTTTGAGAGGAACTAGATTAAATTTAGTTTTGTCATTTGTGGTGATATTGTTAATAGCCCTAGAAACAGTAGCTGAAGCAATATCATCAGACATTGCGTCGACCATCTGTTCGGCGATCTTTTTCCCTCCCACATAAACAACATAGCTCTTAATTCCTGACAGCGCATCTTTTGCCGTTGCTTCAATTGAAACCAAATCGTCCTCTGTTACTCTAGTGTTAACAGACAAACCTTCTGGTTCCGTCGTGTCAATTTGAATTTTTCTACTCGTGATCTTACCCCAACCGTTTGCATTCTTGAATCTTGCATTAAGATAAACAACTCCGTCCGCAAGATCTGCGAGAGTTTTATTTTTAATCGGTGGGTCGTAAGTTATAGAAGGGTCAGTATCCGAAGAACTACTTAAAATAAGTTGCACAGCTGTCACATCTGTCGGTAGATCCCAAAAAAACCTTCCGTTGATCTTGTTGTACCAATCATTCTGGATAGGCATATCTTCCGAAGTGATAACCGGGGCCTTTGGCAAACCTATTTGAATTAGAGGAGGTGGAATAACCGCAACGGGGGCAATAGAAATGGAAGATCCTCTTGTTTGTGATAGAACATTGGTGCCACTTCCATCGTTTGCTCTAACCGCAGAGGAACCAAAAGACAGATCAGCCACACCCTGCTTTTTTGCTCTAAAATTTATGCGGAGAGTATTCCCAGACTGTCCGGAATACCCTGGTGTCGGCAAACCTCCATTAAAATAAATCGTGCCAGCTATGTTGGAAAAACTTGGTTGTTCAACCCAAATATTAAAAATCGAGCCAAGAGTACTCACAGAATCAACACTTAAAAGATCAGCGGGAAAATGAATTGTACTTTCGGCGTTATTTATTGGTAATCCTCCGGTTGAAACATAAACGGTTCCACTAAATATGCCTTGCTCTGCAACTTGGTTTTTGTCCAAAATCAGATACATGTCCGCCGCGTTTAAAAACGAAGGAGAAAACACGAATCCAAAAACCATTAAGATGGTGAGTAATTTTTTCATCACTTTTTTCTAAATATTTTTCTTACAACAAAGTAGACGAGCAAAAAAACTATGATTATTAATATGATAATTGAAACTATCTTAAACCAATGCATTGTAGGTTTTAGTTCCAGACTTTGGACCCGAGCATTCCCAGCATTATCAATAGCTCTCACTTCTACAACGCCAGATAGATTTTGATTTTGAAGAACATACGGACTGTCTGATTGCACAATAGAAAATCCATCTTCCTCAACCTCATACCTGTTTATTCCAGATTCATTATCTGTAGCGTAAAAACTTATAAAATATCTGCCGCCAAAAAGAGCGGGGTCTCTGCCTAAATCAATTGAAAAAGGTGATGGCTTATTAGTGTCCGATTCAACAAGAGACGCGAGTTCATCCTCCGTATCTCCCGCTTGTAAAACAGGAATCTCCAAGAACGGAGCCGAAACAGAAATTTTTGTTCCATTTCCATCATTCAAATACGCTGTAACATCTTCAAAAGTAATTTTTATTGGGTTTGTTGATGTTGGTTTTATGGCAATAGTAAACAGTCGCAGTGAATCGCCATAGACCCCAGACGGTGTTCCCCCAGTAAATGATATTACGCTCCCCTCTAAAGAGGGCTTTTTGGGCCAAAGACTAAATACAGAACCCCCTGTTGTAATAGAAACGATTCCATCAGGGTCACTGAAAAAGATTTTTCCATCAACAGCGTTTATTTCTTTTCCTTCAGTTTTAACTGATACCTTAAGAAGAGCGGTGTTATTAACTCGCACGAATGCTTCAGGAAAATCTACAAAGATAGAAATCGCGAAAGCGTGGAAAGGTAACCATAAAAAAAGTGCTGCAATTGCGATATGTAAAATTGTTTTTTGTATTTTCATGATGCAAAAAATTATATTGCTCGGCCCACTGTGCCCCATTGTGACAAGAGAATCGAGAAGTCGGTAGAATTTACTACACCGTCATGATTGATATCCACTGACGGATTAGCAAACGGAGCCGTCGTTTTCCAATAAGCCAAAAGTATCGAAAAATCAACAGAATTGACTATGCTGTCTCCACTAAAATCAGCCCCAACGCCTCTACTAGAATTTCCAGATGAAGAAGATCCACCACCCCCACCCCCACCGCCTCCCCCTCCACCACTACCTCCTCCGCCCCCAGAAGCTGCTGCAATACTAAACAATCGAGATGAACCGGAACTTTCAGTACCGAAGTAAACAACGAGTTTAAAATAATAAGAACCAGCAGTTCCAACAGTTGCTGTGAGATTTGTATTCCAGTTCTCTTCTGGGTCTAAGAATTTTGCGCCGGTAGCATAATAGACATCGTCTCCACCTCCACAAGCATTGTTTGTGTCGGAGACAACACACCATTCATATTGATATTCATACCCAGCGAGGCCTTCATTGGTTATAGTTACATCTGCCGTTGCCGTTGGCACATCTCCAGTAACACCATTTATGATTACTTGTGCAGGAGAACTGGCAACAATCCAATAGTCGTTATTGGTGAGAGTTTTACCACTTTCTACTTGCGTGCTTACAATAGTTTCCCAAACCCCCTGCGAGGCACCGGACGCAATTGAATATGTGTATTCATAAACTCCAGTGCCGAGAGCTGTCATTGCCACAGCGGAGACCGTAACATTTCTTTCTGAATCGTAAAGAGTGACTGTTGGAACCGCAAACGGAGTAGTTGGAACGCTGTTACTATTTTGTATTTCAATTTTAGCTCGATATGTTTCTCCTGCTTGCACCGAACTAAAATCAGACATTGTGAGTTTCCATTCGGCTGTTTGGTTTGTGAGAGAAGCTCGTGATGAAATAGTTGTATTTATGTTGTCGGTCAAAAGCTTACCAATTGAGTCTGCTGTTGTAAGTCCGGAAGTGAGAGAATCCCACATATTTGCCACAAGAGAACCAAAGGACGAAAGTGTCCGTGTTGTACTGTTCCATACAGCAGAAGCAATTGTGCTCGAGGCGACAACTGTTGCCCCAACTGAAAATGTTTTATCAATTTTTACGAGATCTCCAGCTAAAGCCGTTCCACAACTCATTAAAGCTGGCCATGTGCCTTCTGGACCAATTGACGGTATTGAATAGCTATAATAATGCCAACCACTTACAGCTTCGGTCATTGCTCCGTCTGTAACCACAGCGGTTCCACTTGGATTATAAATAGAAAGAGTACAGTCAGCGGTGGATGCCGTGAAATCATCCTCATAAACAAACTCTCCAATAGTAGCCGTATCCCCTGTGGCGAATCTTTCATATGCCGCATAAGCCGTCATCGCACCGAAACTTACGACAAAAAGAATCATGAGCATCCAAAAGAATGTTTGTGTTCGAAAAAATTTATGGAGTTTGCAAAATGTCTTGTGCATTTAAATTAGCAATTCAACTGTTTCTAATGATATCTCGTCTTTTATCTGTTATCAACGTACAGCATTACAATAATTCAGCAAATTAAGTATAATTGTAATCAAATAAAGTCAGTATGATTCTAAAAAAAATTCCAATAAAGCATTCTTTTAAGTTAGTCTCTGAAAAGAAAATAAGAGATTTGTTATCTCCTAAGATTGCTGTAAAAAAAATCTCGACAGACGCCAAAGATAAAGAATCTGACAATAGGAAAAGAACATTTTTGAAAGTCGCGAGCGTCGCTGGAGCTGGATTGATCGCTTCCCAACTTATTCCTAAAAAGGCCGAGGCCTTGATAATGGGAAGCACGCCGTCTTCTAGTGTGGTTGGAGTAAAAAATGCAAGCAATACTAGGATAAATCCAGCAACAAACGAAACCGTAAGTTCCCTACTAACCGGCCAAGGAGTTTCTAAACTCACTATAAATCTTTCAGCTTCTGGAACCGTTCGTACTCCAACTTCGGGCACGAAAATCCGCGTGTACGCATCACGTTTCTCTTTATCGGCCGACGCCACGTCAATATCTTTTAGATTCACTTCGGGCGGCACAGATTATGAAAAATATATATCACCAAAAACCGGCGGGCTTTATGGAGCCAACAATCATCCTAACTACATAGAAGGAGGAACCAACGAAGTTCTTTATTGTGTAATATCAGGAACAACCACGGTGCAAATCAACATAGATTATTTAGAAGTTTAATTATTTATTATTATGGCAAATCGAGCAATTGAACATATTTTTACAGGCGCAACTACACCATATACGGTGTACGATTCCACCAAAACTGTTTTGGGAGACTTGATGAACCAGTACACTGGAAGTGGCGCAACAGATAAATTTGCTGGGCCTGCAAAAATCGGAGTGGCCAGACCGAACGAAGCGGGTACTGCCATACCAGGAGTATTTCCACACGTAGTTTCTTGGGTTAGTAAAAAGGGCTTTTACTCCACCGGGACAGTGGCGGTGTCTGGCACTACCGTTACAGGTAGCAGTACAGGGTGGCTCGCAGACGGTGTGCCGATTGGTGCGCGCATAGGTTTTGGAGCTACGAGTAACGCTTCTATAACGACTTGGTATACTATTGCAACAATTACTTCGGCCACTTCTTTAACTATAACTTCTTCTGCTGGCACAATTGCAAGCGGAACTAGTTTCGTTATTGATAAAAGAGTTGAAAAAGATTGGGTATTCCTAGCAGATATAGCAACAGCCGCAGCAACTCGCCGTATCTCTTGTTTTGAATACGATCGAACAACCTCGCTATTCTCGTGGCAAGGATTTATCACTCTAACGTACCCAGCTGGAGGCGGTGCTCAAACGATAAGAGGAATGCGAGTATCTTATGAAAAATATACAACAGGGACAGTGGCGGTTTCTGGCGCGACAGTAACAGGTTCTTCTACAACATGGTCTACAGATAGAATTACTATCGGGTCACGCATTGGTTTTGGTAGTGCTGATCCGACACAGATTGATACATGGTATTACATAAATGCGGTTGGTTCTGATACTTCATTAACACTTCAGACAAATGTCACCACGAGCGGTACCGGAGGTACGGCCGCTAACATCACAGTTTCTTCAGGAGCAACTTATGTAATTGAAGATTTAAGAGTTCTCACGGCAACAACTTCGGCAGTTGTTGGCGCAGGAGGACTCTCTATGGTTAGTGGCATTTCTTTTGATGATTTTCTTGTCGGAGGTACCACTATTGCAGCCGCAACAACTGTTGATAAAACAAAGGCCGTATATTCTTTGGTTGATATTGATTCACTGTATGCAACAGGCACAGTAACCGTAGCAACCTCTACAACAGTTACGGGTTCAGGAACAACATGGGCGGCGGCTTCACACTTGGGTTGTATGATTGGATTTGGTTCTACAACACCATCTGCTATCACCACATGGTATACAATTACTGCCATAGCTTCTGCTACTTCTTTAACAATCTCTTCTGCTGCCACAGTTTCGGCTGGTACCGCCTATGTGATAGTCGGTGGAAACGGAATATCATGCGGACTTACAGTTGATGACAAGGATAGTTGGACGCAACAATACTGTTATATTATTGAATTGCAGGCAGGTACGACACCCCAAGTTTATAAATATAATTTTAGAACAGATCTTTCTACTCTTGGAGGACTAGGAGCAGGAAAATCTGCCAGTGCTTGGATTTTAACAACAGGCACACAAACGGTCACAGGAACAGTGACGCAGACAAACAATGGCAGAATCGGGACATTAAGCCATGGCTCCGGATCAGGAGTAAAATGCTTGTACTTTGCCGCCACAACCAGAATTCATCGTGCGCCAATTTCCGGTATCACTCAAGGAAGCACAACTTGGGTTGCTGATTCTATGACAGAAGTGCCAACTGGAGGATCCGCGACATATACTCTCTCAAGTCTTATGACATCTGTGGAAATCGCAGATCAAATTGATCGATTGATTATTACAACGACTGGTGCCGGTGCTACCGTTGCTCACCATCGAGCATATATTACAAAATACGATTCTTCCGGTTCTTACTCATTTGACCATATGTTTCTGGCGGATACTGCCCAACAAGATCAGTCTTCCGCTGATTCTAATTCAACTCCCCACCCCAGTCCCCAAGGAGCGGCTCTTTCTGTGTGGTCACAAGCAGGTCTTGTTTATCTAGCTCGAACAGGAACCGCTTCCACCACAAATATTGTTTATGCTGTGCCACTTGGCGCAGATTGGCAGTATGCAACTGGAACAGTAAAGCAAAGAATTATTACTCCTTCTTTGGCGACAACAAATGCCGTCAATCTCGCGAGAGTTTATGTAAGCAACGCTGATTTCCTTGGTGACGGAGGTTTAACTATGCCGACAGAACCTCTTAGAGTATATTACCGCACATCTGGCATCAGTGATGATTCTGGCACTTGGACATTAGTTGATCAGACGGGAGACTTATCTGGGGCAGTAGCTAGCAGTGAGGTACAGTTCGCTATCGAATTTCGATTAATCGGCGCGCTTTGCATCCCAAATCGAGTTTTTAATATTTGTTGCACTTATGAAGACAATACTACAGACAGTCACTATCAACCGTCAGTAGCGCAATCTTCGATAAGCAGTAAAATATTCGCCTGGAGATTTTCAACTGCCTTTGGAAGCACAGTGCCAACTCTTCGAATCAGACTTTACAATTCTGCGACTGGAGGATTATTGCTTGATGACACAACCACATCATCTGCCTCTGGAACATTTGGAAAATCTACAAATGATGGTAGTGCATGGGGTTCATACGACACCACCGATAAGGCCAACGAAACAACTTATATCAGATACACCCCGACTACTCTGGCGGATAATATCAAAGTAAGAGCATTATTAACTCAAAATTAAGATGATACACATAGAAAAAGGTCAAACAATTAAAGAGAATCAGAATTTGATAGTGATATCCCCCACTGGTGATTATGACGATACCGCCCTGATTGAATCTTTTGATGTCAGCAATCCAAAAATTTCCACAGGTTCTTATCAAGCTCAATATGTAAAATACGGAAATTTAGTCTACAGATTCAACGATCCAAAAGATTTAGGCAATGAGATTTTAAAAATTGATCCTGAATCAGAACACGGAGCCGCTGCTTTTGTGCGAATGAACGATGAGCTTCTGAAACGAATGAATGACGGAACAATGGATTCTTTTTCATTGGAGAAAATTCCGCCACAGAAACCTTTGGAAAATGAGATTCGTGTGGCACCGGTTTCAACCACCACGCCAAATGAGACAAACATACGCACTCCGCACGGTAATAATCCAATAAGACCGACCTCGAATACTCCCACGCTCATAAATGTTGCCCCCGTGGCTCCGGTAGAAAACATTGAATCTCAAGAACTTCCTGCAACACCGCAGGTTAACATAGATGTTGAAACAAGTTCGTCAAATGATGTAGCAACTAATTAGTATCGACTTTCTATGGCTTTAACCGATGTAAATTTTCAAGAAGGAGAAATACAAGATTTTCTTTTGGAAGTGCCGACTGCCACCTACACCGGTTCAGTGACTGATTTTCTAGTTGAGTCTGGCGGAAGTCAATTTATGCTATTGGAAACTCCCGAGATCGACAATGTGTTTATTATGTCTGAATAGAGTGCTAGTCTTTCATTGTAAAAATGGACGAATTGCGAAAAAAACTAAAAGAGTACTCGCCGTACTTTGAGGATTTGTTTAAAAGAATTTATTTTCTGACTATTTTTTTTGTGGTTTTTTTTGTTATTGGTTTTTTCCTTTCAGCGCCAATAATAAAACTTTCGGCTCGGATTTTTGATTTCAATGATGTCGTGCTTGCGGCCACTTCCCCATTCCAACTTGTTAATTTAGCAATGAATGCTGGCGTCTTTTTTGCAATGATTCTTTCTATTCCAATTTTTCTGTATCATTTTTACGCTTTCATCGGTACAGGACTAAAAAAAGGAGAGAAGAAGATTTTCTTTTTTTTACTACCGATTGGCCTTTTTCTTTTTTTGCTTGGTTTTGCTTATAGTTTTTTTATTCTTTATTTTACGATGCAAACGCTCGCTAATATCAATATGAGTTTGGGAATTAAAAACCTGTGGGACATAAGCGCGTTTTTATCTCAAATTATATCAACTTCTGCCATGCTCGGATTTATTTTTGAGTTTCCGATAATAATTACACTTCTTATAAAAGCTGGATTTGTCAGTATAAATTTCCTAAGACAAAAACGGCGTTTTGTCATTCTCGCTATGTTTATTACAACTTCTTTACTTCCACCAACTGATGGGATATCATTATTGGTAATGGTGTTACCTTTAATTGTTATGTATGAAATTACAATCATGTATAACAGTCTGGGACATAAACAATTAACTTAAAAAAATAATATGTTTGGACTTGGAACAAAAGAATTAGTAATAATCGCTATCATATTCGTTCTTCTTTTTGGCGCAAAGAAGATCCCTGAACTGGCAAAAAGTTTAGTGGATGCGATAAGACACATGAGAGGAGCATTCAAAGATATTGATGACCCTAAGTCAGGTAGCGACTCTAAAAAGAAGTAGTAATATAAAAATTCCCGCAAAACGCGGGAATTTTTGTTTTAAATTTGAGGCGTCGATTATTATTCGATAACAATATTTAAGAACCTTTTTTTGCCGATTCTTAATGTTATATCTTCAAACACAGCGAAATTTAAGTCGGTTATTTTATTTTTTTTAATAGCATCACTTACCGCCCCCTCATCAACAAGCCTTTTAAAATCAGATTTTGATTTAACAAAATTTTCACTTAGCAAAATTTCTGACAATAGTCTATTTTTTGAAACTTTAATTGTCTTTATATCTTTTGGGATTTGGCCTTTTTGAAAAGTATTCAAAAAATCAGTTTCTGCGGCAGTTCCGGCCGCTTCCCCGTGATAGATTGTCACGATTTCTCTCGCTAATCTAAGTTTAATATCCCGTGGGTTTACTTTTTCTTTTTTTAAAGAAAGCTCTAGGTCTTTTATGTCGGAAAGTGGCGAGTAAGTAGCAAGTGTAAAATAATCGATGATCACTGAATCAGGAATCGACATTACTTTTCCGAATATCTCCGAGGGGATTTCATTTATAGAAATATAATTATCCAGGCTCTTACTCATCTTTTCCTTACCGTCAGTTCCGACAAGCAAAGAAAAAGCTATCACCGACTGCGGGGGTAAAGAACGAGCATTCATGAGCGTCCTTCCCATGAGCATATTAAAGAGCTGGTCTGTTCCGCCGACTTCAAGATCGCAACTGCCATAAATTTGAGCCAAAATTTGAGAATCAATACCTTGGAGCACAGGATAAATCATCTCGTGCATAAAAAGTTCGTTTCCTTTTTTTATTCTTTCTTGGAACATATCCCGCTCAATAAGTTGAGAAAAAGTAACGTGTTTTAACGCCCAGAGAAAACTGCGTAGAGTGATGATTGAAACTTTATCTTTAAGACCAAGGTCTTTTACCTGCATTCGCGTCTTCTCAAAAGCGATAGCTTTACCCACGAAAGAATTTGGCGCAATCTTAATCAACTTGACCGAATTTTTATCCTTTATCTCCAAGTTTACTTTGTAATCGTCTGGCAAATTTAAGTCGGTTATCGCAGTAAACCAATCAGAGTTTCTTATCCAAGAAAAAACCGCTTTTTCAGTTCGTAAAATTTTTTGAACCTGATCCAAATAGGTTTTAAGATTTTTTTCAACTTCTTTTTGTTCGATTTCCGGCCTAACCTTGCTTTTATTTGTCGGATCACCAATTTGAGCGGTAAAATCTCCTATCAAAAAAACGATTTTGCATCCCCAGTCTTGAAGTTGTCGAAGTTTTCTAAGAACCACGGCGTGACCCAAATGAATATCTGGTCGTGTCGGGTCTATTCCCCACTTAACAATAATATCTTTTTTGTAATCCCCTTTAATCTTCTTTAGTAATTTTTCCTTGAAGCCATTTTCTGGATCAATAAAATTACCCACAGAACGAGTGAAAAATTCTTCTATTTCTTTTTCTGGGGTTATTTTAGACATAGAGATGCACACAAAAGCGTGATTAATAACTACAATCTAGCATAAAAGGCCGATATTGTTTAGATCAAAATTCTTCACCTCACCCCACACAACACGGAGATGTGTACAACCTTCCCTTTTGAATCCAGACGCTTGTAAGGTTTCGACTAGTTTTGGGTCTTTATGCTAGTATCTATTAACGCTATTTATGATCCTTAAAAGCAAATTAAAGAAAAAAATAAAACTGATAATGGCTTGGGGTGGGGTTGCCTTATTTGTTATGGCCGGCTTTTCCGCTATCTGGTTTTCAACCTTAAAAATTCCCAGTCTAGAATCATTTGAGGAAAGAAAAATCACTGAATCAACTAAAATTTATGATAAAACTGGAGAAATTCTCTTGTTTGATGTTTTTAATGGTATCAAAAGAAGTATTGTGCCGTTTGAAGAAATTTCAGAAAACATAAAAAAAGCGACTCTAGCTATAGAAGATGTAGATTTTTACCAACACAAAGGCATAAAGCCAACGGCGATTATCCGCGCTGTTTTGGTAAATCTTGGAGCGCTACGTTTTGATCAGGGCGGTTCTACAATAACCCAGCAAGTGGTTAAAAACTCGATTTTAACAGGAGAAAAAAAGATTTCGAGAAAGATAAAAGAGTGGATATTGGCTATCAAAATAGAACGTATTTTGGAAAAAGACGAGATTTTCTCTCTATATTTGAATGAAATTCCATACGGCGGAAATATTTATGGCATTGAGGAAGCAAGCCGAGCTTTTTTTGGTAAAAAATCTCAAGACCTAAGCATTGCCGAGTCTGCTTATTTAGCCGCTTTGCCAAAAGCTCCAAGTTTCTATTCTCCATACAAAAATAAAGAGGGGCTGGAAAAAAGAAAGAATTTGGTACTCCAAGAAATGCTCCGAAATAATTTCATTACGGAAGAAGAACATGATGTGGCAACAAAAGAGGTCGTGGAATTTAAACCTAGAGAAGACCAGGGAATAAAAGCGCCTCATTTTGTTTTATTTGTTAAAGATCAATTAGAAAAAAAATATGGCCAGCAGGTTTTAGAGACCGGTGGATTAAAAGTTATTACCACACTAGATTACGAAATGCAGAAAAAGGCCGAAGAACTAGCAAAAAAACACGCGGAAATAAACAAAGAGAAATTTAACGCGGAAAATTTAGCTCTCGTTGCGATAGACCCTAAAAACGGCCAAATTTTAACAATGGTTGGTTCAAGAGATTATTTTGATGAAGAAATAGATGGCAACTTCAATGTGGCGACAGCTCATCGCCAACCAGGTTCGGCTTTCAAACCTTTCGCTTACGCCGCCGCTTTCAATATCGGCTATACACCGGAAACTGTTCTTTTCGACTTACCCACTGTGTTCACAGCAAACTGCACCCCGCAAGGAGTTGGAAAAGATTGTTATGCTCCACAAAATTACGACAACGTCTTTCGGGGGCCGATAAGCATGCGAGAAGCTCTGGCTCAATCAATAAACGTGCCGTCAGTTAAAACTCTTTATTTGGCTGGATTAGAAAACACTTTGGGTCTTGCGAAGGCTATGGGCATTCAAAATCTCTCCAGCGCTAATTTCTACGGTTTAACGTTGGTTCTGGGAGGTGGTGAGGTCTCTCTTTTAGACATTACAAGCGCCTACGGTGTATTTGCAAATTCTGGAGTTAGAGTGCCATACGAATCCATTCTGAAAATCGAGGACCGTGATGGAAATACTCTCGAAGAGAGTAAAAGTGAACCTCGCCAAGTCTTACAAGAAGAAACGGCAGACAAAATATCTGATATTTTGTCGGATAACGCCGCAAGAACTCCGGCTTTCGGAGCTAGTTCTTACCTTTATTTTCCAAATAGAGATGTAGCGGTAAAAACCGGAACCACAAATGATTATAAAGACGCTTGGATTATTGGCTACACTCCTTCCCTCGTTGTTGGTGCATGGGCAGGAAACAATAACAATACTTCTATGGAGAAAAAGGTTGCGGGTTTTATTATCGCTCCATTTTGGAATGAATTTATGCAAACCGCTCTAAAATCTGTGCCTATAGAGAATTTTGTGAGACTTCCGAAAGAAACTTCTCTTGATTTAAAACCTGTGCTTCGAGGAAAATGGCAAGGTGGAGATTCTTATTTTATTGATAGAATTTCTGGAAAACTCGCAACTGAATACACTCCGATAGAAACTATAGAAGAAATAGTCACAGGAGAAGTGCGGAGCATCCTCTACTCTGTTACCAAAAGCGACCCACGAGGCCCTACACCCTCTAACCCAGAAACGGATTCGCAATTTGCTCTATGGGACTACCCTGTCCAAGAATGGGTGAAACGACAAGGAATTGTAACGCAAAATCCTCAAAATTTACCAACAGGGCATGACGACGTTCACGTTCCAGAATTTTTCCCAAGAGTAGAGATTAAAAATCCTGATCAAGGCGAAAGATTTCAAGAAAACGATATTGTAAGAGTTGAAATTGAAGTGAACGGCAGATTCCAAACCGCAAGCGCTCAAATTTTTGTAAATGATAACTTTTTGGGCAATATAGAAGCTCCTTTCACAAATTTCTCTTTTGTACCGGAAGAAGTTGGATTGACCCGAGGAGAAAATACTCTCAAAGTAACAGTCACCGACGTTGTCTACAATAAAGGTAGCGACGAAATTGAATTTGATGTTAGGTAACAATTTACCTGCCTGCCGGCAGGCAGGGGCTCTAGGAAAGAAACTAATATAAAAACATGTACCTAATTGGTACATGTTTTTATATTAGTTGGTGAGATTAAACTATTTTGTCTGTATTTGTTTATAGATTATTTCGTAAATCGGAAAGTTTTTGCGATTTAGAGTCTAGCTTTAAATATTATTAGTGATTATAGATATTCCTTTTGGACCGTCCCCGTTCATTCCTTCGTTATCAATTCGTAAAACAATACCGTCTTTAATCCAAAAGTATAAAATAGTCACGTCACCAGCAGAATAACTAAAAACGGGAATTCCATTTATTGTTTTCTCAACCTTTATTGTTCCTCCATTTTTTGCTATCAAATCCTTTTTGTATAGCTCAAATGATGCGGCTTCTGTTTCCAGAATATACAATTTCGCCCCAACAGATCCAGAAACCCAATAATGAGCTAGCGCTGCACAATCTCCACTATCACAAAGTTCCTTACCATAACTAATTTCATATTTTGAAGGTAAACTTAAAGAAAATCCATATTGATCATTTTTATAAGTTTTCCAACCAGAAGGAATGTTTGAATCAACTACCCCTTTACTCTTTGACACCCCATACCATATTCCTCCCAAAACAATAATTGCGATAACAATCGCCACAACCATTCCAACACTACCTTTTTGTTTGTTGTTCATCAAAATTTTGTTTATTGTTAAATTTAAATTTATGGCATTACAACTCCCGCAAACCCATCTCCGTTAAGATTTGGAATATTATTTGTTACTTGTGTCCAATTTATTCCGTCTCTAGACTTCCATGCGTCAGTATAGACCGTGCTGGAATTTGGCCAAATATAAGCAAAGCCTCCTATGACCCACATATAGCCATCAAAAACTAATGACGTGTGGCCTTGTCTTACTGTCCATGGAGCATTTGGAGTTACTTGAGTCCAGTTTATACCGTCTGTGGATGACCAAACGTCATTTGTTAATAAACCAGTACTTTCGTTAGCTCCACCTATTACAAATATTTTCCCATTATATGCAACAGCGGAGTGCCCAGACCTACGGCCCCAAGGTGCGTTTACTGTTGTTTGTATCCAATTTATACCATCAGGAGACGACCAGACGTCATCGAGATTTTCCTGCGGTGGCGGTGAAGTAAGAACGCCTCTGCCACCCATCACCCAAATTTTATTATTGAAAACTACAGAAGCAAATCTTTCCCGTCCTTGCCAAGGTGCATTTCCTAGTGGAATCCAGTTTTGACCATCCACCGAAGACCAAACGTCATTGAAAAAAATCCACTGGCCAACCAAAGCACTACCACCCATTATGAACAATTTTCCATTATATGACATTGTATTATGGCTCATCCTAGCTGCCCACGGAGCATTTGCTAACCATTGTATCCAGTTAGTTCCATCACCTACATATACATCATTATATTCTGTATATTGTCCTGGACCTTGTGTATTTGCTCCCCCCATAACAAACATGAAACCACCAAAAGATGTAAGGGTGTGATGAGATCTAGGAGACCATGTGGCATTTGCTACGATTTGATTCCATGCAATGCCGTTAATAGAAGAAAGAACATTATTAACACAAGGAGTAAATAAATTATTAATATTATCAAACGAATTTCCACCAGCTAAGAAAATTTTCGAAATAGGCGCAGTTTGGACTGGGGTTGTAGGGACAGGAGCCACCATTACTCGTGGAGTTGCAGCGGTAGTAAATTCAAACAGATTCCCATTGACTACAACCTTTTGTGACTCAACCTGCGCCAGATTTAATTTGGATAAAGTTGAATATGTTGAAACTACAACAGTCAATAAAATTAAGGCAAAAACGCCGGAGACAAGTTTTGTTTTCATAAAGAAAAAATTAATAGTAACCTTCTAATACAAAGTCATTAAATCTTATCATGAGGGGGGGATAATTTTAGGTTAAAAACAAAGGAATCACAGCTGATCTATCCATATAATCAAGTCGCCTCTCATAACAAAGTCTATCTAACTATTATATGTCCGAGTGTTATCGGTCCAAAGAAATTAGAGGGGGTTTGATGGATTAAGATGTTTGATTGAGATCCTGCCGGTACCCTAGTGAGAAGGTGGATTTCGTCAGCAGCACTTGGGCCACCCAGACTTGATTTGAGATATGCATAGAGACCTTCTTCTTGGTTGGATCCTTGATTCTTCACTGTTGCAGCAACAACGGTGTTCAGTGGCAGAAGAGAGGTGTAATTCCAATTACCAACACTTGTGGGAACAGAAGATACATCACTAGTAAGCAGAGATACTCTATTGGTTGGATGTCCAGCAACAGTAAATTGTAAGTCTCTCTTTCCAATCAGTCTTAGATCTAATGAATTAAAAGATGGTTGTTGGGGAAACAACACATCTTCAGTAACCCAACCATTAACTCCAAAACGAGAAAGTTTTATTGTGCCACTATTTCTAAATCCTACAACATAACTCCCATCTAGCATTCTTATAGGATTCAGAAATCTAAATGAAATGTGATCGCTGTTGGGCATAATGGTCGTAGATCCAGTTGCAACTATCGAAGTACTGATAACATTAAGAGAAGCTAAAGAGAAAACTGACTCATAAAGTGACGTGGTACAACCGCTGGTACAAGTTGGAATGGTGAGAGAATAATAAAATACATGACCATTAACTCCGTCAAATTCAAATGCCATTGGCCCAGAACTGATAAGCGCGGGGAGAGTGACTAGAACAGTTGCTGGTGTCCATATCCCACTAGACGATCTTTTTGAGATAAGGATATCATTGCTTACGTTTATATTAGACCCTGTATGATGTTTGCATGCCGCCCCAACATATAAATTATTATTGTTGTCTACTACAGCATCAAAAGCTCCGCAATGGTAGCCTGTAAGATTTAGAAGAGGACCGGTAGCATAAGAGATAGGAACTATTTCTGGCGGCAAGTTTATAGTATTTTCATTTTTATAATATATCCTGTCATTTACAATCATGCCAGAAAGAATCCCTAATGTAGAATACAAAAAATTTACTTTTCTACTGTCTTTAATCATGAGAGGAGGATTCACCAAGAGAAATTGTCCATTTATTGTGTCGATTGTGTTAATCCTCACATTTGAATTACTATCCACCGAAGCGTATCTTGCAAGCCATTGATTAAGACCTCCCCCTTCTGAAAAACTAATGTAGGTGTAAGGACCATTAGCGCTGGGTATGTTTGGTGTGTCTATCCCCGATTCTTCCTCTTCGTTAAGATCAGCGTCCACTGTTTGATCTTCTTTAATAGAATAATCAGGAACTTCTGTATCTGTTGTTTGGCCATCCGCGCTTGTTCCATCCTCTATTTGTATATCTGCATCGTCGGAAGAAGTGGTATCAAATTCAGGGACCCCCAGATAAGATAAACCTATGTTATTAAAGCCACTTATTGCGGACCCTTTCTTTATCACGAAAGAAAAAGTAATGAGTATGACGAGAAGTAGACCAATAATGAGTAGATTTTTTTTCATATTTGATTAATTATTAAAGTTAAATGTTATGGCATTACAACTCCCGCAAACCCATCTCCGTTAAGATTTGGTATGGTTGTTGTGGCGCGTGTCCAATTAATTCCATTCCTAGACTTCCACGCATCAGTGTAAACTGTATTTGTAGACAGATTGAAATCAATACCACCTATAACCCACATATAATTATCAAAAACTAATGAAGTGTGGCCTTGTCTTACAGACCACGGAGTAGTTGAGGCTACTAGTGTCCAGTTTACGCCATTTGTAGATGACCAGACATCATTAGTCAGTAAACCTGTTGTTTCATTAGCCCCACCCATTACAAATATTTTCCCGTTATACGCAACAGCAGAGTGTCCAGATCTACGACCCCATGGGGCGCTTGATGTGGCCTGTGTCCAGCTTATTCCGTTAGAGGATGACCAGACATCAGCAATATTTTGTGGAAATGGCAAGATTCTCACAGTTCCACCCATCACCCAAATTCTATTATTGAAAACGACTGAAGCAAAACGATCTCTTGTTGCCCAAGGAGCATTCCCGAGTGATGTCCAATTTATGCCGTTTGCAGATGACCAAACGTCATTTAAGTAAATTCGACACCCGCAAGAGGTGGAAGACGCGGATGTCATAGTGCTACCACCCATAACAAATAATTTTCCATTATATGATACAGCTTGATGACTAATTCGATCTGCCCAAGGAGCATTTGCTAGCCGTCGTGTCCAGACAACTCCATCAACAGACGAATATACATCGTTATACTCCGGACTTCCTCCCGCGTTAGAATTGAATCCACCCATAACAAACATCAAACCATTAAAAGATGTTAGGGAGTGATGGGAACGAGGGCTCCATAGTGTGCTGCTACTTGCAGTAATTTGAGTCCATGCAGAACCATTGCTGGAAGAAATAATATTATTTCCAGTAGCAGACAAAGTTCTTCCACCAGTCAAGAAAATTTTTGGAACAGGTGTGTTTTGGACAGGAGTCGTGGACGTACTTGTTGGTGTTGTTGATGCATTTAATGCTGACGCGCTTGCTGAGATTGTGGTTGGAGCTAATTTTACACTCGGAGTTGCGGCAGTAGCGAATTCAAACAGATTCTCACTAACTGCGATTTTTTGTGAATCAACTTGTGCTAATTTCAACTTAAATAAGACTGAATATGTTGAGGTTACTATAGTTAATAATACTAACGCTAAAACGCCAGATATGATTTTCGTTTTCATAGAGAAAAATTAATAGTAATCTTTTAATATAAAAGGTATTAACCCTTTGACCGTCTACAGGTGTCGACACCTAACCAGTCGACCCCGCCTTCACTCGCACATCATGAGAATGAATTCTCACGATAGCGCTCGTTAGCCGGAATAAAGTTATTAAATCTTACCATGGGGAGGTAATTTAGGTATGTTATGTAGTGGACAGACTTTATACATAGGGTCGTCCTATGTATTTTTTTGTGTGTTCTAATTTAATATCGAATTTAAAATCTCAATTCTTTGAAAGCCAGTTTTGTTCTTTCATTTATAGTTTTTAAAATAAGAGATTGTTTCAAAAAAATATCACTTTTGAAAATTTGGGGGCAAACAATAGCTATTGTGCTGTGTTTAACAGAAATATCCTCCTCTTTAAGCTTGAGATGACATATTTCATCAAAAACCCCGAGAATGATTTTTTTAAAATCTCTATCATCCCCTGTGAGTTTTCTGTATTTTTTTAAAAAATCAGCTAGTTTCTCCATTGTTTTGATTAAAAACTACAAAAAAACACACTTTTTAGTAACTTTTCAAATCTACTCGACCAAAATCAATTAATTCTTTAGATTCTAAATCGAAATGTGAGTTTTGGTATGGATTTTCTGACCAATTCAGATTAAAAGGATTGAGTTGATATAGATACACAGTACTTTTTAGTGGCTTTCCAGGATAACAAAATAAAATCCATTTTTGTTGGCCTTCAATATAATCATTTGGAAGTTTTATCTGGTTTTTAGTGAGAAGATAAAATACTAGAATTTCTTCTAAAAAGAAATTAACTTGGTTATCTTCCATTTCCCTACCATATTTCTCGCAATCATCTTTTATGTATTTCTGAAACAATTCATCTTTTTTATAAATTTTCTTTATTGTATTAAAAAGCTCGTTGAAATTTTGTGCTCCAATATATAACTGGTTCCAAACCAAGTAGTTAAAAGCATGCTGTATTTGGAAATCTAAATTATTTTTTTCAATTAATTTATGTACTCCATTTTTGTGAGCAATGGTCTGATTCATAAACGAATCTTTAAGCTCGGGGGCTGGTTTATCACTGTAAAGATAGAGAAAGTCACTGTATATAAAATTCAAACCAATGAATGGTTTAGAAACCTTGCCTGTATGAAAATGCCGGATATCCTCTATACACTTCTCTGGACTTTGTCTATTAAAAAGTTTGTTCATAGACAGGGCAAAAACAAGAAGCCCTTTTGAAGGAGGAAGTTTGTTTATATCAAAGAATTTATTTACTTCTAAATGTTTATTTATGGGCATATTGTTTTTATGACGTGAAAGATTTTTCATTCAATTTTAGATGAAGTGCTAGGCGACCCGCGAGCATTGCGACCAAGATGTATGTACTGATACATCGCATGGGAGCAAATGGAGCGGTCAACGACGCAATTCGCTAAAATTAAATGAAAATCTACTTGTTCATAGGCATGACGAGATATAAAAAACTCCTATCCCCCACCCCTTTTATAACCATTGGTCGAGAGATGTCAGTGAAATTCAGACTTAAACTATCAGATTCGATCGAAGGAAGACAATCAGTCACATATTTTAAGTTAAAACTAATATCCAAATCATTACCAGAAAAAACAGCGTCTACGTGAGAAATGTTTTCACCAACATCAAGGTTCCTAGTGATAACTTCAAAATTTTTCTTTCCCGGTTCAACTTTAATATTTACTTGATTAAATTTATCTGAAAAAACATTTGCGACCTTAAATGCACCTATAAAATCTTGTTTGAGTAGTGTTACGTCGGTCTTAATTTCTTTTGGAATGATTTGTTTGTAGTCAGGAAAATTACCATCAATTATTCTTGAAGTAATACTAATATTGTCACAAACTAGAGAAATTTGATTTTTATCTAAACTTATAGACAAATCCACGTTCTCTCCCTCTAGAATTCTAGCTATTTCTAAAGCATTTTTAAAAGGAATGAGAACTTTACCAATATCTTTACTTTGTTTTATTTTAATTCTTTTTTCTGCCAAACGGAATGAATCTGTCGCTGCAAAAACCATTTGTTTATCGTCAGTATAAATAAAAACACTTGATAATTCAGGTTTAAGAGAAGAAAGAGCACAACTATACCAAACAGATTTTAAACCATTAATAAAATCAAAACTTGGAATATTAAATGGTTCTGATTTTGATTCAGGAATCGAAGGATATTCATCTGCATTTTTAATTTTTATTTTAGTTTGATTTCTTTCGGTTACTATTTTTAAATTATCTTCTACAACTTCTAATTTTATATTTTTACTTTCAGGAAGATTTAATAATAGATTATTTAAAATATCACCAGGAACAGCCACTTTTCCATTTTTTTCTGTTTTAACAGGAATTTCTAAAGTTACCCCTATTTCTAAATTAGTTGCTTTAATAATAAGTCGATTATCTTTTGTTTCTAAGAATAAACAATTTAAAATTGGTAAGTTTAAATTTTTACCATTTGTTAACCTGGTAGCTTTTCCTATTACATTTAATAATTTATCTTTTAAACATTCTAATTTCATAATTATTATATATGTTGATAAGTGTAAAACTTTAAATATCCTTTAATTGAAGCTTTATTTGAAGATTTTTTAGAAGTTATCTTGTGGATAAGTAGTTAATAGAATCTAATAACTTGTTGGTAATTAAGGTTCTGTATTTAACTTGTGGATATTAACATTATTACCAACATCTTTTCCACACCTTTTAATTTTAAGTGATCATCGAACGCAACTGTCCTATCTCTTCTGTTAAAACACTATCGATTTTCATTTTATTCTTAATCTTGTCGCAAGAATGAATCACTGTTGTATGATCTCTTCCTCCCATTTTTTCACCAATTGAAGGAAAAGATATATTAAAATCTTCTCGCAGTAAATACATAATGATTTGTCGTGGTTTTATAATCTCTTTTTTTCTAGTTTTTTTGTATATTGCTTCTTCTTCTATATTGTAAAAATTCGAGACTATTTTAATTACTTCTTTAGGTGAGAGTGTCTTTTTAGGGTTAGAATTGCTTTTGATGATGTTTTTTATCTCTCCCAAAGAAAGGTCTCTGTTTTTAATATTTTCTTGGCAGGAAATAACATTTAAAATTCCTTCAAGTTCTCTAATGTTAGAGGTTATGTTTGAGGCAATAAAATCCAAAACCGCCTGATTTAGATTCAAATCGTGCACTTTTGATTTAGCTTTAAGAATCGACACTCTTGATTCGTGGTCTGGGGGCGGAATATCTACAATCATTCCCGCGCTAAACCTTGATTTTAAACGGTCCTCAAGATTTGGAATGAAATTAGGGTGTTTATCGGAGGAAAAAATAATCTGCTTATTATTGTCGTATATATTGTTAAATAAGTGAAAAAGCTCTTCTTGGGTTTTTTCTTTACTGGAAAGAAATTGAATATCGTCCATAATCAAAATATCGTATTTTCTGTATTTTTCTTTAAACTGACCCACTTTATTTGCTTGGACAGAATTTATGTAATCCATAGCGAATTTTTCTGATGTGGCGTAGAAAATTCTTTTTTCAGGATAAAGAGCTTTCATTTGATTGCCGATAGATTGGATCAAATGGGTTTTGCCGTGGCCTGTGTTTCCGTAAATAAAAAGAGGATTATAAACAATCCCCGGTTTTTTAATAACAGCTTGAGATGCGGCGTAAGCTAATTCATTAAAGGGTCCAACCACAAAAGTATCGAAAGTATATCTTGGGTTTAGGTTGTCATCTTTGTTTATATACAGTTCATTAAGAGGCAATTCTTTATTATTGTGGTAATTTGGCGCCTCTTTAACGAGGCTTTTCTTCTTTTTACTGTCACTTTTAGAGATTGTGTAGTCCAAAGACCTTACATTTTCAGATATACTTCGCAGAATCTTTAAAATAAAATTATGGTATTTATTAAGTAGCCACTCTCGAACAAATGCACTAGGCACACTTAAAAAGACCACTCCATTGTCGATTTTTAGGATCGAAGTTTCTTTGAACCAAGTGTTAAAATTAGCCGTGGAGACACTAACTTCTATCTCTGCCAAAGTACTTTCCCAGAGTTTTTTTTCTTCCATCCTGTACGAAGTAGGGCACGGATAAAATAAAATATTCCGTAACCCACTTTAAATTAACTGATAATTTTGGTATAAAAATTTATAATTCCGCCAAATGTCAGTGATTTCGTACGGGATACATAGTTTTACTTGCGTTCATTATAATCCCTAGAGAGCTTTTGGAAACTTGTGTGAAAGTGTTAGATATGTTTATAATGTGTTGACTAACTGTTGATAAGTTCACAACTTCAATATTTGGCACTTAACTAAAATATATGGGGAAAATTCTAAATCTAAAAAACAGAAAAAGAAAAACCACTCACGGATTTTTGGTGAGAAATAAATCTGCTAATGGAAAGAGAGTTGTAAGAAATAGACGTCGAAAAGGAAGAAAAAGCCTGTCGGTATAAAGGAAATTCCTTTAAAGGGACAAAACTCTTAATAAAATGCTTCCCTCTCCACTCCGAATTAGAAGAATCTTATTTAAGGATATATTCAGAAAAGGTTCAGTATTTCACAGTAAAGACTTGAGTCTTTTTGTTTTGAAGGATAAGGAAGCTGTAAAAGCCAGTCTTTTTTCGTTCTCCGCTTCGAAAAAAGTAAGCAAGATTGCCCCCAAAAGAAACAAATTGCGCCGTCAAGGATATTCTGTCGTAAGAAACTTTCTTAAAGAGGTTACTCCAGGCTTCTTGTGCGTTTTTGTCTATAAAAAAACTGCAGGAGAGGCTTCTTTTGAAGATATTAAGACTCAAATAGAATTTCTGCTTCGAAAAGCGGTGATAAGAACCCCCTAACTTTCGTTTTCAATCAAAATAGATTACAATAGCCGAATGATTTCTTTGTATCGTGAAGCTATTTACCAACCTTTGTATAACGGGTTGATTTTTTTAATGGATATTATCCCCTGGGCTGATGCTGGGGTGGCAGTTGTGCTTTTTACTGTAATAGTGAAGCTTGCTCTCTTCCCTCTCTCCCAGAAGGCCATTAGAACGCAACAGAAGATGAAGCAGTTTGAGCCTGAACTCAAAAAAATTAAGGAAAAATTTAAAGACAAACAAGAACAAGCCAGGGCTATGTTTGATTTCTATAAAGAAAAAAAATTAAACCCATTTTCAAGCTTTTTCTTGATCCTGATCCAGATTCCGATAGTTTACGCCCTTTACAGTATTTTTATGTCGTCTGGTCTGCCAAAAATTCAAGAGGCCATCCTTTATTCTTTTGTGGCAGTGCCGCAGGCTGTAAATATGGTTTTCTTGGGGTTAATAGACATATCTCTGAAAAGCTTTATTTTAGCGCTATTAGTGGGTATTACCGCTTTCTTGCAGATGAAAATATCGATGCCCAAAATTGATTTAAAAGAAAAAGGCAAATCTTTCAAAGACGATCTCGCCCGCAGTATGAGTGTTCAGATGAAATATGTTTTTCCTGTAGTCGCCGCTCTGATTTCTTATAGTATATCCGGCGCTATCGCTCTTTATTGGCTAACAAGCAATTTATTTGCAATTGGTCAAGAAATTTATATAAAAAGAAAAATCAAAAAAGAAGACTTGTCTACAAACAAGGTCTAAAAACATCTAACTCCCTAACATGCCAAATGACAAAGAAAATACAGCTACATATTATTTGGAAGTTAAGGGCGTTATAGAGACTTTATTAAAAAAACTCAATATTGCGTTTGATAAAGTGGAGGTTTCAGAGTTCGGACCATCTCTCCCAAAGTTTGTGATTAAAAGTTTGGATTCCTCTATTTTAATAGGTCATGAAGGAGACCATTTGAAAGCTCTAAACCATATAGTAAGGAAAATAGTTTTTAAAAAAAGAGGATTAGCTAAATTTAATATCGATATAAACAATTATCAAGAAGAAAATGCTAAAAAAATAAGAGCTCTTGCTACCTTACTTGGAAAGCAAGTCTTGGAGTCTAGAAAAAGTGTAGAGATGGAGCCCATGTCCTCTTACGAAAGAATGATCATCCATACCCTCTTTGGACCTGATTCAGGGGTGGTTACAGAGTCAGTGGGAGAAAGAGACCAAAGAAGAGTGGTTATAAAACTTAGGCGCTAGGAGAATTTTCAATTTTCAATAACCAATTTTCAATCAATTCTCAATGTTCAAATTTTCAATTAATAATTGGAATTTGAAACTTTCTTGGTAATTGAGCGTTGATAATTGATAATTTTTCTTACAAAAAATCTGTACCAGAAGATTATTTATTCTGTTTCACTATTCACCAAACGTAACGACCAGAGGCTTGAGTCTTTTTTATTAGTAAAAAATAAGTATTGTTCGTCTTGCGATAGAAACATATCCACTCCGTCGGTTGAATCTAATTCTTGGGTTAATATCCCCTCTTCAGTTTCTGTATCTATCGTCCAAATATCGTCATTAAATGACACTCCACCTTGGTACCAAGATTCAGGATAGTCTCCGCTCGGTGTGTTTTTAGGCACTGCACAGTAAATAATTTTTGAATTTAATTTACTCCAAACACATTTTTCTGGAAGAGTTGATTGATCAATTCTGGATGACTGGTCTTGAAGGCCATCATAAAGGTTTAAAGTAAAACCATTTCTTGAGCTCACGGAATAGAGAATTTTTTCTTTTGAAGGAGAAACATTTCCTGTAAGTCCCAATTGTCCTCCCAAGAGTTTTTTCATAGCTCCAACAGGACTTAGAGAATAAATAAGTCCTTCGGCGTTACCAGAGGCTTTAGTTGAGATAACCACATCCTTCCTGTTTTTGTGAACAGTCCATTCTGTGGCGCCAGACTCAAAAATCTGGGTTTTCTTTTGGTTTGAAATGTCTACGAGTGTTCCAATGGTGCCCAAACTATCTTCTTCGAGGTAAAAGATTTTCTGCAAACTTTCAATAAACGCAAGGCTTTTAATGTCTTCTGAAAGGAAGGTTAGGGCGGTTTGATACAGATTCTCCTCTTCTTCGGATTGTTCTGCGTTTACGCCAGTTATTTCGTTTAGTTTTTCTCTTGAGAGGTCATCTACTAGTCCGGATGGAGTCGTTAGGTTTTGTGGTTTCAGAATGTTGTCAGAATATTTAACTTGGAATTTTTTAACTGCTTCAGTTGTTTTTGGACCAAAACGATTTGTTTCGTTTCCCCTACTTCCTGGGCCAGATTCTGCAATAAGAGTTTCAACATCCCTATTCAAAGTTTTTTGAAGATAAAGCACATCCACGTTCACATCTCCTTCCTTAAGATTTTTTTTAAATTCGAACGGCCTATCACTCTCGTTTTTTGGAATTAATTTTAAAACCACACTCTCTATCGTTTCCTCATCTTTTTTAAGATATCGCAAAACCACAGAACTTTCTCCTGCCCAAACCGCCTCTTCTATTTTAGGCATGGTGGTATTTGTGAGTCTTTTCAGACTGATATCTTCAGTGTTTGCTTCAAAGATGTGTCCGGTAGCTTTGTCTACGAATCTTATTTTTAAATCAGAATTATCTTTAAATGCCAAAGCGCCGGCTATCGGCTTTTCCGAAATTTTTCGAAGTTTTGGCAATTCTGACTCACTCCCTCCATTTACTGGATTTATTTGAGGGGTAGATGTTGGAGTAGATGTAGAAGGTCCCGTCGGGGCTTTTCCGAAAGGTAAAAAATCTCTAATACTTATTCCCTCTCCACTCTCACTGTCTCTATTTTGAAAATTCCAAAAACCAAATCCGATTAATCCAATTAGGACAATCAATAGGGCGGCAAAAATAATTTTTTTAATGGTTTTGGGCATTTTTTAATCAACTACTTGAACAGTTATCATATGTAATATCAAAACAATACTGTCGGGACGGTGTTGTTATCACACGGCACGCGGTAGAATTTAATATCCTGCACTGATTGTCGTTTAAATAAGAACGGTATCTAATTTCTTCTTGTATGCAAGCAATGGAAGCAAAAGCTTCTCCAGTCATATTATTTGAGATTGGGAAACATCGTTGGGGAGGAGAAATGACAGTTAAATTAACTTTTAGGAGCGTTGGACTTATCGTGGCTAGAATAAGCCAGCTTGCTATGGCAAGTCCAAGACCAAACAATGCCTGGGTTATCCTTTCTTTACCCTCTTGTTTGCCGCTTATGGCATCGGTAGACATGTATTGCAGTCCGCCAATCATAATCATTATTATGGCCAAAACCGCGGCAATTCCTATTAAAATTTTTACCATAGCATTCGCATATGTTCCTAGATTAGTTGGAGCAGGAGGACCTACCAAATTAGGATCGAGTGGAGCGAGTGGCGTGTATTGTTGTGGTTGGGCATAAACAATTATTGCGCCCCCAAAAGATGTCAAAATAACAGAAAGAAGAAGCAGGGCAATTATTTTGTTTTTAGTTTTGTTTTGCATTTTCTAGTTTCCTAAAATAATTTCTGTATTAAAACTATCGCTTTGAAGTTGGTTATCTTTATTTGTTACTCGAACGCCAATATTTACATTGCCGGTCATATTTTCTTCCGTTTGTCTCAAAATAATAGAACTTTGCTCGTCTCCCGATTCAATTTTTTGTGAATTTTGAGTCCAGAAATACTCTATGCCGGAACTATTTTTTGTTGGAACACTAAAGAAGTAAGGCACTGCTTCTAAAGTAATTTCTTTTTCTGAAATAAATAGTAAATCCGCTTTTTGATTAAGAAGGAGGCCTAAAAGAGGATTTTTTTCGTATATCAAAACCTTTGGCTCCCCTTTTCTGACAACAATGCTTCCGTTTGCTTTTATTCTCTCATCCAAAGTAGAAACTTCGACTCGAATGTCGAGGGGCCTTGTGATAGTTTCTCCTGGAACGGTTATAGAATTTCTACCAACCCCCGATTGTTCTCCTAAAACAGAATTCCCTTGTTGCCATTTATACATTAAATTTTGAGGTTTGATTTTTTGACCGTCTGAATTTAAAAATTCTGGAATAGCGGTAATTCTGACGTCAGTTTTTTGAGTATAAAGAGCCCTGCCTTTGTAAAATGGTGGTGTGTAAGTTTCCGCATTTGCGACAAGATTTACTTCAGCTGGTCGCAGCACGATTTCTTTTTGAAAAACTTCACCCTCAAAAGTGTCTATCACTACAGCCACTGAAGAAAAAGATCCTATACCGCCAGTCTCGAATTCAAAACTTGTTTTACCAATCTTTTTTTCTTTCAATTCCGCATTTAAATACCAGGAAATATTGGCTTTCTTGGTGTCGGTTTGGTAAAAAATTAAAGTAGCGGTAACTTTTTGTCTAGGACCGGGGTTTGTTGGAGTTGTCTTAATGCTCAAAAAACTTTCAGCATTAGGTAAATTTGAAACTGGTAAATCAAGTGTTTGGGCGTGTAGAGGAATAGTAAAAATAAACAGTAATAAAGCTAATATGAAATTTATTCTGTTTAAACTCATTTTTTTGCCTTTTTAACTTATTTATTCTAACACGATTTAGGCTCTTACTCCTGGTAGTTTTACCCTGGTTGATGCAATAGTAATAACAACAGAAATAGTTATTTCCGGAAGCATATTCAAAATGGGTATAAGGGATATTAAAAAACCCGTGCCCATTGCCGCGGCTCTCTTAGGCCTCATAAGACTCACTCCTTTTAACGTAAACCAGAGCCAAAAAATTAAATAAGCAATAAAGCCAATAATCATTCCAACAACTTGACCCAAAATAGGAATCAGATTGATAAGAAAGACAATAATATCAAAACATAAAGCCACTCCTACCATAATAGTCGCCCAGATGCTGGATATTTGAGGAGCAGTGTTTGTTGGAGGCATCATAATTAATTGAGAATTTGGATTCTACTTTTCCGAGTTCTTCAATTCCTGCTTGGCTTTCTTAATGGCCAATATCTGTGATGGGTCGGAGGTGATGATCTGATCTTCAGTATAAGAAGCTATGATTTTTACCGCCACATGTTTAAGACCAGCGAAGAATATTCCCTCTCCTACTCCAGATTCCAAAAGCAAATATTTTTCTTCCTCGGTTAAATTGAATGTTTGTTGGAGTTTGTCTATTGTGGTCGGTGATTGTTTGAGAAGAATTTGAATCGAAGAATTGGTAACAATCGGCATGCCGTATGGAGATTTCAAGAAATCATCCACATCTTGAGTGATTGTGGAAAGCCCTAGGTAGTATTTTCGGCCTCTTTTAGCAAGATTAAGCAAGAAACTGGCTGTGTCTTCAGATTTCATCATCCACCATGCCTCGTCTATTACTAGCAGTCGTTTTTTCAGTTCCTTTCTTATGGCGCCCCAAATGTGGTGCATGACGATATACATCGCGACAGGTTTGAGTTCATCTTCCATATCACGCAGAGAGAAAACGACAAATTTTTTATTTATATCGACATTGGTTGGTTTATTTATAAAACCAGACCACGTTCCTTTGGTATATTTGGTTAAGCGGTTTACTAAAGATTCGGCTCCTTCCATTCCTGATAGAACCATCTCAAAATCTGACAGTATTGGCACATCAACATTTGTAAAATCAGATTCAGCGGTTATGTCTTTAAGCGCGTATGTTTCGGTGATAGCTCGATCAATAATCGCATCTTCTTCTGGAGAGAGACCCCCAAACATAATACGAAAGAGACCAACAAGATTTATGATACTTGATCGCAATATGTCAGCCGAAGACTCCCCTTCTCCAACAGGTGGCAAATCAAAAGGATTTATATGATGTTCTGAAGTCAGCGAGATTTTGAAATAACGGCCCCCTATGGCATCAGCCATATACTCGTACTCTCTTTCAGGGTCAATTACCATGACATCTGTATCAAACATCAAAGTTCGCAGTATTTCTAATTTTGTAGCATAGGATTTTCCAGAACCTGATTTAGCAAATGTGACGGAGTTGTAATTTTCCAAAGAAAAACGGTCGAACAAAACAAGTCCGGAATTGTGTCTGTTGATTCCATAAAGAATTCCCTTATCTGAAGTTAAATCAAACGAGACGAACGGAAAGATGCTAGAAAGTGGTGAAGAATTTAATTTGGAGTGGACGTTCAGAAGATCAGTTGCAAGCGGCACAACACTTCTGAAACCTTGTTCTTGTTGGAATAAGGCTGGTTTTGTATAGACAAGTTGGGATTCCAAAATTGACCTAATTTCAGCCTCAATTTTATCGAGCTCATTCTCATTTTCTGCATAAATTGAAAGATAAAGTCCAACGTCAAAAAGTTTTTCTTGGGCCTGCTGGAGACTGTCGCGGAGATTTTCTAAGTCTTCATATGCGGTGTCTAGCATCGGATCCCTTACCATTCCTTTGGCTTCCCTGGCGTGGATTTGGCTCTGAATTTCGGCCACTTTCTTTTGAAATTGTTTCAAAACTTTTGATGTGTCTACTGGATGGATAAATATGGAGACATCGAAAATTTTGTCTAAGTTTATAATTGGAGAAAACCAACTCTCCCCTAGATATCTTGGGTAAGAAATTACAAAATACGTCCTAACGATTTTATTCCCCAAATTTAATTCCTTAGGGCTGATCTTAAGGGCGCTTGGAGCAATAATATCGCGCAGTTCCAAAGCTCCCGCTTCATAAATTTCCTGCGGCAGTATCGGGCCACTATTTTCTTCCTGTGGTTTTTTACTTTTAAATAATTTATCGATTAAGGACATTGTAGTTACAAGTTTTAAGTTTATTGGTTTAACTTCTGACCTTAAACTTAACCCAACTTAATAGACTTCTCCGATTCTCCAGGATTAAACACTCTATAAAATATTTCCGTCACCTCTTCTGTTCCTAGTCTTGCGATTCTAATACCGCATCTCACTAATCCTTGTTCAACGACAGCTATCCTTTGTTCTAATTGTGTCCGATTTTCTTCAAAAGATTCTTCCTGCCCTCTCTTGATGTCTTCTTTTTTCTCTTTTTTCCCAAATAAACCGCTCAACATCCCTTTATTGATTTTTCCCTGAAGAACTGCGGGGGTGTAGGAAACAACCACAAAGAAATTTTTAGTCATAACATTCGTATTTTCAGTAAAATCTTTTATGAATCCGATATACTCTTCTATCTGTATTTTCATGAGTTCGTTTACTTGGCTTTTCTCTCTTTGTTCCAGTAGAGCTAAGTATGGCCGTATATCAAGCTCTCGAGACTGAACAACTATCTGCACTGGAAAATCGAGGGAGTTTAAAAAAACTTGGAATTGATAGAGAATAGCGTTTCTCTCATCTGCGCCCTTCAGGGCAAAATTGATAGAAGAAGCCATGATTATGGCCCGTAGACTGTTATCTTTGAGTATGATTGTTCCGTCCCTAACTTCTTTTATCGGAACGAATTCTTGCGTTGCTTTTGCGTTAATTTCCATTTTTATGTAAATGAGGCTGTGGCAATGATTATATCATTTCTATTGGTTTACTAAATTATCAAATTTCTTTCTAAAGCGGTGTATCTGCATCCTTCTTCACATCAAGGTTCCAATTGATTTCTTTTAATTTCGATTCTGTCATGGTTGGGAGAGTTATTTTTGCATCATTTTCTCCGTTTTCTGGCACACTTTCTATCTTTTTTGGTTCGTGTCTCCAAATATAAAGTCTACCTGCCATTAAATATTTAAAATAAGATTCAAGAACTTGCACAAAAGGTTGGCTGTTGATTTTAAGAAAAGCTAATGAGCCTGCGAGTGCTGCTATGGGAATCATGAAAAGAATTGCCACAAAGAAAGGTAAAAGAAAATAGAGGGCTATGCACGCTCCCCCTCCTCCTGCGAGGTAAATAAATTGTTTGAATGTAAAAGACCCAATTATTTTGTCTTCGACATCTGTAAATTGTGGAACTTGAAAACGCATAGTTTTTAATTAAGCCAAAACTCAAAATTTAGATTAAATTGAATCAATGATTAATTTGTTGGCTCGCGATATGGATCTGATTGTCCGTATTTGACAACATCCGGCTTATTTTTTGGAGGAACGACTTGTTGTGGTGCTGTTTTTTGCATTTTCTTTTCAAAAGCAGAAGACATATATGCTGGTGGGTGTTCGATCTCCTCAAGAACTGTCGCTTTATTTAAATTTTCCTCCCCACCATTTTCACTGTTTTCATTTTGAGTAAAAGGATCTTCTTCGGATTTATTTTCTATTCGAACTCCCGCAACGTCATCTGGCCATTTAAAATCATCACTTCCTGAACTAGAGGAAATTTCGCTTAGGTTTTGTCCAGAGAGACTTACATCACCCCCTTCCATTTCCGCTTTAGCCCTTCGGAGTGTCTCTTCTATTGCCGCGTCTTTACCCCGAGAAGGAGTCACTTCCTCGTTTACTTTTTGAATTTGCATCTCTCTTGGCGCAATCATTGACTTCATAGACTGAAACTCTGGTTTTTCACGAGGCCAATCTTTTGGTCTTGAGATTTCTTTTTGAGATGACGGAGTTATAGTGGGGGCCTGCTCTTTATCTTCATTATTCTTCGTTTCTTCTGGTACAATTCCATCTTCCTCTTCTTTCTCCTTTATTATCTGCTCGATGGCTAAAAGAGTAATTTCTACGGGCTTAAAAATCCCATCGTAAACCGAAAGCGCGATTTTTCCGGCTATTTCTTCTCCCAAATTAATTTGTTTGTCTAAATTCGTTTGGAAGTCGCTTATGGTTTCAAGCGCGAGTAGAACAAAATAAGTTTCGTTTTTTAGAGCTTGAACTTGCGCTTCGTTCAAATTATTTTTCCTTCCAATATCTTCAAGTCTGTTTTTAAGACTTGGGTTCATCACTGCTTGTTGCAGATCTTCTGGTAGATTTTGGTAGGTATCTTTTATTAATTGTTTTAAATCTTCCATTTTATTTCAAAGATTAATTATCATTTACTAAAGAGTGTTCGTTAGAAAAATTATAACACTTAAGCTAATATTAAAAAACCTCCGACGTGTAGTCAGAGGCTAGTTCCGAGCGAGTGTGTTGTTATGCGATAAATTGCCTATAAAGAAAGAATATCCCCAACCCCACCAAAAGCAAAAGAAACAAGCAACCCACAGTCTTCGCCTCTTCTGGGGTCATTTCTTCTTTCTTTGCTTCTTCTGCCCGTTCTTTTTCCAGTCTTTTTCCCGCTTCTTCCATCGCCTCCTTCCACCCAAGAGTGGCATATGGTTCGTCAGGCCTTTCTCCGCAATTTGGGCACACCGTTGCATTGCGGCCCACTTGATGACGGCAAGAAGGACAATAGTATGGCATGTTTTTCTCCTTGTAAGGTTAAAGTGTGAGTACCCAGCAAAATACTGGATTCTACTCAAGATAATAACAATATTGTTAAACTTGTCAAGTTCTGTGCGATATTTTTTCTCACGGTTTAAATTTTTTATTTAAATTCTGCCAATTCAAGATTTTTTAGTGATGAGCGCCCCCACCGCCCCCTCCTCCGCCACTACTGCTACCACCGCTTCCTCCACTGCTGGTTTTTCCACCACCTTTATCTTCACCATGACCCTTTTCTTCTTTTTTGGCGGCCTCCTTCACTTCCTTTAATAATTTATCCCAATCTGTTTCGACTTCAGTCCTGCCTTTTCCTAAAAATTCAGCAGCTAATTTTCTTTTTTTATTACTTGCGGAGAAGAATGGTACTCTGGTGACAAATGGTATTTTAAACTTTTTTAGCTCCGCTATTCTTTTATCTTTTTCTTTTTGTTTAGTATCATCATAAACTTCTTTTCTAACTTTCTCTTGCTTTGTTTGTATGCTCGATAAAGTTACTGTAGCTTTGGCTTCAGTTTTCTTTTCCTCCGCAGTCTTGTTTGCTTGTTGTATTCTTTGTGTGGCCTCGCTTCTAATTTTTGTAATTTCTTGTTTGGTTGTTTGTGTGGAACCACCGATAGTCATATTGTTTTGTGTTTGCTGTATTCTTCCTTCCTCAACTTTTTTTATTCTATCAAGCCTCTTTTGACGATTTGCTTCTATTGCCACTTCTGTTTTTTGGGCTTCCTGAATCATTTCTCCAGGAACTCTATCCGCTGCTGCTCCAGACTTTTTCTCGGCAATTTTTTCAGACTTTTTTATGTCGTATTTGGTTCTAACCGCAGCATATTTTTTGGCGGCCTCATCACTTTCCTTATTCTGTTTTTCTCCACTTTTGCCACCTAACACACTGGCTTTGCCGATGCCTCCCAGAGGAGATCTAAGAGCAGAACCCACCATTGTTTGGCCGAATCGAGTTCCTCCTAATTTTTTGTCTGCACCAGCCGCTAATCTTCCTGGAATAGCCATCAAAGCTGTACCGGCGGCTTTCTTCCCCCACTTCATAATTCCAGAAGCGCCTGCTCCACCGATTTGTTTGGCCGCAATGAGAGCAAAGAGAATTGATCCAATGACTATCAAAAAGTTGATAAGTAGCTTCATGAGACCAGTTGGCACATTGCCAGTAAATACTTCAGCGATCATGCCAGCAAAATTCTGTTCACTACTTATAGTGGTTAAAGCGCTTCTCGATAGCATGAGTGCGATCCACAAAAGAGCCAAAAAAACTGGAGCAAAGAGAGCCTGGTCAATCAAAGCGTTCCACCATTTTTTCGAATATTCATCTTTCGGCAAAGCCATAGCAATGAAGGCGAGCGGTGAGAGAATCATAAGGAAAATTAAAATTACATATCTTGAAATAAGCATTATAGAAGAGGCAAAAAATACAAAAGCTGTTATCAAAAAAAGGATTGACGCAAAGCCGGCGAGAAAAACCATCGCTAGAGAATCTTTAGCTTTTAAGAGAAATGCTGATGCCCCATCTGCATTATAGAAACTTGTCATGTTCATTGGTTTCACAAAAGCATCAGAAATGCCGGTTCCTCCCCCACTTATTACAATAGCGTTATGAAATGAGGTTGCCACAATATTTGAAGCGTCAATTATTACTTTAGTGAAAAATAGACTGAAGTTTAAAAGAAGAGCGATAATTACGACGTGAACTAAAAGTTTTTTGGTGTTTATGCTATCCAAGCGAAGGATAGTGCCGATTGCGATGTAGAGGATGATAAAAATAAATAATATATTTGCTAAGTCCCTTAGTGTGGTCCACGCTTGATATATTCCACCACCTTCCTGTAATAGAGACCTCAAATTCATACTCATGTCTACTATTGTGTACGACATGACCCCGTTTAATAAAATTCCAGAAATTCCTAAGACAATTCCAAAAAGACCCATAGCTAAGCCTCCTAGGTAAGACAAAATAACATGAAGGCAGGATGTTAAATCCCAAATGCTACATCCTGGTGCTGGTGGGCCAGCAACTTCCTGAGCATTAGCAATATTTACATCAGAAAAAGGTAAAGGAATCAAAACAAAACTCAAGGCGATTACCCCGAGGAAGAGAAGACTGAATATTTTTTTGTTTTTAAATATCATCTATTTCTTTTTATAATCTTCAATACTTAATTATGGTCGGAGTCCTGAAGCACCCAAAGCTTCCATAATCGCGTAATTGGTTAAAGCATTTAAAATCTTATCAACACTGTCCGCGAGTCCTATTTCTGTTAAACCAATTCCTAAAGTATTTGAAAGTCCAGTCTCAATCGTTTTTCCAGGAGTTTTTATCGGTCCCATCGTCTTACAATTATCCAGAGTTGCGCCTGGAGGATCTATACAATCTTGAGAAGACAAAAATCCACTTCCCCAATTAAGTTTCTTCTCCCATGTGCCATTTCGCGTACTTATTCTGGCGGATAGTTCTGCTTCAGCTTTTAAGTATGAGCCGTAGGTATTATTTTGAGGTTGCATCATAGCAAACCATCCTTCCCATCCTCCTTGCGAAAAATCTTCAGTAAAAGCTGTAAAATTTTCTATTCTATTTAAGACACTACTCAAGGTACAAGAAACATCGAACGACACTGAATAATTATAGGCCAAAAGAGCTCGAATATCTGCAGAAAAAGGGGCACAGAGAAAGCCAAGTTCAGATCCATCAATGAATTGTCCCGCAACAGTGTCTGCCGCGTTTAGAAGAAATTCTTCTGGGTCTGTTACGAAGCCTGGGCCCCCTCCAGAAAAACCATTATTTATCCATCCCACAATGTCTTGAGTCATTAAATTCAAAAGTGCTCGGGATGCGGCAGTTGCCCAATAATTGGCACTTAATGGAGAAGCCGAAATTATTGTGCCCGCGTTGGCCCCCGGATAAATCCCCGGCACAGGACCAATTTCATTTGCTGTAGAGAAACCAGTGGCCACAGAAGTTTGGAGCGTATACATGTTGGAACTGGTCATGAGGGCGGTATTTGCCGTTTGGAACAGAGAATCATTAACTGGCACAAAAACTTGAGCTTGTGATTTTTTAGCTACAGAAAAAACAAAAAAGACTAAAAAAATTAAGGTAAGAGCGGAAGCAGTGATTTTTCTTAGATTTATTCTCATTGCTTTGGTGGTAATGAAGCGTTAGCTGTTCTCTCTATTGAGTATCCTGGGTCGGTGTTTATAAAATTGACCTGATTTTTTTTCATTGAAGCGTCAATTTCTTTCATGGCGTTCTGTAATTCCAAACCATATCTTCCATATTTTGCTAGAATAAAAATTCCTCGAAGTGGGTCAGTTAAAAACACATTAAATTCTTTGATACTGCCAGCAATTGCACTCAAGGAATTTATTACTTTTAGATGAGAGCTAGCCAAACTCGACGGGGTTTCTATTTTAAGGAGATCAGAAATCAATTTTTCGTAATTTGAAATTATAGGTTTTAAATTTTCATATTCGACGGGGTCGTTCTGATTCATTGCTCGAGTGAATATTTCAAACTCATTTCCAGATGTTCCATTGTAAACATTTTTGATTGCTACTTCTCCCACAGTATTCCCATAAGTTTTTAATGCTTCTTTGCCTGTGTCAGAAATAATTTTAAGATCACTGATTTGATATTCTAAAAATTCAATTTTTCTCTCTAAACTTTCTGTTGAAGTTTTTTGAATAATGCTTTTTGCTATTTCATCTTCATTCATCGCGGCGTTAGCGTCTTTTGCTTTGAAATATTCTGTCAAAGCCGATCTAGCGATTGTTTCTGTGTATGACGTGCGCGCTGATGAAACGCTCGATTTTCTATTTAAAATCTCCGTCTCCCAATTTTCCAAATCTTTTTTATCCGTTTCTGCAAAACTTGCCGTTAAAAAAACTGGCTCGTTTGGGGCTGTGTATGTGATGACATTTTCTTTATGGACAAATGAGAAAACTCCAAAAATTATTAGGAGAGCAAACAGACTTGATAGGGTTAACACTAATGATTTTTTACTTATCATTTTTTGAAGTAGAAATGTATACAAATTATATCAGAAAAAATGTTTATTTTTTAGAAAAAACAAGAATTGTGTGGACAGAGCTTAAATCAGAACTCTTGTAAAATAATGATATACTGAAAATTGCAGTAAAATTATGTTAAATAATTTCTTTTCAAGGTTTTTTATTCAATCGAGATTGATTATTGGAATTGCTCTACTGGCTCTCACCTTCTTATACAATTTTACCTCTGCTCAAACGCTAATTTCTTTGCCTTTTTCTTACGATCTTAAGTTTGGGGACAATAATGGAGACGTCTTGCGGCTTCAGCAAATACTTAATTCTGATCCCGAAACACAGGTCGCTTTTCAGGGTCCGGGCGGAAAAGGCTTAGAAACCAATTACTTTGGGCCTGCCACCTTGAGCGCGGTTATCCGATTTCAAGAAAAATACTCGTCTGAAATTTTAGTGCCGACAGGTTTAAGCCGTGGCACCGGCTTTGTTGGCCAAAAAACTAGAGATAAATTGAACTTTTTTTTAGAATCTTCTATCCCAAGTAAGGTAAAAGACCCAATTCTGACGCCTTCGACCTTAAATCAAGCCGAAAACAGCAATCCAAACCAGACAGATCCAAGCTCATTATTGTCTCCAAGCCTTCAAACCTCAATCTTTTCTGGGAGTACCGAATTATTTACTGGTTTTATATCAAGTTATAGCGGCCTACCAGGATCTACCATCACTCTCTCTGGTGGCGGTTTTACTCCGACTGGGAATATTGTGCATTTTGGGGACGATTATGAGATAAAAAATCTTAATTCCTCCAGTAATGGTATTATCACTTTCACAGTACCGACAGATATCGCCAAAGGTCGTTATGATGTTTTTGTTAGCAATAAAAAAGGAAAATCAGAGGATAAAACTTTTTTTGTGATTCTTTCTGCTAATTCTTTACCACCTAAAATCACTTCTATCTTCCCCTCTTCAGGAATTTATGGGCAAGAAATTACGATTCATGGAGAGAATTTTACGAGCGACAATGAAATTAGGGCGGGATACGGCATTATTTCTGGTCTTAAATCAAAAGATAGTAAAACAATTACTTTCAAAGTTGAGCCATTTCCTGAAGCTTTTTCAGGCAAGAAGAAATATAATAATGAGGAAATAGAATGGCCAATTTATTTTTACGTTGTAAACTCAAATGGTATTAGTGAACAAAGCGGCCAGTTTTTATTAAAAATATGATATTCAAAAACAAAAAATTATTAGCGAGCAGTGTAATAGTGGTTCTGGCTTTAAGTTTTGCCATTTTTTATATTTCTTATGGTCAATCTGGGAATATTTTTGGCGGTCGTGTTACGTTTTCAGGTTACTGTGCTTGCACCAATAATTTTATCATGAACATCAGCGGTCCGGTTGGTGGACAATTCGTTTTTCCTCTTGGATCGTCCCAATTTCCTTACTATCGTTTGCCCAGTACCGGCGTATGGGCGCTCGGCGTCTACAGTCCTGGCGGAATCTGTTTAGTGCCTTGTCATAGCGGTTGTTGCCCTTTTGGATTACCGATTGGGACTATTACCCCCATTGTCGGCACCTCTCTCTAAAACTTTGATATTTGGCCAACTTCTTTGCTAAAAACTCCGTTTCTCACTTGCCGTATTATTAAATACGTCTCATTTCGATACTCGTTTTTATCAAATAATTTGTCTCACCTGCCTGCCGGCAGGCAGGAATCTGAAATTTTAGAGTGTGAAAATTTATATTTTCCTAAAGCTTAGAGCCTAATCTCCTAAGGCCTGCGTAATCTTTCTCCAGTCTTCGAGGCTTAATTCTTCGGCTCTGATATTTTCTTGTAGGCCACAAGATTTAAAAATCTCAATTAACTTCTCTTTTTGTGCTAAATCTTTGAGATTGGATATAAGTTTTTTTCTTTTTTGCTTAAAGCCAGATTTTAATATTTTAAAAAACGCTTCTTCTCTGATTTTAGGTTCTTTTTCAAAGAATTTGTTGGATATTTCATCTATGAGAAGAATTGCAGAATCAACCTTAGGTACTGGTTTAAAATAACTTTTACTGATATTTCCAATTCTCGAAGGTTGGCCAAAGGCTCTTATACTCATTCCAAGAATGCTTCCCTTTTCTGCAATTATTCTTAAAACCACTTCTTTTTGTAGAGTTAACACAATAAGTCTTGGTTTGTTCTCGGTTTCCAGGAATTTTCTAAGAATTGCGCCGGTTAAGTAATAAGGAATGTTGGCTATGAGCTTATAATCTTTAAGTCCGTATTCTTTCGGTTCAAATTCGAGTACGTCAGCATGGATCAATTGAAATTTTTCTGCCACTATCTCTTTAGAAAATCTTTGTTCTAGAATTGAAATTAATCGGTCATCCTTTTCAACCGCGATCACCTTTTCAGTTGTTCCTAATAATTTATTAGTTAAGTCTCCTGGGCCAGGACCTATTTCTAAAACGGTATCGGCAGAATTTAATTTGCCGGCAGTTAAAATTTGTCCCAATATCTTGTCGGAGCTTAAAAAATTCTGCCCCAATGATTTTTTTGCTTTGATTGTTGTCATAGATTAATAATTTCTTGTGATTTTTGGTTCTTTGGGTGTGCCGAATTCCCTATTTTGTTCTAGATAAGTAAAGATTAAACCCTATCTTTCTTATCCACAAGGGATAGTGTCCAAAGTTGACCCGGGAACCCTAGTTGTTATAATTGATGGCATATTCTGAATTTTACAGAATGATTCTTGTTTTGGCGGAATGAGTGGATCAATTTCTGAATTATCATTAATTTAACCTTATTTTACTTGATAAAAAAGAAGATAAACCTTTTCTAAAAGGAGCTAACGATCCAAAGAAAGGTATAAAATTTGGAGTTTTTGGGCGAATGACAACCAAGTTGTCGCTTGCTTTTTTCATAGTAATGTTGCCTCTTGGAGCTCACGCTGGGATCATATCGTTTTTTTCCAATATTTTCGCTGAAAAGAGCCAAGCACAAGTTATAAGTGCTCCAAATTCTCAACAAATTGATCTTTTAAGTGCTCCTCTAGCTTCTAATCTATCCGTTGGGGGTGCTGATATCTCAATTGTTGATGGCAATTCTCTGGTTTCAGTAATGGGACCTGCCGGTGCTTCAGGAGAAGAATTGAAAGAAAAAGGTCAAATAAATATCTACGTTGTTCGTGAAGGAGACACAATCTCACAAATTGCCGAGATGTTTGATGTCTCGGTAAATACTATTAAGTGGGGCAATGATATAAAGGGCAATGTATTAACTCCTGGCCAAACTCTGGTTATTTTGCCAGTTTCCGGTGTTAGATACACCATTAAAAAGGGTGATACTTTAGAAGGTATAGTTCGCGCCTACAAAGGAGATATCAAGGAGGTTATGAATTACAACGATATAGCCGAGAACTCAAAACTTGCTGTTGGAAGCGAAATTATCATTCCTAATGGAATTTTACAGGCGGCAGATTCATCAAAATACTCAAAAAATACAAAATTATCTCAAGGACAACCAGAATATAAAGGATATTTTTTGAAACCACTTAATGGAAGTATCAAAAGCCAAGGGATACACGGATACAATGGTGTTGATTTAGCCGCTCCTGTCGGAACAGAGATTTTTGCTTCTGCGGAAGGGTCTGTGACCGTAAGCAGGAATGCTGGATGGAATGGTGGTTACGGTAATTATATTGTTATTTCTCACCCTAATGGCACTCAAACTCTATACGCTCATGCCAGCCGAAATGTTGTGTCTGTCGGTGAATTTGTTACCCAAGGTCAAGTTATAGGATATGTTGGTAATACAGGCAGATCCACTGGCCCACATTTGCATTTCGAGGTACGTGGTGCCAAGAACCCTTTTTAAATAGATTCATGATTCAAGAAATATGATTCATGACAAAAAAATTTCAATTTTCAATAACCAATTATCAATCAAACCTCAAATTACAATTTTCAAGCTATGACTTTTTGATAATTGGAACATTGAAAATTCATTGATAATTGTGAATTGGTAATTGAAAATTAAGGTATTATACTTCACGCCTACCAGAAATTTATCTGTCACCTTTTCTTTTTCCTAAAGCCTAGTGCCTAGTTTCCCTAATACGCTGTTTGGTTTTTTGGACGATATTGCAAAGCTTCCAAAAGATGAGTCTCTTTAATTTCTTCGCTTTTTTCTAAATCGGCGATAGTTCTCGCGACTTTTAAGACACGGTGATAACTTCTAGCGGAAAGATCAAGTTTTTTAGCGATTTGATTGTATTTTTGAAGCAAATCTTCTGCAAGATTGATTGATTTCATGATATTTCTTGGAGATAGCTGATTGTTTATTTTTACTCCCAGTCCTAGAGAATCAAATCGTCTTTGTTGAATAAGTCTGGCGTTTTCCACCCTCTTCTTTATCTCGTCGTTTTGATTATTTTTTTTCGATTCGCTTAATTTTTCATAATCAACCCTGGAAACTTCGAGCCACAAATCAATTCTATCGATAATTGGTCCAGAAACTTTTCTCTGATAACGATGAATTTGAATCGGAGCGCAAATACACTCTTTACCTTTGGTTCCAAAATTGCCGCAAGGGCATGGATTCATGGCGGCAATTAAAATGAAGTCAGCTGGAAAAACAGCAGTGGTCTTTGCACGAGATACGCTTATAATTTTTTCTTCAAGCGGCTGGCGGAGAGATTCCATGACCCTTTTATCAAATTCTGGAAATTCATCCATAAATAGAACACCCTTATGGGCTAAGGTTATTTCTCCCGGGCGCGGTGTTGAACCGCCTCCAACTAAAGAAACATGAGAAGATGTGTGATGTGGTGATCTAAATGGCGGCCTTACTATTAGTGGTTCTTTTAAAACACCCGCAATTGAATGAATTGAGGTTATTTCTAAAACATCTTCAAAATTAAGTGGTGGTAAAATACTTGCAAAAGCTTTAGCTAGCATCGTTTTCCCAGTGCCGGGAGGTCCGTACATTGCGACGTTGTGTCCTCCAGCCGCTGCTATTTCCAAGCCTCTTTTTGCTGTTTCTTGCCCCTTAATATCATCCAAATTAGTTTCAAGAGAATCGATAACCACCTTAATCGGCGTTTTGGGCTGGATTAAAATTTTTATTTGGGAATTTTTTTCAAGTTGCTGATCTTTCTTCTCATTCAAGTGGATGATGATTTCTTTTAAAGTGTTAACTCCATATATTTTTATTTTGTCTATCAAGGCCGCCTCCAAAGCATTTTCTTTAGGTAGGTAAATCTCTTCAAAACCTTGCTTTTTAGCCTCTTGTACCAGTGGCAATATGCCCTTGAGAGGACAAAGTTTCCCATCTAGAGAAAGTTCTCCCAAAAAAATTTTATTTTTAGAGTTAAATTTTATTTCATCAGCCGCAAGCAGATAGCCTAAGGCAATTCCCAAATCGAAAGTCGGCCCTTCTTTTTTAAGGTCAGCCGGAGCGAGAGACACAATCACTTTTTGATTTTTTGTTTTAGGAGACGTAAAGCCACTGTTTTTAATGGCCGCCGCAACACGATCTTTGGATTCTTCCACCGCTTTGTCGGGCAAACCAACAATTGAAAAAGAGTTGAGACCTTTTGATAGATCAACTTCAATGCTAATTATCTTTGCTTTGAGTAGAACATTTTGTCCACTGTATACTTTTGCAAAAGACATATTTTTCGAGCCGAAAATCAAATTTTAAGAAAACTCTTCCCTATAATTCACTTTTAGATCTATTTCATGTGTTTGATGCAAGTTCCTGCGGCTGGATTGGCTTTAAGTCGCTTTACTTCTATTGGTTGTTTGCAGATTTCACATGTTCCGTACTTATTTTCGGTAATTTTTTTTATTGCCGCGTTCACCTCGCCCAATCTAATTTCGAGTTCGTTTAGAATAGCCGCGTTTTCACCATAAGCCTCGTAACCATCAGCAGTTTCGTTTTGGTCTGCGCCAGTCGCATTCATTTGAGTTGGTTTAGCAACCCAATCTTCTGGATTGTCTGGGTTCTTCTCCCCAACCGTTTTAAGCTCTGAAATTAGAGTTGCTTTTTCCTCTTCCAACTTTTTTTTGAAAAATTTTAAATCTAGATCTTTATTTGTCATATTATTTGAATATAGAAATTTCTATTCAATGATACGTTTAGAAGTTCATTATAGCAAGAATATTCCTATAAATATCCCTATCGGTGCTTAAAAACAATGTCTTATTATTCAAAAATGAATAAATCAAAGAAGTTGACCCATCATTTTTTCTTAGAATTCTAGTATCTTTATTTTCGATTATTTGATCTTGAAAATTATTATTAGGTTCATTTTCTTGATTTTCTGTTAAAAAACCAAGTAAATCTGAAGCCATTTTGCTCTCCCAATTCAACATATTTGAATAAGCGTTTTCGTAAGAATCGATTTCTAATATTAAGAATGGAACATTAGCCTCATCTTTTATTTGATAACCAAAGGCCATTTTTTTATCTAAAGCTCTAAGTAGTGGTTGAGGTATATTCGGCGCCATTATTCTTAAAAAATTCTCTTCAGTTACTGTTTTTTCTTCACCACCTATTATTTCTGTTAGATTAACTATAATTAAGTCCCCAGATTCCTTTCGCGTGACTTTTTCGAGTTCTTCTTTGATTAAAACAATTATTTTTTGGCGTGTTTTATTCGTTACATTTATTTTTATGAGAACATCTCCTTCTATCCAAGTTTCTGTTTTTACAACTGGTATTTCTGCGGTATTTTCAACTTTTAAGAAACTCCAAAATTTTGGAAAAACAACAATTACTCCGATAACAATCAAAAATAGAAAAAATACGACAAATATTTTCTTGAAAGCTGAATTTTTGGAAGTATGATCATAATTTTCTTGCGGCTGGGTTTTTGCTGGCCCATTTTCTTCGTGTTTTTCAGATTTCCTTTTTTTCTCTTCCAAATTAATGCTTATCTGGCTTGGTTTTTTCTCTCTTACTGATTCAGAAATATCTCTTTCGTAAGTTCGAAGAGGTTTTACTATTTTGTAATAGTTTTCATCGGTAGTTGAATTCCTAGTCTCGTTTATTTTGTTGTTTAATTCCATTTTTTAAATGAGATACTCGTTCTGTGTTTATTCCAGTTAGCGAACGAAGATAGACCAAAGAGTGAATATCTTTATCGTTTCTTAGGCCTATTTTTGAAAAACTCCGGTTCGATGGCTTTCAAGGATAATTTCATTCTTCCTTTGTCATCCATTTCTTTTATTATAACAGGAATTTTTTCTCCAATAGATAAGATGTCCTCTACCTTTTCTATTCTTGTGGTGGCAATTTCAGAAATGTGCAGGAGGCCCTCTGTTTTTTGGCCAATTCGAACAAAAGCACCAAACTCAACTATTTTTGTTATTTCTCCGGTGAACCTTTCACCAGCCTTGTATTCTTTGGTCATTCCTCTCACCATCTCTGCCGCTTTCTCTGGGCCGTCATTTTTTCCAGTAATGAAAACACTACCGTCTTCTTCTATATCAATCTCTACCCCTGTCAACTCCTTTATTTGATTGATTGATTTTCCTCCAGGACCGATTACAAGTCCGATCTGCTCCGGTTTGATTTTGACAATCATGATCCTTGGAGCATTTGGAGATATTGTTTCTCGTGAGCTTTTTATTTCTTCTTGGATCTTTCTAAGAATTTGTTCTCTCACGTTTTGGGCTCGATCTAAAGCTTCACAAAGAATATGCATAGGAATTCCTTCCACTTTGACATCCATTTGGATAGCCGTAACACCATTTTTTGTCCCAGCCACTTTAAAATCCATATCCCCATAGTGATCTTCTGGTCCCTGAATATCGGTTAAAATTTTATATTTTTCTCCTTGCATCATGAGTCCGATCGCAACACCCGCCGCTGGAGATTTTATTGGAACTCCACCATCCATGAGAGCCAAAGTTCCAGCGCAGACCGAAGCCATCGAGGTTGAACCATTGGATGCCATGCACTCCGAGACCACTCTTATCGTGTAAGGAAAATTTTCTTTTTCTGGCAAAATCGGAAGCAAAGCTTTTTCTGCGAGCGCTCCATGACCGATGGCTCTTCTGTTCATACCTCCCATTCTTCCAGTTTCACCAACCGAGAAAGGAGGAAAATTATAATGATGCATAAATCTTTTCTGTGTTTGAGTTTCCATTCCATCTATTGTTTGTGAATCGCCAGGTCCGCCCAAAGTTAGAGCAGAGAAAACATGAGTACCTCCTCTGTAAAATATTCCAGAACCATGCAAAATTTTGGAGATGCCACCAGCTTTGGCAAAAAGCGGTCGGAGCTCATCGATCTTCCTGCCGTCTGGACGCCTGTCATTTTCGATTGCCTCTTTGTGAATCAGATCATTTACTTTTATCTCAAAATAATTTTTAGCTAAATTAGTATCTACGTTTGGATTTTTCTCAGCAAAACTTTCCATCCAGACTTCTTCTAAATCTCGAATCTTCTTTTTGTGGGATGTAAACTCTTCTCCTCTGTTTTCAAAAATCGGCATGTCACTGAAGATCGCAGATTTAATTTGCGGAGCAATCGATTCTTCCCAAACCTTCTCAATATTTTCAGGTGTCTTTATTTTTTCAATAACTAGTTTTTCTTTGCCAATTTCTTCGATTATTTTTTTCTGAAAGTTTTGAATTTTTTCTATTTCTAGAACTGCTTTTTGCAAAGCCTGTTTCAAATCTTCCTCCTTCGTTTCTTTGCCGGCGGCTTCTATCATGTTTAAGGTATTGTCCTTACCACAGGCGAGTACATCAAATTCAAATTCGGCGTCTCCTCTTTCTTTGTAAGTCGGGTTAATTATTAAATCTTTTTTATTTTTATTCCGGCTAGCGAGCGGCATCGCGAGAGTGCCGTTTACAGGTGTCGACAATGATCCTGTCGACTCACTCTCATGATGCGCGAGCGAAGACGGATCAAAGGGTTTTGGAGTTGAATACTCTTTATATTTTCCAATTCGAATAGCGCTCGTTGGTCCTCGCCAAGGAATGTTTGAAGTACCCAGAGCGAGTGACGCCGCAATGACAGCGAGAACATCTGGATCATCTTCTCCTAAAGACAAAACTGTAAGTGTCACCTGAACTTCATGTCGAATATGATCTTCAAAAAGTGGACGAATAGTACGATCAACAATTCTCCCAGAAAGTATCGCGTCATCTGTTGGCCGTCCTTCTCTCTTGGTATACTGCCCGCCCAAAATTTTACCAATGGCGTAAAATTTTTCTTCAAAATCTACAGTTAAAGGAAAGAAATCAAAATTGTCTTTTGGAAATTTTGAAATCACCGCAGTTGCTAAGACACTAGTGTCTCCATATTTTATGATGCATGAACCGTTCGCTTGGTTGGCTAGATCATTGAATTCACAAGTTAAATTTTTCCCATTAACCTCTAGGACATACTCTTTTGTTTTCATGTTACGTGGGCTGATCTTTGGATTCTAGTGAGAAACAAAAATTTCTTCAGTTTGTTTCGTACTATTTATCCAAAGACCAACTTGATAAATATTAAGGCGAATAACTAAAACTACCTTTTAGATACTTGATATTTTCTTAAAGGTAATATAACAAATTCTTTAAATATTAACCAACTAGAGATATTTTACTAGGTGAAGCTCCAGAGAAAATGCAATTAACAACTTGAAACGAAAATTCTTCGGTTTTACTCCAAGGATTGAGGTTGGTATAATGAATTTCAATTAAAGGTCGATCTTTATACGAATAACAAAATAAATTTTTTAAAATAAAAAAATATGATGATGAAAAAAGGTTGTGGATGTAGCAGGTTTGGTAAATTATTGGTAATTATTGGTGCTTTGAATTGGGGTTTGATTGGTTTGGGTGGTTTGATGAGCAACGACTTAAACGTGGTCAATATGATTTTAGGAAGCTGGCCAGTTGTTGAATCGGTTGTTTACCTTTTGGTAGGTATAGCTGGAGTCATGATGATCTTCGGATGCAAATGCAAATCTTGCAAAGCAGAAGGTTGCGGAATTGGTACAGACAAAGTTTCAATGTAACTATAACTTCCATATTTGGCCAACTTCTTTGCTAAAACCTCCGCGCTTCACTTCAACGTATAGGTAATACGTCTCGTTTCAGTGCTCAGTTTTATCAAACAATTTGTCTCAAATCTGAAAGTTTTAGTGCTCAAAAGATTCAATACCAGTGCGGTATTGAATCTTTTGTTTTAAGTGTAAAAAGTATAAAATTTATTGGTATGAAAAGTAGATTTTCAAATTTAATTATTGATTCGAATAAATCAGTCACAGACCTTCTAGAATTTCTAATAAAAAAAGCTCTTGATTCACGAGCTTCTGATTTACATATAGATCCGCTTAAAGATAAAATCCGACTTCGCTTACGGGTCGATGGTAGTCTGTATGAATTGCCGACTTTACCTTTGATAAAACACCAAGAAATAATTTCAAAAATAAAAATTTTGGCGGGACTCCGAATTGATGAACATTTAAAATCTCAAGATGGTCGTTTTCGATTGGTTATAGGAGAAGGTTTTGTTGATGTGCGAGTTTCTGTTTTGCCTACCTACTATGGAGAAAATGCTGTCCTTCGATTGCTCTCCGATCAAAATGAATCATTAAATTTAGAAAATCTAGGTTTCTCTTCTGGTGATCTCCAAAAAATAAAAAAGGCGATTTTGAAACCGAGCGGCATGATTCTTTCCACTGGTCCGACAGGTTGTGGCAAGACCACCGCTCTTTACGCTATTCTTAAAACTTTAAATAAAAGCGACGTTTCGATTATCACGATTGAGGAACCGATTGAATATGCGATTCCTGGTATAAGACAAATTCAAGTTAATGCTGGAAGTAATTTAAATTTTGGGAGTGGCTTGCGTTCTGTTTTGCGACAGGACCCAAATATCATTATGGTCGGAGAAATTAGAGATCAAGAAACTGCGCTCATCGCTGTGAACGCCGCGCTCACAGGGCATCTACTTCTTTCGACTCTTCATACGAATGATGCCGCGGCTACTCTCCCCCGCTTGATTCAAATGGGTATCGAACCATTCCTTTTAGCTTCTACATTTAGTATCGCAATCAATCAAAGGCTAGTAAAAAAACTTTGTGATAAATGTAAAGCAGAAGAGAAGATTGATGTTGGACAAAAAAGCTATCTCAAAGATTTTTTTAAGAAAGATATTTCAAGACAGAAATTTTGGAGAGGCAGAGGTTGTGATTTTTGTAATGGAACAGGCTTTTTTGGAAGAACTATCGTCGGAGAAATAATGCCGACTGATGAAAAAATTCGAGATTTAATTTTAAATAAAAGCACTGCAAGCGAGATCAGAAAGGTGGCAATTAAAAATGGTATGCAAACATTATTGGAAGATGGTTTTAAAAAGGCAAAGTCAGGCATTACTAGTTTGGAGGAGATACTTCGAGTTATCTATGAATAAGTTATTTGCTATTTTTAAAAAAACTTTCAAGAGAAGGCAAAAGAAAACTCTGTCTTTAAAAGAACAAATTCATTTTACGGAAAGGCTTTCTTTTCTTTTGAATTCAGGAGTATCTATCTTACAGAGTCTTGAACTGATAAAAAATCAAACCAAAAACAAAAATCGTCGAATGGTTTATGAAAAAATCAGGCATGATATTTCTGAAGGACTTACTCTGACTCAAAGTCTAAGGCATATATTTGATGACTTTGCTTTAAATATTATTTTAACTGGCGAGAGAAGCGGTTTTTTGTCTGATAATATTTCATATCTCACTTTGCGATTGAAAAAAAAGAAAGAAATGCTTAAAAATTTGAAGCAGGCCTTTGTCTACCCACTCTTTATCGCATTCGCTACGATTGGTATTACTGTTTTTTTGATCCTTTATATTTTTCCTAAGATTTTGCCGATTGTTAGGAGTTTGAATATTGAACTACCGATAACAACTAGAGCGGTAATTTTTGTAAGCGGGGTCGTGAGTCATTATGGAATTTTAATTTTGATTGTTCTTTCAATTTTACTTATTATTTTTTTAATTCTACTAAAGAAAAATAATAAATTTCGTTTTTTTGTTCAACTTTTTAGCTTCAGAATACCTATTATAGGTTCAATTTACCAAGATTTTCTGCTTACAAATTTCTGTCGCAATTTAAGCCTGCTTCTTAAAAGTGGTCTTTCCATTGATATAGCTTTGCTCACAATAGAGACTGCGACCACCAACTTACCTTTGCGTTTTCATATTTTGAAACTCCACAAGTTCGTCTCCGCAGGAGGTCGAATGTCTCATTATTTATTGAAACACCCAGAAATATTCCCAGAAAATTTTACTGATCTTCTCGCAGTGGCGGAAGAAACTGGCAATATTCTAGTGATTTTAATTAATTTGGCCGATTTTCATGAAAATCAATTTGTGGAAAAAGTTAAAAATTTATCTCAAACAGTAGAACCAGTTTTACTTATAGTCGCTGGTATCATTGTTGGTTTTGTCGCCATATCCATTGTCTCCCCTGTTTATGAGGTTACGCATTCTCTCCAAAGGAGATAGCGGATACTTTTACCTTTAAAGATTCTAATGTTTTCATGAAATTTAAAATGCTAGATAAATATCTTATAAGGAATCAAAGAGGACTCACTATTATCGAACTTCTGGTAGTTTTAGGAATTTTTACAATTATTTTAAGTGGAGGTTTGTTTTTAAGCACAGATTCTTTTAGAAGTTATTATTTTGACGCTGAAGAGAAAATGCTTGTGAGTCTGATTCGAGGGGCACGAAGCAAAGCAATATCAAATATTAATTATGTGTCGCACGGTGTCTTTGTTTCGGAGCAAAGTTTTGTTTTGTTTCAAGGAGAAAGCTATGAAGAAAATTCGGGAACTAACGAAGATTTTCCTAGAAATAAATCTATTCAAATTGAAAATACTTTTACAAATGACACCATTGTTTTTGAAAACCTAACCGGAAAACCAAGACAAACAGGAGAAATCAGAATTTTTGATGGGCAAAGAGAAAGTGTGGTCAAGATAGAGTTAGAAGGAAGAACTAATGAATGATTTTAATAAAAAAGGTTCAAAAGGTTTTAGTTTGATAGAGATTTTGATCGCTCTTTTTGTTTTTTCTGTCACGATAGCCTCTGTGTTTATGGTGTCATTTGGCAATCAGACTATTTTAATGAATTTGAAAATTTATGAGGACTCCCTATCTGTCTCCCAATTTAATTTAGAGGAAGCTAAAGCTAGGGGCCGTTTTGATTTCGAGAACCTGGAGTCTGGTGAGGAAATTAATGAAGATATTCAAGAAAATTTAGAAGTTTCTTTGCTCTACGACTATACGAAAGAGATTAAAAGCAAAGTTCGAAAATTAAATATCGATCTTCATGAAGTCGAATTGCCTCTGTACGTATCAAACTGGAGAGATGCGATCGGTGGCGACACATGTTTCCGCCGGTTTGAAAATTCAGAAAACTATGAGATTCTCCAAACATTTCCGCTTGATGTGTTGAATGAGGTAACCGATATCGATGTCGTTCGCGGTAAGGCTTATATAACAATTGATTCAATTATTTCCCCGAACTTTTTAGTGGTTGATGTGTCGGATGTTAATAATCCAGAATTTATTTCAAATAATTTTGGCTCTGGTCGTAGACTCGTTTCTTTAAAAGTTGCAGGCAAATATGCTTATTTAGCCACGGGGTCAACTGCAAGACAACTTCAAATTTTAAATGTTGAAAATCCAGCAAGTCCGCAAATTCTTTCAGAGTTTAGGTTGCCTGAACCTTCTAGTACAACGACTCAATCAAGTATTTTTTATAAAGATAAAAAAATATATCTTGGGTCGGAGAAGAATAATTGGGGGAAAGAATTTCATATTATTAATGTCTCAACTCCATCCGCTCCACAGTATCTTGGCAGTTTCAGAGTTGATACAAAAGTAAACGCTATTGCTTTTAAAGAAGACTTTGCTTTTGTTGCTGTACCCAACCCCACCCCTCTTCGCGTGCTCGATACAGGGAATTATCAAAATATACAATCAATTAATTCTTATGAAGCAGGAGGTTTAACTCAACATGGCGGGCAAACAGTAGCCATAAATGACAACTTACTCGCGTTTGGGCGTTCGGTTTTAAGTCCTGGGCCAACTTATCATGAAATTTTTCTGTTTGATGTTGAGGGCGGTGGTTTGAATCTCAAAGCATCAAAAAGATTAGGTTTTAGTGTTAGGGATTTAATTTTGCGGGATAATATTTTGATCGTAGCTTCCACCTTGGGCACAGTGAATAAAATTCACTTTTTAAGTCTGGATGAAGATAATCTGCTTGATGTGATTCACGATATTGATTTGCCAGGAAAACCGGTCGCGTTTGATTGTGAGGATGACAAGCTGTATGTCTTAACATCGAACAGTAATACGGAAAATAGTCTGGTAATTATTGGTAAAAACAATGATTAGATATTCAATAGAATTTTCAAATCTCAAAAAAGGATTCTTACTTATAGAGGTTCTTATCTATCTAGCACTTTTTGGAATTATCGTGGGCGGCAGTGTTTCGGTCTTCTATTCCCTACTCGAGAGTAGCGAGAAGGTTAATAAGGACGCTCTGGTATCAAATGAAGCGGAATTTATTTTAGGAAAAATAAATTGGATGCTTAGTGGAAGTGTAATTATTGAAGAACCTTCTCCTGGTGAATCAGGAAATAAATTATCTTTAGTAAAAAATAATTTCCCAGATAACCCACTTGTTTTAGAAAAAGTGGATGATGATATTTTACTCCAAAGAGGTGGAGACGAAGCTAATATTTTAAACAATAGTTTGATAAGGATTGAAGATTTAAATTTTGAAAATATAATTGTACCAACAGTTCCAGAGCAGAATATCTTGAGAGCTTCTTTTGTTATCGCTAGCACTACTTATCACACTTCACGATTAATCCATGAATAATGTTGAACTTACACAATCGACGCATCTCATCGTTGCTTCACTTCGAGCCTCCCTCGTCATATTTAAAATATGCCTCGGTACGGTTCTCACTCGCGCCTTGATCTGCATTCGATTCTGTAAGTTCAAGAAAAAGAATTACAAGAAAGGTTATGTTGCACTGATTGCGATCCTAATCATTTCTTTTATGTTGCTTTCAATAACCATAACCACTGGCTTTGAAGGATTTTGGAGCTTATCAAATTTTTCGAACAGAGAATCAAAAGAAATAAGTTTGAATTTGGCAGAAAGCTGTCTAGATCAGGCAATTGTAAACATTATTCAAAGTCCAAGCTGGCGACCAAAAGCAGGAGGAGAAATTTTGTCTCGTGGAGAATATTTTTGCACAATAAGGAGTTTGGAACGAAATAGTCCGGATGTAACAATCGAAACGATTGGCGAATTCAATAAATCTTTTACAATCCTAAGTGGTGAGTTTAACGAAGAAACGTTAGAAATTGTTTCTCTTGAAGAACTTAATAATTAACTCTATTCTCCTAGTTGTAGAATGGATGTAATAGCAATCGCTGCAGTTTCAGCGCGTAAAATTTGTTCACCCAGAGAAACGATAGATATATTATTTTCTTTAAATAAACTTAATTCTTTTTCGGTAAAACCTCCCTCCGGACCCACGAATACAGCCACTTTTTTGTTTGTAAGGACTTTTTTAGAAAACTTTTCTCCTTTCGGGTCCAAGGCTATATAAAATCTATCCACTTCCCTATTCTTTAAGATAGTCTCAAGTTTTTCTGGTTCTGTAATTTCAGGAATTCGTACTTTACCAGATTGTTCAGCCGCTTCTTTAATAATACTTTTACTCCTTTCTAAATTTAATGTATTTTTTATGCTTCTTTCTGCAAGCAGGGGCAAGAATTTTTGGACACCAATCTCGGTTACCTTCTCTAACATGAGTTCAAACATGTCTTTTTTTATAAGAGCAGGAATGAGATGGAGATCATATCCGCCTCCCAAATCAATCTTTTTCTCTTCAAGGAGAACGAGACGAACTCTTTTGTCCGTGATTTCTTTTATAAAAAATAAAAACTCATAACCACTATTATCAAAGAGAATAATTTTGTCTTCCTCGTTAAATCTCAAAACATTTTTCCATTGATTAATAAGCTCGTGGTCTTTTATCTCCACTTCCCTCTTGTTTTGAAGCGGAGTATTTATGTAAAAGCGATGTATTTTCATATTTTCTTGAATTTGCTCGTCAAATTTGCTAAAGTATAGCAAAACCTATGTTAATACCAACAGTAATCGAAAAATCACAATTTGGCGAAAGAGCTTATGACATCTATTCTCGTCTACTTAGAGAGAGGATTATTTTCATGGGTGGTCCAATCGATGATTATGTAGCTAATTTAGTTATTGCCCAACTTTTATTCTTGGAATCTGAAGATCCTAAAAAGGACGTTTTTCTCTATATAAATTCGCCAGGTGGATCAGTTACAGCAACTCTAGCCATGCTCGACACCATGAATCACATAAAACCCGATGTTTCTACGGTCTGTGTGGGAATCGCGGCAAGCGGTGCTGCTATATTGTTAGCCGCCGGAGCTAAAGGTAAGAGATTTTCTCTACCTAATTCGGAAATCATGATTCATCAGCCATGGGGCGGCGCTCAAGGCCAAGCTACCGATATTGAAATTACAGCTAAGCAAATACTTAAAACACGAGATAAACTCAATCAAATTCTAGCCGCACAAACCGGTCAACCAATCGATAAAATAAGAAAAGACGTTGATCGAGACTACTTTATGTCAGCCGAAGAGGCCAAAAAGTACGGTATTATCGATAAAATCCACAATTCTAAGAAAAGTTAGAAAGTTGAATAAGGGAAACAAAAAAGTTCTTGGAGTCAAACCCAGGGACTTTTTTATTTTTACAAATTAAGCGAAAAATGTAGACATTTTTGTCACTATCTTGTACACTCTAAGTATCGTTTTATTTTTAATTTTGTAATGACGCTCTTTTAGTTTTTTCCTGTTCTACCTGTAAAATTCTCAGTCTAATATTTAGGACTACGCATCCAAGAGAAAAAACAAGAGTTTGCTCAATTTCTTTCTCTTTTTGCCGACAGGATTCTCCGTCGTATATATCATACGTCTGCGAATCCTGTCGGACAAAAATAGTTTGAAATTGAGCAAATGCGTAAGCCCTAAATGTAAAAGGTTTCTATGCTTAAGATAAACAAAACACTAAGGATTGACTTAATACCACAATTAAATTGTCTAAACTTCTTTAAAAGTCCTTATTTCTATACATTTGTCTAAAAAGTAGAAGCCTCTAAAGGAGCGAAATTACTCGCTTGTATGTCTTTAAAAATTGTTTTGTTGCTCGCAATTGCCTCGGGTGTAGTTGGCATTGCTTTCGGCTACTTCCTGCGATGGATAATATCTTTGGGCAAAAAAGGCTCTGTTGAACTTGAAATCAAACAGAGGCTTTTTGATGCCAACGATCAAGCCAAAAGGATTGTTACCGAAGCTGAAGGAAAAGTCAGGATTTTTGTTGAAGAAGGCAAGAGAGATTTAAAAGAGAAGGAAAATACTGTAAAAAAGGTTGAAGAAAGGCTTATAAAAAAAGAAGAATTTTTGGATCATAGACAGATCGATATTGATAAGGAAGTCGAAAATTTGAAACAAAAAATTGCCGAAGTTCGAGCAATTAAGGAAAAAACTGAAGGATTACTTGCTCAAAGAGAAGAAAAACTCGAAAAACTAAGCGAGTTATCAAAAGAAGACGCCAAACTCGAGCTTCTTAAAATTGTTGAAAAAAATTACGAACAAGATATTTTAGTAAGAATGCAGAAGCTGGAAACTCAAAATAAAGAGAAGTTGGACAGAAAAGCCAGGGATATTTTAACAACCTCCATTCAACGCCTAGCTACTTCGGTGTCTTCCGACATAATGACAACATTAGTCGCAATTCCATCTGATGAAGCAAAAGGTAAAATTATCGGCAAAGAAGGTAGAAATATAAAAGCTTTTGAAAGAGCCACAGGTGTTGAGGTTATTATAGATGACACTCCAGGTTCTATCACTCTTTCTTCTTTTGATTCAGTTAGAAGGCAGATCGCCAGAATTGCCCTAGAAAAGCTTATTCTAGACGGCAGAATTCAACCAGCTAAAATCGAAGATTTCGTAGAAAAAGCTAAAGAAGATATCGGTAAAATCATCAAAGAAAAAGGTGAACAAGCGGCATATGAGTGCGGAGTTTACAATTTGGACCCCCGAATCATTTCGATTTTGGGTCGTCTTCATTTTCGAACTAGTTACGGTCAGAACGTTTTGCAACACTCGATAGAAATGGCGCATATTTCCGGAATGATGGCGGAAGAACTCGGCGCTGATGTGGCTGTAGCCAAAGCCGGCGCGCTTTTGCATGACATAGGAAAAGCGCTTGATCATGAAGTTACTGGTTCCCATGTCGATATTGGACGCAGAATCTTGCAAAAATTCGGGGCCAGTGAAGATATTGTTAAAGCTATGCAATCTCATCACGAAGAATATCCTTACGAAACTTTGGAATCAATCATCGTTCAAACTGCCGACGCTATTTCAGGTGGTCGCCCAGGAGCACGCAGGGACACCGTTGAAAACTATCTAAAGAGATTGGGAGATTTGGAAGCGATAGCTAAAAGTTTCCCTGGGGTTGATAAATCGTACGCCCTTCAAGCTGGTAGAGAAATTAGAATTTTTGTTCATCCAGAACAGGTTGGAGACTTGGAAGCTAAGAAAATGGCTAGAGAGATAGCTCTTAGAGTGGAAAATGAGCTAAAATACCCTGGGGAAATAAGGGTTAATGTTATACGAGAAACTCGAGTCATAGAGTACGCACGCTAGAACTTTCAGAAATGGCGAATTTCGTCGTTGCTGATTTCTGCACCACAGAAATCATGTCAGAAGATTTTTTATCACGAAGTGATATAAAATTTCTGACCCGCTCACCGTATAAGTACATACGGCTCGGTACGGTTCTCGCTCGCGTCTAGAACTTCACTCATTTCTGAAAGTTCTAGAAATCACCAAGGCACAAAATCTACGATTATTGATACTTGCATGAAAAAACCCTTGTTATATAATAGTTTCTGATGATAAAGAACATCGAAATGGACTTTGTTTGAGATTTTAGGAAAGATTGGTCGGTTCCTTTTATGTCAGAAGTTTCATTTCATAGTCGAAATTAACAGTTTGAATAATTAATTTTTTCAATAATATGAATAAAGCATCACTAGTAGAAGCAGTTCACGTAAAATTAGGAGGTACAAAAGTTCAGGCCGAAGAAGTTGTTGATATCATAATCAATACAATTATCAATACTCTAAAGAAGGGCGAAGAAGTTTCAATCGCAGGAATGGGAATCTTCTCAACCAAGACAAGAGCCGCAAGACAAGCAAGAAATCCTCGAACAGGCGAAGCTATATCAGTTCCAGCTATGAGAGTTCCTAAGTTCAGAGCAGCTAAGGCCCTCAAAGACGCCGTTAAATAATTTTTCATCCAATTTTAGCGAAAAAATACGCCGTTTTACGGCGTATTTTTTGTTTAAATAATAATTTTTCCCCAATGCTTATTTCGTTGCTTTGATCGGACTGTTTTCAGTGATTTCTGCAACAGCGCTAATCGTTACCCTACCGCTTCCAGAGTCTCTGATAATTTTATAGCCGGTGTTGTAAGCAGTATTAGAGGTAAAAGTTCCAGTTTCTGGATCCTGGACGATGTCTGGAATGTATTTAGGCACCAAACAATCATACAAATCCAATCCATCTGTACCTTCGGGAGCTTTTACCGTTACTTCGGTTGCTGGAATGCTTTTCTCCGCACCATTACATTTAAAAGTGCCCCTATTCTCCGCTATATTTTGGACAATAGCGTTTAAAATAGTATTAACGTGACTCAATCTTTGAGAGTCTCGAGCTTGTGAAAATTGACGTGCTGGGTTTATAGCCACAAGTGCAATACCAGCCAAAATTGCTAAAATTCCAATAACGATTAAAACTTCTATTAAAGTAAAACCTCTCTTTAGTTTTTTATTTGACATATGAAATCATAATCACCCATTAATTAATAATGAGCAAATTACTTTTCCACACTCTACAAAAATTTTAGCAAGAAAAATTTAAGTTGATAATTTTTCGAGAAACTCAAAAACTGCTTCATTTGTCAGAATAGTTTCTATAAATATTTTAGCGCTTTCTTTATTCGCTTTTGGATACTGTTCCATTATTAGTTTCATTTCTGATTCTAATTTTTTAGGATCAGCAGTTATTTTTTGATCTTCAGCAATCTTATTTAGGATTAATTGAACTTTTGCCTTTTTTTCAGCTTGAGGTTTCCATTCCTCTCTCATTTTTTCTTCCGTTGTTTTTGCGTTTGTTAGATAATCTTTAAAACTCAAACCAGAATTTTCCACTCTGTCTTGAAATTCTGCCATCATTTTCTGAAGCTCACTTTCAACTAAGAGAAAAGGCAAATCAATTGTCGCGCTTTTGGCGATTTCATCGACGATAGACATCCTTCTTTTACCCTTTGCTTTAACCAATTTTTGCTGTTTTAAGTTTTCTTTTATTTTCTCTTTTAAATCATTCAAATCTTTGAGTCCTAAAGATTTGGCAAACTCGTCAGTTAGTGGCGGGAGATCATTTTTTGGAGAAACGTTTTCTTCACCTGGGGTCTTTTCGGGATTTCTTATTTGATTTAAAACTTCTTCAACTTCTTTTTGATTTACTTCTATTTTTTCTTTTTCTGGTCCAAATTGCTTGGCGATTTTAGTGTAATTACCTAATGTTATCTCTGGTAGGACTACAGTTTTAATCTTAAAACAAAGGCTGTTGTTTGGGGCTAATTTAGTTATTACAACTTCCGGTTTGCCAATAGCGTCTATCTTGTTATCAGTAATGATGTCTTCGTAAGCTTGGCCGATACAAAGTTCCGCCGCTTCTTTTAAAATTGCCATCTCCCCCACCTTTTTAATTATCATAGCCTCTGGAGCCTGCCCTTTTCTAAACCCTGGGATTTCGGCATCTTTCCTGATTTTTTCAAAAACAACTCCTCTCTCGTTATTGAGGTTTTCTAAGCCAATTTCTACCTCTATTTCAATTTCAGAGTTTTTTAATTTCTTTATATTAGCGCTTAAATAAGATTTTTTTGATTTCATAATCTGCTACTATATACTTTTTTCCGATTTTTTCAATAGCTAAAATATTTTTTCAATCAAGTATTAAAATACCCAGTACGGTGTAACGCACTGGGTATTTTAATTATTTTTTCTAAAAATCTAGAGCTTTTCTTATAGTTGATTTATCTCTTGTTCCGCGCTGTTTATGCCACTGTCGATACTTTCAGAGTCTGTGTTGCTTAGATCATTCTCAATTGCCTCAAGTTCACTTCCGCTCGTTTCATTTGTAATAGGAGCTACTGTGTTTTTCTCATTTCTAAAGAAATAAAGACTGCCCGCAATGATTAGTAAAAGGATAATTATGAGCCCGATAGTTGGTCCCCAAGCTTTTTGTTTTTGGGGGTTCTGCTCAAAAGAAGCTGTTTCTGTCCTATTTTGTTCAAACTCAACCATTTTTACTTGCCTTCCCTTATCTCTAGAACTTTCACTTATCCAAGTGTGGAAGTTCTAATATTTAAGTTTCGGAGAGGTGAATTTAATTAATAATTTTTATAGATTTTTTGGAGTTAAAATTAAATAGCCTTAAGACTCAAGACTATTTTTTCTAAAATCTTTTGAGCCTCTTTAACATTATTAGCTATTGTTCTAATTTTTGCAAAAAATTCTGTTTTATTTTCTGCAACTTTTTCTGAATCAACAGAGATATCTTTCGATTCAGTTTGGGCGGTATCAAGTTTTGCCCTAACTTCTTTAATCATACCTTTAATTTCAGTTAAATCTTTACCTTCTTCCTCCATTATCTTTATTCTCGTTTCAATCTTGTCGGTTGTTGTCTTCAATCTGGCTATAACTCCAGATATTTTAGTTAAAGTGTTGTCCATGTGAAATAGAAAATTATCAATTTTCTTTTCAACTTCCTCATTTCCCTTAAGTTCTGGTTTCATTTTTTCAAAACCAGCTTTCATTTTCTCCCTTTTTTCTTTTGATTCTTTTTCGTTGCCGACTGTCATGCTCCAAAAACAGGATCTTTCCATTTCTCCATCTTTCAAAGTAAGACACTTTTGGGCCATACCCTTTTCATTTGGTTCTGTCCAAAATTTAAAGAGCACCTCTATATCCGCATGATTGACTTCCATATCGTTATTTAGATCTCCAAAACATAGTTTATCTTGGCACTTACCCCACAGACTCATAAGTTTTCTTAGGTCGGCAAATCCAACTTTCCCGTCTCGATTAATGTCAGCTTTTACGTCTACGGAAACTTCAGCTCGTACTTCTTTTTTTTCTGCATCTGAATCATCATCCGAATCCAGCTCGTTTTCTTCTCTAGCGGCTTTTAATTTTGCTTCCATCTCTTTTTTTAGCTTGATTGTCTCTGCGTCTGGTTTCGTGTTTTTTATAGTAGGTTCATTTTTTGTAAAATTATCGCAGATCAAAAATCCAGCGCTATTTTTTGTGAGAGAACCACCGATGTTAACGCAATAAGCCTTGTATTTTTCTATAGTTTCTTGAGAAAGATTTGCGGCTAGGCCAAAATTCATTACATTAGGAGCTACTGGTTTAATGTCTGATTTTACATCGCCTTTTATAACCCCCCGTCCCTGGATGTAAACCTTTCCAGTTTTTAAGTCAGTGCATCTAACTGGAGCAGATTCTTGAACACCGTACACTTTAGCGCAAGATTCGAAATCGCTTATAGCGCTACTATCGTAAGTGGCGGCATTTGAAACGTTAGATATGCCAAATACTCCAACTAAAAGTGCCAAAGTAAGAGTAAAACCTAAAATCTTTTTTTTATTTTTCATAGTTCTAAAATTAAAATATTAATTGCAAAAATTACTCATGTCATTGTACAACATATTAGACGCAGAATATACAGATTTCTTACTACTCTTTTTTTAACACAATCTCTTTCTTCTTAATCTTTTAGGGTTTTCAGAAATGAGGGAAGTTCTGATTTTTGTCCCTCAAAAATCAAATCGTAAGATTTTCTACAATGCAATTGTGGAAAATTTATGATGCAGGCGGTGCCAAAGATGGAAATCATAACTATTTGGAGAATTTTTGTTGATACAACTTACGCCCTCTTTCAAAGGCTTTTTCCGCTTCTTTGCTGTTTTTGAATCCTAAAACTTTTACTTCCTTATTTTGAAGTTTTTTATAAGTAGAGTAAAAATGCTCGATTTCTTTCAAAGTATGTTTATTTATGTCGGAAAGGTTTTTTACATCATTCCATCTTGGATCTCCCTCTGGCACTCCTATAATCTTGTCATCTGCGTCTCCGCCGTCAATCATGTTCATTAAGGCTACAGGCCTCACTCTGACTAGTATCCCAGGGTTTAATGGATAAGTGGTCAAAACAATAACATCGAGGGCGTCATTGTCATCCCAGAGGGTTTGGGGGATAAATCCATAGTCAAAAGGAAAATCTTGAGAAGTGTGAGAAACTCGATCTAAAGCTATTAGTCCAGTTTCCTTATCTATCTCGTATTTATTTTTGGAGCCTTTACCTATCTCAATAATTGCATTTATGAGTTTAGGTTCTCCTGGGGTTATGTCGTGCCAAAGATTCATATAGTTTACGACTTTCACATTTGGCCAATTTTTTTACTAAAACCTCCGTTCCTTCACTCATCGTATAAGTACATACGTCTCGCTCCGGTACTCGATTTTATTAAAAAACTTGTCTCAAATCTGAAAGTCTTGGAATTATTATGCTAAAAGATTTTTAATTTACGAAACTCGTCGAGAACACATACAATTCTCCAACATTGCGAGGCCGGAGTCAGAAATTTTATATCACTTCGTGATAAAAAATCTTCCGACATGATTTCTGTGGTGCAGAAATCAGAGCCGAGCACGAGGAAAATTTTAGCAAAAATTTATCCGTTTGGAGAATTGTGTGTTTCGAGTAAGAGTGTCGTACATTCAAGATATTTAAAAGAATACTAAGCTATTGGTTTTGCGTCAATTTTTTCTTTTTGTTCTGGAGCTGGAGTTTTTGTGGTTTCAATCTCAGTTTCTAACTTTTTTGCATTTTCTGGAGCGGCTTCTGCCAAGTTATCACCTTGCACAGAACGAATATCTATTTTCCATCCTGTAAGTTTTGCGGCCAATCTAACATTTTGTCCTCCACGACCGATTGCTAAAGATTGCTGATCTGTCGTTACGTAAGCAATGGCTTTATTCTCGGCTTCGTCTGTTTGTATTTCTACCACTTTTGCGGGAGACAAAGCGTCTTCCACAAATCTCTTAGGATTTGCTGACCATTCAATAATATCGATCTTTTCACCGCCTAATTCACTCATTACCGTGGAAACTCGAACCCCTCTTTGTCCAACCATTGAGCCTACAGGATCTACATGTTCATCACTGGAACTCACAGCTATTTTTGTCCTGGAGCCTGCTTCTCGGGCGATATTTTTGATTGTTACTACCCCGCTTGCAATTTCCGGAACTTCCAATTCAAAAAGTTTTTCCAAAAATTTTGGATTAGAACGAGTCAATCGTAGGAAAATCCATCTAGCGTTTTCTTCCACCTTAAAAAGATAAGCTCTGATTCTCTCTCCTTGAGCATATCTTTCTCCTGGAATTTGATCTTCAAATGAAATTATTCCAGTAGCTTTGCCTATATCAATAAAAATATTTCCCCTTTCTGTTCTTTGAACAATTCCAGAAATTATTCCTCCCTCTTGTTCACCATATTCTTTTAGCACTGCTATTTTTTCAGCTTCCCTGATCTTTTGAACTATAACTTGCTTTGCTGTTTGGGAAGCAATGCGTCCAAAATCATGTTTTGATTCCAAAGGGAAAATCATTTCATCGCCAACCATAGCCCCCTTTTTGATTTTTTGAGCATCACTCTGCCAGATGTGATGTTCTGGATTAAATAATTCCTTTATTTCTAGAGGAGAATCCGTTCCCTCTTTTTCGGTCTTCTCTTTCAAGCTGGCTTCTCGAGCTTTCATCCACTCTTCCTTGTCGGCATAAGTATTTTTTTCATCTACCACAACCTTTATTTGATAAAAACTAGCCGAAGCTTCTTTAGGATCAAATTTTGTTTTTATAATTTGTCCTCGGCTACCATATTCTTTTTTATAAGCGGTAGCCAAAGCAACCTCAACCGCTTCAATGGTTTTTTCTTTAGGAATTCCTCTTTCCTCTTCTAATTGATGGATGACTGAATTTATTACTTTTAAATCAAACATGATGTTATAACTTTCACATTCGGCCAATTTTGTCGTAAAAACTTCCGCTCCTCACTTCATCGTATTATTAAATACGTCTTGTTTCGGTGCTCAGTTTTTCCAACAAACTTGTCTCAAATCTGAAAGTTCTAATTTTGTAATAAGCGATTAATTTCTAGAACACCTTATTTAGGGTTAAGAAAAATATAGTCGCTTTGCGTCTTATTTTTCTAAAAAATTTGGCTCGCCTTGCGGGCGAACCATTAGTACCCAATTGTATATTATTTATAGTGTTCCAGTCAACCCCGTAGTAGATTTTGCCATAGCAACTTCCGTTGCGAATGTGACGATGCCAAAAGAAACTCAGGGGTCAACCCCGTCTTTAGCTTTTGATTTCTAAAGGAGGAATTGGTTTATTTTTAGGTGATTGTTTTCCTGGTCTCACAGGATTTCGGGAAATTAAGTATTTTTTAGGATTTTTATCTAAATCGGTAAAATCATCTGCGGCTTCTATCAAACGACTTGACGACGAACGTCCAAAAGCAACGACTTCCACTTGGCATCCTTGGTTAACTTTTAAATATTCTACTAGAGGAACAAAATCCCCATCTCCGGAGGCTAATATGATTGTATCAAGCTTCGGAGCAAATTTTATAGCATCTACTGCTATTCCTACGTCCCAATCCCCTTTTTTGGCGCCACCAAAAAATACTTGAAGATTTTTTGTCTTGGTCTCTATTCCTAACTTAACCAGAGCTTCAAAAAAAGCTTTTTCTTCGCCAGATTCTGTCGTTATAACATAAGCTATGGCCCTGATTAGGAGCCTGTCTGCCACAGCATCTTTTAAAACTTGCCCAAAATTAACCTTAGATTTATATAAGTTTTTAGCGCTATGATAGAGATTTTGAGAATCTATAAAGACCCCTACTTTTTGATCAGCGTGTTTAATGACTGCCATAATTTTTTATTTAACCTTATCTCGAAACTCTTACTCATCATAAGTTTTTGATAGACGTGCATAAAATCTTGCTAGATTTTTGCTATGCTCGGCTCGCCAGCCCGTCTACAGGTGTCGACACCTAACCTGTCGACCTGCGCAATGTCTCTCAAAAACTATGATTTCAATGAGTTTCTTATAGAACTTTCAGATTCGGATGCAGATCAAGGCGCGAGCGAGTCGGAAATTTTATATCACTTCGTGATAAAAAATCTCCCGACATGATTTCTATGGTGTAGAAATCAGAACCGTACCGAGACGTATTTAATAATACGTTGAGGGAGGCTCGGAGCGAAGTAACGCAGAGATACGCCGAATGTGAAAGTTCTACTTCTTCTTGAGTTCTAACTTTTTAACTAAAGAATTAAATCTTCGAGGGCTACTTTTGAGAAGATAGTTCATTTGTTTCTGTCTTTTGGCTACCAATCCTAAAAGCCCTCTCCTCGAATGCTTATCCGTGGTGTTTTTCTTTAAATGTTTTGATAGTTCTTCAATTCTTTTGGTCAAAACTGCAACTTGAACCTCTGGAGATCCTGTGTCTGTATCATGAACTTTAACAAGCTTGATGATTTTTTGTTTTTTGGTTTTAGCTAACATGGCTCCCATTTTATCATAAAACAATTTTTTTGACCAGTCTTATGCTCCAATGGGCTATAAAAGCCAGAAATTCAGGCTTTTTAAGGGTCAAGATTATTTGGAATATTTGGGAGATAAAAGTAGAATTAAGAGCCAGTCTCAAAAATAATGAACTAAACAAATGGCAAAATTTCGAAGGAAAAAATCAAGGATGAGACAGGAAACCTACTTATAGTAAGGTGACTGTCGAAACTTGGTTTTTTGCCGAAATTTGGACATTTGGTTGTTCAAGCGTTTATAACTTTATTACTAGAGGTTATTTTTGAGACTGGGTCAAATGGAAAAAAACCTCAACATAATCTCATGGAATGTAAACGGACTTCGAGCCTGCCATAAAAAAGGTTGTTTTACAGAAATCATTTCTGCAAATCCAGATATTCTCTGTCTTCAAGAAACTAAAAGTTTGCCAGAACAGCTCCCAGAAGAAGTAAGAAATCCAAAAGGTTACTACAGTTTTTTTGATCACTCCAAAGGCAGAAAAGGCTACAGCGGTGTTGCTATTTATTCTAAGGAAAAGCCAGAAAGTGTAAAAGAAGGTATGGATAGTAAAGAATTTGATCAAGAAGGACGCTTAATAACGGCCTATTATAAGGATTTTGTTCTTTTAAATGTTTACTTCCCTAATGGTGGAGGTGGGCCAATTAGACTAAAGTATAAACTTGAATTTTATGAAATTTTTTTAAAATTTGTTGAAAAATTAAGAAAAAAATATAAAAATATTATTTTCTGTGGAGATATAAATACTGCTCACAAAGAAATAGATCTAGCTAGGCCAAAAGAAAATTCCAAAAACACAGGTTTTTTGCCAGAAGAAAGGGCATGGATCGATACGTTGGTAAATAAGGGGTATGTTGATGTTTTTCGGTATTATTTTCCTAATCTGAAAGATACATACACATACTGGGATATGAAAACTTTTGCTAGAGAAAGAAACGTCGGATGGAGAATAGATTATTTTTTTGTAAGTAAAGAAACAATTCCTCATCTGGTTTCGACTGAAATTCTAAGTAAAATATATGGTTCGGATCATTGTCCTATCTCTTTAAAAATCAAAATTTAGTCAATCTTAAATTATAAAGGACAGTTATCCCCCATACCTATCAAGGCATGGATTTTTCTGCGAGACCACAATTCGGGAAATATCCAAAATTTAGCCTGAAATCTAGCTTAAAATCATAATTTTTTAAAAAATCTCTCGAGATGTCTTGATAGGTGTGGGGGTTATCCACAGACAGTTTTTGTCCTTTATAATATTCATGTATAATAGTGTCAGATGTCCTCTCGAGTGTTTGAGGATATTTGTTCTTCTCAGGAGACACCAAAGGGTCTCCATTAAGCAGGAAGAAATGTCCGATAGATAACTACCAACCATCCACAAATAAACTAAAACTAGTGGTAGGTTATCTCTCTGATTATTTCCGATCGCTCCGAAGTCCATGTCAAGCCCTCTGCTCGATGTGGACTTTTCGTTTCCAAATTTTTTCTAAATTTAATTTCCCAATATAAAAAAGTTTTGTCAAAAAGTTTCAAATTTATAAAAACTCAAAAAGTTTCTTATGAAACATCTAAAAAGTTAAATAGTAACCAACACCACTAAAAATTATTTGCATCTTAATTTAAAAAAAAAGTCAAAAAATAATTTTTAAATTTTTCTAAACTTGAAGATCGTGTTTCGGTTCGAGCTAATAATAAAATAACCGCGCTTGGCGGTTATTCATGAAACGTATTTTCTATTTTAGCTCTAAAGTATTAGATTAAACTAGATGGTTGGGTTATCTGTATAAAACCAAGAAAATCACAAAATATCGCTTTCTTTTGAATAATTATCTTCTAAAAGATTCCAAAAATTATACCAGTTTTGTTGATAATGTCTAAACCTAATAGGTAAATTGAGTGCATTAATTGTTTCTTATGAAACTATAATTTTTGGCTAAAATACCTAAAATTACAAATTAGTGTTATCTGCTACTTAACCCAATGCTTATCACGAATCTCGGTTATTTTCTTTTCCGTTTCCAATTCTTTCTTTTCTTTGGCCTTTTCTCCTAGAATTTTTAATTCGTTTTCAGGCAATTCAGCTAATTTAAGTGCTTTGGTTTCTAAGTATTCTTCGGTGTTTAAACTCGGATCTTCCAGTACTTCTTCTAGTAGAGCATGAAGAATATAACCAATTTTTGGTCCTGGAGACAGTTTGGTTACACGTATAACTTTACCACCATCCACTTTTAACATTCCTACGGATATTGGGTCTGTTAACACTTCGTCAATCATAGAACGGTACTTTCTTAGCCTGTAAGGGCTTTCTTTGGGCCTACCGGTGCCTATCCTATCGCAAATTCTCACGTTCATTAGATCCCAAATGTTTTCTTTTCCAACGTTAACAATGAGCCTTCTAACGGCCGAAAGAGTAATTTGTTCAGTATCAGAGAAAAACATATGCCATCTGACTAACTTCTCTACTTTTTCTATTAAATCGTTTGAAAACCTCAAATCTTTAAGGATTTTGACGGCTCTTTTGGCGCCGACTACGTCGTGGCCATAGAATGTCCAATCTTTCTTTTCGGGTGACCATCTTCTGGTTTCCGGCTTAGAAATATCGTGGAATAAGGCCGCCAAACGTAAATCTAGAGACATTTTTTTCTTGACCGCATGATTTAAGGACTTCAGTAGATGAAGCCAAACATCGAAAGAGTGGGCTTGGTTCTGTTCTATTCCAATTGTCGATTCTAAATCCGGGATTATAATCTTTAAGATTCCTAATTCTTGGCTTAAAATAATACTTTCCATCGGACGATCAGACATGATGATCTTAATAAATTCATCCCTTATTCTCTCTTTAGATATATTTTGAAGTAGGGAAGCGCGGGCTTTTATTGCTTGACTTGTCTCCTCGTTAATCATGAAACCAAGCTCGGCATTAAACCTAATTGCTCGTAATATTCGTAGACCGTCTTCTCCAAATCTTACTCTAGGATCTCCAACAGTTTTTATAATTCTGTCCTTTATATCTTCTTGTCCTTTATGTGGATCGTATAAATGTCCTTTATCAGCATCTAGGGCTATTGCATTGATTGTAAAGTCACGTCTTTTCAGATCTTCTTCAAGTGTTGCTCCAAAACTTACTTTGTCGGGTCGTCTTGAATCTGAATATTCTGATTCTGTTCTGAAAGGAGTTATTTCGACGATTTTTAAGGTTTCATCTGAAACACCCTCGTTTACTATTCCAACCGTGCCGTATTCGTTCTCATAAAAAGTCTTCGTAAAAAGTAAAACTATATCTTCCGGTTTAGCATTAGTTGCAAAATCCCAATCCTTAGGCTTTTTGCCTAAAATTAAATCTCTGACACATCCGCCAACTAAATAAGCCTCAAATCCAGCTTCTTTTATTTTTTGAGAGATGCTCAAAATTTCTTTTGGAATTTCAAATTTCATAGCTGAATTTTATTACATTCTTTGTCTTTTTACTAATTTTTCATTATAATCTTAAATTCACATTATGTACTGCGCCTGTGGTGAAATGGATATCACAACGGTCTTCGGAACCGTTATTGCGGGTTCGAGTCCTGCCGGGCGCACAAAATTTTGACCTCTTGGTGTTTGTATGCGAGTATGAAAATAGATTATTGGTGTGTCTCTCAAAACTACCAATATCTCTGTTCTTTCAAAAGAGAGGAAATAATGAAGACACCAATCACAGACGTGAATGAACTGGCCCAGCTTCAGATGACTAATAATCCTAACAATTTGCCCACAGGACACTTTACTGGTAGGTGCATGAAGTGTGGGAGCCGTGACTTGTGGGATGATGCCACCGCTTATGGCTGCGATTGTTGTGGTGCAATATTCATGACAGGACATATGCTTCCACTACAGATCTGCAATCTCTGCGGCGCAAAGTTTCAGATTGGTGAGACACATAACTGTCCCAAAACTTGTTCTTGAGAAGCGTATACAAATCACAGGGCCCTAAGTTCTAGCTTTAGGCTCTTTTTATTTACTAGTAAATTTCTAACTAGAAACAAACGCAAATCTTTGCTATTCTTTTCGAGTAGCACTTAAAAAAAAGCGGGTATAGTTTAATGGTATGACACGTCCTTGCCAAGGACGAGACCCGGGTTCGATTCCCGGTACCCGCACAAATTGAACGAAGTGAAATTAGAAAGGGTAGAAAAAGTGCTCGGAAGCACTTTTTCAGGGAATCGAAGCCTTGTTGAGCATAAATTTGAGTTTGAAAAACGAAAATTTATCCAACAAGGGGACTGACCGAGTAACGGTCGATTCCCGGCACCCGCACCAAAAAATGTCCTTAAAAATATTGATTAGGCAATATTAAGGTATAAATTAAAAATAATTTTTTTGGAAAGTTTATAAAATAAGCCCTCTTTGAAAAATTTAATCTAAAAAGTTTGTTTAGGAACTGTGGATAAGTCTGTGGAAATGTGTATTTAAAGACAAAAAGCAGTCCCTTAAGGTTATTCTGGTCATTTAGTCTGTTTAAAAAGGTCTAAAAAATTGTTTTTTTATTTCTAATTAATGTTTGAGAAAAAGAAAACAGGGAATAAAGGTGAGGATATAGCCTGCAAAATCCTTATAGAAAAAGGATATAAAATTTTAGATAGGAATTATTCTAAAAAATGCGGCGAAATCGATATAGTTGCTGAAAAAGACAAACAAATATGTTTTGTTGAGGTAAAAACAGAAACGGTGGATTTAAAACAATTAGAATCTTTGTCTTTGATAAATCGTCCTCGTCCGGAAGAAAAAGTAAATGCGGGGAAACTTCGTCGAATTTCTAAAACAATCCAGGTTTACTTATGGAGCAAACACAAAGAAGATTCGGATTGGAATTTCTTAGTCATTTCAATTCTTTTTGACCCGATTAAGAAAGTTGCTCGAGTAAAAATTATTGAAGATGTGGTGCCGGAGTAGGGAACTGATACTAAATTGGTGCGGGGTGAGAGAATCGGCTATCACGTAGTCAGGTGGTTTTCGGTTTCCTCAAAACAAAGCTTTTCAGAAACATCGAAAACCCTTTCGATTCTCCCACGAACGTGCGCAGGCACGTTCTATCCCGCCCAGCTTCGCTCTATTGGTGCGGGATGGGAGAATCGAACTCCCGACACCAGTTTGGAAAACTGGAGTTATACCATTTAACTAATCCCGCTTTACATTTTTTACTTTTTCTTTTCTATACCACTTGAAAGATGAAGCACCTTTTCAAAATCATCTTTGCCGGACACTTTATTGTTTTTCTCTAAACCACATTTCGTGCATTTATGAACCAAAAAATAGTTTCCTTTTCTTTGGAATACACTCAATGGTGGCATTTCGCCATTGCAATTTGAAGACCTATCGCCTGGGTTTTTGTCTACATGTTTACTCCAGAGACAGTTCTCACAATGATTTGTGTAGCCATTTCCTTTAATTTCAGCTCCACAATGTGTGCATTTAAAATCTTCAACTGTTCTTTGAAACTTCCTATCAATTTTCATTTTGGAATTTCATTACCGAACAGGAATATGCTAGCATAACATAACATTTATTTCGATGTCGCATTAAGTATAAGTTTTGTTTGTTTAAAAACGGGGCGTAGTATAGCGGTAGTATACATGATTTGGGATCATGTGGCCCGAGTTCGATTCTCGGCGCCCCGAACGAAGTGAGAGCGAAACATGCGATCTTAATCGCATGTTTAGAGAATCGAAGCCTTGTTGAGCATAAATTTGAGTTTGAAAAACGAAAATTTATCCAACAAGGGGAATGATCGAGTAGCGATCGATTCTTTCATACCTTAAGATTTGTTTAATGTTAATAAACCCCATTAGGGTTTTTTCTTCTATTCTTTTATAATTATAAAATGTCTAAGCTCCATGTGAGAATCACAAAAGGCAGATTTTTAAATCCACCTCTTTTTCTTTTGATCACTTTTACTTTACTTACAGTAATTAGTTTTTTGCCAATTTTTAATTTAGAACAACAAGTTGAAGCCGCACCTAGCGAAACAACTCTTTATGGGCAAGCATGGTCTGACAATATCGGATGGGTAAGTTTCAACAATTGCCCAACAGAAGGCTCGGAAAATTGCGGGGCGGTAGATTATTCAGTCAAAGTAAACAATAAAACCGGCTTAATGTCTGGATCAGCATGGTCTGACAATATTGGTTGGATAAAATTTGATGGGTTGTCGGGATTTCCTTCCACTGATCAAGGTAGTAATGCTCTGATTAAGTTTAATGGATCTGAAGAAGGTAAAGTTGAAGGTTGGGTTAGGGCTTGTGCTGGCACAGCAAGTGGCAATTGTAGTTCTATGACATCTCGCACTGATGGTTGGGATGGTTGGATAAGTTTGTCTAATAAGACCAATTATCCTTCTCCGCAGTTTAGTGGAACAGGTGGAGTGACTTACGATGAAGAAATAAAAAAACTGGTAGGTAGTGCTTGGGGGAGTGATGTTGTGGGCTGGATTAATTTTTACAATGTTTCGTTCGGTCCTCCGGAAGATGAAGATTTTGATTATGATCTTTCAAACACCAGTCCAGATTATGAGTTAGAGATAGAGCAGGGAAATACTGGGAATATTAGCGTTGATAGAGAATTGCTTGCCGGTATGACACAAGAATCTATAACTCTTTCAGTGGTTTCAGGAGCTGGTTCTCCCGTAACTATTACTATTGTTTCAAACAATCCGTGCAGTATAAGCTGGCTTAATCCAAATTGCGCTAGTTCGGTTACAATAGAAGTTGAACCAGAAGCTTCGACCGGCCAATATGAATTTACGATTGGAGGAGTTTCTAGTTTGAGCGAGATAGTACGAACAACAGAAGTTAAATTCAAAGTGATTCCGCCGATACCTGATCCAGAAGTTTCTTGTGACGTGGATGAAGTTGTATTTTATCCTGGCCAAACGGTTACTTATCAGGCAACAATTACAAATCCAATAGGCGATGAGGAGTTTTTGTGGAGCGATGCAGAAACAGATAGCTGTCTGTCAGACATTTGTGAGGTTTCTTACTCTACTATTGGTCCGAAGAAACCAAAAGTGTCTATAAATAATGGAGTTTCTTTTAGTGATTGTCCGATTGTAAATATAATTCCTAGAGTTTTTCAAATGCTTGAATTTTAGGATTAGTTTAAAAAAATACAATGTCACATTATTTTTATATTGAAGAGATTGAGAAGAAGGCCAGAAAAAGCCAACTGTACTGGTTGTTTTTTATAGTGAGCTTCTCCCTAGCAATTATCGGACTCCTTGTTATAATTAACACAGAAACAAACCTATTTCTTGACTTCGAAACTAAACATCCTGGGTTTTCGGCCGAAAAAAGAATAAGTATTGAGAAGAGGGTTTTGGGCAGCTGGGCTAAAAAAGAACTTGGCTTAGAAGACAGAGAAAATATTGAAAAAGAGTTGGAAACCGAAGTTCAAGAATTATCGACCGAAGAAAAAAGTTCGATAGAATCGCGATTGCAAGCACAACAAAATCTATAAACATGATCCCGTAGTAGAATTTCAGGTTTAAAATACTAATTGCGGGTATAAAATAATAAACAAATTTCTAGGATAGTTCTCGCGTGTTCTGTGGGAACGACCTGAAATTTCACTACGGGATGAAATTAACAAAAAAAATCAATAAATATCTCACAACTGCAAAAATTATTGCACTCGCCGTTATATTGAGTGCTGGAATAAGTATTGTATATGGTTGGACAGGACCAACCGCCGCTCCTTTTGGTGGAAACGTTGAAGCTCCAATAAATGCGGGGAGTTCTGAACAGACTAAACTTGGCAAATTCAATGTAATCGATTCTTTTTGGGGAGGATTTTTAGGTTCTACTGGAGGGGGGTTTATTAACAGCAACTTTGAAATTGGAGGTACTCTAAAAATAACCAGCGGTTCTCCTTCGACCGGCAAGGCTTTGGTGGCTACTGACAACGAAGGAACTCTTGGATGGTCAACTAGCCTTGTCGCTTCTAGTCTGTCTTGCACCACAGGAAGTGCTAGTGGTGTTGGTAGTGTTACCGCTGAATGTGGAAGTTTGCCAAAAGCGAGAACTGGAGGTGGAGGATCATGCCCAAATTCTTCAATTGAAATTTCAGAACCAGTAGGTGATGACGAGTGGAGCGTAACATGTCAAGAATCAGTACCAGTTACTGCCTTTGTGGTTTGCTGCGAGTTTCTGTTTCCAGCTCAACTTCCAGAATAAAAATCATTTTTTAAGATTTTTTAATTTTTTGTAGTTAATTCTCCTTTTGTGAGTATCACACCGTTTTTTCTGGTTGGATTTTAAAGTTTCCTAGTGCCTAGTGCCCTTGTCAGCAGGCAGGTAATCTCCCAAAACCTAAACTTATGCAAGTTACTGATCAACAACTCAAAGAATTCATTATAGATTCAGGTTTAATTTCCTTAAAAGATTTTAAGGAAGTGGAAAAAGAATCTCTGGAAAAGAATGAAAACTTAGAGAAAGTGCTTCTTCGTAAGGGTAAGATTGATCAGAATGAACTCCGACGGGTTCAAGCAATGATCCTCGGTATCCCTTTTGTTGATTTAAAGAATCAAAAAATAGATTTTGAAATATTGTCACTTATTCCGGAGCCAGTTGCTCGTAACCACAACATTATCGCTTTTAAGAAAGGGCCAGATTTTCTTGAGGTCGCTATGCTCGACTCAACTGATTTGTCAGCTATTGATTTTGTAAGGAAAAAAGTTGCGCTTCGGATTCTTCCTAGGTTAACAGATGCTGAATCAATAAAAAGCGTTTTACTGCAGTATCAAAAAAGTTTAAGAGCGGAGTTCGGAGATATTATTCAAAAAGAAGCAGTTTCTTTGAAATCTATTCCAGAAGGGCAGGAAGATCTTTCAGGAAGTGATCTTAAAAAACTCGCGGAAGATTTGCCTGTTGTCAGAATAGTCGACACTTTGCTAAAACATGCGATTATCCAAAATGCTTCCGATATTCATATTGAACCAACAGAAGAAAAAGTCGTGGTAAGGTATCGCATTGATGGAATTCTGCGAGATGCTATGATTCTCCCTAAAAATGTCGCTCTAAGTATAATTGCTCGCATAAAGGTTTTGTCTAATCTAAAACTTGATGAGAAAAGATTGCCGCAAGACGGGAGGTTTAAAATAGATATGAACGGCGAAAAGGTTTCTTTTCGTGTTTCAACATTGCCAATATATTTTGGTGAAAAAGCGGTTATGCGATTACTACGGGAAGATGCCTCTGGGTTTACATTAGAAGCTCTCGGTTTTCATGGAGAAGGCCTGGAAAAACTTCATAGCGCTACTCGAGCTACTACAGGAATGATTTTGACTACTGGCCCAACAGGATCAGGGAAAACCACCACACTTTACACGGTTCTTGAGATTCTGAATGTGCCGAGAGTGAATATTTCCACGATTGAGGACCCAGTTGAATATCAGATAAACCGAGTCAACCAAACTCAAGTTAAGCCTGAAATTGGACTCACATTTTCAAACGGACTAAGAGCTCTGGTCCGACAAGACCCCGATATTATTATGGTGGGAGAAATTAGAGACAATGAAACCGCTTCTCTTGCCATAAATGCGTCTCTCACTGGGCACTTGGTTTTATCGACCCTCCACACCAATTCAGCGGCTGGCGCTATCCCAAGACTTATTGATATGAAAGCGGAGCCATTCTTAATAGTTTCTACCGTGAATGTTATCATTGGGCAGAGGTTGGTGAGAAAACTTACTGAAAAAAAAGAAAAATATTTTCTCAAAAAAGAAGAACTTGATACTTTAAGCAAAGCGGTGGATCTAAAAAGAGTTCTCAAGTTTTTAAAGATGGAATCAATAGTTCCTCCTGGTGCAGAGTGGGACAAAATCCCTTTTTACAAACCCAAAATAACTGAAGATTCTGAAGATGGTTACTCCGGTAGAATGGGAATTTATGAAATTTTGAAAGTATCACCCGCGATAAAAGAACTGATTCTTCAAGAAAAAGCTGATAAAATTATTGAGAAACAAGCCAAAGAAGAAGGTATGATTACAATGATTGAAGACGGTGTTTTTAAAGCGGTTCAGGGGCTTACGACGCTTGAGGAGATACTTAGAGTAGTATCAGAGTAAAGAACTTCCAGATTCGGCCAATTTTTTTACTAAAACTTGTCTCACCTGCCTGCCGGCAGGCAGGAATCTGAAAGTTCTACAAAAATTTAAGCAACAAACATGAAATTTAAAATCATAGCAATAAAAAACAATGGCGGACGATACGAAGAAGTTCGAGAGGCTTCGGATAAAAACTCCATTTTTCATGATCTTCGGATTAGCGGTGATACAGTTATTTCTGTTACAGAAGAAAAATCAAATTCTAATAATAAGTTAAAGCTTAAATTGGAAGGTTTTTTTCATCGCATAAGCACTAATGACAAAATCAGCTTTGCTAGAAATTTAGGTTCAATGCTTGAATCAGGGCTTCCACTCATTCGCTCTCTTTCAGTGTTAGAGAGACAAACTAAGAACCCAAAATTGAAGGATATTTTTGTTACGATGCAAAATAATATTAATAAAGGTGACTCTTTAAGCCAAAGCTTCGCCGGTTTCCCGAAGGTTTTTCCTCCAATATTTGTCTCTATGGTTAAAGCTGGAGAGGAAAGCGGTACAATAGCAAAGTCTCTCAAATCTATTTCTGATCAGATGGAAAAAATCTATATGTTGATGAAAAGACTTCGGGGAGCGATGATCTATCCCGCCATAGTCATAACAGTTATGGTTATAATTGGTGTTTTACTTTTAATTTTTTTGGTGCCTTCCTTGACTGCCACTTTCAAAGATTTAAATGTTGAGCTACCTCTTTCTACCAGAATAATTATAAAATTAAGCGATTTTCTAAAAAATCACTACATTGTAGTGGCTGGAGCAATTTTACTTTTTATTACCGCTTTTTCTTTCGTTTTAAAAACCAAAGGTGGAAAAAAATTCTTTAGCTTCATAGCACTTAAAATGCCGATTGCCTCGACCCTTATTAAAGAAAGCAATTCAGCTAAAACTGCGAGAACCTTATCCTCCCTTCTTTCTTCTGGAGTTGATTTTCTTGTTGCGATAAGAATTACTCGAGATGTAGTCCAAAATCCATTTTATAGAAAGGTCCTGAAACAAGCCGAAGAAGGCGTTCAAAAAGGGGATGTTATTTCAGCTATTTTTCTAAGACCGGATGTTCAAAATCTCTACCCGCCGTTTGTTGGAGAAATGGCAAGTATTGGTGAAGAAACAGGAAAATTGTCTGTCATGCTTTCAAATGTCGCTGATTTTTATGAGGATGAAGTTAACCAGAAAACTAAAAATTTCTCAACGATCATAGAACCTCTCTTGATGGTCTGCATCGGTCTTTTTGTTGGGATTTTTGCAGTTTCCATGTTGGGGCCGATTTACTCCCTCGCCGACGCTATCTAGTTAGAACTCTCAAATTCGGATGCAGACCGAGGTACGAGCGAGTCGGAAATTTTATATCACTTCGTGATAAAAAATCTTCCGACATGATTTCTATGGTGAACCATAACGAGACGTATTTAATAATACGTTGAGGGAGGCTCTCGGAGCGAAGTAACAAAGGTATGCACCGAATTTGAGAGTTCTAAAATTTGGTTGAGTTAAAATATTTTAAATGAAAAAGTTACGCAATAAATCAGGTCTGACTCTCGTGGAGCTAGTCGTTAGCGTAGCTCTTTTTTCTGTTGTTGCGATAAGCGCTTTCCAAGCTTTTTCCGAGATCATAAAAGTTATAAATGTTTCGAGAAATAGGGTTATTGCCATGGCTTTGGCCAACGAGCAATTTGAAATTATTCGCAATTTGCCGTATGTCGATGTTGGAGTTGTGAGTGGTATACCCAGCGGAAAGATTCCCCATGTCCAGACTCTAACGAGAAGCAATGTTACTTTTAGCGTAACAGCTACGATCAGAAACATTGATGATTCTTACGACGGCACTCTTGGAGGTAGTCCAAATGATTTGTCACCAGCAGATTATAAACTGGTAGAACTTGAGATCGGATGTTCTCTCTGTGGCAGTTTTAATTCTATTTTTGTTAATACTAAAGTAGCCCCAAAGAATCTTGAAACTACTTCAAGTAATGGCGCGCTTTTTGTGCGAGTTTTTAATGCGAATGGTCAACCTGTGGAAGATGCTTCTGTGCATATTGAAAACAATCAAATTAACCCTGCTGTGATAATCGATGACAGCACAAATATTTCAGGGATGCTTCAGATTGTGGATGTCCCACCTGGGGATACAGCCTATGAAATTACAATTACAAAGAGTGGATACACTTCAGATCAAACATACACGCCCGGGGCAGTGGGGAACCCAAATCCGATTAAACCGCATGCAACGGTCGCATTACAACAAGTCACCCAAATAAGTTTTATAATTGATGAAGAGAGCACAATGAATATCTCTACAGTTACGCAGACCTGCTCACCTGTGTCATCGGTAGATTTTTCTCTCAAGGGCGATCGGCTCATTGGTACCAATCCAGATGTTTTTAAATTTGATCAAAATTATATTACGGGCGGGGCAGGGACCAAAACAGTATCTGGTCTTGAATGGGACACCTACTCTCTTTTGCTCACAGACACGTCTTATGATTTAGCTGGCACAAACCCTATTTTCCCAGTATCTTTGGTGCCGAACGCTTTACAAGAAGTCATGTTGGTTGTTGCTCCAACAAATCCACGCAATCTTCTAGCGGTTGTTAAAGATTTGGCTACAGGATTACCTCTTGCTAATGCAACTGTCAGACTAGAAAAAACCGGTTACGATGAAACTCTTATGACAGGGCTTGGGTTTATCTCACAAACTAACTGGGACGGTGGTTCTGGGCAAGCAACGTCAAGCGACCCAAGCATGTATTTTTCTTCTTCCAATGTTGATATTGACAATCCAAGCGGGGAACTCAAGCTCACTAATTTTCTTGGGACTTACGATGGATCTGGCACTTTAACTTCTTCTACTTTTGATACTGGGGCGCCAAATAATTTTCAGCAATTGTTGTGGCAACCTGGAGATCAGCCAATTTTAAGCGGAGTAGACAGTGTTAAGTATCAAATTGCCACCAATAACGATACAGAAACGTGGAATTTCTTGGGTCCGGACGGCACAGCCAGCACATTTTACACGACATCAAATACTAATATCAGTTCAGTTCATAATAGCAATCAATTCTTGAGATATAAATTATATCTTTCTACCGCCGACACGAGCATTTCTCCAAATGTTTCAAATATTTCATTCACCTTCACTTCAAGCTGTATTCCTCCAGGACAAGTTCTTTTTAACGGTCTTGGTTCTGGCACTTATGATCTTACGATTTCACACGAAGATTATGCGACATCCTCCACACAGGTTTCTGTTTCTAATAATTGGCAACAACAAGAGGTATTGCTTTCCCCTTTATAAAAATCAATCAATTACAAATGTTTAAGTATTATAAAAATAAACAAAACGGATTCACCTTACTGGAATTAGTTGTGGTTATTGGCATTCTTTCTTTCGTTGTATTTATGGTGTTTCGTTTGGAGAGCGACATATTTGTTTTAAATGGATTGAGCCAGTCTAGTCTTAATTCCCATTTTCAAGGTCAAAACGTAATGAGAACTATTATTCCAGAACTTCGTAAATCGGCTTCTTCAAATCTTGGTGCTTTTCCGATCGTGAGTGTCGCAACTTCCTCGATTACTTTTTTTTCTGATGTTGACGATGATCCGATTATAGAACAAGTGCGGTATTATAAGCAGGGAAGCACAATCATGAAAGGGGTCATTAACCCTGTTGGTTCTCCGCTTGTTTATAATCCAGCCTCTGAAGTCGTATCTGTACTTGCGACAGATATTGCCAACTCAACTAGCACTCCAATTTTTGAGTACTACGACACTAATTATGACGGCACTTCCGCGCCACTTTCTACTCCGATTGATTTGCTTTCCATCAGACTTATAAAAGTAACTGTTGTTATTGATAATAATTCAAATAAGTTGCCGGCACCGCTTACTTTCACTTCACAAGTGACGCTCAGGAACTTGAAGGATAATTCCTAAGTTATGATTCAAGATTTAAGACAAAATTATCAATTATCAATACACAATTATCAATCAAGCTCCAAATCTCAATTACCAAACTATTGATAATTGGTCATTGGAAAATTGAAAATTCTTACTCTCAGCATACTAAGTATTAAATTTCTGAAGACTCAAATAATATGAAAACTTTTAATTCTAATGCTAATTCAGGTTTCATGCTCGTCCAAACAGTGATATTTGCCGCCTTGGCGGTTTTAATCATAGGAGGGCTTTCTTCTTGGAGCGGAGCAAATATAAAATTAGCAAAAAGATCAATTTTAAGAGAAAAATCTATTCAAATTGCTGAAGCCGGTGTTGATTATTACCGTTGGCATTTGGCACACGACCCCCAAGACTTCACAGATGGAACAGGGAATCCCGGCCCTTACATCCACGATTTTAATGATAAAAACGGTGTTAAAATTGGCACTTTCTCACTCTCAATTACACCTCCGCTATCAGGTTCGACCATTGTTACAATTGAATCTACAGGTACTGTGGTAGAAGATCTTTCGATACAAAGAACAATTCGCACCAGACTCGCTATTCCATCTTTAGCAAAATATGCTTTTGTTTCGAATAGCGATATGCGTTTTGGTGCTGGTACGGAAATTTTTGGTCAGATACATTCAAATGGCGGTATTCGATTTGATGGTCTATCTCACAACATAATCTCAAGTGCTCGATCGGATTATGACGATCCAGATCATGCTGGTGGAAATGAATTTGGTGTGCATACTCATGTGAACGCTCCTCCGGGAACAGGTATAAATGATACTTTTCGACCAAATGAAGCGCCACCAACAACTCCTGTGCCATATCGTCCTGACGTTTTTGAAGCCGGCCGGCAATTTCCAGTGCCAGCAGTGGATTTCGTCGGGCTTACAACTGATCTAGCTCAAATTAAGGCTAGCGCTCAATCTTCCGGGCGTTATTTTGCCGCGTCTGGCGGGCTTGGATATAGAATAGTTTTTAATCCAGTTTCAAATGGGACGGATACTTTTTCAATTTATAGAATCAACACATTAAGAAACCCACCTGGTGGATGCACTAAACCAGCAGCGCCAGCTCCACCTGCTACCGACACCCAGATAGGTTGGGGAACTTGGAGTATCGGCACAACCGGAGGATCTACAACCTTAATCGGAACTTACCAAATTCCCTCGAACGGTTTAATTTTTGTTGAAGATCATGCTTGGGTTTCAGGTACTATAAACGGAGATAGAGTTACGGTTGCTTCGGGTAGATTTCCGGATGTGGCGGCAACCAGGACCAGTATCACAATGACTGATAGTTTAAATTATACGAATACTAACGGAACCGATGTTATTGCTTTAATTGCACAAAATAATATAAACATCGGTCTTTATAGCGCCGATTCTCTAGATATTGATGCCGCATTAATTGCTCAAAGTGGAAGGGTTGGGCGTTACTATTACAATACTAGTTGTAGTAGCAGTTATCATAGACAACAAATCAATTTGTACGGCATGATTGCAACTAGTCAGCGATACGGTTTTACCTACACTGGATCTAATTGGAACTGTGGAGGAACAATCGGAAATATAGGTAGTGGTTACTGCACAAGGAATATTGTTTATGACGCCAATCTATTGTTTGGTCCACCGCCTAGTTTTCCACTTACATCGGATCAGTATTCCACCATTTCTTGGGAAGAGCTTTAGAACTTCCATATTTGGCCAATTTTTTTACTAAAACCTCCGCGCCTCACTTCATCGTATAGGTAATACGTCTCGTTTCGGTGCTCGGTTTTATTAAAAAACTTGTCTCACCTGCCTGCCGGCAGGCAGGAATCTGAAAGTTTTAATATTCTCTATTTTTTCTTCAATAACTATAAAAACGTGCTAAAATATTCCGTAAGTTACGAAGTTAACCTAAACTCATATGAAGAAAATTATAATCGGTAATTGGAAGATGAATCCTGAAAACCTGATTTTAGCCAGGAAGATTTTTTCAGAAATTAAGAAATTATCTAAGAAATTTCCTAAAATCGATATCGTCGTTTGTCCTCCATTTGTATATCTCTCGGATCTTAAAAATAAAATAGACAAGGTTTCTTCCTTAAAACTCGGCGCCCAGGATGTTTTTTGGGACAATCCAGAAACAGGCAGCCGACCTTTTACTGGAGAAATAAGCGCTTCGATGCTTAGAGACGCTGGTGTGAAATATGTTATTTTGGGCCATTCGGAGAGACGATCTATGGGAGAAACTAATGAGGAAGTGAATAAAAAAATAAAAATTGCGCTTGGGGCAGGGCTTACTCCGATAATTTGTATTGGTGAAAAGGAACATGATATTGATGGCAAATTTTTTGAAACACTGAAAATTCAAATAAAAGACACTCTAAACAAAATTAAAAAATCGGATCTACAAAAGATTATTATCGCCTACGAACCAATTTGGGCTATAGGTAAAAATGAAAGTGAATCAATGAAAGGCGAAGATCTTTATCAAATGGCCATTTTTATAAGAAAAATACTCTCCGAAATGTTTGGTCAAGTTGAAGCTTTTAAAACCCCGATAGTTTATGGTGGTTCAGTCTCTCCTTTTAATGTGAAAGATATCATTTCTGAAGGCCATGTTAGCGGTATATTAGCAGGAAGATCTAGTTTGGAGTCTCAAAAGATCGCTGAAATTCTAGATATTTTGTCTATAATATAATGCAGATAAGAAGCCTCAAAGATGGAACAAATTTAACTGGTAAAAGGATTCTCCTCCGAGTTGATTTGAACGTGCCCGTTCAAAATGGAAAGATAAGAGATGATTTTAGGATCAAGCAAACTTTGCCAACAATAAATTTTTTAATAAAAAACAAGGCTAAGATTATTTTACTTAGCCATTTCGAAGAAAAATCAGGCAAGCCGGGAAGTCTAAAACCAATATTTGAGTTTTTAAAGAAATATATACCCCGAATTGCGTTTGCTTCTGATTTTTCAGAACTTGAGACATCTATTTCAAAAACGAAAGAAGGGGACACAGTGCTTTTTGAGAATTTAAGATTCAATCCTGGCGAAAAAACAAACGATCCTGAATTTGCCAAAAAACTCTCATCGTTTGGAGATATTTTTGTGAACGAAGCATTTTCAGTTTCGCATCGAAATCATGCTTCGATAGTTGGGATTTCTAAATATCTACCCTCATTTGCTGGCTTCTTGTTTCAAAATGAAGTTGAAAATCTGTCGGAAGCTTTTAATCCGGCTCACCCATCTCTGTTTATTCTGGGTGGGTCAAAGTTTGAGACTAAAATTCCTTTAATCAAGAAAGTTTTAAAACACTTTGATAAGGTATTTGTCGGCGGGGCATTAGCTCATAATTTTTTTAAAGAAAAAGGTCTTGAAATTGGAAAATCACTAGTTTCGGAAGGTAATTTTGACTTAAAAGAAATATTGGAAAGTAAACGAATTATTTTACCAATTGATGTGGTGGTTAAAAATAAAAAAGGTCAAAAAGAAATAAAAAAATCAGAAAATGTTTTAGCTGATGAAATAATAGAAGATGCAGGACCGGAAACCATTTTAAATCTAAAGAAGGTAATAAAAAATTCCAAGATTGTGGTTTGGAATGGGCCCATAGGGAATTATGAAGAAGGGTATATCGAAGGAACTTCGGAATTAGCCAAAATAATTGCCGAAAGTAAAGTGGAAGCAGTGGTAGGAGGGGGGGATACTTTAGCCGCTATTTCAACTCTCAATCTTCAAGATAAATTCAAGTTTATATCTACCGGCGGAGGCGCAATGTTGGAATTTCTCCTGAAAGAAACACTGCCTGGCATCGAAGTTCTAATGAGGGACTAAGATGTATTTATAAGTTAATTATACAAACTTATGGTAGTTCTAAATTTAACGAAAGAACAAGAAAGTAAATTTATACATTTGCCTATACAACAGGCAGTATATGTCCCATCAACTAGTAATATTTCTGAACAACTTTCTCGTGAAAAGCTTATTCAAAGAGTTGACGAGGTCTGTTCATTTTTGGCTAGTCTCTTTGGCGGATACAATGTGTATGATCTCACGGGGGGATATGTGATTCGTAAAAAAGGAGAAGACAAAATTATAAAAGAACATTTTGTACGTGTAGTATCTTTTGCTACAGATGAAGCATTCAAGAAAAATCAAAACAAACTTTTCGAACGAATAGCAGTTTGGGCAAAAGAATGGGGTCAGGAATCAATTGGTTATGAATTTGAAGAGGATTTATACTATATCCCTAAGTAAATTCTGAGCTCTTTTTCAGCATATCTTGCCAAATCAGGCCTTATTTAAAGCCATAAGATTCTATTGACAAACAAGTAGCAAGTATGCTATCCTAGTAAAGGATTTGAGTTCCTTCAAACAATCAACCGAAAGAGGTTTCCAATGTCTGCCGAAAACAAGCGGCTAGCTGGCGACCTGCTTTTCTGGTTCCAGCTATCAATGGCTTGGGCCTTCACTGTGCCGCAAGTCATCCGTTCTCTTGAGAGCACTGCGGGCATGACCATTACATGGACCATGTTCTGCTCGGCATTCGTTCTCATCAATTTGTTCTTGGCTCTCGGAGCTTATGAACAGTCGAAGAGTCGAAAGGCTGGTCAGGTGGTGCTCGTGTATGCAAACTGGTTGCTGCTCTGGCTTACTTTGTTCGCCATCATCGCCATCAAGGGCACGTGGTCGAGACAAGACACGATACTCACCATTTTGATTCTCGTTAGTCTCGCGGTGCTACTGGTAACACGACGGAAAGGGTCGCTCGTTGCGACAGTTTCTGAACCGATCACCAGAGGCATTATCGCGTTGCTACTCAAGAGTGTGCCTCAACTGTTTATCGGGTACTGCATCATCGTTGCAGGTCGAAAAGACGGTTTGGCAGGTGCGACTCTCACGATAGGTCACATCACTGTTTGCACGAGGCTAGTTGAGATTTGGCTCGCGGCACGACAGGATGGTTGGAACAAGAAGAACCAAGGAATGCTAATCGGCGAGTCAGGCAATGAATTGAGCTGGCTCGTCACGACGGCAATCTGGTTCTGCTACTAACGCTTTGGAGATATGCGTTGAACTCCGGCTCCACACTTGGTGTGGGGCTTTTCTTTTACCCTCCTAAGTTTTTGCTCCGCAAAAATTTTGGCGGGTTAATCCAAATTTTTAATAATTTCCTCGGCGTTTTGTTTGAAGTCGTTTTTGTCTCCAATCGCATCGTTTCCGGGAAAAACCCAAATGTGTGCGTGTTCAACTTCATCTCCAACAATTTTGCTTAAAATCCAGTCAGTCTTAAATGCTTTTCTCTGGGCTAGAGCCACTTTTTTTGCTATTTCAAAATATTCTCCGGCATTCGGAACATCCCATACATATCTAAAATGTTTTTTGGGAATCACTTGGGTGTGCCCAGGGGATTGTGGGTGAATATCCAAAAAGGCTAGAAAATCATTGTCTTCATAGACAATATTTGCTGGAATTTCTTTTTTAACTATTTTACAAAAAATACAGTTTTTATCCTCCATTTGTTTGGGTAAATAATACCAAATTAATGAAAAATCGCTATTTGACCGTGCTATAATCTCTCACATTATGGATAAATACTCCTTAAATACCGATGTCTTTACATCCAATAATTTAAAAGAGGATAATTTATCTCCATTACTTAGAAAATTGCTTTCCATCCGAGGTATTACGGAAAAAAAAGAAATCGAAACTTTTTTAAATCCTGATTATGCCAGTTTGCATGACCCGTATTTGCTCGCTGATATGGAAAAGGCGGTTAAAAGAATTCTCCAAGCGATCGAAAAGAAAGAAAAAATAGTTATTTATAGCGATTATGATGCTGACGGAATTCCTGGCGCGGTAATTCTCCATGATTTTTTTAGGGCGGCAGGGCACGAGAATTTTACCAACTATATTCCAGACCGACATTTAGAAGGGTTCGGATTCCATCTCAAAGCGATTGAAAATTTTTCCAAAGATGAGGTCAAATTAATTATCACGATTGATTGCGGGATTGCGGACATAGAGCAAGTGAGAATGGCCCAGGATTCTGGCATCGATGTGATTATCACTGACCATCATGAGCCAAAAACAAAATTGCCGGAGGCGTTCGCAGTTATAAATCCCAAACATCCAGACTCTAAATATCCTTTTACAATGATTTGCGGGGCCGCTACAGCTTTTAAATTGGTCCAAGGAGTACTTGCATCAGGTCAAAAAGTTTTTCCTTGGAAAGAGGGTGCCGAAAAATGGTTTCTCGATATGGCCGGGCTCGCAACACTTTCAGATATGGTTCCACTTTTGGGTGAAAACAGAATTTTGGCTTATTTTGGGCTTAAGGTCCTGCGAAAATCTCGTCGTCCTGGGCTCAAGCGACTGTTTCGAAAAGTTGGAGTGAATCAATCTTCGGCATCTGAAGATGATATTGGATTTATGATCACGCCCCGGATAAATGCCGCAAGTCGGATGGGGAACCCTCGGGACGCTTTCCACCTTTTATCCACGACAGATGAAACAATTGCTTGGGAAAAGACTGACATTTTAAATAAAATAAATGATGAGAGGAAAGGGGTGGTCGCAGGAATGGCCAAAGAAGTTAGAGCAAGAATCAAAGAAGATACTGGGCGTTTCGAAAAAGTTATAGTGCTTGGGAACCCAAAGTGGCGACCGTCTCTTTTGGGGCTAGTCGCAGGCTCTTTGGTGGAAGATTTTTGCAAACCAGTGTTTCTCTGGGGCCGTGATGGGGAGGAAATTATTAAAGGATCATGTAGGGGGGATGGAAAGATAAACACGCTCGCTATAATGGAGAGAATTTCGGGAGAATTTTTGCAATTTGGGGGACACAAAGCGGCTGGAGGATTTTCTGTTTCTTTTGAAAAAATACATACACTCCCAGAAGCAATTTTGAAATCTTACGAATCAATTTGTGCCGAGGAAGCTTCCTCTGGAAGAGAAAGAGCAAAAACACCGATAGATGAAAAATTATCTCTCACCGATCTTACTTGGAAGACATTTGATTTGATTGATAAGCTCGCCCCCTTTGGAATGAGCAATCCCAAACCGATTTTTTTAATTGAGCAGGCAGAGGTGGGGTATGTTAAGATTTTTGGAAAGCAGAAAAATCATTTGGAACTAGGCTTAAAAGGCACAAGAGTAAAAGGAATTTGTTTTTTTGTAAGTACAGATAAGTTGGGGCTCCTGCTTCCAGATGCTAAAGTGAATCTGGTAGCTTCGCTCGAAAAATCTTCTTTTGGAGGAAGAAAAGAATTAAGGTTGAGGATTATCGACGTATTTTTATAAATTACCTTGAATTACAAAACCCTTTCTCATCATAAGTTTTTGATAGACGCGCATAAAATCTTGCTAGATTTTTGCTATGCTCGGCTCGCCAGCCTGCGCAATGTCTCTCAAAAACTATGATTTCGACGAGTTTTGTAATTCAAAGAAATTTATGATTAAGAAAAAAAATATTCAAAATAGTTCAGATAGTATTGTTATTTTTGCTGATGGTGCGTCATTAGGTAATCCTGGGCCAGGAGGTTATGGGGCAGTTGTTTTGATTCCAAAAGAAAATGATTACACAGTGAAAGAAGTGGGTGGGAGAGAGAAGCATACTACCAATAACCGAATGGAACTTATGGCTGCGATAAAAGGTTTAGAATTATTGCATGCGTCTAATTTGGCGACGCGGCATTCTATCAAAGTCCACACTGATTCAAGTTATGTTATAAACGGCATTACCAAATGGGTCTTCTCATGGGAGAGGCGCAATTGGGTTACGATGAATAAAGAGCCGGTTTTAAATAAAGATTTGTGGGAGGAGCTTTTAGAGCAAACCAAAATCCGACCCGTGGAATGGATACATGTCGCCGGTCATAGTGGAATTCCGGGTAATGAAAGAGTAGATGAAATTGCTGGGGGTTTTGCAGAAGGTAAAATTCCCGAACTTTTTTCTGGCGATTTTAAAGATTATAAAATTAAAGATATTTTCGATATTAAGATTAAAACTGCGTTAAAAAAGAAATCAAAATCTCGTGCCCCGAAAATTGGATATTATCTAAGTAAGGTTGATGGAAAAATAATGACTCATAAGACTTGGGATGAATGCAAAAGAATAGTTTTGGGGGTTAAAGGGGCTAAGTTTAAAAAAGTTGCGAATCAGGAGGAAGAAAGAGAAGTTCTTAAGGGGTGGTGATTTCTGCACTACAGAAATCACGTCGGAAGATTTTTCACAACGTAGTTGTGTAAAATTTACGACGCGATTTGCACTACAGAAATCATGTCGGAAGATTTTATATCACTTCGTGATATAAAATTTCTGACTCGCCTCCGCAATGTCTCTCAAAAACTATTGATTAGACGAGTTTTGTAATGCACGTTTATTCCGCTTTTTGAGACGCCAGACTGTTAGTCCAATAACGAGGTAAAGAATAATCACCCAAAAGAAGCTCAAAGATTCTATTGTTATTGAATTTAAATGAATGCTTCCGAAAAAGATACTTATTTTTTGTATGTAAACCAGAATTAGATAAACAGGCAGAGCAAGGAGAATTCCCAAGAAACTCCAGATTACGCCGGCAAAGATCGCGATAAAACTCAAAATTGTGAGCATCGGCAAGGTTGGAACAACTAGAATGTTGACCAGAGGAGAGAATAAAGAAAAGAAACCAAAGTTATATATAACAAGTGGTAAAGTGTAGATTTGAGCAGCCAAAGTGATCGCCAAAACATCCTGAAACCACAGTAATTTTCCTCGGAAAAATTTATTGAAAAAATCTTTAAAAATATTTTGGGTTTGCGATATGCCTAGAACTGCGAGAAAAGATAACTGAAATCCAATGTCGTATCGTAAGAACAAAGGATTTATTATAAGCATTAAAAAGGCTGCGACCAAAAGACCTCTTTCTATAAAGTAAGGCCGTTTTAATTTTTCACCCAAGAGTAAAATTCCGGCCATAATACCAGCTCTTACCGCGGAAGCAGGATACCCGATTAGTACGATATAGAAAATGAGCACGCTCAAAATTATGTAAAAAGATTTTTTTCTAAATCTAGTAAGGTTTAAGAGAGAAAATAAAATTCCGGCAATTATAGTGATGTGACTTCCGGAAATTGCCAGAATATGGCTTAAACCAACATTTTTATAAATATCTTTTACATCTTGAGGAAGAGAACTGGTATCGCCGAGCATCATCGCTTTTAAAATTTCACTGTATGGATAAGGCAGAATTTTTTCTGTGGAGCGTCTTAAAATATTTTTAATGTCTAGAATTTTTTGATAAAAAGAAAAATTCTTTTTTTCGATTAACTCAATTTCTGGATCGTATAAAACGGTGTGTATTTTGTCTTTAATTAAGAATTCTCGATAGTTAAATTCTGGGAATTCTTTCGGTGTTTCTAATTTTCCAGACAACTTTATTCTATCTTTGTACTCTAACTCTGGAAAAATTTTAGCAGTAATTAAGATTCTCTCATCAATTTCTTCAACTAAAACGGTGTATTTTATGTTGGTGTCTCTTATGTCAGGTTCTTCTACGATAGTTCCGATAAAGGTTATAATTTCTCCAGTATCACGAGATTTTTCTAGATTATCTTTTGGTAATAGAACTTTTTCTGTTCTAAGAATCCCTAAAGAGGAAGCGATAAGTATTAGTGTTAAAAAACCAAAAGTGAGAGAGATTCTATTTTTTTGAAAGAAATGGAGAAGTGAAATTCCCCCAAATATTAAGGCTAGTTCGAGAAAAAAAAGATAAAGACCTGTGAAATTTAGGAAAGATTGAATGAATACTCCGATAATAAATGCGGAGATGAAGCCTAGGACCCAATTAGAGGGACGTTTCATAAAAGTAAAGTTAAAAGGCAAAATTCAAAGGTCAAAATTGCAATTAAAAATCCAAAAGTCAAAAAAGAATCTAATATTATTAAATTTAACACTTTTTACTTTAAATTTTGATTTTTGCCTTTTGAGTTTTGACTTAATTTAAATATATTATATCTATTTTCTTTATTGAAATATAATCATTACAATGCAAAAACTAGCTAGACATTCCAAAGAATATCTTGTCAGCCTTTTGATTTTAGTGAATGTTTTTGTTTGGTATGTGGTCGCTTGGGAGCAAAACGACAAACTTTTAGTTTATTTTCTAGATATAGGGCAAGGAGATTCGATTTTTATTAAATCTCCATCTGGCAATAAAATGATCGTTGATGGGGGTCCAGGAAAAACTGTTCTTCAAGAATTATCAAAAGTTCTTCCTTTTCATGATAGAAAAATTGATGTAGTTGTGTCGACACACCCAGACAAAGATCATATAGGCGGGCTGGTCGAGGTTTTGAAAAATTACGATGTTGATTTTGAAATAGATCCAAATGTTAACGCTGAAACCGCGGTTCTTGGAAATTTTGAAGTTGCCCTATCAAAAAAAGACACTAAAAGAATTGTTGCGCGGAGGGGAGTGACTGTTGATTTGGGGGGAGGGGCAAAGTTTATTATTCTTTTTCCAGATAGAGATGTGTTGGATGTCGAAACAAATGTTGCCTCAATTGTTGGTAAATTGGTGTATGGAGAAAAGAGCTTCCTACTTACCGGAGATTCTCCTCAATCAATTGAAGAATATTTAGTGTATTTAGATGGTGAAAATTTAGAAAGCGATGTTTTAAAGATCGGTCATCATGGCTCGAGAACTTCAAGTGCAACTTCATTTATTGAGACGGTAAATCCGAGATACGCAGTAATTCAAGCAGGAAAAGATAATAGTTACGGCCATCCCCATAAGGAAGTGATTGATATTTTAAACTCTCATAATATAGAAATTTTAGGAACTTATGATTTAGGAACGATTTTGATTGAGTCTGATGGAAAAAATTTAGACGTTCGTTCTTTTTCTAATAAATAAAAAAACCTCGCTTTACTGCAGAGGCCTTCTTTTTCCTTAGAACTTGTAATTTTGGATGCAATTCTAGGCGCGAGTGAGGAGCGAACTGAGGCCTATTAATAAATAGGACGAGGGAGCACCGGAGCGAAGTAACGACGAAGTTGCGTCAAAATTACAAGTTCTATATGATGCCGGCTTTTTTGAGGGTGATGTAGGCCCCGTTCTTATTGATAGTTCGGAGGCCTTTAGTTGAAATATTTATAGAAATAGTTTTTTTGAGTTCAGGAATATAGATCCTTTTTCTTTGGATATTAGGTTTTTTGGTTCTTTTACCAGTTGGATTAAACTGGGTAGCACGAGTTCTGTTACTGTAACCCCCGCCGACAATTGTTTTTTTATTTGTTATTGGACAGACTCTCATATTGTTTAAAAGTTATAAGTTTGTAGGTTATAAGGACTTAAAATATGTTCTGGCATGTTATCATAAGCTGGTTAAAAATCAAATAGGAGAATATTTACACTTTTAGTATGGATCCCGTAGTAGAAAATGGCATAGCTCTTATTTATTTGCGAGAAAGATAATTAAGAATAATATAATTTATATAGTTTTAATATATTGTTTATAAATTAAATTGATAATGGCGAGCAAATAATGCCATTTTTCACTAACGGGATGGATTTCATTTTTATAATCATAATCCTCATAATGTCGGTCATTCTCCACGAACTTTCTCATGGTTATGCCGCGCTTTTCTTGGGGGACAATACTGCCAAACACGCCGGCAGGCTTACTTTGAATCCAATAAAGCATATTGATCCTGTCGGTTCAATATTTATCCCTTTAATGCTTCAAATTTTGGGCACCGGCATAATTTTTGGTTGGGCCAAACCCGTTCCTTATAATCCGTACAATCTTCGAAATCAAAAGTGGGGAGAATTAATTGTTGCGGCGGCAGGTCCTATCACCAATTTATTTTTAGCAGTAATTTTTGGCTTGGTAATAAGGTTTGGAATAAATTTTGGTGTTTCTCCAGCATTTATAAATTTAGGAAGCTCTATCGTTATTTTAAATATAGTTTTAGGCCTTTTTAACTTAATCCCAATTCCGCCTCTAGATGGTTCGAAGATTTTATTTTCAATTTTGCCTTTGCGATTTCAAGGTCTCAAAGATCGCTTGGAACAATTCGGATTCGTGATTGTTCTTTTTTTCGTTTTCTTTTTATGGGATTTCGTTTCTCCACTCATCGGCTGGCTTTATGGTCTTTTAACCGGCCTACCATTTTGATTTGCATTTTTATAGGAAAAGTATTAAAGTATTGCCTATTCGTATAAACAGATTTGAGATCGAAGATTTCAGATTTAAGATTGAAACATGCCGACAATAAATCAATTAGTCCGAAGAAAAAGAATAAAAGTATATAAAAAATCAAAGGCCGTTGCTTTGGCTCGTGGTTTTAATACTTTAAAAAATCGACCGGTTTATTTTCCAGCTCCTTTTAAAAGAGGTGTATGTATTAAAGTAACAACTAAAACTCCTAAGAAACCAAACTCCGCTATTCGAAAAATTGCGAGAGTTCGACTCACAAATGGTATGGAAGTAACTGCGTACATTCCAGGTATTGGACACAATCTCCAAGAGCATTCAGTGGTTATGATCCGCGGTGGTAGAGTAAAAGACGTTGGTCTCCGGTATACCATCGTAAGAGGTGTGCTTGATGCAACAGGTGTAGAGAAAAGAATGAAAGGCAGAAGCCAGTACGGAGCTAAAAAACCGAAGGCTGCTAAATAGAATCACTAAAAATCTAAAATTATGAGAAGAAAAATCAGAACAAAAAGAGAAATTCATCCAGACTTTAAATTTAACTCCGTTAAGGTGGATAAATTTATAAATTACGTGATGAACGACGGCAAAAAAGAAGTTGCCAGGAAAGTTGTCTATGAAGCGATGGATCTCATAAAAGAAAAGGCCAAAACAGAAAATCCTCTAGAAATTTTTGATACTGCTATAAAAAACACTAGTCCTTCTATGGAAGTTAGATCTCGCCGTGTTGGAGGAGCTAATTATCAGATTCCAAGAGAAGTTAGACCAGAACGCAGACAAGCAATGTCTATGAAATGGATAATTGAGGCTGCTAGAAGCCGAAAAGGAGTTCCTATGGCCATGAAGCTTGCTGATGAGCTCATTGCGGCAAGCAAGAGTGAGGGTGAAGCTATGAAAAAGAGGGAAAATACTCACAGAATGGCGGAGTCGAACAAGGCGTTTGCCCATTTTGCTTGGTAATTTTTAGACGGCTTTTGCCGTCGAAAAATTACTTAGCAAAATGGAGCATCCTGTTCTAATTTTACCAAGTTATTTTTACAGAACGTAATTGAAAGAAGCTCAATCACTTTCTCACGCAAAGCGCGTGCGCGAATAGCGCTTCCTTGTATGGGCGAAGCGCTTTGCTAGTTGATTTACAATTAAAATTAGAACTGGGATCGCCCATTTCATGCGATAATAATAATCGCTCGAACAATTTTTAAAAAGTAATTAACTGATTTCTTAAATCATAAATCGTAAATCTTAAATCATATGAATCGTGATTATCCTCTAGAAAAAGTACGTAATTTCGGTATTATCGCGCACATTGATGCTGGGAAAACCACAACCAGTGAGCGTATTTTGTATTACACCGGAATGATTCATAAGATCGGTGAAGTTCATGAGGGCGAAACCACCACTGATTGGATGGAACAAGAAAGAGAAAGAGGTATTACTATTACCGCCGCCGCTATTACTTGTTTTTGGAATCCAACCTACATGCCAAAAGGGGATGATTCGAAGAAATTTCGTTTCAATATTATCGATACTCCAGGACACATTGATTTTACAATTGAAGTAAAAAGATCTCTCCGTGTACTAGACGGCGCGGTCGTGGTGTTCGACGGTGTCGCCGGCGTAGAACCGCAATCAGAAACTAATTGGCGATATGCCGATGAAGGAAAAGTGCCAAGAATCTGTTTCATCAATAAGCTCGATAGAATGGGAGCGAGTTTCAATAAATCTTTCGCTTCAATTCTTGATCGTTTGAATAAAAATGCTGTAAGAATGCAGTTGCCAATCGGCTCTGAAGAAAATTTTGAAGGAGTGATTGATCTCCTCAAGATGAAGGCCTATTATTTTGACGGTGAAAAAGGAATAAACATTATCGAGAAAGAAATTCCGGCCGATATGCTCGCAGAGTCAAAAAAATACCGAGCAGAATTAGTTGAGAAGGTAGTTGAATTTGATGATGTCCTTATGAGCGCATATCTCGAAGGGAAAGAAATTTCAATCGAGGATTTGAAGAAAACAATTCGAAAAGCAACAATCAGTAGTAGTCTCTTTCCAGTATTTACTGGCTCCGCTCTTAAAAATAAAGGAGTTCAGCTCGTTCTCGATGCAGTTACCGAGTATTTGCCGTCTCCGCTTGATATTAAAGCGGTAAAGGGAGTTCATCCTGACACCAATGAAGAAGTGTTGAGGCATCCATCCGATGAAGAGCCTCTTTCTGCTCTTGTGTTTAAACTGCAAAACGATCCATTCGTGGGCCAACTCGCATTCTTTAGAGTTTATTCTGGAGTAGTGGAAGCCGGTACCTATATTTACAATTCCTCAACCGGAAAGACCGAGCGCTTAGGCCGTATCGTGAGACTTCAGGCAGACAAGAGAGAGGAGGTAAAGAAGGTTTATTCCGGAGAAATTGCCGCCGCTGTGGGTCTTAAAGAAGCTAAAACCTCTCACACTCTTTGTGATGAGAAAAATCCGATTATTTTGGATAAAATTGTTGTTCCAGAGCCAGTTATTTCTCTTCGTATTGAACCTAAAACAAAAGCCGACCAAGAAAAAATGGGTATGGCTCTTAAACGTCTTTCGGATGAAGACCCAACATTCAGAATTAAAAGTGATGCCGAAACTGGGGAAACTATCATCATGGGTATGGGAGAGCTTCACCTAGAAATTTTGGTTGATCGTATGAAAAGAGAATTTTCTGTTGAGACAGCTGTTGGTAAACCTCAAGTAGCTTACAAAGAAACTGTGACTGGAACCGCTGAAGCTGAAGTTAAATACATTAAGCAATCCGGAGGTAAGGGACAGTACGGTCACGTTAAAATCAAGATTGCCCCAATGGAGAAACTTGATCCAGAAAAGAAAGTGCCTAAAAATGTTAAGAGAACTGGAGATTTTGAATTCATTGATTCCATCAAAGGAGGCGCTATTCCACAAGAATTTATTCCAGCTGTAGAAAAGGGTCTTAAAGAAGCAACCGAGAGGGGAATTGTGGCTGGTTTCAAGATGACAAATATTTCTTGCGATCTTCTTTTCGGTTCTTACCACGATGTTGATTCTTCAGAAATTGCCTACAAAATTGCTGCCTCCCAAGCTTTTCAGGAAGCTGCCAAAAAAGCAAAGCCAGTTTTACTTGAACCAATCATGAGAGTTGAAGTCGTTACTCCAGAGAAATTCATGGGTGATATTTCTGGTGATTTGAGTGGAAGACGCGGACAGATTGAAGGAATGGAAGAACGAGGTGATCTTAAAACTATCAAAGCAACTGTTCCTCTCTCTGAAATGTTCGGTTACGTTACAACCCTACGCTCTATGACCTCTGGCCGTGGTACTTCAACAATGGAATTTGATCATTATGCTATTGTGCCTCAAAACGTAGCTCTTGAAATCATCGAATCTCGCAAGTAAAAGAATTTTGATTTGCTACTATTTTTTCCTTATTTACCCTGTTTATACATAAACTAACCTTGTTTCTAGGGCTAATTTGTTCTTGACAAAAATACTGCAAGGGTGTATACTATATTTGATTGTTCTTTGTTAGAAATACGTGTTTGCCACAGCAGAATGCAGCCCAAAACCTGGGCTTTCTCCTGCTGTGGCAAAGCAACTTCGCTAAGTCACAAATCCAATTCAAAACACATCTAGGAGGTGTGTCATGTCTGCAATTCTCAAGACTGTTGGGACGATTGTCATGTCTGCAAGTGCTGAAAAGTTGGTTGCCAAGACCAAGTTCGGTCGTGGAGAAGTTAAGGCAAGACCAAACTGCCCCAGAAAAAATTTCAACATTTGGTTTTTCGCGGGTGACGGCAAGGTTGAGGAGCCACAAGACGAACAGACTCTCTGTTATCACGAATTGTGTCAGCCCTGTTGCAACAGTTCCATCATAGATGAACTTGGTGGTGAAGCAAAAGCTGAAACCACCTTGACGGTGATGTCTTCTCTCATGAAGATGCAAGAGAATCGTGAACGTGGTGTTCTTCTTACAAATGCCATGGCCAACATTTTCTATGTCAGAGATGTTGCAGGTACGCTTCGTACTGTCTACGTGTCCTGGATTGATGGTAGTTGGCGTATTGGCGCTATGACCACACACAGTTCATTCAAGTGGTCTCACAGGGGCTTTGGCAATTGTCGAGTGTTCTCTCGCCAAGTGCATTCCAAAGCCTAAAATGGGGCCTGTACTTCGGTACGGGTCTTTTCTTTTACCCGCCAAAGTTTTTCAAGAAAAATTTAGGCGGGTTAACCTATAAAACTAAATCATCCCTTGACCCCGTAGTAGATTTTGGCATTGTTGCTGTCGCAACGAAGTTGCTATGCCAAAATCTACTACGGGGTTGACTCTTTTATTATGTTTGTTAATATGTCAGATAACGCTTTTGCGCTATTTTTGTTTTTGTATGTAAGCAAAAATAATCAATTTGATTTAAATTTTGATAAAATTTTAATAATTATTTACTAATAACTTAGAACTTCCAGATTTGAGACAAGTTCTTTGATAAAACTGAGTCAGAAATTTTATATCACTTCGTGATAAAAAATCTTCCGACATGATTTCTATGATGTAGAAATCAGCATCGAAGCGCAGATTTTAGCAAAGTAATTGGCCAAATGTGAAAGTTATAACACTATGGCAGAATTTAATAGAAGCAAACCCCATGTTAACGTAGGAACCATCGGTCACGTTGATCACGGGAAAACTACTTTAACAGCAGCTATTTTAAACGTTCTTCACCGAGCTGGTTTTGACGTAAAAATAAAAGGAGTAGACCAAATTGACTCCGCTCCAGAAGAAAAAGCTCGAGGTATTACTATTGCTCTTTCTCACAACGAGTACGAAACAGCTAAAAGACACTATGCTCACATTGATGCTCCAGGACATGCTGATTACATCAAGAACATGATTACTGGTGCCGCCCAAATGGACGGTGCGATCTTGGTTGTTGCCGCAACTGACGGTGTTATGCCACAGACCAGAGAACATATTCTTCTTGCAAAACAAGTTGGTGTGCCAAAGATTATCGTCTTCTTGAATAAGTGCGATATGGTTCCTGATCCTGAACTTATTGATCTCGTGGAAGAAGAAGTTAGAGAATTACTCTCCAAGTATGATTTTGATGGAAAAACTGCTCCGATTATAAGAGGTTCTGCTCTTAAAGCGCTCGAAGCTAAAGATAATAATGATGATTGGTCAAAGAAGGTTTTGGAACTTGCCAACACTCTTGATGAATATATTCCAATGCCAAAGAGAGAGGTAGATAAGCCATTCCTTATGCCAGTTGAAGACATCTTCTCAATTGAAGGCCGAGGAACTGTGGTTACCGGAAGAATCGAAAGAGGTACAGTAAAAGTTGGTGAAGAAATTGAAATTATCGGTCTTCATCCAACAGCTAAAACTGTTGTGACTGGAATTGAAATGTTCAACAAATCTCTTTCAGAAGGTTTGGCTGGAGATAACGCCGGAATTCTTCTCCGAGGTCTCAAGAAAGAAGATGTTCATCGTGGACAAGTTTTGGCTAAACCAGGTTCAGTGACTCCTCATACAGAATTTGAAGCTGAAATCTACGTTCTTAAGAAAGAAGAAGGCGGACGACACACCCCATTCTTTTCAGGTTACAAGCCACAGTTTTACATGAGAACTACTGACGTTACTGGAGAAGCTACTTTGCCAGAAGGAGTAGAGATGGTTATGCCAGGAGACACAGTTAAATTTAAAGTTAAATTGGTTGCTCCAATTGCCCTAGAAGTTCAGCAAAGATTTGCTATCCGAGAGGGAGGAAAGACTGTAGGAGCAGGTGTGGTAACAAAAATAGCTGCCTAACGTTCTCCTAGTTGATTTATCTGGTACTTTTACAAATAAAATATTCATATGCCTACCACTAAAAAAGTAACGACAAAAAAAACCAAAGCTGCATCCATAAAAAATGCTGGAGGCTTGAATGCTATCACCAAGCTTCGCATCCGAGTGAGAGCTTATGAATATAAAGTATTAGATTTATCGGTTAAACAAATAATCGACACAGCTCTTCGGTTTGATGCCAAAGTGTTGGGGCCGATCCCTCTCCCAACAGAAATAAAAAAGTACACTGTTAACAGGGCGGCTTTCGTTTATAAGAACGCAAGAGAGCAGTTTGAAATGAGGGTGCACAAAAGACTGATAGATATCATTAACCCGGCGCCTGCGATTATCGAATCGCTTACGAATATGAGTTTGCCTTCAGGGGTTGATATAGATGTCAAAATTATCTAAAACTTCCACATTTAGTGCATTACGTCGTTACTTTGCTCCGGTGCTCCCTCGTCCTATTGCCAAATAGGCCTCGGTTCGCTCCTCGCTCGCGCCTAGTACTGCACTCAAATCTGAAAGTTTTAGAAACAGAGATTATTGATGACCTTCTGTAAATTTGCCCTAAGTCATTGACTTATAGCGTGAAAACTTATAATCTGCTGCAGACATATATAACTTTTATAGCCGATATGAAATTCATCTTAGGAGAAAAAATAGGAATGACTCAAATTTTTGAGAAAGACGGTAAGTCTTATCCTGCTTCTGTTATAAAAACAGAGCCTGTTACTGTTGTTCAACTAAAAACTGATGCGAAAGATGGCTACACCGCTGTTCAGATTGGTGGGGGGTTTAGGAAATCTAAAAACATCAAAAAGCCTCAAATGGGCCATTTGAAAAAACTCGGTAATTTTAAATATTTAAAAGAAGAAAGAGTGTCTCCGGAAGAATCATCAAAATATAAAGTCGGGGACAAAATTAACTCATCCATTTTTTCTTTGGGTGATATGGTGTCAGTTGCCGCTATATCTAAATCGAAAGGTTTTCAGGGAGTGGTAAAAAGACATGGATTTAGAGGAGGACCTCGAACTCACGGTCAGAAACATTCGGAACGTGAACCAGGATCTATCGGAGGTGGAGGGCGTGCGGGAGGGCGTGTTGCTAAGGGTATGAGAATGGCAGGACGTATGGGGGGAGATAGAGTTAAAGTCAAAAATTTGGTTGTTATCGGTTTAAATGAGACAGAAAACTATATTTTTGTGAAAGGGGCAGTGCCCGGAAGAAGAGGAACACTGTTAGAAATTAGAGGGATATAGATTGTAATCTAAAATCTCAAATCTGAAAGTTCTAACAAGAAATAATAAATTAAAAATATGGAATCCGTAGTTTACAACCAGGAAGGAAAAGCGATTGATAAGGTAAATTTACCGACTGATGTTTTTGGTGTTGCCTGGGCTTCTGATTTGGTAAAAGAAGTTACTCTAGGCATGACAGCAAATATGCGACGTGGAACAGCTCACACTAAAGGCAGAGGGGATGTAAGTGGAGGAGGTAAAAAACCTTGGCAACAAAAGGGTACAGGCCGCGCTAGACACGGTTCTACAAGATCTCCTATTTGGGTTGGTGGAGGAGTTTCTCATGGTCCACGTAATGACAAAGACTATTCACAAAAAATCAATAAAAAGAAAAAATCTAAAGCTCTATACTCAATTCTTTCGAGAAAACTAAAGGATAATGAAATTCTTTTTGTAGATGCTATAAATTTTGATAAACCAAAAACGAAAGATGCTAAAAAAGTTTTAAATAATTTAGGTAAAGTAGAAGGTTTTAAAGGAATTTCAGAGAAGAAAAATAATAACGCTATTATCGCTTTAAGTAAAAGCAATAAAAATGCGGAGATGAGCCTTAGAAATTTCAGTAATATAACAATAGAAGAGCTAAGAAATGTAAACCCTCTTATGCTCTTACAGTATAAATATTTGGTGGTTGTTGATCCAAAAGTTGCACTGAAAAGTATATCTGATAAACTCCCTGTTTCGGAATCAGGTAAAAACAAAAAAACGAAAGTAAATCTGAAATCTTAAATCTACAAACATGGCTTTATTTGGAAAAACAAAAGAAAAAAAAGTGAAAGTCGCAACAGAGAAAATTTCTCCTGTTTTAAAAGATACTTCAGTTTTGTCTACTAGAATAAGTAAAGAACCATCCGATATTATTTTAAAGCCAAGAGTTACGGAAAAAGCCACAGATCTTCAAGGAAATAATGTGTATGTTTTTGAGATAAATTCTAAGGCCAATAAAAACGAAGTAAGACTGGCTTTTGCCAAGATTTATAAAATTATTCCGATTAAGGTTAATATTGTAAAAAACCCTGCTAAGAATGTTGTAATAAGAGGCAAGAGAGGAGTAAAAAAAGGTGTGAAGAAGGCTTATATTTACTTAAAAGAAGGAGACAAGATTGAAACCGTCTAAATCTATGAAATTTTATAAACCAACAACCAAGAGCCGAAGGGGGATGACTGGAATTAATTACAGTCAGCTTTTGACTGGAACCAAACCCACAAAATCTTTAGTTTCTGGCTTTAAACGCCGAGTTGGCCGCAATAGCGATGGTAAAATAAGCGTTCGCCACAAAGGTGGTGGTCACAAGAGAAGCTTTAGAATGGTGGATTTTGTTTTGGATAAAAAAGAAGTTCCTTATAAAATTATTTCTGTTGAATACGATCCAAACAGAACTGGTTTTATCGGACTTGCTGTCTTTGCTGATGGAGAAAAAAGATATATGCTTCTTCCTCAAAAGTTTGGAAGAGACGAACAATTTATGATTTCTGCAAACGCTCCAATGAAAATTGGTAATAGATTGCCTCTCAAGAGCCTTACCGTTGGAACTTTTATTTATAATGTTGAGTTAAAACCTGGAGACGGAGCCAAACTTATCAGATCTGCTGGTTGTTTTGCTGAACTTGTTGCCAAAGACGGAGGCTATGCGGATTTGAAAATGCCATCAGGAGAAATCAGAAGAGTGAGTGAAAAAGTTTGGGCATCGATTGGGGAAGTAAGTAACGAAGAAAATCGTTTGGTAAATCTAGGAAAGGCTGGAAGAAGCAGATGGCTCGGTATTCGACCAAAGGTTAGAGGTTCTGCTATGAACCCAGTAGATCATCCTTATGGAGGAGGAGAAGGTAGATCGGGTAGAGGACTTCGCCGCGCTAAGACCAAATGGGGTAAACCAAGCGGTATTGGCCAAAAAACCAGAACTCCAAAGAAGTATTCTAATAGATCGATTGTGGCTAGAAGGAAACCTAAGCGAATGCAACAAGGGTAGTTTTTCGTCAAGCTTTTATTTTTCCGGGTACGTTATTTTTTCTGCTGAAAAAATAACTGAAGTGCTCGCACCAGTCGTGCTCGCAACCCCCTACAAAATAAATGCTTGACTCCGTGATATAATTTAGTTATGTGGAATAAATCTTTATTGAAATTGGGAATTACTTTTTTACTGCTAAGTATTTTTAATATTCTTGTAATAGGTTATTGGTGGTTTAGATGTTTTCAAACCCATTCAGCATTCTACTGCGATGCCTTTGCATTTGGTGGAATATTACTAGCTTTGGGAATTCCTGCTTTAGTTTTATTAGGTCTATCTCTAATTCTCGTGATTATTTCCAGGTTTTATAGAAAAGACATCCATAAAGTGTTTCGCTCTACTTTGCTAATACTAGGTACAGTCGTATTCGTATTTCCTTACTGTATTTGGTTGTCTATTCTGTTTTTTAATCCTGATTCTAGGCCTAGAACCTATTCAGAATTTAATGCTCAAATGGAGCAGGGGCGAATAGATTTAGAACAAAAACAACAAGAAAAATGTGCGGAAATAAGACTCAATATTTCCCTTCGTAAGGAAGGTGAACCAATGCCAGTTCTGCCACGGGACTGCAATTAGTGCTTTAGAGCAGGGAAATTTGACAAACGGCTGTGTTCTGCTAACATCTTAGTACGCCTTTTGAGCGTAATTTTTTTTAAACAATATGGTACGATCACTTAAAAAAGGTCCATACGTCTACGAACGGCTTTTAAAGAAAATTTCTGGAAAGAAGCCAGACGAAGTCGGAATGGTTAAAACATGGGCTCGTAGCAGCCAGATAGCGCCAGAAATGGTGGGTTATCTCTTTGGTGTGCATAACGGTAAAGAACATGTAGAAGTGAGAGTTACCGAAGACATGGTGGGACACAGATTGGGCGAATTCTCTCCAACCAGAAAATTCTTAAGACATGGAGGAAAGATGCAGAAGGAACTCGAGCAGAAGAAGAAAGAGTCCGAGATCGCAGCAGCACAAAGCGCTAAAGCCGCTGTTGCCGCTCCGAACGCTGCTGCTAAACCTAAATAAAAAAGGCAATGGAACAAAAAACAATCACAGCAAAATTGAATGACTTCAGACAATCTCCACGAAAGATGAGATTGGTTGCAAGTTTGCTTAAAGGCAAGAATGCTGAACGTGCTTTGGTTGAATTAAGTTTGCTTCCAAAAAAATCTTCTGCGCCGCTTACCAAACTGATTAAATCAGCTTTAGCTAACGCCAAGAGCCAGAATGTTACCGCCGACACGCTTTACATAAAGAGATTATCTGTTGATGGGGGAGCCATTCTTTATCGAAGACGTTTTAGAGCAAGGGGCCGAGTGGTGCCGATAAGAAAGAGAACAAGTAAGGTAATCTTGGTACTCGGAGAAAAAACAGTTTCAATAAAAAACAAGAAACCAATAAAATCTTAAATCTTATATCTTAAATTAAAATGTCACATACAGTACACCCATACTCCCATAGACTAGGAATAATCAGAGACTGGAAATCTCGTTGGTTTAGCGTTAAACCGAAATACAAAGAACTTCTCAAAGAAGATTTGCTTATTAGAGCATTTTTAAATAAAAGACTAAAAGGATTTTTTATAAGTTTGGTTTCTATCGAACGTGGTCAAAAAGCTTTAAAAATAATTATCGACACCTCAAGACCGGGCGTTATTATTGGCCGAAATGGTGAAGGTGCCACAAAGCTTAAGGACGAACTTTTAAAAGAATTAAAGCGTCTTTCTGGCACTGAAATAAAACAGGAAGTTAAGATTGATATTAGAGAAGTGAAGGCTCCTGAATCCAATGCCGCAATTGTTGGCCAAATGGTGGCTGAAGGATTGGAAAAAAGAATGCCGTTTAGAAGAGTTATGAAGCAAATCATTAGCAAAGTTGTTGCTAATAGAAATGTCTTGGGAGTAAAAATCCTTCTCGCCGGCAGATTGGGCGGAGCTACTATGGCGAGAATTGAGCACCGTAAAGTAGGTAGAATCCCACTTCAAACTTTTAGAGCCGATATTGATTTTGCTCGCGTTGAGGCGATGTTGCCTTATGGAAAAATCGGCATAAAAGTCTGGATTTATAAAGGAGAAATTTTTGCCAAAAAACAAGGAGAGTAGAAATCATAAATCTTAAATCGTATATCTTAAATTTTTATCATGTTAGTCCCAAAAAAAGTAAAATACAGAAAATGGCACACCTTAAGGAAGAATCCGAATAAGGTTGGCCTAGCTACCAGAGGCACAAGAGTTTCTTTTGGATCTTTTGGGCTGAAAGCACTCACTCCAGGCAGACTTCGTTCAAACCAACTAGAAGCCGCAAGAAAAGTCATTTCAAAACAAGTTGGTAAGTTCGGAAAATCATGGATCAGAGTATTTCCTGATATGCCTTTTACCTCAAAACCTGCTGAAGTAAAAATGGGTAAGGGTAAGGGCGATATACAGGGCTATTGTGTCCCAGTTAAGCCAGGAAGAGTTTTGTTTGAAGTAGACGGAGTGGATAGTAAGACCGCGATAGCAGCTCTTGTTGCGGCTGGAGCGAAGTTGCCGGTTAAAACCAAAGTGATAAGTCGCATTTAAGATATCAGATGTAAGATTTCAGATTTGTAAGACAGAAAAAATAGAATTTATAACCGAAAATCATAAATCTTATATCGTAAATCGTAAATCTATGAAAAAGACTGATTTTAAAACCAAAAATAAGACAGAATTGATTAATCTTTTCAAAGAAAAGAAGGAAAATATCCGTAATTTCCATTTTGGTATTTCGGGCAGCAAAACCAGGGATGTAAAAGAAGGAAAGAAACTCAAGAAAGAAATTGCCAGAATTTTAACAGCCTTAAACAGCTCACAAAAGATTTAACCTGCCTGCCGGCAGGCAGGGATTTAGAAAAGGAAGAAAAAATAAAAACAAATAGTTAAGAAAAAATATGGAATCTACAAATAAAAACATTAGCAGACCAAAAAAACTCAAAGGAATTGTCGTGTCAGACAAAATGAAAGACACTGTGGTAGTTGCTGTGCAAAGGTTTGTTAAACATGGAAAATATGGTAAGTATATAAAAGAGAAAAAAAGGTATAAGGCTCATGATGCTGGAAATCTCCATAAAATAGGCGCTCAAGTTACAATCGAAGAATGTCGCCCATTATCAAAAGACAAGCATTTCAAAGTAGTAGCTTAAAAAAATATGTTACAACCTAGATCCATTGTGAATATTGCAGATAATTCCGGTGCCAAAATCGGTAGAGTTTTCAAGGTGCTTGGAGGATCTATGAGACGATATGCTCGTATCGGTGATATTTTGGTGTTATCCGTTCAAAAAGCTGAACCTCGAAAAAGAGTAAAGAAAAAGGATGTTTTGCGAGCAGTGGTTGTAAGACAAAAAGCCCCATTCAGAAGAGAAGATGGTTCTTATATTCGTTTTGATGATAATGCCGTAGTGATTCTGGAAAAAGATAAAGATGAGCCTTTGGCTGGACGTGTGTTCGGACCAATACCTAGAGAGTTGGCAGAGCGAGGGTTCCAAAAGATTATTTCCCTGGCGCCAGAGGTTGTATAAAATTATGAAAATAAAAAAAGGAGACGAAGTTACAATAATTGCCGGTAAAGATAAAAGTAAAACCGGGCAAGTTACAAAAGTTTTTCCAAAAGCGGATAAGCTTATTGTTTCTGGTTTAAATATAAATAAATTCCACCAAAGACCTCGGAAGAGCGGAGAAAAGGGTCAATTAGTCGATAAGAGCATGCCAATACATGTTTCCAATGTTAAACTGAAAAAATAGACCGAGTTCTACCTAATATCTAAAATCATGACAACAATACTAGTTAAAGAAAAATTAGAAAAATCTTTTAAGGATTTTAAAGGAATAAGTGGATATAAAAATCCTATGCAGGTTCCTAAAGTTTTAAAAGTGGTTTTAAACGTTGGTGTTGGCTCTATCAAAGATAAAAAGAAAGTTGAGCTGGTTGCTGACCGTTTAGCAAAAATTACAGGACAAAAACCTTCTCCACGTCCTGCTAAAATTTCTATTGCTAGCTTTAAGTCTCGAGAAGGGGATGTTGTTGGATATCAAGTAACTCTTCGGGGAGCGAAAATGTTTGATTTTTTGGACCGATTATTAAATGTTTCTTTGCCACGATCAAAAGATTTTAGAGGACTTTCACCAAAATCTTTGGATGAGATTGGTAATTTAACTATCGGCATAAAAGAGCATACTATTTTCCCGGAAACTTCCGATGAAGATCTAAAAGACGTTTTTGGACTTGCAATCACAATTGTTACAACTGCCCGCAACAAAGACGAAGCCAAATCATTCTTTGATTATCTTGGTTTTCCTTTTAAGAAGATTGCTAAATAGCCTCTTGTTTTTAGCCACGCAATGTATATCTTTTGAGTAGGGCGATTTCTATTATGGTATACTCTGAATGGATGAACCTTTTAAAAGGAGGTGCAACAATCAGTACCATCATCGCCTGAAATCTGGCCTCCGGGCTTCCTACGGATTCCTTCTAGGCGAACAAAAGAAGGCTCTCCGAGCGGGTTAGTGGAAGCGGCATTTCTCGGTAAAACTATATGCGTGGAGACCTCCAGACCAGTAGGTACAGAAACGCAGACCGCGTGTGGAATTGCTGTTGTTCCCCCGAGGAATGTTTCATTAGCGTCCTATTCTTGCTATTGTAGGGGATTAGGAAAACAACAGGTGGAGAAATCCACGGGTATGCAAGCTACCCCAGCGAAAGGGTGAGACATCCCAAGCTGACCGAGAGCGGTGGTAACCATTCCACTGCTCATTTTTTATTTATAAGGGACTTTTAACATTATAACTTTCCTCCTCCCTCATTCTTGACTTCTTTCGGGCTTTTGATATGCTTCTTACCTAGCTTCTAAAAGCTTTTTTCATATAAAACTTTCTTATAAATTATAAACTTCCAGATTTGAGACAAGTTGTTTGATAAAACTGAGCATCGAAACGAGACGTATTTAATGATACGGCGAGTGAGAAGCGGAGGTTTTAGCAAAGAAATTGGCCAAATATGGAGTTTATCACCCAAAATGGCAACAAAGGCCCTGATTGCAAAAGCAAAAAAGACACCAAAATATCCTTCGAGGGTTATTAGGCGTTGCTTCAAGTGTGGCCGCAGAAGGGGATTTATGAGAGATTTCGGTCTTTGCAGAATCTGTTTCCGTGAATTAGCAAATGAGGGGATGATACCTGGAGTTAAAAAATCGAGCTGGTAAATAAAAAAAGAAGGTAAGTAGAACAAACTCTATACTGCCTTTTCAAAAAAATGAACGATCCAATAGCAGACATGATTGTTAGAATAAAAAATGCCGGAGACGCTGGCCGTAGTGTTATTTCTTTTCCATACTCAAAAATAAAGATGGCTTTGGTCACCTTGCTCAAGAATCACGGTTTTCTCAAAAATGTTTCTAAGGGAGGCAAAAAAATAAATAAAACTATCGAAGTTGAGCTTTTAATTGATGCAGACAAAAAGCCTCGTGTTAAGGGGGTAAGAAGAGTTTCAAAGTTTTCAAGAAGAATTTATATTAAATCAAGAGAGATAAAGCCGGTGAAGAATGGTTTCGGAAAACTAATACTTTCAACTTCCAAAGGAATTTTAACTGGAAATGAAGCTAAATCTTTGAATTTGGGCGGTGAAGTATTGTTTGAAATATGGTAAATGTTTGTCTGTAAAAAATCATCATGTCTAGAATAGGAAAAAAACCAATAACTTTAGTTGCAAACACAACCGCTTCAATGAAAGAGGGGGTTTTGACTATCAAAGGTCCTAAGGGAGAAATTTCTAAAGAATTCAAGCCACTCATTGATATTGCGATTACGGATAAGACAATCACTTTAAAACCAGTCAAAAACAATCCTTTCACCGCTTCTCTTTGGGGAACATACGCTTCTCATATCTCTAATATGATCGAGGGAGTGAATAAACCATACGAGAAAAAATTAGTTATAGAAGGAATTGGTTTTAAGGCAGAGATGAGAGGGGACAAGCTCGTGATGAATCTTGGTTTCTCGCACCCAATTGAATTAATTGTTCCAAAAGACTTAAAAGTAAAAACTGAAAAAGATTCCATTCTTGTTGCTGGGATTGATAAAGAATTAGTTGGGCAATTTACCGCAAAGGTGAGAGAAATCAAAAAACCAGAGCCATATAAGGGTAAAGGTATAAGATATTCTGGTGAGACCGTACGTAGAAAGCAAGGTAAAAAATCAACTTAAAATTTCATGGCAAAATTAATACATACATCACCTCGAAAAAGAAGCCAGAAAAAAATTAGAGCTAAAATCTCTGGTACAAATGAACGTCCACGCGTGGCTGTTTTCAGGTCTAATAAATATTTGTCAGCCCAAGTCATCAATGATGAAGTTGGTAAAACTTTAGCTGCTGGTACAACCAAAGAACTTAAAGGATCTTCTGTGATGGAAAAAGTGCAGTTAATGGGAAAGACTTTGGCGAGCGATGCGATTAAAAAAGGTATCAAAAAAGTTGTTTTTGATCGTGGTGGATTTATATATACTGGTAAAGTTAAAGCTTTGGCTGAAGCACTACGAGCCGGAGGACTTGAGTTCTGATTTCTGCACCACAGAAATCATGTCGGAATAAAATTTCTGACTAAAAATAAAAAATCAAAATGGAAGAAAAAATTAAAAAAGAATTTAAAGCGCCTGGAACTGTAGCTAAACAGCCTTTTAGTCGTGGAAATGCTGGCGGCGAAGACAACAAAACACAGAAGAAATTTAGCAAATCTGTAAGAAGAGAAAGTCGAACCAAACCTGAATTTGATCAAAAAATCATAAGTATCAGACGAGTAGCCCGTGTGGTTGCTGGAGGACGTCGTTTTAGTTTCAGCGTGTCTCTAGTTGCTGGAAACAGAAAAGGATCTGTGGGTGTGGGTGTGGGTAAAGCTACCGATACGCCACTTGCTATTGAAAAAGCTTTTAGAGATGCCAGAAAAAATATGGTTTCCTTGAATCTCACAAAAGATTCTTCCATTCCATACGAAGTTAGAGGCAAACTTTGCGCTTCAGATGTCTTTCTAAGACCAACAGGCAGAAGGGGAGTTTTGGCAGGAAGTTCTGTTAAAGACGTAATCGAACTTGCCGGTATTAAAAATATCAGCGCCAAGATTTTTTCTCGAAGCAAAAATCGACTAAATAACGCTAAGGCTACGGTGGAGCTTCTTTCCCGCTTTTCCAAAAAATCTAACTAAATTTTATGCAAATTCATCAAATAAAATCTAAATTTAAAAGAAAAAGGTCTATTAAAGTTGGCCGTGGAGGAAAGCGTGGAAAGACTTCTGGGCGTGGTACTAAAGGCCAAAACTCTAGAACTGGAAGGAAAATCAGACCTGAAATCAGGGACGTTATTAAAAGAATTCCAAAATTACGAGGGCATGGAAAAAATCGAGCGGAAAGCGTCAATGACGCGGTAGTTAAACCAAAGGTTATAAATTTGGTTGATCTAGAAAAGGCTTTTTCATCTGGAGATGTAATAAATCCTAAAACTTTGGCAGAAAAAGGTTTGCTTAAAGCAGAAGCCGGCAAACTCCCAAAAGTAAAAATTTTGGGAACTGGAGAAATAACTAAAAAATTCACTCTGGAAGGATGTTTAATTTCTGAAGTGGCAAAAGCCAAACTAATCAAAGCGCAAGGTTCTGTAAAATAAAAAACAAAAAATCCGATGCAAACTTTCTGGAATAAAATTAAATTGGTTCTCGGAGACAAATCCTTACGAAAAAGAATTCTTTTTGTTTTATATGCTCTCATCGGCTTCAGGTTGCTAGCGGTTATTCCAATTCCAGGCATTGACGTTGTGAGATTGGAGAGTTTTTTGGCTAACAATCAATTCTTAGGTCTTCTAAACATATTTTCTGGTGGTGGACTAGCTAAACTTTCCATTATGATGCTCGGAGTCGCTCCATACATTACCGGAAGCATTATCATGCAGCTTCTCACAATCATGTCCTCTAGATTAAAGGCTTTGTATCAAGAGGAAGGGGATGCTGGACGAAAGAGATTTAATCAGTACTCAAGAATGCTCACCGTGCCACTTGCAATCATCCAAGGATTTGGATTTTTAGCTTTCCTTCGCGCTCAAGGTGTGCTTCTCGATATGTCATGGAAAGAACAACTTATAAGCGTCTTGGTTATTACTGCTGGATCAGTTCTTCTTATGTGGATCGGTGAGTTAATTTCAGAGTTTGGAATCGGAAATGGAATTTCAATCATTATTTTTGCCGGTATAGTCGCTAGTCTTCCGTCAAACGCCGCTCAACTCGCACTTACTTTTGAAGTGTCCCAAGTGCCGTTGTATCTAGCGGCCATTATCGCCGCTACGCTTGTTATCTATGGCGTTGTCTTTATCACAGAAGCGGAGCGCCCAATTCCAATAACTTATGCCAAAAGGGTTCGTGGGCAAAAAGTTTATGGTGGTATTTCAACATATTTACCGCTTCGTCTTAACCAGGCTGGAGTTATCCCAATTATTTTTGCGCTTTCAATTTTGCTTTTTCCTCAAATGATTTTAAATTTTCTGAAGAGTGTTGATAATGGAACGGTTCAGAGCATTGCTAATTTTCTACTTAAATTTATAGAAAACCCTTGGCTTTACTCCATGGTTTATTTCGTCTTAGTTCTAGGCTTCACTTATTTCTATACAGCTGTAACTTTTGACCCAGAATCCACTTCGAAACATTTGCAAAAGAACGGGGCTTTCATTCCAGGTATTAGACCAGGAAGTGCCACAAGTTTTCATATCGCTAAAATCTTAACTAGACTCACTTTGGTTGGTGCCATCTTCCTCGGTTTGATTGCTGTTTTGCCGCTTGTGATGATGGCTATTACTCACATCAACGCCTTTGCTATCGGAGGAACAGGACTTCTCATCGTAGTTTCAGTTGTTATAGACCTAATCAAAAAGATAGAAGCGCAGATCTCTGTCCGTGAATACTAGAGTAAGTCAAAAATCAAAAGTTCAAGTCAAAAGACGTTAAGTTGAATGCATTTGTATTTAACTTTTGGATTATTAATTTCAATTTTGAATTTTAACTTTTGATTTTTGAATTAATAATCGATTATATAAATCTTAATTCTATAAATATACTAAGTACTAAAATACTAGTATACTAAGTACTATATGAGTGATCCTCAAGCCTTTATATTTTTTGGTGCTTCCGGTTCTGGAAAGGGGACCCAGGCAAAATTGCTTTTAGAATATCTAGAGAAAAAAAATCGTAAAGCAATACACATAGAAACCGGTCAAAAAGTCAGAGAGTTTATTGCAAGCGATGATTCGTATACCAGCGTGCTTACCAAACATGTGATAGATCATGGTGGTTTATTGCCAGTGTTTGTTCCTATTTGGCTTTGGACGGAGGTTTTAAATAAAGATTTCACTGGCAAGGAAGACTTGATTCTCGATGGGGTCTGTCGACGTGTTCCTGAAGCCCCAGTTCTTGATTCGGTGATGAAATTTTACAAACTTCAAAAACCAATTGTTATTAGTCTAAATGTTTCTGATAAGTGGGCAGAAGAAAGACTTAAGTCTCGCGGTCGCACAGATGATGTCGCTAAATATGTTAAAAGTCGTTTAGATTGGTTTAAAAAGGATGTTGTTCCGGCAATTGAATATTTTAGGGATAATCCAGACTATATTTTTTTGGACGTTAACGGAGAAAAGAGTATTGAAGAGGTGCACGAGAATATTGTTAGTCACATCAGTTAGACCAACTTATCAAAAATGGTAACAATTAAAACCGAAGCAGAAATAGAAATTCTGAAGGAGGCGGGCCGTAGACAGGCTCTTTATTTTAAAAAATTAAAGGAACATATTGTTCCGGGCGTCTCTACAGATTTTTTAGACAAATTGGCTTTTAAGCTTATAACAGAAGGGGGAGATACTCCGGCATTTTTAAACTATCGGCCCGAGGGTGCGAAAAAACCATATCCTTCGAGTTTGTGTGTTTCGATAAATGAAGAAGTTGTTCATGGCTTGCCTTCTCTCAAAGAAAAAATTTTAAAAGAAGGCGATATTGTCGGAATTGATATGGGGCTTAGCCATAAGGGAATGATTGTAGATTCTGCGATTACATTTCCTGTGGGCGAGGTAGACAGTGTTGCTAAAAAATTGATCAAAGCCACTAGAGATTGTTTAGATGCTGGAATAAAAGCGGCAAAGGCGGGGAATTCAATCGGAGACATCGGTTTTGCTATCGAGGAGACCGCGCGGATAAGCGGTTTTTCCATAGCAGAGAATCTTGTTGGGCATGGGGTAGGGTACAAGCTTCATGAGGATCCATACGTGCCAAACTGGGGGAAGAAAGGAGAGGGTCTAACTTTAAAACCGGGACTTGTGCTTGCAATCGAGCCGATTCTTTGCGAAGGGACCGGCCAAGTTGTTTTTGAAAAAGATGGTTACACTGTAAGAACGAAAGATAGAAAAAGGAGTGCTCACTTTGAGCATACAATTGTCATTACGGATGGAAAACCAATAGTGGTGACAATACTCTAGGAAAATCTCAATTTTTTGGTCTTTTTGTCTGTAAAAAAGCGACTTTCTTTCACACCTCTATGGGTGCAAAGTCGCACTTGGTTTCCTGAGATATAAAAAGCCCCAGAGGTGTTTTACCTGCTGGGGCTCGAGAGAGATCCTAACAAAACCAAAAGTCACTATTGCGTAGCAGTTTTGAGAACCGCTTTAGTAGCATCCGAGATATTGAGGATCGCGAATGCTTCATCTGTAAGCGCCACAAAGTGAAACGATTGGTGTTCAGAGGGACTCAATTTGACGTTGTCTCCCGCAGTTTCGACAAGGAAGTTGAACTGCCTTGTCTTTTTGCCGGAACCAGACGTGTAATCGAAAAAACCGAGATACGAGAGAACAGAATTTACAACAAGTCCTGTCTCTTCTTGTACTTCCCGAGCAAGTGCTGTGAGCAGGTCTTCACCTGTATCCACAGTGCCACTCGGGAGTTCGATGAGTCCGCCCATGAAGTCAGTCGGAACTCGTTCAAGGAGCAAGAATTTGTTGTTCTTGCGGATCACCGCTCCCACTACCAGCTTAACTATATTGTCCTTTTGGGAATCGGCGACCAGCTTCTGTATTGTGTTGTGATCGATGTGTGATTGCATGGGTCTTCTTTTTTTCCTGCATTGTACTACTTGCTCGTTTCCGAGGCAAGCAGAATTGCCGGATTATCTCTCACCACTGAGGCTACTTTTACGATGCCATCAACGTAGAGATTGACCATCTGCTCTTCATCCTGAAATGACCACACCGGTAGTTTGAGTGCGTTCTCGTAGAACTGCTCCGCCATTGGAAATGTTTGCCGTTTTTGTTCCGTTGGACACGGATACAATCTCGGCAAAACACTTTCGGGCTCGACGAACAGAGGCAACTTATGAAGCATCCCGGTGGACCGTGGCCGATCAAGCTCAACAAGCCCTTCGGCTAATACCGCTTTAGTGAACAGGTCGACGCCAATCCCATAGGAATGGGAAGCATCGAACTGAATCACGTAGGCATACCAGCCTGGTTGCTTGTTAGAAACTTCTGGCACTATCAGGAAGGGGAACGGTTTGAATGCTACAGTCATTCTCTCTGCATAGATTTGTCGCTGTAGAAGCCACTCATCTAAGTGAGAGAATTGTTCTTGCGCCATAGCAACTGCGAGGGGATGGGCACGGAATTTCAACCCAAATCCAGTCGTACTAAACGCTGAAAACGGATTATCTGCTGGTATCTCCTGCTTGCATCTCTTATTGTAATGTCCTTGCAATAAGGCGCGATAATACACTTCCTTGTTGTCGGTAAGCATAATACCACCTTCACCGCCCGTAATCGTTTTCTGTGCCTGGAAACTCCACGCTGCCGCGTCGCCAAACGTGCCAACAAGTTTCCCGTTGACTTTTGCACCGTGCGCATGGGAACAATCTTCCAGCAACTTCAAGTTGTGCTCCCGACATATGGATACAATTGCATCCATATCACATGGGAGACCCCACATGTGGGTTACCATCACGGCTTTCGTCCGTGAGGTAATGAGCGTTTTGATCTCCGCAGGATTGATGTTTCCATCACGCCCACAGTCACAAAACACTGGTGTTGCCCCCGTATGCATAAGCGGGCTTACCGTTGCAAAGAATGTGTAGACGGGACAGATTACTTCGTCGCCATGTCCCAATCCCAATCCTTCATACATTGAATAGATGGCATTGGTTCCGGAGTTTGAAAGTAACGCATATCGCCGACCGTGATGAGCCGCGAAGGTTGTCTCAAACTCTTTGATCACTCCTGATCGATCATAGATCGAGACAGTAGTGTGAAGTTGTCGAACAACCGCTTGCTCAACATCTTCTGTAATGCGGGGCCACACAAAATGGGGCCCCTTCGTTTCGATAGTTTTTGGACCACCGAAAATAGCAAGATGATTCATAGCTGTTTCTCCTCTTTGGGTTCTTGGATTAACTTCAGAAAATGATCCGGGTGGCACGATGCACCCGAACGATCGGACTGATACGCTGCCTCGATAACTGCGACGTGTTGCAGATGCTCGGTGTAGTCTGGAAGTAGGCCTGGAACGAATTGACGGATCCGTTCAGCAAAGTGGTCGAGTTGCTCAACCGTAGCCGACGGCCATCCCCCCTGCCTTTCCAGTCGTTCAATTTCTTTACCGTTGATGTCCATGCGACGAATTAGGCCGCGCGAAACTTCAACAACGCCGTTTGTACCGAACACTCTCACCCGCTCTTGTTTCTCCGGATACACTCTGGAGATCACGAAGTTCCCAACGACCTTCTCGTCGTATTGAAACTCCAAATGATGGTAATCAAACAAAAGATGGGCGGTGTCCTCCACATCATACTGTTGACCGGGACGATTGCCCCGTGTCATTCTCGCGGTTACAGATGTAGGCATCCCGAAATACCAGATCAACAAGTCAATGAAGTGATACCCCATATCCACCAATGCTCCGCCGCCTGAGAGATTCTTGGACGCTCTCCACCCCGTATCCAGCGCCGCCACATTCATCGTGTACGCGCCTTCAATAGAATAGATCTTTCCAATATAAGTCTTAAGCTGATGAAATGTTCGATAGATGGGATTAAACCGACGCTGAACTGTCACTCCTAGGTAGACTTGTCCGTTACGCAGAACGTGGAGAAGCTGCTTTGCTTCAGCGACACTGGTAGCGAATGGTTTCTCCTTGATGATGTGCTTGCCAGCTGCCACTAAAGTACTTACAACATTCAAGTACGCATAATGCGGAATGGTGACAAGCGCAACCTGGAAGTCTTCCGCACCAATTAATTCTGAAAGTGAGGTGTAGCCGACCACGCCATACTGCGCGCTCGTTTCCTCCGCTTTCTTCGGGTCGGTATCACAAACACCAACCAGGTCGAAGTTGAGACTTTGCTTGATGGCAGGGATATGATCCTCTCGCGCCCGCTTACCAAGACCGATTACTACAATACGTAGCTTCATGAGAAAGTACTCCGTATCTCGATTGTAAAAGAACAGATTCAACCTTCCCGCAAGACTTGCGGAATTAAATAAAAAGTTGAACTCTAGTTTGAAGACTAAATGTTTCTAAGAGTATTGTCAAGTGTTTTATGATGATTTGATACTTTGGATATATACAACCAAAAGTATCAAGTTATTACGGACCCTAGCATCTGGATAAATTTTCTGCTAAGATTCCTTGCGTTGGTCTTAATTTATTAATCTAATCCCTCTAATACATCTAATCCCTCTAATCTACTAATATGCATTTAAGCAAAGAAAGAACGTTAATTATCATAAAACCAGACGCCGTTCAGAGAAATTTAATCGGGGAAGTTATAAGACGCTATGAACGGGCTGGCCTTAAACTTATTGCCATAAAAATGATGGTTCCAACGGCAAAGCACGTCGAATCTCATTACACCCTTGATCCAAACTGGCGCAAAGTTACTGGAGAAAAGAGTATAAAATCTTATAAAGACAAAGGGATGAAGCCACATTCTGAAGATCCTTATGAGATTACCGCGATAATTTTGGAAAAACTCAAAGATTATTTCATTTCTGGTCCTGTAATTCCGATGATTTGGCAAGGAGCGCACGCGGTGAAGATTGTTCGCAAGCTTACAGGTGGGACAGAGCCTTTAAGTACTGACGTTGGTACAATTCGTGGCGATTTTGTTCATGACTCTTACCAAATGGCAGATACTGATAAGAGAGCTGTCCGAAATTTGGTTCATGCTTCAGGTTCAGTAGAAGAAGCTGAAATGGAAATCAAACACTGGTTCCGACCCGAAGAAATCACAAATTATCGTCTCATTCAAGAAGCAATTTTGTACGATACTGATCTTGAGGGGATATTAGAAACAAAAGAGACAAGAGAGCCAAAAGAAAAAAAAGCTCTAACTAAGAAAAAGAAAAATTAAATTAAATGAGAGAAACAAAAAGACGGCTATTATTAGTCGTCTTTTTGTTTGTTAAAAATATAAATAAAATAAAAAACTTGAATTTTCCAGTTTTCTATTCTCCGCTTGTGTTTTTTGTTTGTATCTTGAAAACTTTTTCGATATAATCTATGCAGGGTTGTTTGAGATATTCTCTAGATAAATTTTTTTAGGGATTCCAAAATCGCTTTGTTACGATGAGTTCAGGAGTCCTGAGTTCTGACAAATAAAGTTGAGGAAACCCACCTATTTTCTATCTATAGGGAAATATCTGCAAATGACCCTAGTAAAGCCACCACGTTAGACGTGGTGTTTTTAATTATTTGTTTTCAAGGTAATATTAAACAAAGAGATGTCCAATATTCAAAATAAAATCTTAAAAATTATTGTGTTTCTGATTGTTTTAATCGGCATTATTCATGTTGCGGCTTACTATTTTCATCTATATCTTGAACTTTGGTGGATTGATATGCTAATGCATTTTTTGGGAGGCACTTGGACGGCCGCTTTTGTGCTCTGGCTCATATTCTTCTCTAATTTACTTAATTTGAATCAGAAAAATAATCTACCAAATTTTTTAATTACTACTTTTTGCACAGTTTTGCTTGTTGGAATTGGTTGGGAAATCTTCGAATTTAAGGCTGGATTATCTTTTTTCTCACCTTTAACTTTGTCTGCTCGAGGGTATTGGATGGACACTATTTCCGATCTAATTCTCGATTTAATTGGCGGAATATTTATGAGTTTATACTTTTACCGAATTTATCGTGTTAATTCTTTAAAAAATGGAAACTAACAACAAAGCACTAAAAATCACATTTCTGGGTGCTACCAGCCAAGTAACCGGCTCCAATTTTCTTGTTGAGACGTCTGAAGAAAAAATATTAGTGGACTGCGGTTTGTTTCAAGAAACCTTAGAATCCGAAAAGAAAAATGTTGGAGGTTTCCCTTTTAATCCACGAGAGATAAATTATTTATTTGTAACTCATGGCCACATTGATCATATAGGAAGAATTCCCAAACTTGTTCGAGATGGTTTTAGAGGGCAAATTATTTCAACTCCAGAAACAAAAGAGATTGCTCTGCTTCTTCTTGAAGATGCTCTCAAGGTTATGGGCTATCGGAAATTGGAGAAAGGAAAAGAGCCTCTCTATGAGGAAAAAGATATCACCGAGTCTTTTAAACTTTGGAAAACTGTTTCTTACAGACAAACTTTTAAATTGAAAAATGGCCTCGAAGTTGTTTTAAAAAATGCTGGGCATGTTTTAGGTTCTGCAATGGTTGAATTCAAGAGAGCGGGAAGCCTTGAATCGCTAGTATTTACAGGAGATTTGGGAAGTTGGCCAAACCCTTTGCTTCAAAAAACCGATAGTTTGGATGGGGTTAAATATTTGGTGATGGAGAGTGTCTACGGAGATAGAAACCATATTTCTTTGTTCGAGGGGGAGAGAAATTTTAGACAAGTTGTAGAAAAGATAATAAAAAATAGTGGCACATTATTAATCCCCAGTTTTTCACTCGAAAGATCCCAAGTTGTTCTTTTTGAGCTTAATAAGTTAATTGAGAACAAAATTATTCCACATATTCCAGTTTTTTTTGATTCGCCACTTGCAATCAAGCTCACTGAAATTTATAAAAGATCAAAACATTTATTCAATACCGATATCCAAAATCAAATTAGGGGCGGGGATGATATTTTTGATTTCTCTCACTTGGTAATTTCCAAAACCTCTTTTGATTCGAAGTTAATTGAGAATACAAAAGGATCAAAAATAATTATTGCCGGGTCCGGAATGTCGCAAGGGGGCAGGATTGTTTACCATGAAGCAAAATATCTTGAAGATGAAAAAAATGCTGTTTTGCTCTTAGGTTACCAAGGAATAGGAACATTGGGACGTAGACTTCTAGAGGGAGAAAAACAGGTTTTAATTCAAGATAAACCTATAAAAGTTAAAGCTAGTATTGAATCCATCGACAGTTTTTCAGCCCACAAGGACTCGGACGGGTTGCTTCAATTTGTGGCAGACAATGGGGATCATTTAAAAAAAGTTTTCTGCGTCATGGGAGAACCTCGGGCTTCATTGTTTTTAGCTCAAAAGATTAAAGACAATCTAAATATTGACTGTGTTGCACCAAAAGAAGGGGAGAACTATCTCGTAGATTTATAAATTATTAAGATGCTATAAATTAAAAAACACTCTCATATTCTTCTGGAACATGAGAGTGTTTTTTAATTTTTACCTCACCTTATGAAATTTTTTGTAGTAATCTTGTGAACGTTTCTGGATTATTTTGAGCAAGCCCAGCGAGAACCTTTCTGTCTAAGGTCACTTTTTTATTTTTCAAAACATTTATAAACTTGCTGTAAGAAGTACCTTTGCTTTTTAATGTGGCGCTGATTCTAACGTTCCACAATCTTCTAAAGTCGTTTTTCTTATCTTTGCGATGAGCAAAAGCGTATTTACCTGCGTGAACCAAGGCTTCATTAGCGGCTCGTTCTTTATTTGAGCGTCCAAATCTATAGCCTTTGGTTTTCTTTAAAGTATTTCTTCTGTTTTTTAGGGCGTTAACGCCTTTTTTTACTCTGGTCATGGTATTAAATAGTCGGAGTAATTGGGAAATGCTAGCATCTCTAATTCTCTAACTTTATTTTTTATTTTGTGCCAATCAAAAATCTGCTTTTTGATTTATTGGAAAAATTAACTTCTAAAGGTCGTTTTTTGTTCAATTGTTTTCGACGTCTTTCTTTAGCGTTAAAGTGATTCTGTCCAGCTTTTCTAGACATAATCTTTCCATTTTTGGTCACCTTTAATCTTTTTGTAAATGATTTATTTGTTTTCATCCCGTAGTGAAATTTCAGGTCGTTCCTCGCAAAGCTCAGAACTATCCTCGAAATTGATGGTTTTGCTATAATAAAATTAAATTATTTTTTACACATTTTCCACTCTAACTATTTGCAACCTGAAATTCTACTACAGGATTCATGCATTCGCCTTCTCTATAACAACTGTCAATCCCTTCGGACTTTTTTTAGGACTTTCAGTTACCTTATATGGGATCTCTACTAATTTCAAGATCCGATCCAATCTTTCCTTAAGAAATTTGAAATCAAGATATTTGGATCTTCCCGGTAAAAATAAATCCACTCTTACACGGTTTCCTTCAGCAAGCCATTCACTAGCTTTTCTGGCTTTTAAAGCCAAATCATGTTCGCCAGTCCCGACTTTTACCTGAATACTTTTTACCTCAACGGTGTGAGCCTTGGTTTTGGCTAACTTCTGCTTCTTCTTCTCCTCATATTGGAATCTGCCAAAATCGGCTATTTTCGCAATTGGAGGAACGGCATTAGGTGAAATTTCAATCAGATCAAGTTGTAATTCGTGAGCTTTTTTAAGAGCTTCCCCGAACACCAAAACACCTAAGTTTTCTCCTTCCGGACCGATAACTCGGAGTTCTTTGGCCCTTATTTGATTGTTTATTCTTGGTTTTTGAATCAAGGTTGATCTTTATTTCCTAACGCTTTATCAATAAAAATTAACACATAGTGCATATTAAAGCAAGTTTGGCACAAAAAAACGACCTTCCACTCATCTGCCACGATGTGACATATGATTGGAAGGTCGATTGGTGCTGTAGGCACAATTGCCTAAGCACAGACGTTGATCACCTCCGAGGTTGGTTCGGTCACACTTGTTGAGCCCAACTTATCGGGGCTAGACAAGCGCGAGTCGTACCTCGGATCGGTGCCACCTGGGTGGCGGGGAGAGGAACGCTTCCTCCGGCTCCGGTTCGGGCGGTGGCGTCACGGGTCTTGGGGGGAATGCTGATTGCATCTCCCTTACTTGTTCGAGGTGGTTTCGGAGTTCTTCTTTCCTTCCTGCAGCAGTGGTTGAGGTGCGTAGCGTGAGCACTGTCCATGTTGAACCATTCGAATCGACCCATGAGGTTGTGTAGGAACTCTGAGCCGGACCCTGGCCTTGTCCTTGCGGGACGATCTTGCCGTTCTCGAACGCTCCGAGGCCGGTGATCGATGTGATCTCGAAGACCCATTCCTTGGTGTTGCTGACTTCGGTCGTGAGCGTGTTGTGGGTGCCGTCTTCTTCATTCCAGTTGAACTCCATCATTGGAGCACGGCTGATGGCTGTCGACATCAGGAGCTCTCCTGTTTCGACGAACCAACTGACGTTGATCGTGTTCACCGACTGGTTCACCGGATCCACGAACGCGTGGAGATGCGGCGCCTGGGCGATCACGGCGGGGCAAACGAGCCACGCCATGAAGACCATGACCGAGAGAAGTTTGTTGAGCATGAGATCCAACTCCTGGAACATGGATCAGCGAACTGATCCGGGTTGTCTGCGGGATGCAGACGGGTGCGCTATCTCGGGGATGAGACGAGCTTTAAAAGGCTGATTTTTACACTTTAAAAATCATGTCGAAAGATTTCGAATAACGAAGTTATGAGAAATTTTCGACCTTAATATAAGCCACTTAAAGCTCGTCTCATTTGGTGATCAATTTTTAAAGAACTACCTTGATAAAAGGTACTACTAGTGTTATAGAAAGTCAAGCACCGATATACTAATCGTGTCTCGGGCCTAGAAAATAAACAGCCAAGGTAGTTGTGATTGGAATTGTGAGAATAAGTCCAATGCTTCCGATGATAGTTCTTATAATTTCAGTCGCGACCGCTTCTTGATTTAAAATCATTCCAAATTCAATTTGGGATACCGAAAAAAGTAAAAGTAATGGAAGAGTTGCTCCGGCGTAAGCTAAAGCCAAAGTGTTAACTAAAGCTCCTGCATGTTCTCGTCCGACTCTCATAGCTTTGTGATAAATTTCTTTTTTTGAAAGGTTGTGTACACTCTCTTTAAGTTCGCGCACAACTGCAACTTGGGTAATAGCAATATCGTCTAAGACTCCTAAAACTCCCACGATAATTCCTCCCAAGAGGAGACCAGAAAAATTTAAATTGCCGAGAGTAGCAAAATTTAAATAGACGGCCTCTTCATTGCCGAAACCTGTAAGCCTGGTCATTCTCACAGCTACCGAAGCCAGTATTCCGGTTAAAATCACCGCAATAACTGTGCCAGAAAAAGCTACTCCTGATTCACGATTAAAACCGTGGGTTAGAAAGATTGCTAGAAAGAGTATAGCCGCGGCAATTAAACTGCTGGTCAAAACCGGAGGATATCCTTTAAGAAGGAGGGGGAGTAAAAAATAAATTATTACTAAAAAAGTTCCAAAGAGGCTCATTATAGAACGCAGTCCTTGCCACCTACCAAAATAAATAATTACTGCCACAAAAAGCAAAGTAAAAAATATGAGTGCGGACCTTCTGTCTATGTCTCTTACTGAATAGATTTCATTGCCATCAATTGTGATCAGATAATTCATGAAAAAAGAATCACCAACTTGAAGTGGTAGGTAATCGTTTACCAATGTAACTGTTTGGCCGCTTTTATCTCCCTCTAGGATTTTAGCTTCGAGAGTTTGTATGATTACTTCTGTCTCTGTTCCCGCAATTAACTTCTTTTCCTCTTTAATAATTTTCAAGACTTCGGCTCGCCAAACTCCCTGCAAGTCTTGCTGAAGTTCTTGGGCCAAAACCGTCTCAACTCCAGAAAAGGTCGATATTAGAGCGACAAGGCTGATTAGAAGTAATGATATTTTTGATACTTTTTTCATTTCTTTAATTTAAGCATATTTCTTGTATATGTTAACATTGGATTTGTCCAATATTATTGAAATTAATTATTATCATCCATGCTTTCTTTATACATCTTACTAAGTGTCTTTGGAATCAGCCTTATTTCCCTAATCGGCATTTTTGCCCTGTCTTTTAAGGCAGAGTTTTTACAGAAAGCACTTTTTATTTTTGTGGGGCTTGCGGCTGGAGCGTTTTTTGGTAATGCTTTTTTACATCTCATTCCTGAATCATTCGAAGCTGTAGAAAATGCAGAAATAATTTCTCTTTTTGTTATCGGGGGGATTTTAATCTTTTTTGTTTTGGAAAAGTTTCTTCATTGGCATCACCACCATGCAGGGGGAGAAGAAGTGGAAGAAGGTCATGCACTCGAGATGGTTGATTTGCCAAGCAAGAAAATAAAACCACTCGGTTTTCTAATTTTAATCTCTGACTCGATTCATAACTTTGTTGATGGTGTTGTTATCGCGGCCAGTTTCGGTATAAGTGTTGAAGTTGGGATTGCGACAACAATCGCGATCGCTCTCCACGAAATTCCTCAAGAAGTCGCGGATTTCGCCCTTTTGCTTCATTCAGGTATGAGCAAAGCCAAAGCTCTTTGGTTTAATTTTGCCAGTGCTTTATTTGCCGTTTTGGGTGCGGGGGTTGCAATTTTGGCTTCTAACTTTATTAGTGGAGTAAATCCTTTTATCGCCGCTTTTGCCGCCGGAGCATTTATCTACATCGCTGGCTCTGATTTGGTTCCCGAACTTCACAAAACCCATAGTGCTAAAAAATCTTTGATCCAATTTATTTCGATTATTGTTGGAGTTCTACTTATGTTTTTCTTAGGGGAGTAAATTTGATAATAAAGGGTAAAAACCCTTTGACCGTCTACAGGTGTCGACACCAAACCCGTCGACCCCGTCTTTGATCGCGGATCATGAGAATAAATTCTCGCGATAGCGCTCGCTAGCCGGAATAAAAAACACCCCAGAACGATTCGTTTGACGAATGTTCTTGGAGCGTTATGGGGTAGGGGAGACTTCAGGATTTCATTCGGTGTCTGAATCTCCGCGGACCACGCATACATGAAATCTCATCCCTTGTTCAAGTTTGCTTCTTACGCGTTCGATAAGCGAAACCTTTTCCTCGGTGGATAGGTCTAGCACTGAACCAATTTCCTCGGCAAGGTCTTCCTCTAGAAAATAGATGGCCAGTTCTGTACACAATGCGAGGTACTCATCATTAGCTGACCAATCTTCTATTCTGCGCGGGATAAACCCTTGCTTGTGGACATATTCACTCATTGAATGAAAATGCCTTTGGTAGGGTCTAAGGATAAAATCACGTGTTTTTCTCGATGCCCTGATACGTTCCGCTTCTATGAGCATTTGTTCGAATGTGGCGTCCACGTTTTGTCTCCCCAAGAACTGTCCAAACCGAAATGGGTTGGATCTACGTTTATGTAAACATAAAGAGAGTACCATCGCAAGATTTTTTTGGTAATAAAAAAACACCCACGATACAGTGTGGGTGTGTGACTTTGAGGGGGAAGTGAGGATTACGAAACTCACTTCTTTGCTTTCGGGACGTCCCTGTCTTTTGGTCTCTGGAGATGTGTCCAGTCGTTTTCTGGAGAAAACTCAGGCTCCATTTTGGTGTAGCCTATTACGAAACCGGGATTGGTCGTTTCAGCCAGATGATAGCGTTTCCCTTCGTATACTATCGAGTGGCCGTTTGAATCCGAATATTGTCCGTAAACAAACACGGTCAAGTGCTTCGGATAGTACGCGAAGATGTAGTCCCCATCGATTTGTTCGAGCAGACTCGCATAGAGCGCCGCCTTACTGGCGCAAGTCGCTCTTTTTGTCATCAAGACTTCATTCGCGCGCTTCACCACTTGACTGTTGCCCGCCCATTCGCGTTCATCCTTGTCATACTCGATCTCATTCGTCACAAAATCGAGAAGCTTCTGAACAGCGCGACTTTGATCTTTCTCTTCACCTACGATTGCTTTCGCAAGTCTGGTTAGAGATGATTCGCGCGGAACGGTAACTCTGGCGCCGAAGTTTGCCGCGTAAACAGTCCGCTTACCCACCTTTTCTGCGGCAAAATACTCTCTACCACACATAATCACTTCATTCGTGATGAACTTCGCAAGTTCGCGTGCTGTTGGATCGTAGACTGCTTGTCTGAATGGGATATGAAGACGGGCGTTCGGCTCAATCTTGAAATCATCCGCGTCGATCCGGAAAAAATAGACGTCTCTTTTCTTCAGGATGAGACTTCCGAGTTTGTATGGTGCCTCGGTTGATCTGCTGAACTCGATCTTCTCCGGTTGTTTCGTCAAACAATCTCTAGCAAGTGCCCAATCTTCGGTATTTGGAAGAGAGAAGTAAAGCTTGTCTTCGTCCAACACGTGCATCACAAGATTTGCTTTTGTACCATTCAGGTCGCTAAGCAAATTACTTGAGGAGAACATCGGGTCAATAGCGTAGCTTAGGACTGATCTAGCAACAGCCTCTTCCGAAATCTCAGCAGGAACAAAGTTTCCCCTTGCCCCCGTCTTGTTATAGATGAAATAGAGAGACAAACCGAGCGCGATGGCCACAACGACCAGAATACCTTGCCAAAGAGCTTTCATGAGACCTCCAGTTGTTGAAGAACGATTTGTAAAAAATCCTGGTTTATATAAACATAAATTAAATTTTCTGTCAAAATATTCGTTTGGAAATTAAAAAAAACCGCGATGATTCAATTATCTATCGCGGTTTGTCGTTGTGGGCTTCTTGGAGCTGGGAGTTCTCCTTACTAAAAGAAACTGGTTTGATCTTTTTCACTCCCTCCCAGATAAATTGGGGGGAACTACGCGTTCCTACAATCGAAAAGGCCACATAGATTTCTGAGCCAATGGGGAATTGGTCTCGCACGTCTTTCTTTCCGAAGCCGATCTCCACTAAGTCCCGTGGCATGCGGATGTTTCCCCAAGTCTGACCTCTTGCGTTTACCAATGAACGCGCTCTGAATCTAACCATGATGCTCTGGTGTGTTTGTTTCCACCACCAGTGTCCGCGGGTGTGGGAAGCATGGTGCTTCACCAAAGCTTGAGCGATGTGCTGTCTCCTTCTGTGGCGACATCGGGGTCTGATCATGCGACTCCTTTTTTGTAAGATCGTCCGGATATATAGATATCTTATTTCTGTGTTTAAGTCAAAATTTTTTATCTTTGACAACAAGAGAATTTTTTGCTAGCTTTTAAACAGATTGCTCTTCAAAAAAAGAAATACCCCCGGCATTAGGGGCATGTTCCAGAGATGGCATGTCAGTAGTGTCGGGGGTGAGAATGAGCTTAGTCGGCTCAATAAGGGTTCCCCCTCGAACCATTTTCATGCGTACATTTGGCATCCGAGGTGCGATAGGTCTCTTGCTGACTATCCTCATTCTCAAGTTTCTTATGTCGGAACCGTTCGGCGCCTTCGAGAGCTTGCTCACGTCTACCTTCACGACGTTCGAGCAAACTGTGCGGGATTTTCCAAACCCCGCATCTCTCATACAGGTTCCTCGTGTTCCCGGCATCTGATCCTAAAACAGCTACTTTTCGAAGTAGCTGTTTTTAATTATAAAAAAACCGTCACAGACAAGGTATAATATTCTTATGACTAAATTTATTCTCCACGGAGGATTTACTCGCAAGGACAACGAATTAAACCGCTTTTTCTTCAAAGAGTTTTTGACAGACGTTCCTAATAGTGGAACAGTGCTTATGGTTTTCTTTGCTTCGCGCGATAATGACCCTTCTACTACTTTTAAAGAGCTTGCTGAAAGAATGCTATCTGAAGCAGACGGCAAGGATATTAAATTTATTCTCGCAACCAAGGACGGTTTCTTGGAGGAAATTAAGAAATCTAATGCCGTGTATATGCACGGAGGCAGCACGAACAAATTGTTAGACGTCTTGCGAACATTCCCATCCCTTCGACCTTTAATCCAAGATAAGACAGTCGCTGGTTCTTCTGCCGGAGCATATGCAATCGCAAAATATGGCGCATCTCACTCTGAGGACGTAATGCGCGAGGGTCTCGGGCTTGCCCCTTTGCGTGTAGTTTGTCATTACGAAAGCTTAGAACTGCCGCCTGCCCCAGGAGCAGTTACTGTTTTGCAGAATACGGCCACTAATCTCGAATTAGTTCTACTTAAAGACTGTGAATGGAAGGTATTTAATTTCTAAGTTAGCCTCGTCATCTCTGCCGAAATCTAGAAATATTAGAACCCGCTCAAATCCATATACAAAATGCTCAGAGGGTTACTCTGAGCATTTTGTTCATTGTTGTGGAGATGGGCGGAATCGAACCGCCGTGCAAAAGGTAAGTGGATGCAAATCTACAAGGCATAGTTTGTTTTTGTATTTTAAACAAAGAGACTTAAAAACAGACAAAACATCTCGATGTCTTAGCCTCTAAACTTCGAAAGTTATTGAGGCAGATAACTTTCTATCCCGATTTTTATGACACCTCTCGCTTCTTATCGGAAGTCAAAAGAAGAGACGTCGTTTAGGCTTTAAGCGTAAACGAAAGCCAATTTTTCGTTTCCAAAATATGGAGAGACGATAGATTTAGCTTTTGCAACTAAGTTGTTTGCACTTAGTGTTTCCGAGCTTTTTAAGAGTTCTCGGAGCTCTGCTTTGCATGCAGCCAATTATTCTTCTGTCTAGGCCGATCATCCCCGCAAAATTTACCTTTGTTTTGGCGACAAATTTTGCGCGAATGACCGAATTCTAGTATTTCAAAGATCTTACATATCCCTCCTCATGTCTCTTTCCGCGTCTCTCTTTTTAAGCGTTTCTCGCTTATCAAATTTTTTCTTTCCCTTTGCGATTGCGAGTTCAATCTTGATCTTACTCTTCTTAGTATATACCGAAATAGGCACAATTGTCAAGCCTTTACGCTTTTCGAAGCCGGCAATATGGGCTATTTCTTTTTTAGTTAAAAGTAGTTTTTTTACTCGGTCTGGATCGTAGCCTTTTGGAGTATTTCCTGGTTGGTACGGAGAAATATGAAAATTTACAATAAAAGATTCGCCACCACGAGTTACTACATATGCGCCATCCAAGCGCCCTTTGCTTTCTCTTAACGCTTTCACCTCAAAACCATGTAGCTCAATACCGCTCTCGATTTTCTCAAGGAATTCATAGTCAAAATGGGCTTTTCGGTTTTGGATTAGATTAGGCATATTTATTGTATTGTCTGACTCGATAGATTATACTAGATTTCTCTTAATTAAGACTATAAATAATGGCTAATAATAATCACAACAAAGACGAAAAAAAGAAGGTAATTTTGACCAAGCGTCAAATTAAACCCGCACGTTCAGACAGAAACAAATTTTGGACCAATTTTCTGACTGCTTTCTTGGTTTTTTTCCTTCTACTTTCTATCTATTCTACTATCTCTGAACGAAGGGATGCTACAAACAATATTGCTATTTCCGACTTAGCGCAGGATATAAAAAGTGGGCTAGTAACGCAAATTACAGTTTTTGGCGACAAACTCGAGATTGATTATAAAACAGAAGAAAAAAAAGAATCAAAAAAGGAAGTTGATGCGTCGCTTACAGAGACACTCAAAAATTACGGAGTAGAAACAAAAGAACTTGCGGCTGTTAAAATTGAAATTAAAAGACAAACAGGTTTGGGTTACTGGCTCTTGAATTTGGCGCCATTTCTTCTACCATTTCTTTTTATAATTTTTATTTTGTGGTTTCTAACAAGACAAGTTAAGGGGGCGGGGATGCAAGCTTTCACTTTTGGACAATCAAAAGCTCGGATGACTTCGCCGGACGATACAAAACAAAAGATCACTTTCAAAGATGTCGCTGGAGTTAAAGAAGCGAAAGAAGAACTAGCCGAAATTGTTGATTTCCTAAAAAATCCGAAAAAATTTATTGATATCGGCGCAAGAATTCCTAAGGGCATAATTTTGATGGGACCTCCTGGAAGCGGAAAGACTTTGCTTGCAAGAGCGGTTGCGGGGGAGGCAGGTGTCGCATTCTTTTCAATTTCCGGTTCAGAATTTGTCGAGATGTTTGTGGGTGTTGGAGCATCAAGAGTGCGCGATCTCTTTAAAATGGCCAAACATGCTGCGCCAGCAATTATTTTCATGGATGAGATCGATGCTGTTGGCCGTGTTCGTGGTACTGGAGTTGGTGGAGGAAACGATGAAAGGGAACAGACTTTAAACCAGATTCTAGTTGAGATGGACGGATTTGAACCGAATGAGAAAGTGATAATCATGGCCGCAACAAACAGGCCGGACGTATTGGACCCAGCGCTTCTTCGTCCAGGACGTTTTGATAGGAGAGTTACTTTGGATTTGCCGGACAGAAATGATAGAGAAGAAATTTTAAAAATTCATTCAAGGAAAAAAACTTTCGCTGAAGATGTAAACATAAGGACCATTGCTGAACGAACCCCGGGTTTTTCGGGAGCTGATTTGTATTCGCTTATGAACGAGGGGGCGATCTTAGCAGCCAGAGAAAGTCGAAACAAAATCTCACAGTACGACTTGATCCGTTCAATTGAAAAAGTTATGCTCGGCCCAGAACGCCGAAGTCATATTTTGTCGAAGGAGGAAAAAGAAATCACCGCTTATCATGAGGGGGGACACGCGCTCGTGGCGTCAGTTCTTCCACACTCTGATCCTGTGCATAAAATTTCAATAATTTCTCGCGGTCGTGCCGCTGGTTACACTTTGAAATTGCCCTTTGAAGATCGAAGACTCCAATCTAAAAAAGAATTTTTAGACGATATTGCCGTGTCTTTAGGAGGTTATGTGGCCGAACGAATGGTCTTTAATGATTTAACCACTGGACCATCCAATGATCTTCAAGTGGCAACTGCTCTCGCAAGAGATATGGTTACAAAATATGGAATGTCGGACAGGTTAGGAGGTATGGCTTTTGAAGGACAAATGGGACGGGCTATGTTTGGACGTGGCTTGGAGGAAAAAGAGTATTCTGAAAAGATTGCGACCGTGATTGATGAAGAAGTACAAAAAATAATGAAAGAAGCTTTTGATAAAGCCGAGAAAATTCTGACAGATCATCGTTCGGTCTTAAACGCCATTGCCAAAAGATTGGTTGATGTAGAAACTCTTGAAAGAGCCGAATTCGAGCAGATTCTCGTCGCAAACGGTATTACTCCTAAAAAGAAAGAGGGGATAGAAATAAAATAATCTTGTTGTGAGTAAATTAAAAAAAGACTGGCTTTGAAACCAGTCTTTTTTTAATTGGTACGCGTGGAGGGACTCGAACCCCCGACCGGACGAGTATAAGTCGTCTGCTCTACCAACTGAGCTACACGCGTAAAACTTCTTCTATTATACAAATACGTAATACCTACCAAAACAGCTACACACGTATTTTATAGTGGAGATAATATAACAAAATTTATCATTAAGAAAGCGTTAAGCACTTCTTTATTTGACGCAAAAATATTTTCGTAATAATCTAATTTTTAGATTGTTCTTTACCAAACCAAACAGGAGATTTAAATACGATGTCCAAACTTCAGTTGGCGTTTGTAGGTCTCGTTCTTTTCTTGTTCTCTCTGTCCTTTTGGGCGGGCGGGTCGGCAAAAGATGGAGTCATCTATTCACCCACATACCAGCTGGATTTCTGGGAGAAAAATGTAAAACCGATAGTTTCCGGAATCGTCGCGGGGAAGTGTGACATACAAGAGGTACAAGAGAGGTATGATTTGTTGGTAAAAGAAGTTGTGCGAAAATACAGCACCTACAAGATCAATCTGGTCACAACATATCACCCCAAAAGCCGTTTCATCTATTTTGCTTCTAGCAACAGAGAAGGCAAGGCAACCATAGATATCTTTCTGCCGACGCAGTTGGATGTCTGGGATGAGGTCTACTCAAGCGGAGAAAGCAATTGGCGTGAACAGTTTCGGTGTTATGTCATAGTGGCTTTCTTGCATGAGATGGAACACCTTGCGGGAGATCCTCCATATCCGGGTGAGGAAAAGGATAACCGCAATAGTCTGGTTGCTTGCGAAAGCATGGCTTGGGCGCGAACCGTCGAGCATACTGTCGCTCCAATGGTGGAAAAACATCAATTGCCAGTGTCAAAAAGTGATCGAAACTATTATGACTACTGGAGGATTGGATGCGAAAGAGATGCGAACCACCCGGCCTGGGAATCTTTCATTCGGGACATTTACGGCCATCTCCGCGACCACTAACTTCGGCGAAGTTCTTTCGACCGCTAACCAGATTCAAATACTGGAGGCGGTTTTTTTTATATCTGTTAAGATGATAAAGAATATTAAATTCTTTGTTCCGTCTTCACTCGCGCATCATGAAAAAGAGGTCGGTGGGATTGTCGACATCTGTAGACGATACTTTTCCGCGATAGCGCTCGCTAGCCGGAATAAAAAGCAATGACTAAAGAATCAACATCTCTAATTGTCATCGGACTCGTAATTTTAATCGGTATTTTCATACATTTTTTTAATCCTTCAAGTCTGCCGAAACCAACTACAGTTTGTCCTTCCGATTTAAAAATTTGTCCCGACGGTTCTTATGTTGGGCGTGGTTTGCCTAGCTGTAATTTTTTGGAATGCGCTGCAAAAACGGAAGAATCAAACGCAGCGACTACTCAATAATTTTATATGAAACCGGACTCCTTTTTAGAAGAAAATTTCAAACTTTCTCCATTTCATAAAAAGTCTCTCCAAAGACTCGGGCTTCATACTGTCCTAGATCTCTTATATTTCTTTCCAACTAAATACAGCTCATCTTTACCTCAAAAAAATATAAACGAACTCCGAGCTGATGAACAAGTCACTATTTACGGGAAAATTATAAATTTGGAAACTGGCAAAACCTGGAAATCCAAAAAGGCTATTGCTCGAGCTACACTCGTGGACCAAACTGGAAAGATAAAAATTCTTTGGATGCATCAGCCTTACATTGCAAAAATGTTTCGAGAAAATTCCATTGTTCGAGTAAGTGGTAAGGTTTCAAATAAAAATGACTCTTTCTGTTTTATCAATCCCGAAATCGAAAAAGCCGACGAAATACCGATGCCGATTTTAAGATTACCCACTGAAACTAAAGATGATTTTTTAGAGCCAACTTACAGAGAGAGTCGGGGGATAAGCTCACGCTGGTTTCATCATCATATAGAAAGAATTTTAAAATCTGGAACTCTGGATTTAATCGCGGATCCGATCCCCAAACAAATACTAGAAAAATACAATCTGCCGTCTCTCCGAACTTCTCTCATTTGGATTCACATACCAAAGAGAGAAAATGACTATATTCCAGCCAGAAAACGATTTGCTTTTGAAGAAATTTTCTTTATTCAGCTCCAAAAACAGCGTGAAAGAAAGGAGTACGAAGAAAAAAGTTCTTTTAAAATAAACCCAACCGCAAAAGAACTTAAAATTTTTACCGACAGATTGCCATTCAAATTAACCGAGAGCCAGGAAAAATCTGTGGCGGACATTTTGGGAGATTTCAAAAAAGATTATCCGATGTCGAGACTTCTTGAGGGAGACGTTGGCTCCGGAAAGACAGCCGTGGCGGCCATTACTTCTTATGCTTGTATCACCACTCCTCCTAAAGATAATCGTTTTGGACAGCTCCAAGTAACTTACATGGCACCGACAGAAATATTAGCCAATCAGCACTTCAAAACTTTTATTGAAACTTTTTCGGGGCTTAATATAAAAATCGGCCTCTTGACTGGTAGTGGATGTAAAAAATTTCCTTCAAAATTGAATCCCAGTGAAGCGACTCCAATTTCTAAAAGTCAGCTTTTAAAATGGGTAGCAAATGGTGAAATTCCGATTCTCATCGGTACCCACGCTCTGATTCAGAAAAATATTAAATTTAAAAATCTGGCCTATGTAATAATCGATGAACAGCATCGCTTCGGAACAAAGCAGAGAGCAGAACTGCGAAAAAAAGATGGCATTCTTCCACACCTTCTTACTATGACTGCAACTCCGATTCCTCGTACACTTGCCCTTACGATTTACGGTGATTTGGATTTGACCTTGCTCGATCAAATGCCGGCAGGGAGAAAAACCGTTATTACAGAAGTTGTGCCACCAAACAAAAGGGAAGAAACGTATCAAAAAATAAGGCAAGAACTCAAAAGCGGTCGCCAACTTTTTGTAATCTGTCCAAGAATCGCAGAGCCTGATCCGGCTAAAGTCGCTTTTGGCGACTCGCCCGATGCGGTAGCATTTAGGGAAAAAGAGCAGGCGCTCAATGTTAAATCAGTAAGTGAAGAAGCTGCCCGTCTTAAAAAATCTGTCTTCCCAGAATATGAAATAGGAATTCTCCACAGCAAACTTAAAAAAGAAGAAAAAGAGGAAGTGATGAAGGATTTTGAAGCTGGAAAAACTCAAATTCTTTGCGCTACATCGGTGGTGGAGGTTGGGATAAACGTGCCGAACGCAACTACAATTATAATCGAAGGAGCCGAGAGATTCGGGCTTGCTCAACTTCACCAACTTCGTGGACGTGTTCTCCGAAGTTCTCATCAGGCATACTGCTATGTTTTTTCGGAAGGCAAAACTCAAAAATCCATTCAAAGACTTAAAGCTTTAACAACTGCCAAAAACGGTTTTGAATTGGCCGAGCTCGATTTGGAGCAAAGAGGTGCCGGCGAGTTGTCGGGCAAAAAACAGTGGGGAATATCAGACCTCGGTATGGAAGCTATAAAAAATATAAAAATGGTTGAAGCGGCCAGAAATGTGGCTCGAGAAATTGTTGAACAAGACCCAGAATTTAAAGAAAAAGACCATTCTCATCTTAAAGAGATTCTCTCAAAACAAAAAAATAAAATCCATTTTGAATAGGAAATAAAAAAAGCGCCGACAGTTCGTTTGTTAGACGAACAAGTCAAGCGCTTCAATCTCCAGTCTTTCTTGGCAAAGCTGGAGGAATCCAGAAACATCTCTTGCTTGGGCGGCCTTTCGGAGAAGGCGAGCGCAGTACAAGAGTCTGGAGGCTTCTTCGTGTCCTTTGAGAGCGAGCGGAGGCTTTCTCCCGCAAAGTTTCAACAACAACTTCACCAAGCTTCTTTTGTTGTCGTAGGAACGCCATCTTTCTGTGAGTTGCTGATGCTCCGCGTACCTTCTATTGATCATCATCAAGAAAACTTCCGAGGCGGACTGGAGCCATCTGTAATCGTCGTGGAGTCTGGCGTGCAGAGCCGCATCTCGAAGTTCCAATAGAATCGATTGCTCGTTGAGTAACGGTAGAGTGGCGAATTGACTCATAAGGACCTCCCTAAAGGTGTTTGTGTGCTAGACCTAGGCGCTTCCTAAGTTCCAGATGATTTATATACTAAATTACTGAAAAAGTCCAAAATTTTTCGAAGAAAAAATTTAGGAGGGTAAAAAGAGGCTGTAGAATGGCTATGTTTAGGGAAATTAGCGGAGAGTACTATTTAGAAGTATTCTGTTTGCAAAGTAGAACCCAGTTTCGCCAGAAGGTAGAATGTCGTAAGTGTAGGATTTTTTGTAAGGAATTGTTTTGGTGGTTGATACAATGCTTCCATCAAGAATGTCACCTGCAGAAAGTTCTCCTAAGGTCCTATTATCTGTGGTTGGATGTCCGGGGGAAGCAAGAATTTCTCGGCCATCTTTAAGAGAAATATGAACCATCTTATGAGTTGGTGACACAGGAGTTTTGCTGGTTTCGAGAATGATACCCGAAACACGTTCTCCCGATTTATTAACTGTCCAAATCACCATTCCTTTTCGTAATTCTTCAACAGGAATTGCACCGGAAGGCGTATCAATCAATGTATTTTCTGCGAGGCATATTGGGCAAGTGCGAATGTACCCTACGAGCTGACAAAAATAAGGGGGAGGGGGTTCATTTTGATATCCAACCGGAGAACCACAACCTTGCACGCATTCAAAATCAGACGGACAGTTCATGTCAGAAGGCCCGCTACATTGCTTTCCGATTGGACTCACACAGCTATTTTTGTGACACAAATTTCCGCCAGCACAATCAGAATTTCGGGTACATTGATTACTTTCTTTCAATTTGCATTCTCCTTGGATTATCGTGTGTGTTGGCACACAGGAAGGATCATTGTCTGGACAAGCTGTCCCAACACCTTGTATCTCTTCACAAATATACTTTGAGGAAGGACAATCAGAATTTTTTGTGCATTCGGTTACGATTCCAGGATTTATTTTCGGACACTTAAATTCACAGTTTGGACCACTGCGACCGACATATGACCCATCAGGACACTCCATAGCATCTGCAGTGCAAGCTATTGGGTACGAAGGCACATTTTGTTTATAGAACGCAAAATAAATTCCTCCTCCAACCAACACAACAAGAAATAATATAATTATTGCAATATTCGCGAATCCATGCCTACCAGCAGGCATAGCTTTTTGATTCATGAAGTAATTCATTGATAACGGTAATGATATCATGTTTCAAAATTAGAGATTTTAAACTTTCGAAGTCCACAGACGATTGATTCCAAAGTGATTATTTATTGTACAATTAAGTAAACTCAGTTTAATTTTTTAAAGAAATTTTATATGAATCCTGAAGCGAAAAATAATTTTGGTAAAGTTTTAATAATTCTGTCTGCGCTTTTACTTATCGTAGGAATGATTTATTTTATGTTTTTTAGTACCCAGCCACTGGCGCCAACTCCTGAACCAACAATTTGTCCGCAAGATGTTAAGAAGTGTTCTGACGGATCATACGTTGGGCGTGTTGGAGAGAATTGTGCATTTGAAGAGTGTCCGATTGTAGAACCATCACCTGTTATAGGATTCGACTTTTCTCTCTCAAACGGCGGATCAAAGTCGGTCGTTCAAGGTCAATCTGTTACAAATAAAATTACGGCGAATTTAATTGATGGAGAGTCAGAAAATATTTTCTACGAGTTATCCGGACTCCCTAGCGGAGCAAGTGGAAGTTTTTCCCCAACTTCTTGCAATCCAAAATGCACAACCATATTGAATATCACAACCGCTGTGTCTACTTCTGCGGGGGATTACACTGTTACAGTTCTAGGAAAATCTAAAGAAACAAAAACGACCTCATTTATTTTGACGGTTACTGCTTTGCCAGTTCCTCCTTTCGATTTCTCTCTTTCAAATGGCGGCCCAAAATCGGTTGTTCAGGGTCAATCTGTTCAAAATACAATTGCTGCGACTTTAATTTCTGGTAACACTCGAACCGTTTCTTACAGCGTTTCAGGACTCCCTAGCGGAGCAAGTGGAAGTTTTTCTCCAACTTCTTGCAACCCAACTTGCACTAGCGCTCTCACAATCACGACTACTACTGCCACTCTAACAGGGAACTACACTGTCATTGTTACTGGGATAGCTGGCGTGCAAAAAACCACATCTTTTCTTTTGACTGTTACTGCTTTGCCACCACCCCCTAGCACTGTTGAAGTCTATCCCGGACCTAGCACTAATACTTATCTATCAAATCTCTACACTGTCGAAGTCTTGGATGGTTCAACTTGGATTCCTTCTTATGTTTATAAATTTGGCAGGACAAGCAGAACTTCTTGGCACCGCAATTCAACGCCTACCGTCAATTTCACAACATTCGGCACGACCAGATCCGTACGCGTTCGAGTTTCTACTTTAGGAGGGTCTGTTAACTCTGTGCAAGTCAGTCCTGAAAGTAAAAATATCCCAGTCGAGCTAAGTAATGGCCAAGCCATACTCACTTTGAATCAAAATAATAAAGTCTGGATTACGATAAATGGAAATGATGCTAACCCTCTTTTTGTGTTTGCTGATCCTCCTAAGCCAACAATTCCTGCGGGTGCAAGATACTTTGGACCCGGCATTCAAGATATTTCTCCTGCTACAGAAAACCATTATCAGGCTACAAATAATGAAACAATTTATCTAGATGGTGGTGCCATAGTGAGGGGGAATATCGATGTGCGAGGCAAGAGTAATGTAAGAATTATGGGTCCTGGCATTCTTTCCGGGGATTTATGGACAGCTGAATTCGTTCAAGGTCTCCATCCTTGGCCGGCCCCAATGAATTACACTATGGTTATTGGGAATTGGGGGCAAGTAAATGTTTCGAGTATAAGAGGTATAACCATTGTCAATTCTCCTTCGTATAATATCGGTGCTGGTGTGGATAATGTTTACGGCGTGAAATTACTGTCTCCTTGGTATTGGTCGACTGACGGCTTCAATGGGGGTGTGAGCAACGTCGATCAGTCTTTTGCTTTTGTTGGTGATAATGTTTTCTTTCCTATGTATGCTGGGTTGCATAACAATGATGTGACTGTTACCAATTCATTTGCCGGGACTACAAATAATGCTGTTTTCGTTGGAGGATATTGGGGAAATTCTTCAAATAATACTCATACATCTTTTATTAATAACATTGATATCAAAACTTATGATGCAGGATTGTTACCCAGTGGAGCGAAAGTCCCAGGGGTGTTTCAGGTGTGGGTGGATAGTGCTGACAGTACTCGCGGGCATTCCAACCAAACCTATCAAAATATTCGCATTGAGGGCAGTTTAAATATGTCTTTAGCTCAAATCAAAAATTTTGTTCACCCTTGGACGAATGTTGGACAACAGGTAATTGATCCACCGCTCGGCAATAGTTACAATCTTGTTTTTAGAAACATCACGCTAGAAGGAACACAGAGAGAGAGGAGCGAAATCAAAGGCCACAACGCTAATAATGGTTTTCATAATGTAATCTTGGAAAATATCCGCATTAATGGAACAGAAATAACCCAAAGCAATTTAAGCGATTATTTCGATGTTAACAATTTTGTGTGGGGGCCTTGGTTTAGTGGTACCACCGCTTCCGGCTCTACTTCCACAACGCTACCAGAATAAAATCTGATCGGTGTTGTAAAACTCTTGACCGCTTGAATCATGTCAGGCAATATCTTTATTGGGTAAAATAACAGTTGTCTTGGGACAAGTTTCTCCGGAGAGGGGTCTTCGGGGAATATGAGCTGGGTTCAAATCCCAGAACTGGACCGATAAGAGAGAACGGCTGCACAGTATAAGTGGAAGACAGTGATGCTTCCTGTTTGCGGGTAGCGGAGTCGCCAGTGAAATACCACTCACCCGAAGATCAAATTGAGGTTGTTTACCCGAAGGGCTGTCACACACTAGTAGTGCTGTGCCAGCCCTTTTATTTTATTCAAGAAATTACTTTTGATTTTGCTGAAAGTATAATTTTGCGGAGGGAGTGGGAATTTCTTTCATTACATGAACGGTACACCTTTCATATCGTACTCGCTTCGCTCCGTGCGATATATTCAAGGATTTTCGAATCTCACTTTAAAACTTCGTTTTAAACTCTGGCGGAGGGAGTGGGATTCGAACCCACGGGCCCCTTACGGGGCGCAGATTAGCAATCTGCTGCAATACCGCTATGCGACCCCTCCAAGCTCCCTTACTTTAAACTTTTAACGTTAAACTTTCAACTTTTAGTGTGCCACACAGATTGCCTTTATTTTTCTAGCACCGGCTTTCTTTAGAATTTTTTTAACTTCTTTTATTGTTGCGCCGGTTGTAATTACGTCATCAACGATAATAATATTTTTATTTTTAATTTTTTCTGGGTTTACAACTTTAAAACAATTTTTTAAGTTTTTGAGTCTCTGCACTTTGGTTTTAAGGGAGCTTTGTTCAGGAGTGTCTTTTACTTTGTGAATCGCATCAAATTCGAAACCTAAATTTTTTCCCTGATCAAGTAGAATTATTTGCTCCACTAGTGTTTCTGTCTGGTTATAGCCTCGCTTTTCCAGCTTTTCTTTGGATAGGGGAACGGGGATAAGAACCGGGTCCTTAAAATCCTCAAACATAATCCAATCATTCAAATACCCGATAATTTCGGTGTACATAATTTCCGCCAAAATCTTTGCGGAATGTTCATTGTTTTTATACTTAAGCTCCCAAATAAGCTTTTTAGCCAAGGTTTGTTTGTAATCTGATAAAACGATGATATCTGGGTCATCTAAATCTGTCGGTTTTTTTAACTCTTCTATAATTTTATCCACCGATAATTCTGTCGGTTTTACCTGCGGGAAAAGGAAATCAATTAGTATCTTTTTAATATTATTGATAATTCTCATACTTTTAATAAGCATAAAACTTAAGGAGGAATAATTTCTTTTAATTTCAGTGCTTTCTAGTATATAATAAATAGGAAGTCTAATCTCATAATCAATCCATGGGCCTTTTTGGTAACTTATTTGGTGGAAGCAAAAAAGAAAATACAGTAATCGGTATCGATATCGGGAGTTCTGCTATAAAAGTTGTTCAGCTTTCAAAGAAAAAAGGAAAGGCTGTTTTGGATACCTACGGAGCCATCTCTCTTGGACCATATGCCGGTGAAGAAGTTGGGAAAGCAACGAGTCTTTCGGAAGGAAAGTTAATAATGGCTTTAAACGACATCTTAAAAGAAGCCAAAACCACCACAAAGAATGTTGGAATGGCCATCTCTTTCAACTCAAGTTTGATGACGGTAATTGAATTGCCATCGGCCAGCGAAGTTCATTTAAAAGAAATTATTCCTCTTGAAGCAAAGAAATATGTTCCAGTGCCGTTAAGTGAAGTCAGTCTGGATTGGTCAGTCGTTTCCAAAGATAAGGATGAGGAAAAAGTTGAAGATGTTGATTTGAAAGATAAACTGAACGCACTTCAATCAAAGCGATCGGAAATTCTAAAAGAACGCACAAAAGCCGAAGTGATAAAGGTGTTGATTGTAGCTATCCACAACGATATCATCAGAAAATTTGAAAATATTGTGAGAGGAGCGTCTCTTCTCGCGGATTTTTTTGAGATCGAAATATTTAGCACTTTGCGGTCAGTTTTAGAACACGACCAAGGACCAACTATGATTATGGATGTCGGAGCCGCTTCCACCAAGCTTTATGTTGTGGAGAAGGGGAATGTTTTAAATTCTCATACAGTAAGCAGGGGATCTCAAGATATAACAGCTAGTATTTCTAGGGCGTTAGGAATTTCTCTTAAAGAAGCAGAAATCTTAAAAAGAACCAAAGGTTTAAGTTCTAGGGAGCCAGATTTATATAATGCTATTTTTATTACTTTAGATTATATTTTTTCCGAGACTTCTAAGATTTTGAAAAGCTACAAAGAAAAAAATAATAAAATTTTAAATAAAGTAGTCTTGGTTGGAGGGGGAGCGTCTATGAAAGGTTTTGCTGAAGCGGCTACTGTAAATCTAGAAGTAGAGGCAGTGTCTGGAAATTCATTCTCAAAGGTTGAGGCGCCAACTTTTGTCTTAGAAATCTTAAAAAATAACGGGCCGGAATTTGCAGTGGCGGTTGGAGCAGCTCTCCGTGGTCTGGAAGAAGAATAGAAAGACTAGGTTTAAGGATATTGTTCAGCTATTTGTGTTGCGTTCCACGATGTGTGTAAAACTTAATTTGGTTGTTCTTTTTCTGTTGTATACTTATAGTAAGACGTTTTTTATTTGCAGAATATGATCTGTAAAAAATATAATTTCTCCAAACTCTAGTAATTTAAAATGGAACCAAATTCTCAACCATCTTTCATCCCTAAAAGGCAAACTAGAGATGTTGTCGCTCGGGCAAAATCACCGACAACTCTTTTTTACTGGATCGGAGTTCTTGTTTTTGTAGTAGCGATACTCATGGCTGTTGGACTCTTTGTTTTTAATCGTTTTGTTCTTTTACCTCAATTAGAGGAGAAGAAATTGAATATAAAAAAAGAAATTGAAGCCTTCGATCCAAAATTGACTGAAACGCTTACAGTTTTGAAGCAAAGGATTGATTTTGGTAAGGGTCTTTTATCCAGACATACTTCCGCGTCTGCCGTTTTTGATCTGATCGAGAAAAATACAGTGAAAGGTGTCTATTTCAGCAATTTTGTTTTTACCGCAAACCCTGGTGCCATTGCTACTATTGCTGGGAGAGGAGAATCTCCGAGTTATGCGGTTCTCGCTTTCCAGTCAGAAGTACTGGAAAAATCCAATCTGATTCTAAATCCTATTTTCTCCGGCATCGATTTAAATGAAAAAGGCAGGGTTAATTTTGAACTTAGCGCAGAAATTAGTGAGGATGCAGTGTCCTATTCGAAGAGCCTCGAGCCCGATCAACCTGAAGAAGAGGGATCAAGTAGTGTTTCTAGCGCATCTTCGACTCAATCTGAACAGTCTGGTTTATAGAAAAATATCAAACAGGTCAAATCAAAAAAATGAGAAATACTATACCAATAATTTTAATAGCGGCATCTCTCGGACTATTTTATTTCTATATTAGTCCAGAATATTCAAAAATGACCGCGTTTCAGACTGAAGGCGCTAATTATGATGAGATTTTAAACAAATCGGTTGAACTCAAACAGATCAGAGCCGAATTATCCGAAAAGACCAGCAGGTTTGGAGAAGCTGATTTGGCGAAATTGGACAAAATGATTCCGATAAATATGAGTCTAGTGAGATTAGTTTTAGAAGTTGATAGTTTGGCTTTAAAACATGCGATAGTTATACATGATATAGATGCTTCTTCGGATGATATTGAAGGTGAAAAAGCGGAAACTCTCAAGGGATATAAAACATTAACTCTAGCTTTCAGGTTTGACACAGATTATTCCAATTTGAACGGCTTTCTTAAAGAGATCGAAGATAGTCTCCGAATCATGGATATAGTGAAGATTGAATTAAGTCCAAACAAAGAACGTCCTTCATTTCAGAGTTATGGTATGACCTTGAACACTTATTCCTTAAAATAATATGGATAAACTAATAGAACAATTAAAGAAAAACAAAATCGCATTAATCATTTTGATTGTTTTGATTGTTGTTTTTTGGTTATATAAAAGTTCTGGAACAGAAGTTGAGCCACTAATTACAGCGTTGCAAGGAAGCCCATCTAGTCAGATTCTTGGCGCCGAGCTTTTGGTGGAATTGCAAAGATTAAAATCTCTTAATCAGTTAGATGTAAATTTTTTTGATAATCGTACTTTTGATAGTTTAAAAGATATATCGGTGGTAGTTTCTCCTCAACCCATAGGTCGCGATAACCCATTTATACAGTAATTTTAATTTTCAAGACTTAATTATCAAAAAATTCAATCTTGAGATATTGAAAATTAAAGTGAGCCGATTTATGCTTCGAATTTTTTGTTGTAAATAACAAAATATCTTAAATCTTCTCTTTTTATATCCTTTCCTCTGATATAATAGATGGTACACATTATGGCTTCTAGCTCTCAAATACCCAAAATAAAGATTGGGGAAAGAAAAATACCAAGCGAGATTCTAAGTATAATTCCAGAAGAATCCGCTATCCATTATAAGTTTGTGCCGCTAGGGATAAAAAGCGGAGTTTTGGCTATTGGTATTATCGATCCTGATAATATCGAAGCTCGCGATGCTTTGAATTTTATTTCGACTAAGGCTAGGTATCCATTTAAACTCTTCCTGATTTCAGAAGAGGATTTTGACAAGGTTATCTCGATGTACAAGGGTCTTTCTGAAGAAGTTACCAAAGCCCTTTCCCAACTAGACGAAGTTTCATCAGGAGGGCCAAACGTTACTTTTGCTCTTGATGAAGAAGATGCCGAAAGAGCTAAAGAGGAGGGAGGGGACGAAAAAATAAAAGAACCAAAAATTATTGAAGTAGCGCCAATCACCAAAATTGTGGCGACAATTCTTCGTTATGCAACTGAAGGCAACGCTTCCGACGTTCATATTGAAAGAATGAGAGAGAGTGTCAGAGTGAGATTTAGAGTAGACGGAGTTTTGAATACAAGTCTAGTTTTACCAGCCAAAATTCATCAGGCGGTAGTGGCAAGAATCAAGCTCTTGTCGAATATGAAACTTGATGAAAAAAGAAAGCCGCAAGACGGAAGATTTTCCGCTAAGATCGAAGGCAGAAAGATTGATTTTCGTGTCTCAACTTTTCCAACTTATTTTGGTGAAAAGGTGGTGATGAGAATTCTCGATCAAGAGAAGGGAGTCAAAGCGTTGGATGAATTAGGAATGAGCGAAGAGAACGTAGCTCTTATAAGAAGAGCGATGGAGAAGCCTTACGGTATGATTTTAATTTCCGGTCCGACAGGTTCGGGAAAATCCACGACACTTTATTCTATTTTAAATGAATTTGACCGAGAAAAAGACAACGTTCTAAGTCTCGAAGATCCAATAGAATACAATATCGAGGGCGTGAGTCAGTCACAAGTGCGTCCGGATATCGGTTATACCTTTGCGAGCGGTTTGCGTACCACGTTAAGACAAGACCCGGACATTATTATGGTTGGAGAAATTCGAGATGCTGAAACCGCTGGCCTCGCTGTTCAAGCGGCGTTAACTGGTCATTTGGTGCTTGCAACTATCCACACCAACAATGCTGTCGGAGTAATTCCTCGTTTGATTGATATGAAAGTTGACCCATATCTTATTGCTCCGACTGTTATTTTGGCTATGGCCCAAAGACTTGTTAGTATGCTTTGTCCTGGAGCTGGCACAAAGGTTCCAGTGGACGGCAGTCTAAAGCTCATGATAGAAAAACAATTTGAGGACCTACCTCTTGAATTCAGAAAAAAATTGCCTATTGGAAAAGAATTTTACAGAGTTTCTCCTGGGCCGGACTGTCCAAGTGGAACTAGAGGTAGAATTGCTGTGACCGAAGTTTTTGAAATGGACAAAGAACTTGAAAATGCTATCTTGAGAAGCGCTCCAGAAGTGGAATTGGAAAAAATCTTAAGAGCTAAAGGAATGCTGAAGATGAAAGAAGATGCCATTTTGAAGGGCTTTAAGAGGATAGTTCCTTTTGAAGAAATTGGGGGACTATAACTAGAGAAGTTAGTAAAATAGAGGTATTAGAGGAGGTAGGAAAAGAAAAATAAGTTTGATATGTTAAAATAATCTAGTACCTCTAATTCCTCTAACCTTCTAATCCAACTAAATTTATGACTGAAACAAAAAAATATAAAATCTTGATGGTGGACGATGACCGTTTCTTGCTAAATATGTATGAAACTAAGTTTAAAAATCTCGGTCACGAGATTGTTTCTTTAACTAGCAGTGAGACGGCCCTTAGCAAGCTTCGGGAAGGATTAAGTCCTGATGCGATAGTTCTTGATGTGATAATGCCTCATCCGGACGGTTTAGAGCTTCTAAATACTATCCGAAAAGAAAAATTAGCACCTCTCGCGGCTGTGATTATGCTTACCAATCAAGGTGAATCGAGTGAAATTGATCGTGCTCAAAAACTGGGTATGAACGGTTATATTGTAAAAGCGGCTCTGATTCCATCAGAAGTGGCGGCGGAAGTTATTCGAATAGCCGAAGAGCATAAACCGAGGTAGAATGGAGAGAGCTGAATGGATGAATCCCGTAGTAGAATTTCAGGTTGCAAATAATTTGTTAGAATATAAGTAATAGAAAGTTTTAGTTTTTATCAAAAGAATATTCCAGGATAGTCCTGTAGTAGAAGCGAAGCTTTCACTACGGGACGACCTGAAATTTCACTACGGGATGAATTTTAAAAAAGAGTTAATTGATTTAGTAACTATCCTTCTAAATGAGGGTGGTTCAGATTTACATTTGGGAGAAGGCAGACAGCCTATCATCCGTCGAAACGGAAATTTAATGCCGATCTCTAGCAATTCTGTTGTGACAAAAGAATATATTTATGGAATTTTGGACGAGATACTAAATGTTGAGAATAAGAAAAGATTCATCGATCTCAAGCAAACTGATTTTGCATACAGTCATAACCACAAAGAGAGGTTTAGAGGAAATGTTTATTTTCAGCAAGGTCTTATTGGAATTGCTTTGCGTCATATTCCAGAAAAAATTAAAACCATACAAGAGCTTAATCTACCACCAATTTTAGAGAGTTTTACAGAAAAGAAGCAAGGATTTTTCCTTGTGGTGGGACCAGCTGGACAAGGTAAAAGCACCACTTTGGCTTCAATGATTGAGATTATAAATCAAAAAAGAAGCGAATATATCATTACCATTGAAGATCCGATTGAATATATTTTCAAAGAAAAAAAGTCCATTATTGATCAAAGAGAAGTTCGCGCTGATACAGTCGATTTTCACAGTGGTCTAAAAAATGTCTTCAGACAGGACGCCAATGTGGTTATGCTTGGAGAAATGAGAGATAATGAAACTATCTCAACTGCCGTAACCGCCGCCGAAACCGGACATTTGATTTTCTCAACTTTGCATACTAATAGCGCCTCAAGAACCATTGAAAGAATTGTCGACGCTTTTCCATCTGGACAGCAAAGTCAGATAAGGGTTCAGCTTGCAAGCAGTCTCTCTGGTATTTTCTCCCAAAGGTTGGTTCCAAAAATTTCCGGTGGACAGATTCCAGCATGTGAACTTTTAATAAATACTGGGGCAGTGGCAAATATCATTCGGGAGAATAGAATTCATGAAATAGACACAATGATCCAAACAGGTTCTTCGCTTGGTATGGTGGATCTAAATACTTCTTTAGTAGAGCTTGTTAGAAATGGTTCAATTACCGCAGAAACAGCGTACAGGTATGCCAATAATATTAAAACTCTCGAAAGACTGATTTAATCTAGGAGCTAAACGCGTTTAGAGGAAGTAGAGGCACTAGAGGAATTAGCAAATAAATTCAAAATAAAACTAACCTAATTCTTCTAATACCTCTAATTATTCTAACATCCTAATTTATTATGTTATTTAAATACAAAGCCATAACCAAAGAAGGGGGAGAAAAAGAAGGAATAATTGACGCTCTTAATATAGACGTTGCAACTACATCTCTCCAAGGGAGAGGGCTTATCGTATCTCGTATCGAACTTAGAGATAAGCCGACTTTTTTCAGAAAAATCCCTTTCTTTAACCGAGTTAAGACAAAAGAAATTGTCATAGTTTCTAGACAGATGGCAACTCTCTTTGAGTCCCAAGTGTCCGCGCTTCGCGTTTTTAGATTGCTTTCTTCAGAGACCGACAATATGACTTTGAAGATGAGTCTAGGTGATATCGCTGATTCTCTCCAAGAGGGAAGTTCTATTTCTGAAGCGTTGGCCAAACATCCCCACATTTTTTCCAATTTTTATATAAGCATGGTCAAGGTGGGAGAAGAATCCGGAAAATTAGGCCAAGTTTTTGTTTTTTTGGCTGATTATCTTGATCGAACATATGCGCTCACAAGCAAGGCCAAACACGCTCTTGTTTACCCAATCTTCGTTATCGCCGCTTTTATCGGTGTTATGGTCTTATTGCTTACTGTTATCATCCCAAAAATCACCCCGATTTTATTGGAGTCTGGCGCTGAATTACCGGTTTACACTAAAATTGTTATAGGAATGAGCGGTTTTCTCTTGACTTACGGGATTTTTATTCTAGTCGGATTCATAATTTTAGGTTTTTTTGTTCTCCGATATATGAAAACAGAAAGAGGTTCTATAACACTTTCAAATATCAAATTATCCCTTCCATACATCGGAGGATTATATAGAAAGTTATATCTCACTCGCATTGCTGACAATATGAACACAATGATCGGGAGCGGAATTTCCATGCTTCAGGCGTTGGACTCGACTTCTTCCGTTGTGGACAATGATGTTTTTAAAGCAATTCTCGAACAATCAGCAGAAGAAGTAAAAGGAGGCAAGGCTCTCTCGGCTGCTTTTGCAAAATATGAAGACATACCAAGCATCGTTACCCAAATGATAAGAGTGGGGGAGGAAACTGGAGAATTGGGAAGCATATTGGGAACGTTAGCCAAATTCTATCAAAGAGAAGTAGTTACGTCGGTAGATACTTTGGTTGATTTAATTCAGCCGGTTATCATCTTGGTTCTTGGATTAAGTGTGGGATTCTTGCTTGCGGCGGTTTTGATGCCGATATATAACATCGCCGGCGCCTTTTAGTAAATTCTTTTATTTTTGACGCATTACGTCGTTGGTTACGTCGTAAAAAAGTTCAAAGTATTATTCATACATTTCACTTTTTTACTCCTTACCGCCTAGTACTGCATTCAAAAAGTAAAAGAATTTTGTATCTCTCTCGATTCAATATTATGCCAAAGAAACAGAAAAAATCTATTGACGATAAGATTGATAACCTCGCCCAGAGTGTTGCGTGGGGTTTTGAAGCTGTGGAAAAACGTTTTGATGAAGTTGATGAAAAATTTGAGAAAATTGACCGTAGGTTTGATGAAGTTGATAAACGCTTTGATAAAGTAGATTCTCGTCTTAATACTCTCGAAGCTTTACTCGCTTCTAATCGTATAGAAAGGTTAGAAGACTCTATGAGACAAGTCAAAACTCTCCTCAAGATCAATTAATGTTTTTTTCGTTGTCTTTTCCTTGCCCAATACCTATCTCCTAGTACCTACTCACGTTATCCACATTCCCCGTGCTTTTCCTTGTAAGTCTCATTCAAACTTTGCTATAATTTATCGACATTAGAACTTACACATTTGGATGCAAATCAAGGCGCGAGCGAGGAGTGAACCGAGACGTATAAATAATACGATGAGGGAGCACCGGAGCGAGCAACGAAGAGATGCGCCAAAGGTGTGAGTTCTAGCGTTGAAAATGTTAATAAGAGAGGATTAGGTCGATCATTGTTTTTTTGTTTGAAAAAATAAAAAACAGCGAAATCTCTCATAAAATTGATTAGAATTAAAAAATAATAGATTGTTCGCGCGAACAATTTTCTTAAATAGTTATGAAAAAATTCAGTAAAGTAAATAAGGGTTTCACTCTTATTGAACTCTTAGTTGTTATCGCAATTATCGGTATTTTGTCTTCTGTTGTATTGGCTTCATTAAATACTGCAAGACAGAAAGCTAGAGTGGCAGCTGGTCAAGCTACAGCAAGCGGATGGGTTACTGCAATAGTTCTCTGTCGCGATAGTGGTGGAACAATTTCTTCTACCGCAGGCGTGGCGGTTGCAGGCGCTGATATATGTACCACTCCAGCAATAAATAGTTTCTGGCCTACCACGATGCCAAGCGGATGGCCTTTGCCAACGATTGCAAACGCAGGTGCAGATACGGTTACTGCTACAACATTGTGTCCCGCTGCTTCGTGTGGTGCTGACACGACGATTACTTGTAGTCTGACTGGGTGTGTAAAATCTTAATAAGCATCTTTTTGTTTGATCAGAAAAACACCGCCTCACTTCAAAGCGGTGTTTTTCTTTCCTTGGTTTATGGCTTATAATAAATACTACTATATCGATCTGAATCTGTGCGATGAGATCTGTTTTTGTTAATATTAAGAAAATAGATTTTTTAAAAAGGACATTATGAGAGAAAGGCGAAATAGAAAACACTATATCAATGGAAATGGTTTTACTTTGATAGAACTTTTGGTTGTGATTGCCATTGTAAGTATGTTGGCGTCAGTTATAGTTGTTTCTTTAAATACCACGAGAAATAAAGGAAAATTTGCAGCCGTTCAATCAAATTTAAACACGGTAAGGTCCGAGTCAGAATTGTATTACGTGGGTTCTAGTACTTACGGAACACCCATTACGGATTCTGCCCTCTGTGACAGCGATATTTTTAATCACTCGGTTATCAATGCGGCGATTGTTGAAGCTACTAAAAACGGATCATCGGACGCCAATTCCAATCGACGTTGTGTAATTGGCGCAAATGGTCAATCTTGGGCGGTATCAATTCCTCTATCTGACGGTGGAAATTGGTGTGTTGGTTCTGTTGGTGCGGGTGGATCTGGTATTGCGAGTGGTGGTGGTGCGCTTGCTCCTGCATTTTGTGATTCTGATGCTAGTTAATAAAATCTCCGATTTTTTATCCCGAATCTAATCTATCAAACCTTTTTACTGTGATTCCATTCTTCTATATTTCCATCTTTATTCTCGGTACTCTCATTGGGAGTTTTTTAAATGTTTTGGTTTTGCGTTATAACACTGGGCAATCAATCGTAAATGATAGATCAAGATGTTTTTCTTGTGGTAAAACTTTGAAATGGTTTGAACTTATTCCAGTTTTGAGTTTTGTCTTTCAAGGAGGAAGATGTAGTAACTGTCATACCAAGATTTCTCGACAATATATTTTGGTAGAAATTATGACAGGCCTTGTTTTTGTCGCCATTTTTTGGAAAATCTTCTCCTTAACTCCTGATTTTTTAAGTCTTTTCTATACTTTAATTTTTGAATTAATTTTTTACTTGATCATTTTTTCAATTCTAATTGCTATTTCAGTCTATGATTATAAACACAAAATAATTCCCGAGGCTCTGGTCTACACTTTTATCGGACTCTCTTTTTTGTTTGCTCTATACGTCTTCTTTGGGCAGGGGATTTATGGGAATCTCATCGCGGGTCCCTTACTTGCTTTACCATTTTTCTTGCTCTGGCTTATTTCTCGGGGCGCTTGGATGGGTTTTGGGGACGTTAAACTTTCGTTCGGTATAGGTTTTCTTCTCGGTTTACCTTCGGGAATATACGCTCTTATACTTGCTTTTTGGATAGGCGGGGGAGTTGGCTTCGTTCTTTTGGGTTTGAGCGCTATTTCAAAAAATTCTGTTAATAATGGCCGATTGTTAATACTTGGCAAAAGATTTACAATTAAGAGTGAAATTCCATTTGGACCGTTTCTAATTCTCGGCACACTCTTAGCTTTTCTTTTCGAATGGGACTTTCTACATTTGAAAATCATACTCGATTTATTCTAAACAAACTGATATAAAAGTGAAAAAATCTGGAAGAAAAATGTCTTTAAATTAATAACTTCTAACTTTCAATTTTGAGTTTTGCCTTTTGAATTTTGACTTAATAAACTATGTTTCTCTCCAAACAAAAGAATAAAGAAAATCTTGCCACTTACAAAAGCGGTTTCACTCTCATAGAACTCCTTGTTTCTGTTTTCATTATAGGTGTGATTGCTTCTGTAACGGTTTATAATCACAAGGAATTTACAGACAGCTTGGAAATAACCAATCTAGCCTATGCCGTGGCGCTTTCCATAAGAGAGGCTCAAATTTCAGGTACGGCCGTTAAGGGTATATCTGGAAATTTTGAGAAAGCCTATGGAATTCATTTTAATATTAACCCAGAAACTGATGCTAATTTCCCTGGAAATAATAAAGCGTATCTTCTTTTTGTTGATGATGAGAATGACCAATATATATATGGAAATCTTCCGCCGAATTATTTAGGATTCAATAATAATTGTGGAGATCCGTCCATCAACCTTGAATGTATACAACAAATTGATATTGGACGAGGAAATTTTATATCCAAAATATGTGTGAATGATGGTTCTGGTGATTTAAGTTGTTCTGATGACTCAAATCTGGCAGGAGTGGATCTAACTTTTCTACGACCAAAACTTGATACAAACATAAGATTTCGAAGACAAAATGGCACGGTTTTAACACCACCAAACCAGTATAATGATAAAGAAGCGATAATCTGTCTTAAATCTCCCTCCGGCCGCACAAAAAGCATCAATGTTTTACATTCAGGTCAGATTTATGTGGGGAAAGATACAATATGTGAAGATATTTCTGATGAGAGTTAGAATAGTATAATAAGGAACAGAAATTTGAAGCACGAAGCATGACAAATTTAAAAATCAAAGATCAAGAAGTGAAAAAATCTTAAATCTTAAATCATAAATCTGATATTTAAATTAGAAATCGCTATCACATCCCATGACCTCTCCCTATTCAAAACAAAAAAAAGCAGGTTTCAAAAAAGGCCTCATTCTCATGGAACTTGTTGTATCTTTGGGAGTGTTTATCGCTGTCATGACTATTGGCTTGGGGGCAGTGCTTCAGATGTTTGGTGTGAATCAAAAAAGTCAGTCACTTAAGGCTATTATGAACAACCTTAATTTTGCTCTCGATTCGATGGCAAGAGAAATTGTGGTGGCTAAAATTGCGGATACAACAGCATTCGGATCTTCTTTTAGGTGTGGCAATCCTACTCCAATGGGCGAACCGCTGGATTGCACTATTGGAGACGGCGGGGGAGATTATTTATCTTTTTGCAGTAGTGATAGCAATGCTATTGCTTATCGCTTTGTTGTCGGTGGTTCTGGTGGATATCTTGAGAGGAGAATAAGCACTAATGACGATTGTCAGAACAGTTTTGGTTCATCAGAATGGGAAAGAATTACTTCGCCGGAAGTTGATATTCAAAATATGAGATTTTATGTGACCGGAGCCGGGCTGGAGGACAAACAACCAAAAGTTCTGATAGTGATTGAAGGTGAGGCTGGGGTGAAAGACGAAGTAAAATCAAAGTTTGAGTTGCAGACCACTTTATCCCAACGATCTCCCAATCTTTCGATAGTTCTTCCATAATTTTTAATTTCAAATGCAAAAACTTTATTATAAAAATATGTCGAAAGGATTTACTTTGGTAGAGACGATGGTTGCCATCTTCATTCTTTCTATGGCCATCACTTCAGCTATGACAGTTGCCCAAAGTTCCTTACAATCATCTTTTTATTCCAGGGATCGAATTGCAGCATATTTTTTGGCGGGGGAGGCTATAGAAATGATAAAAAATAAGAGAGACGAGAATGGTATCAAAAATTTTGGAACTCCAACTCACTGGCTAGACGGTATTGCTTCGTGGGCAACTACCCCAGGTCCTTGTAGTGAGGCAGTGCCTTGTGGGGTTGATCCTATACTGGAAACAATAGCTCTTTGTTCAGATCCTGATATGAACGATTGTAAGTTGTTTAAAGATAGTGAAGGCTTGATTAGTCATGAGGATACTGGAGGCACCGCAACCAAATTTACCAGACGGATAAATATGACAGAGATTAACCCAAATGAGGTCAAAGTTACGGTGAGTATAATTTGGGCAGGAAGACCAACATTTGTAATTTCTGAACATATATTCAATTGGCATCCCTTAAGTGATCTTATCTAATGTCGAATTTTTACATGACAAGATTTAATAAAAAAAATAATAAAGGCGTTGCTCTTTTTGTGGCGGTACTCATTACTTCGGTAGCCTTGCTTTTTAGTTACGCCGTTTCCAATATCGCTGTAAAAGAACTTAACTTAACTCAAGCTGGACGAGATTCCCAGATTGCTTTTTATGCTTCAAATTCCGGAATAGAATGCGCTCTATTTTGGGATTTACGAAATAACTCTTTTGATCCAAATAATGCCTCAAACTCTTTTGTGATTACCTGTGCTGACCAGGATGTTTCGGTGACTGCTCCAGGAAGTGGTTTACCACGAACTTTTACTTCAGAAGCTTTCAATTTAAACAATGATCCAAATGGTCCATGTTTCACTTTCACTATTCTAAAGGAAGATGAGGACGGTGACATTGTAACGCAAACCGAATCTCGTGGTTACAACACTTGCAATGTTGGAAGCTCTAGGAGATTGGAAAGAGCCCTCCGAGCAACGTATTAGACACCAGGAAAACTAAGAGCTAGGCTTTACCTGTCTGCCGGCAGGCAGGGGCGCTAGGGAATTCCGACAATATTCAGTATTCTATTATTCATATTCTCAATTCTCTGCCGCATGTTTTTCTTTTGGCAGAATGCTAAAATACTGTCATGCTTAATAAAGCTCCGAAAGACATAAAAGAACGCCTCGAAAAGCTTAAAAAGACCATAGAACATCACAGGTATCTTTATCATGTGCTAGATAAGGAGGAAATTTCTCCGGAAGCTCTCGATTCTCTGAAAAAAGAACTTGTTGAGATAGAACAAAAATATCCCGAACTCAAAACAGCTGATTCACCAAGCGGAAGAGTGGCTGGAGAACCTCTTCCTGGTTTTGAAAAAATAACTCACAAGGTGTCACAGTGGTCTTTTAACGATGCTTTTTCCGAGGATGAGATGCGGGAATTTGATAAAAGGGTGAAAAAATTTCTCAAAGATTCATTTGGCAGAGACGAGAATCCAACATACACTTGCGAATTAAAAATAGACGGTCTCAAGGTCGTTCTGGATTACGAGAATGGTCTTTTGTATACAGCGGCTACTCGAGGGGACGGTAAAGTTGGCGAGAATGTAACAGCCAATGTCAAAACTATCGATTCGGTGCCGCTTCGTCTAAAGAAAGATGTGAGTATGATTGTCGAGGGGGAAGTCTGGATGGGGAAAAGTAATTTTAAAAAATTAAATAAAAAAAGAGAAAAACAAGGAGAAGCACTGTTTGCTAATCCCAGAAATGTTGCCGCAGGAAGCATTCGCCAGCTTGATCCGCGTATCGTGGCCGAAAGAAATTTGGACACCTTTATCTACGATATAGCAGAAATTAAAGGAAATATCCCAGAAACCCAGACAGAAGAATTAAAACTTTTAGGAGACTTGGGTTTTAAAACAAACAAACACTATAAACACTGTCTCAATATTGAAGAAGTAATTTCTTTCTGGAAAGTGTGGCAACGAAAATCAGCCAAAGAAGATTATCTCTTGGACGGAGTAGTGGTGAAAGTTAATGAAAAGCGTTTTCAAGACGCTTTGGGATTTACCGGAAAAGCGCCTCGATTTGCCATTGCTTTTAAGTTTCCAGCCGAGCAAGTTACGACCGTGGTTAAAGATATTGTCCTACAAATCGGACGCACTGGAGTATTGACGCCCGTTGCCTACCTCGAGCCAGTTTTGGTCGCTGGTTCAACCGTATCTCGAGCTACTCTCCATAATGAAGATGAAATAGCCCGTCTTGATGTCAGGATCGGAGACACTGTGATACTCCAAAAAGCAGGGGACGTTATTCCTGATATCGTTTCGGTTTTAAAAGAAATGCGTACAGGGAAAGAAAAGCCTTTTATTTTTCCCAACAAAGTTTCGGAATGCGGGGGAGACGGCAGTATCGAAAGAATTCCAGGTGAAGCCGCTTGGCGTTGCTCAAATAAAAATTCCTTTGCTCAACAAAAAAGAAAGTTTTATCACTTTGTTTCAAAAAAATCTTTTTTCATTGACGGGATGGGGCCTAAAATAATTGATCAGCTTTTAAATGTGAACCTTATAACAAGTTATCCGGATATCTTTACACTCAAGATGGGTGATTTGTTGGCTTTACCAAGATTTGCGGAGAAATCTGTAGACAACCTCTTAAATTCAATAGAAAAATCTAGAGAGGTAACACTTGCGAGATTGATTACTGGCCTCTCAATTCCTCATGTTGGTGAAGAAACAGCGATTGATCTTTCAAAACATTTTAAAACCATAGAAGAAATATCTTCTGCCGAATTTGAAACACTTCAAGCGATAAACGGGGTAGGGCCCAAAGTCGCGGAGGCAATAGTTGTTTGGTTTAAAGACGGAGATAATTTACGAATGCTCGGGAGATTGCTAAAGGAAATTAAAGTTAAAAATGAGTCCATTAAAATCCCAGAAAAGAGCAAGATTGCAGGTAAAACTTTTGTCTTGACCGGTACTTTAAAAACTTTAGGGAGAGAAGAAGCCAAGCAGAAAATCAGGCACTTAGGGGGTGATGTTGCAAGCTCTGTATCAATTAAAACTGACTTTGTTGTTTCAGGTGAGGAAGCCGGCTCCAAATTGGATAAAGCAAAGGAATTAAATGTGAAAATCGTCGATGAAAAAGCTTTTTTGGATTTGCTTGATTCTTAAGATATAGTTAGAGTCTGTATATGTTAAAAATTAAAAAAGAAGAATTATTAAAACTTGCTTCTCTGTCGCGTATTGAGTTGTCTGAAGAAGAACTGGGTTCTTTTGGAAAAGACATCGATTCGATTCTTTCTTTTGTAAAACAAATTCAAGAAGTAAGCGGTAGTGCAAAAAGTGAAAAAAGATTGCCGGGTGTTTTTAGTATGATTCAAAACAGTTTTAGAGAAGATACTACTCCGCATAAATCCGGAGAATTTTCGAAAGAAATTCTAGCTGAAGTTCCGCAAAGAGAGGGGGATTATGTGAAAGTTAAAAAAATTCTTTAAAATCATGCTTGATATAACAAACTTAACAATTAAATCTGCACACAACCATTTGAAGAATGGAGATTTTTCAGTAAAAGACCTTGTGGGTTCAGCTCTCAAGAATGTTGATGAAAAAAATAAAGAAATAAACGCTTACCTTGAAGTTTATAATGATGTGAAAGAGGAAACAGCAAAAGCTGAAAGTTTATTTAAGGGAGGCAAAGCCAGCATTCTTACAGGAATTCCTTTGGCACTCAAAGATAATATTTTAAATAAAGGTAAAATTGCTTCCGCCTCGAGCAAGATTTTGGGAAAATATCACGCAACCTATGATTCGACTGTTGTTTCAAAACTCAAAAAAGAAAGTCCTATTTTTATTGGACGAACAAATATGGATGAGTTTGCAATGGGAAGCTCTACGGAAAATTCTGCTTATGGGGTTACCAAGAATCCGATTGACCCTACGAGGGTTCCTGGCGGCTCATCTGGAGGCTCTGTTGCGGCTGTAAAAATGAATGGAGCATTAGCGGCTCTTGGATCTGACACTGGCGGATCGATTAGACAGCCAGCCAGTTTTTGCGGTTTGGTAGGCCTCAAACCAACATATGGCGCAATTTCAAGATATGGTCTCATTGCTATGGGTTCTTCGCTTGACCAGATTGGCCCACTTACAAAGTCAGTTGAAGACGCAGAAATTCTTTTTAATATCATGAAAGGTAAAGATCCAAAGGACAGCACTACCATATCTTCTGTAGAAAAAAAAGAATTGCCCAAAAAACTCATTATCGGTGTGCCGGAAGATGTGCTTAAGATGGACGGAATCCAACCAGACGTCAGGAAAAATTTTGAAGAATCAATCAAAAAATTTTCAAAACTTGGTTACGAGATAAAAAATATTTCTTTACCAAACGCTCATTATTCTTTGGCAATATATTACGTGATTATGCCAGCCGAAGTTTCTTCAAATTTGGCTCGTTTCGACGGAGTAAAATATGGTTTGCATGAAAATGGAGAAAATCTGCTCGGAGATTACATAAAAACCAGAACTATCGGATTTGGGAAAGAGACCAGGAGACGATTAATTCTAGGAGCTTACGTTTTGTCGTCCGGCTACTATGATTCTTTCTATAATAAGGCCAATGAACTTAGACGAGCAGTTATCGGTGATTTCGATAAAGTTTTTGAAAATAGGCAAGCAAAAAATGGTGTGGACATTATAATAACCCCAACAACTCCAGATGTTGCTTTCAAGATAGGGGAGAAAGCCGCGGATCCATTATCTATGTATATGTCGGATATTTTAACTGCACCTCAAAGCATCGCTGGACTTCCTGCAATCTCGGTACCATCGGGACTTTCCCAAATCGGCTTGCCAATCGGCCTTCAAATAACCGCTCCTTACATGAGAGAAGATTTGTTGTTTAAGGCGGGTAAAGATTTTCTTGGCGAAATATAGTAAAATAATAAGAACTTCCACATTTGGAGCCCCCGGATTTTTTATTGTATTTAAATCTTAAATCGTATATCTAGAATCTTAAATCTGCTCTTATGGCTGAAGAAAAAAAAGAAAAATCAGGAGGTGTTGGAATAATGGACACCAATGATCCTTACGAAGTCATTGTAATTTTACTTCTAGCTCTCGGCTTGCTCGGTTATTTGATAGAGAGATTTTTAAATTTCAGACATTCAGATCTCTCTTTTTTGGAATGGGTAAAATCTTATTTTATCGGGATTCTACCATTTGTGATTGTAATATCTGTTACAGTTTCCATTCTCTTTCTTATCGGTATTATTCGTTCGAATCGACAGTTAAAAAGACTACATCACGCATTACAGCTAAAATTTCATTCTACGCCTGCTGGACATGGTGCTAGTCATGAAGTTCCTGCAGAAAGAATTAACCAAAGATGGGAAAAAGTTCAAAAATTTATTATGTCGCCAAACATGAGCGACTGGAAACTTGCCATTTTGGAGGCAGATGTGATGCTTGAAGAGATGGTGGATAAAATCGGCTACCCTGGTGAAAGTTTAGGTGAAAAATTAAAAAATGTTGAGAGAAGTGATTTTACTACTGTAGAACTGGCCTGGGAAGCCCATAAAATTAGAAACTCTTTAGCACATGAAGGATCTGATTTCTTACTTACTCATAGGGAAGCCTTGAGAGTTATCGGGCTTTTTGAAAAGGTGTTTCACGAATTTCGTTATATTTAGATCTGGAAGTTCTATTGCTTTTTTGCTAAAAATCAATTATGATTTCAGTTACTTTTCTTATAAAGAAGAAGGTTATCGTTGTTAGTAGGACTTTCAGGTTTGAGTGCAGTTCTAGGCAGACGCGAGCATTGTGACCAAGCTGTATGAATAATCCAGCGCATGGAAGCAAGCGGAGCGCCTAACGACGAAATGCACCAAAGATGAAAGTCATAGCTATATCGCGGGGTTGAGTAGCAGTAGCTCGCAAGGCTCATAACCTTGAGGCCCCGGCGCACATCCGGGCCCCGCAACAAGTAAACCCTAATACCTAAGATAAATAGGTGTACGGGTAAATGAAAATCTCCAGTCGAATGTTCGATTGGAGATTTTCATTTTGTGGTTATTTCTGCTATTCTAAATTTTGAATAAAGCTGATAAGCCGGTGTAGTTCAATGGTAGAACGGAGGACTCATAAGCCTTAGACAGTGGTTCGATTCCACTCATCGGCATAAAATTGATACATGTATCAAAATCTGTTACATTGTATGTGTTGCGGTCGTAGCTCAACTGGTTAGAGCACCCGCCTGTCACGTGGGAGGTTGCCGGTTCAAGCCCGGTCGACCGCGCAAAATAAAAAATCACCAATATACCTTGGTGATTTTTTGTATCTGATAGTGATAGATAAAACTTTTATTTTTGACCACTTTAAGCTACTATTCCACCGGACAAACAAAAGGAGGTCCAACATGAGTGGTCTCGATCAGGTTGTTGCTACGTACCCACAATTGAAGTGGAAGGTTCATCCAAGCGCTGATGGAAAGGGTAGGACAGCTTATGCTGTCGTGAGCGGAAACAGAGAGACGGGTGAACTTTGGGTCATGGCCGTCATCGAGAATTGCACCGTTCCGAAACATCGGCACAATTCTGGTGGTAAGTATGGTGAGATGATCCTCACCATTTCTGGTGCCCTCTACGACACCATAGCTCATGGTCATGAGGTCATCTATTCTTCTGGGTCGGTTGTTTTTCTCCCAGAGGATTCGGTTCATGCGCCACATGCGGTTTTTTGGCACGGCCTCTATCACCAACCTCGGGGTTCGACGCTCGTCGAGTAGAAAAGGGAAGAGATCGTCTCTCGACAGTTCTTTGGGGTTGAATGAAAGCAGGGCAGTGTGTTGAAAAACCACTGCCTTTTTATTTTAAAAGGAGCCGATGGACAGAATTGCACTGTCGACCCCCACTTTACGAAAGTGGTGCTCTGCTAACTGAGCTACATCGGCAATTTTTTGTTCTCATATTCTATCAGAACAAAAAAATGACGACTTAGTTATAAAGTCTTACTGCCTGCCCCGTAGTTAAGCGAGTACTCGAGCTTATACTACTGGGGAGCTACATCGGCATTTTTTTTATTGTATATTTACCAAATTTTTTCCTAGTGCCTAGAGCCTATAATTGCCTAGCTCCTAAAATGGAGCCGTTGTCCGGGATTGAACCGGAGACCTCGTCATTCACATATACCTTAGTTTCGTCGCAACCGACTTATAAAAGGGTTAGACTGTATCTTACGCATATCCTTTTGATTTAGCGTCCCTTGTCAGTCGTTCGGGCGACTCTTTCGCCACGGTCTTATCCACTCGCATGGACTTTAACCGTAATTCGGGCTTCATCACTATGTTTCCAAAATGAAGGGCAATTTGATTTACCAATGACGTGCTCTACCAACTGAGCTACAACGGCAGTTTATTTTTCAACCTTATAACCTTATTACGTTTTTCAAATATTTTCAATCATCTTTGATGTTCTGTATGAACAATCATGACTTCTCTTTATTTTAAATTCCTGTATATTGTATGTAGACAGAAGCCACAGGATAGGAATATAAACCCCTAACATCAGGATGAAGCGCCCTCCCTCCGAGGTGCGTAGAAATCTCTCTCGGGGATGAAGTCCTTCCTCCTGTGGCTTCTTTTTTTATTCCGGCTAGCGAGCGGCATCGCGAGAATGTAGGTCGATCATCACCGATCGACCTACATTCCCATGATCCGCGAGCGAAGACGGATCAAAGGGTTAATGCCCTTTATCTCATTTTTAAAATCCAACATCTTCTTATATAATCAGGACGCGAATATGAATCCCGTACGAAGTCACGGACACCATGCGGGAATGTAATCAGGAACATTGAATTTATTATTTAACTTTAAAATAGGGCAAGGATAATTTATTCAGTCCGTGTCCTACTTTCGTACGGGATGAAAGAAAGGAAAAACAAAAGTGAAGAGATTCTAGCTCGAATATTAGAGTTGGAGCGTGATATGGCTGACGCCTCGTTTTGGCAAAACAAGGATCATGCCCAAAAAATTGTTAAAGAATACAATGATCTTAAGCTAGAGAAAGATGGCATCGGAAGATACGATAAAGGTGATGCTATCATGAGTATTTTTTCAGGTGCAGGCGGAGACGATGCTGAAGATTTTTCTCATATGCTTTTGGAAATGTATTACAAATTTATAGAAAAGCAGGGCTGGTCTGTTTCTCTGGTGCATGAACACCAGAACGATCACGGGGGATTTAGAAACGTCACAATTGAAATAAGTGGCAAAAATGTTTATGGAACTTTAAAAAACGAGTCCGGGGTCCATCGTTTGGTCCGCGTCTCTCCATTCTCCGCGAAGAAACTCCGTCACACTTCTTTTTCGCTTGTCGAAGTTATTCCAAAATTTGATAAGGTGACCGAGCTCGAAATTCCGGACAAAGAAATTAGACTTGAGTTCTCAAGATCAAGTGGCCCCGGTGGACAGAACGTTAACAAAAGAGAAACGGCCGTGAGGGTGGTGCATATTCCAACAAATTTGGCTGCTCACTCCGAAAATCAGCGTTCTCAAGCCCAAAATAAAGAAAAAGCCATGCAAATTCTCCGTGGGAAAATTTTTCATGCGTTGGAGAAAGAAAGAATCAGTAAAGAAGGAGAAATGTACGTTTCAAAGACCACTGATATTGAATGGGGAAGCCAGATAAGGTCTTACGTTATGCATCCGTACAAAATGGTAAAAGACCACAGAACAAATGTTGAAACAAGTGATGTCGAAAGTGTATTAAATGGTAATATAGATGTATTCTTAGACGCAGAAAAAGATCTATAAATTCCACATTCGGCACATACCATCGTTACTTCGCTCCGAGCCTCCCTCAACGTATTATTAAATACGTCTCGGTACGGTTCTGATTTCTACACCATAGAAATCATGTCGGGAGATTTTTTATCACGAAGTGATATAAAATTTCCGACTCGCTTGCGCCTCGGTCTGTATCCGAATCTGAAATTTATAGAATGTGAATAATATTTATGATCTACTTTGATCGTGTCTCCAAAGTCTATGCAGACGCCACACCGGCCCTCCACGATATAACGCTCTCGATTGAGCCGGCGGAGTTCGTGTCTATTGTCGGACATTCCGGCGCGGGTAAAACCACACTTCTTAAAATGCTCTTGGCCGAAGAGGCTCCGACAAAAGGGAAAGTATTTTTGCAATCCATAGACATTCACTCTCTCAAAAAACGAGAGATGATTTATTATCGCCGTCGTATTGGAGTTATTTTTCAGGATTTTCGTTTGCTTCCGCATAAGACCGTTTATGAAAACGTGTCTTTTGCCATGGAAGCGGCTGGTAGGACCGATAAAGAAATAGAATCAGATGTGCCGCATGTTTTAGAACTGGTTGATCTTGGAAAAAAGTTTTGGAGTTTCCCAAACGAACTTTCTGGCGGAGAAAAGCAGAGAGTGGCTATTGCAAGAGCGATTGTAAACCAGCCAGATATCGTGATTGCCGATGAACCGACAGGGAACTTGGACCCTTTGAATACTTTTGAGATTATTCAGATTTTGAAAAAAATAAACGATTTCGGAACGATTGTTATTCTAACCACCCACAACAAAGGAGTCATCGATTCTTTGGGGAAACGTGTGATTTCAATGGAAGAAGGGAAGATTATTAGAGATTCTAAAGAAGGCCGTTACGTTTTATAATAAAATTATGTTCGTCCATATCAAAAGAATAATCAGATCAGGTTTTTTTAACTTTTTTCGAAACGGCTTTGTTTCTTTCTCTTCTGTTTTGGTGATGCTCGTCACTCTCTTTGTTATCGGGTCTGTTATTTTCTCATCGGCAATATTAAATTCAACTCTCGAAGCTCTCAAAGATAAAGTTGATATCAGGGTTACTTTTGTAACGACGGCCGAGGAACAGGAAATTTTGAATCTCAAGGATAAATTAGAAGCTCTTTCTGAAGTAGAAAATGTTTCTTACACTTCTCGTGAGGAAGCTCTGGTGAATTTTAAACAAAGACACGGAGACGACCAATTGATTCTTCAGGCGCTCGAAGAGCTAGGGGACAACCCGCTCGGAAGTTCGCTTAACATTAAAGCCAAAGATCCATCTCAATACGAGAGTGTTGCCAATTTTCTTCAAAACAAAGAACCTGTTTCCAATTCCGGAGCTTCAATTATTGATAAGATAAATTTCTTTCAAAACAAAACCGCCATAGACAAACTTTCAAACATTATAAATTCTTCCGAGAAATTGGGGTTTATTATCACAGCCGTGTTAGTCATTATGTCGGTTCTCATCACTTTCAATACAATTAGACTCGCAATATACATATCTCGCGATGAAATTTCTGTTATGAAACTTGTGGGGGCGGATTCTTCGTACATAAGAGGGCCATTCGTTGTGAGCGGCGTTCTTTATGGATTTTTTGCATCAGTTTTGACTTTACTGATATTCTTTCCGACAACATTATGGCTCGCAGACATGTCTAATAGATTCTTTATTTCCTTTAACGCTTTTGATTATTATATGCAGAATTTTCTGGAGATATCAGCAATGATTGTTCTGTCGGGCATAGTTATCGGGGCGATTTCAAGTTATCTTGCTTCCCGTCGTTACCTTAAGTAGTCCCGTACGAAATCCTTACCATCATGAAAAATAAAAATCACAAATACATATTTGTTGTCGGGGGAGTCATGTCCGGAGTGGGGAAAGGCATTGCTTCTGCTTCGATCGGCAAAATCCTTCAAGCTCGTGGCTTCAAAGTAAATCTGCTAAAAATCGATCCATATCTTAATGTTGATGCCGGCACGATGAATCCAACGGAACACGGTGAGTGTTTCGTTTTGGATTCAGGTCTTGAGACTGATCAAGACATGGGAAACTACGAAAGATTTTTGAACCGCGACCTAGGGCCAGAAGACTACATGACTTCCGGCATGATTTATAAGTCGGTGATAGAGAAGGAACGCAATCTAGGTTACGGTGGAAAATGTGTTGAGGCGGTGCCACATGTGCGAGATGAAATAATAGAAAGGCTTAAACATTCAGCAAAAAAAGCTGGCTCAGATTTTACGGTGGTGGAGATCGGCGGAACTCTCGGTGATTTTTCCAACGCTTTGTTTATCGATGCCGCGCGAGTGATTCATCTCCAAAATCCTCATGACGTGCTATTTATGATGGTCTCATATTTGCCAGTGCCGGGCACGATCGGAGAAATGAAAACCAAGCCGACACAGAATGCAGTGCGACAACTCAATGCCTACGGTGTTCAGCCTGATTTTATTATCGCTCGCGCAAGCCAATCACTCGACAACAAACGAAAAGAAAAACTGGCCATCTCGTGCAATGTTCCAGTAGATAATATTATTTCTGCGCCAGATGTGAGTTCAATCTATGATGTTCCTCTAAATTTTGAACGTGATAATTTATCCAACCTGATTCTTAAGGCGCTTGGTAAACGTGGCAAGCAAGAGTCCGACATGAATGAATGGAAAAAGTTTGCCTCACATGCTCATAACGGTAAGAAAACAGTTAAAATCGGCATTGTCGGCAAGTATTTTGATACGGGAAACTTCGTTCTTTCTGATGCTTATATTTCTGTTATAGAGGCAATTAAATTCTCTGCCTATGAAGAGGGAGTCAAGCCTGAAATCGTTTGGTTGAACGCCAAAGATATCCAAAACAATGTTTTGTCTGTTAAAGAACTTTCAAAATACGATGGGTTGATTGTCCCTGGAGGATTTGGAGAAACTGGAATCGAAGGCAAAATTATGGCCGCCAAATATGCTAGAGAGAATAAAATTCCTTATTTCGGACTCTGCTACGGTCTTCACATGATGGTAATTGAATATGCCAGGCACATGGCCGGAATGAAAGACGCTAACACGACAGAAATAAATCCAAAAACTCCTTTTCCGGTGATTGATATTCTTCCGGAACAAAAAGAAAAGTTGGCTCGAAAAGATTACGGAGGTTCAATGCGACTTGGGGCATATCCGTGTGAACTCAAAGAGGGAACTCTTGCGAGGGAAATATATGGCTCAAAAAGAGTGGATTCAGAAAGGCATCGTCATCGCTACGAAATCAATCCTAAATTTGTTGAGGAGTTGGAAAAAGCCGGAATCGTTTTCTCTGGAGAGTCACCAAATGGGAAACTCAAAGAAATAGCCGAACTTCCTAAATCAGTACATCCTTTCATGCTTGGCACTCAATTCCACCCCGAACTCCGCGCCCGTCCACTTGAGCCGCACAAGCTTTTCACCGCATTCATCAAAGCTTCCATTAATCATAAAACAAAGCGTGATTAATCTAGAATTTTGAAAAGTTAAGAGTCTTTTATTCTTAAATCTGAAATCATAAATCTTAAATTAACTCTCTGATTTATAACTTTACGTCTTTATAAAATTTAACTATTGATGACTAACTTCACTGATCTAATTCTTACCTACGGTTATCCATTCATCTTCCTCGGCTCTATGCTTGAGGGGGAAGTAGTTCTGGTTTTAGGCGGACTTGTTGCCTACGCTGGGATTTTGAAATTGCATTTCATTCTTCTCTTTGCCATTCTGGGCGCTATTACTGCTGATATTTGCTGGTTTATGATCGGCCGCAAAAAGGGAATACGAATCTTTGAAAAATATCCTTGGCTTGAAAAATTAAGCCGAAAACCGCAGGCGATGATCCATAAAAATCCGAAAGTTGTCTCTTTCCTGATGCGTTTTATGTATGGTTTTAGAAATGTTGTGCCTTTGAGTTTGGGAATGTCCTCAATCAAAACATCCACTTTCATTCTTTACAATTCTCTTGGAGCTGTAATCTGGGTGCTTGTAATTGGTCTTGCTGGTTACTTTTTTGGCGACATTATGGAAGTCTTTATTGGAAGACTTCGCCACAACGAATTTCGAATAATCATTATTGCAGTTGTCGCATTCTCCCTAATCCACGGTGCCATCAAACTTTTCAAATTCCTCTTCCGCAAATACAACAACGCTGAATGATTCTTTACCTTGAAGATAAGCGATTTTTCTTGTATCTTAACCTAGTATTTATAGGTAATTCTTGGCAAAGCTGGGAGATCGTCTAATGGTAGGACATATCCCTCTGGAGGATATTATCTTGGTTCGAGTCCAAGTCTCCCAGCTTTGTTTGGAATTAATACGACATTGTTCTCTGAAAGCGAAAATTTTGCTTTAAATCCAAGTCCGGTAGCAGTTTAGAAAAGTATAGATTCTAAGTCAGAGTAGTTATTACCACTAGAATTTTTTGACGGTCTGGCAAATTATGTAGTAAAATATACTTTACCTTGTAGGTAAAGTATATTTGCGATATTATACCGCCAATGCTATTATGAAACTGAGCTTCAAAAACAACAAAGAAAAATCTCTATATCATATCGAGAAATCTCTCGTTGTCCTTTATGGGGAACGACAAGCAAGGAAAATTGTTCAACGTATCAGTGAATTAGAGGCGGCAGATAATCCTCAAAAATTGCCAAAAAATTGTAGGTTTCATGAACACAGTGGTAAAAGGAAAGGTCTGTATTCTGTTGATCTTGCACACCCCCTTAGACTTATACTTTTGCCAACGTGTTCATATAAAAATTGGGTCGAAATTACCAGCTTTCAAGTTTACGAGGTAATGGATCCTCATTAAAATATATGGTTGATACAACACTTTCATACAATCCAGATATCGCTATTCATCCAGGAGAAACTCTCAATGATGAGATTGGTTTTTTGAATTTGACACAAGTTGATCTTGCCAAAAGGACGGGTTTGAGTGAGAAGCACATCAGTCAGATTATTAATGGTCAGGATCCTATTAGTCCTGATACGGCTATTAAACTTGAACGAGCACTCGGCACATCGGCAGAATTTTGGAATAATCTTCAGAAGAATTACGAACTTAATTGCGCACGTATTTCTGCAGAACAAAAAATGGCAACTGAAATTGAAGAAGCAAAAAAGTTTATTTGTTATTCAGAGTTAGTATCTATTGGTTATATTGAAAAAGCAAAAGATTGGAAAAATAAAGCTGAGAATTTACTTAAATTCTTCGGTGTAGACTCATTGCTCTATATTAAGAGAACAGAAGAAATCGCTTTCCGTCAGACTCCTGGGAAATTTGATCAACTTTCTTTGGCAGCATGGCTCAGATGTGGAGAAATTAAAGCTAATACTATAAAAACCGAAGCATTTGATAAAAAGAAGGTTAGAGAAATTATTCCTGAAGCAAGAAAACTCACTCTACATCCAGATTTTGGTAAAAAACTACAAGATTTATGTGCGTCTGCTGGAATTGCAGTTATCTACACGCCATATTTAAAAAATACAAAGGTAAGCGGTTCAGCTAGATGGTTAGGAGATAAAGCAGTGATTCAGCTAAACACTAAAGGATCATATAGCGATATATTCTGGTTTACTTTTTTTCATGAACTTGGTCATATTCTTCTGCATGGTGTAAAAGAAAGATTTATAGATTACAAGGGCAAATTGATTAATGAAAAAGAACAGGAAGCAAATGACTTTGCAGCAGATACTCTTATCCCAACAAGTGAATATAAAGTGTTTCTAAAAAACAGGCCATTAACCAAGCAAGCGGTAAAAACATTTGCTGAGTCTATTAGTGTTGATCCGGGGATTGTTCTAGGTCGTCTGGGACATGACAATATTGCACAGTGGAGGCAAATTGCGGGAGCGAGAGGACGACTCACTATCACGCCTTAATTTATAAATAATATGGAAATAAAAATTCTGATAATAGGTTGGATACTTGGAATTGTAAGCACATTGGGTGCAACTTGGTTACAAGCATATCTAACAAGGAAACAATCCAGAAGCCAGACTTTGATGGAAACAAGGTTGTCTACTTATGCAAAGTTGCTCTCTGTGGCAAAATCTGAAGAAAGATATCCGCCCAATGCTCGTGCCGGGATGACTACAGTAGAGGTTGATGCCTATAATGCAAAAGTTAGTGAATGGCGTAGAAATAGAAAAGCAATGAAAGGAATTGCGACGGAAGCTTTTCTTCTTGCGGGGAATTCAGATTTGCAAGAAAAATTATCTGAATTTATTTCGAGTGATAATCCCGACTTTAGAATCACCGATGTCGAAATTTTAATGAGGACTGAGATTGGAATAAAATAATGCAAATGGAATCTCTTGAGGAAAAAATGATGCGAATGATAAAGGAAAATCCTTCCGAATTCATTAAGTTTCTTGAGGACACTGGGATTGATTTTGATAAAACCGCCAACGAGTTGGATATCGCAAGAAAATTGGTTCAACTAAAATACTCAATGGATAAAAAGAGTATTAATGCTGTTGAATTTGTATTTTGGTTTTCATATTTTGTTGAACGAGAGGCACAAGATTTGATCGTCGAACCGGAGGTACAATTAGGAGCAAGAAGACGGGCGGTACAAATACTTACAGATAAACTTCATTTTGGAGATAAAATTTCAGTTATATCTGAGCTCTATGTTGAAAATCCTAAGAAGGATAAATTCATTAGTTTAATGCGAAAAGTGCAGGATTTAAGAAACGCAGTTGCACATGGTCGTTTTAGTGAACTTGAATATGATGGGTTAGACCTGGCAGACGCTCGAGGCCAATTAAAAATCTTAGCTGACTTAATGAATGCTCTGTTAAAAAAACCCGCGATCAAGACGGGTCAGAAAAATTAGGCAAAGAAAGATATTGAGGACATCCGAAATTTCATGAAGATTTATCAAATTGACCATGATTATCTTACGAAAAGAATCAAAGAACTAGGAGCCGAAAAAAGAGTCAGTAATATTTTCCAATGTTAAACCACTTCAATCTTACAGAAACCGGTTTATGAAAATTCTAGTAACAATTCTACAGTGTCGGAGAGTCACACTTCCTTATTTGTTTATAAAATATTCTTTACCCATGATGGAGAAAAAGATTGGTAAGAAAATCGAAGTTCATTTGGTTCAACATAATTTTCCAATCAATTTAAAATCTAGAATGGCCACTTCACTTTATCCTACTGAAAGAGAGCAACTTGTTCAGAATTGGACAGCAGAGGGAAAGTACGGAGACTCAATTATTACAAGGCATCAAATTCAGAATCTTCCTGACCCGGCGCTACCCTCATGGCAAATCGGTTTTAAACACGCCATAAATTCAGATGCCGATTTCTTTTTGTGGCTAGAGGACGATGCTTTTGTGTATGATGAAAGTTGTGATCTTTGGCCAACATTGTTACAGGACGTTCTTGTTGGATCATATCGCAGTGAGCCTCACGGTTATATTCGTAATGCTCATTATGTATGCGCAAGACAGTTTGTTGAGAAATTTATTCCTGTTCTTGAGAATACGTCTTCGTGGAATATTCATAAATCGATATTTAGTGATGAGAAGAATAAAATTTTAAACAAGGATGCTCCTCGAATGGAATCTGCACTGACCAAACATGCAGGCTCAGAATGGGTTAAATTAAATAGTTCGTATGCGGGTCGTTATTCATCAAAAACAGAGGGAAGAAAGTATTTATTTAATCTTTTGAAAAAAGTTTGTCCTGACGAACTCGATCTGATCTTTTTAGATTTTCCTGATACTTCAAAAGCTGAATTACAATAAGATAGAGCAGTTTAATTTAGAATCAAGTAAAATCATGAAAAAAGTCTCTACAAAAAAAGAAAAAGTTGAATTGGCCGATGTTCGTAAGGCACTTATTATTCCTATAAATTCAAAACTTCAGATTTTAATTCAAGATAGGCGAGGATATAAAAAACCAGATTGGGGATATTTTGGCGGTTCGATTGAGAATGGAGAAACTCCAATTCAAGCAGTTATCCGAGAGACTAAAGAAGAATTGGACATAGATATTAAAGAAGAAGATTTAAAATATTTATGCACTTCAGAAACTGATTGGGACGGGCAAAAAATTATCCGTTATATGTATTTGTATCCAACAGAACAAGTGAAATTTAATGTAAAAGAAGGAAGGGGCGGACTTTGGTTAAACTTCGAAGAAGCTCGCAAACTTCTGAATGCCAAAGACCGTTTTGATGAATTTGTTACTCTAATAAAGAAGACAATGGAAAAATAATTATGAACATAACAATTCGTACAGCTTTTTTAAAAGATCTTCCGCGATTAGTAGTAATTAATAGTCTTGGGTCAGAAGAAGAGGGATTAATAGTAGAAGAAAAACTACCCCCTTTTGTTAAGAGTGGAGATCTTATTGTTGCTCTGGCAGATAAAGAATTAGTCGGATTACTTTATTGGAGAAAAGAATTTTTAGGGGATAATAATTGGTTTCTTACACAAGTGACTGTTGATAAAGACTATCGAAGAAAGGGAACCGGGGAAAAACTTTGCCGATATTTTCTCGAGCATGCTAAAAATAATGGTATAAAGAAGGTTTTTGCAGATGCAGAGGAAAATAATTTTGCTTCAATTAATTTACTTAAAAAACTTGGTGGCATTTCTTTAGGAAAAATCAGTTTGGAAGGTGAAAAGAAAAATTACTATCAATTTGATTTGAAATAGTAGTCCTAATTTTATTATGTCCTATCTTGTCTATATTCTTGAATGTGCAGATAAGACCTTGTATGTTGGATCAACCAATGATCTTACAAAAAGATTGCATGCACATAATAATTTAAAATCAGGGGCACATTACACAAAAATTCGCAGACCTGTTATTCTTAGATACCAAGAAAAATTTTCTACATATAACGAAGCTCGAAAAAGGGAAGCTGAAATTAAATCTTTAAAAAGAGAAGAAAAACTTAGCTTTATAAAAAATAACAAAAAAACTATGCCCAAAACAAAAAAATATGAAAAGTTAGCGGATCAAAAAGTAATTACAAAGACGATCGAAGCTCTTAAGAAGAAAGGATTATTAGCAGAAACAGTTGCAACCAAAGCAGAAGCACTTGCGAGAATTAAGGAGCTAATTCCAAAAGGAGCATCAGTTATGAATGGCTCATCCCGAACACTCGAAGAGATTGGATTTGTTGATTTTCTTAAAGCAGGCAAGCATGGTTGGAATAATCTCCATGAAGCGGTTCTTAAAGAAAAAGATCCCGTTAAACAAGCCAAACTTCGCAAAGAGTCTGTTCTTTCTGATTTTTATCTAGGAAGTGCTCATGCGGTAGCGCAGACAGGGGAGATTGTTATCGCTTCAAATTCTGGTAGTCAATTACCGCATCTTGTTTTTACCTCACCAAATCTTATTTTAGTTGTCGGAACACAAAAGATTGCATCGAATCTTGAAAAAGCAATCACACGTCTAGAAGATTACGTGTTTCCCCTTGAAGATGCTCGTGCAAAAGGTCTCGGATGGGGAGGTAGTTTTATTTCCAAACTTCTAATTATAAACCGCGAGTTTGCTCAAATGGGCCGCAAGTTCCACATCATACTCGTCTCCGAAAAACTCGGTTATTAATATAAAAAAGAACCCCAAGGTCCACAATGTGGAACTGGGGTTCGAGGTGTAGTCAGATGGGTTCGATCGAACTTGCCCGACCTTTTTCCATCTGAATTCGATAACCCTCGCACTCGCCGAGGACTCGGCTCATGAAGGGTTCATCGTTGTCTGCGATGACTGCGCACAGAGCGAGAAGAAGCACGCAATGCCCGACTACAAGGATTTCTTTTGCATTTCTGCATTTGATTTCCACGTCGAGGAGAGCGAAAGCATCCAACGCCAGAGCCTCCATGTGCTTGCGGACGTTGGGAAGTTTGTAGTACTCCGAAAGCGAATCGTGGTGCAGTCTTCGGAACGCCATATCCAGGACTCCGACGCCGGGGTGTGTGGCATCATAGAACAATGGACGAATTACAGTCGTTGCTTCATCTTCCTCGAGACCTGCAACGATCCGAGCAGTTTCTCGGGTGCGTTCAAGTGGTGAATGAAGAACACAATCGAAGCGTGGGTTGCCGAGCTTTTCCCGGCATGCACTGGCTTGGCGACGACCTTCGTCGGACAGCAGATGCTTTCGATGATCGCCGAAAGTCTTCTCCACACTGCCGTGACGAAGTAGAGTGATCTTGTTGTTCATAACCCCTCCTTGTTGGGTTTTGATTTTGGAAAGAACAGTACTGTGAGAATATAGTATGAGTCTCGATTGTTGTCAATTAAAAGCCAATTTTGGAAGGATTTGATATACTATTCCTAGTACCTAAATATATGTCGAATATAGAAAATTTTCGCGAGGAGCGATTAAAAAAGATTGAAATATTGAAAGCGGCCGGAATGGATCCATATCCAAAGGACTCTTTTCGTACACTAGAAAATAAAAAATTCCTTGAGACTTTTGAAGAAATTAGCTCGTCTGGGAAAGAAGTTACTCTTGCTGGAAGAATAATGTCTATTCGAAACCAAGGCGGAATTGTTTTTGCCGATTTATTTGATGGAACAGTTCGAGTTCAGACGATTTTAAAGAAAGATGATATTGGTGTCTCCTCTGCTTCTAAAAAAGAAACAAGCTCCGGCGGACCAACGGATAAATTTGAACTTTTTATGAACGCTGTTGATTCAGGAGATTTTATTGATGTTACCGGAAAAACTTTTGTTACCAAGCGAGGCATGAAATCTCTCTTGGGAAGTTCTTGGAGAATGCTTGCGAAAAGTTTGCGACCGATTCCAGACGAATGGTTTGGTCTTAAAGATGAAGATGAAAGATACCGCAGGCGTTACCTCGACATGATTTTAAATCCGGAAGTTTCGGAGAGAATTGTTAAGAGATCAATTTTTTGGAATGCGATTCGAACATTTATGCTCGAGCGGGGATTTATTGAAGTCGAAACACCAGTACTTGAAACGATGACCGGTGGCGCCGAAGCTCGTCCGTTTACCACTCATCACAACGCGCTCGATATAGATGTATTTCTTCGAATTTCAGTCGGGGAATTGTGGCAGAAGAAATTAATGGTTGGAGGACTCCCAAAAACATTTGAGATTGGCAGGATTTTTAGAAATGAAGGAATGTCCTACGAGCACGCAAATGACTATACCTCTTTTGAGTTCTACGAAGCCTTTGCCGACTCAACCAAGGGAGTGCCGATGCTCATTGATTTGTATCGCACTGTTGCGCAAAAAACTTTTGGCACTTTGAAATTTACAATCAATGGTTTTGATATTGATTTAGGAAAGGAATGGGAGAAATTTGATTTCAACGAACTCATGAAGAAAGAGTATGGAATTGATCCGAGGGACACCGACATTAAAACAGTAGAAGGTCTCCTTAAGAAAGCTGGAATCAAACATGAAACCAAAATAGATTTAGGAAGAGGAGTTGATTTACTTTGGAAAAAAATTCGCAAAACTATTGCGGGTCCGGCAATTCTTACCGGCATGCCGATCTACCTTGAACCTTTAGCCAAGAAGACTCCGACCGACAACAGGGTAGTGGAACGTTTCCAGATTCTTCTTGCTGGAAGCGAACTCGGCAAAGCTTTCAATGAGTTAAATGATCCGATTGATCAGCGTGAAAGATTCGAAAAACAACAAGCTCTTCGTGATGCGGGAGATGAAGAAGCACAAATGGCAGACTTTGAATATGTTGAAGCGATGGAATACGGAATGCCACCAACTTTTGGATTTGGAGTTTCAGAGAGGTTGTTTAGTTTTTTGGCCGGGAAGAGCATCAGAGAATCTCAAATTTTCCCCCTTATGCGCCCTCGCGAGTAGAACTTCCACATTTGGCCAATTTTTTTACTAAAATCTCCGCTCCTCCACTCATCGTATAAGTACATACGTCTCGCTCCGGTACTCGGTTTTATTAAAAAACTTGTCTCAAATCTGAAATTTCTAAGAACTCTTCATAAAAGAAAAATCGTCAAAAGGGTTGACGATTTTTTTAATTTGTGCTTATATAGTGCAACTAAAGGCCATATTTCTTAAACAATTATGCAAAAAATTAAAATCATCTTGAAAAAAATCTGGGGGAAAATCTGGGGTTTTGTGAAAAAACACAAAATTCTCTCGATAATCATAGCCATCATCCTTTTAATTGGTGGTTTTGTCATGGCTTCTGGCGGTGATGAACTCAAAACCGAAGTTTTAGAAGTTGTGCCTGTGACTGTTGCTGAAGAAATTAGCGTAACTGGCCGAGTTGAATCAGCAGAAAAAGTAGAATTGGCTATCGAGTCTGGTGGTAAGATTGTTGCTATCAATGTAATAGTTGGACAAGAAATCATAAAAGGACAAACTCTTTTACGAGTGAACAGTGATGACTTATGGGTGCGTCTTGCGAGGCAAGAAACAGAACTTGAGAGATCTAAAATCGCTCTAAATAAGCAGGAAACAAAAACTAATTCAGAAGATGATCTTAAGATTGCTTATGAAGATGGGTTCAATATTGTGTCCGAAACTTTTTTGGATTTACCCTCGATAATTACTGATTTAGACGATGTACTTTCTCATAATTATATATCGAGAGATGTCACTAGTTTGCGTTATGGAAATGCGGCCAAAGATTTGAGAAAGGAAACAACTAAAGCATATTTTGCGGCCAAAAGACAGTTTGAAACAATGCAAAAATTGTACAGAACTCTTGACCGAGAATCCGAGACAGAAGCTATTGGATCATTGATTGAACAAACATATGAAGTCGCCAAGGACGTTGCCGATGTCGTTAAGAAAGTAAACAATCTGGTGGATTTAGTTGAGAATAGAATAATCGATCAAGACTTACCGGAGGAACTTGTGGAAGATCAAGAAACACTAGACGGATTTACTGACTCAATCAATACGCATCTTTCAGAATTGTTTGAGATTATAGATGATATTAAAAATTTCAAAGAGGGAATCACTGACGAAGATAAAGATATTGAAAGCCTTAAGATTGATGTGAGACAAGCCGAGCTTGATATCGAAGACACGCAAATTGCCATAAATCACCGGGCTATTCGGTCTCCAATAAATGGAGTGGTAACAGAAGTGCTGGCAGAAGTTGGAGAAACTATTTCTCAAAATGAACCGGTAATTTCTCTCATATCTTTGAATGAGTATGAAATTGAAGCTAATTTACCGGAGGCTGACATTGCTAAGATGAAAGTTGGAGCTTTGGCTGATGTAACCTTGGATGCTTACGGAAATGATGTCGTGTTTACTGCGATTGTGGTGTCTGTGAATCCAGCTGAAACTCTGCTTGATGGGGTAGCGACTTATAAAACCACCTTTGAATTTACTCTGCCAGACAATCGAATCAAATCTGGTATGACCGCCGACATAACTGTAAAGGGTGAAAAGAAAGAGAATGTTCTAGCGGTGCCTGGCCGATCAGTTATTTCGAGAGATGGACAAAAATTTGTTCAAGTACAGAACATTGACGGTACTATTGCAGAAAAAATTGTAAAGACAGGACTTCGTGGCTCTGATGGAAATGTAGAAATAACAGAAGGACTTGCCGAGGGAGACAAAGTGATTGTGTTTACAGAAACTAAATAATAGATTTACCCGTAACATCTAGACTTAATCTATGCCGCTTCTTGAAGTTAAAAATCTAAAAAAAACCTATCAAGATGGGGAAACTCTAACCCCTGTTCTTCATGGTATAAATTTCAAAGTTGAACCTGGAGAATTTGTGGCCGTCATGGGTCCATCGGGTTCGGGTAAATCAACCCTTCTTCAGATTTTAGGTTTTCTCGATAGCTATACTTCTGGAGAATATATTTTTGAAGGACGTGAAATGGGTAAATATTCAGATGAGGAAGTCGCAAAAATCCGCAATAAAAAATTAGGATTTATTTTTCAAGCTTTTAATTTATTGTCACGAACTTCAGTGCTCGAAAATGTGAAATTGCCCCTACTTTATTCTGATGTTAAGGAGTCAGAGTGGGACGCTCGGGCGAGAGAGGCGATCGAGGCGGTGGGTTTGAGTCATCGTCTCGACTTTGAACCAGCCAAACTTTCTGGTGGAGAAAAACAGAGAGTGGCGATTGCGCGTGCGCTTGTAAACAAACCAAGCATCATTTTTGCTGATGAACCGACCGGAAACTTGGATTCAAAATCGGGAAAAATTGTGATGGAAATAATTCAGAAATTAAACGATCAAGGTCAGACGATCATGCTTATTACTCACGAGACAGGAACTGCTGAACACGCAAGAAGAATAATCCGCATTAAAGATGGACTGATTGAAAGTGATACAAAATTGGCGACTGGTCGTCGTGTTAGCGAAAATTACACAAAATAATTAGAACTTTTAGATTTTAATGCAGATCAAGGCGCAAGCGAGGAGCGAACCGAGACGTATTCAGTAATACGACGAGGGAGCACCAGAGCGAAGCAACGATGAGATGCGTCAAATACAAAAGTTATAAACATGTTATTTAAACACAGAATCAGAACCGCATACACCGGCCTTGCCACCAACAAATCCAGATCACTTCTGACCATTCTTGGAATTGTGATTGGAATTACTTCAATCATTATTGTTATGTCTATTGGCCAAGGCGCCGAAGATTTAATTCTCAATCAGATTGAAGGATTGGGTGCTACTACTATCTCGATTGACCCGGGGAGACAGCCGGAAGGCCCATCAAATTTTGCAGAAGTTTATACGGATTCTTTAAAACCAAAAGATATTGTGGCACTACGTAACAAAGCCAACGTGCAAGGGTTACGAGACATAAGCCCGATGGTCATGCAACCGGCTTCTGTTGTCTATGAGAGGGAAACCAAAAGATCAACAGTAGTTGGTTCGGGAGAAATTTTCCCAGATATTTTGGGAGTTTATCCGGAAGTCGGACAATTTTTTACTGAAGAGGATGTTAAACAAAAAGCGAGAGTGGCGGTTTTGGGTACTACTATTAAAGAAGATCTTTTCGGACTTTCTGACGCAGTCGGCGAGACAATTAGGATCAAAGAGCAGTCTTATAGAATTATCGGTGTATTTCCAGATAGTGAGACTTCAATTTTCAGTGTTGATGAAATGGTTCTCATGCCATATACCACTGCCCAGCAATATATAACTGGCACTAATCATTTTAATTCGATAATGATAAAAGCCGAGTCCAAGGAAATGGTACCGCGTGTCGTACATGATATTGAGGCTACCTTACGTGAGTCGCATAAAATTACTGATCCGGAAAATGATGATTTTAACGTAAACACTCCGGAAGAAGCGGCCGACATTGTTGGCACTATCACTACTGTGCTTACCGCTCTCCTCGGGTCGGTTGCTGGGATTTCTCTGGTTGTCGGAGGTATTGGAATTATGAATATTATGCTTGTTTCGGTGACTGAAAGAACTCGTGAGATTGGTTTGCGGAAAGCTTTGGGAGCGACAGAAGGAGATATACTATTTCAATTTTTATTTGAAGCAATCATCCTGACAGGCTTCGGAGGAGTAATCGGAATAATTTTAGGTGCTGGAATTTCATTTTTGGCAGCGCTTGTTTTGAGTTCGACTGTTGCCTCCGGCTGGACATTTACTTTTCCAATTTCTGCTGCAATTTTGGGCCTCGCTGTTTCTGCTTTTATCGGTTTAGTTTTCGGAATTTATCCAGCCCGCCGCGCCGCAAAGAAGAGTCCGATGGAAGCGCTTCGTTACGAATAGAGGAAGATTTAAGATATACGATTTAAGATTTAGGAAAAACACTTATACTCTATCTTTTTTAAAGATATAATAGGTGTATAATTGAAATATTAATCAAAATGACTATTCCGAGAGAAAAATTAAAAGATTATTGGTGGTTTAGATTTGCAAAAGGCATCTATGTTTTTGTTTGGATTATTTTTATTTTGATATTTTTTTCTGCCATTGATAATATTTTTACAAATGACTTTGTTTTATTGACGTTTGTAGTGTTCGCTGGATTATTGATAGGTGTTAGATATTTTTTCCTTTACGTTGTTTCTGGAAATAAAAAGTAAGGCCACCTCATTACTAATGTTGACAATTTTTTTTGTTCTTAGTATATATAACTTACATAGGTTATGAGAAATACAGCTAAAAAAGGAAAAATACACTATCTTATAATAAACAGAGGTGAGAAAGGCTATCTTGGGATTTGCAAAGAGTTTGGTTTTGTGGAAGAAGGAAAGTCAGAAAAAGACCTTGTGGAAAGACTTTTTAGGAGTTCTATACTTTTACTTGAAACCGTGCAAAAAAATCCTAATCTCGAACCGTCGTTAAATGTGAGACCACCATTTAAATATTTGATGCTGTTTTTTGTTGCTCCTTTATTAAGCTCAATTGTTAATTTGTTCTCAAGATTTAATGGTGAAATAAAGCTTCTTACCCAACACATACCTAATAATAGATTGTCTAGTACACATGCCTAAGTTTTTCAGAGCAAGAAAAGCCGAAATCATAAAGAAATTTTTAGAAACAAAAGATTTTTATCTTGCAAATACAAACGGAGACGATGAAATATGGGCAAGAAGAGGCTTTAACTATACGTTAAAATTACCAAACAGGAATGAAGAAATTCCTGATGGCACAATGTCTTCTATAAAAAAATGTATGAGACACTGTGGTGTTGACCCAAAAGAAATGTTAGAGTGGTGGAAGAAGGAGGGTTATGGTGACTAATTAAAAATATGAATCAAAATAAAAAAATAAACCCAAAAAATAAAGATAGTTTTTTTGCTATTTTGAATCAAGCTATATCCTCACCAACAACACTTCAAAAACAAGTACGGGGCGATCATAATAAAAAATAACTTGATAACCAATCATCTCAATCAACTATATTTTAATTGAGATGCGCGAGGTTATCCACAGGTATGAGCTTGACTGGTGAACCCTAGTTCACCTATACTGTTTGTATGAGCAGACAGCAATCTCAAAAATACATAAGACTGGAATTGGCCCACCTTAATAACATAATTGATCGAAAGATTATTAAGGGCGAGTCATACAGGAAAGAATCTTTGAGACACAAGATATTGACTGCTCGACTTCGAGGAATGGAGAGTGATTCGATTTGGGGGTTCTTTTTCAAGCGTCTCATCAGTAAGTAAACTAAAAACTTTTATGTTCAGATGCAGATCAAGGCGCAAGTGAGAACCGTACCGAGCCGTATGTACTGATACGGTGAGGGAGGCTCGGAGCGAAGTAACGATGAGATGCGCTGAATATAGAAGTTTTACACACTATGGAACAATACAAGGAGAAAATTCTCGATTTCTATGAAAGAAATAAGCGGATGCCAGGTTATAAAGAGATCATGCAGTTTTGTGGTTTCAAATCCAAAAATTCTGTCTATAAACTTTTAAATAAACTTAAAGATGAAGGTGTGATCGAAAAAGATGCACAAGGCAAAATTACGCCACTAAGTTTAGGAGAACTTAAGGTATTAGGAACTGTTCAGGCTGGTTTTCCAACCGCAGCCGAGGAAGATTTCTCGGGAACTATGAGTCTTGATGAGTACATAGTTGGTAAAAATAAAAAGTCTCATTATGTTCTTACAGTTTCTGGGGATTCAATGATTGATGCCAGTATTACCGAAGGGGATTTGGTTATTGTTGAAAAAACTGAAAATGCAAAAATAGGAGATATCGTGGTAGCTTGTGTGGACGGGGATTGGACGCTTAAATATTTAAAGAAAGAGAAATCTGGATATTTTCTTGAACCGGCCAATAAAAATTTTCAAAATATTTATCCGGAAAGCCAACTTACAATCGGCGGCGTAGTGAAGGGGGTTATTAGGAAATACTAAGTGAAAGGTGGTTTTTTGTGATAACATTAAGGGAATATTATCTTTATGGATAAGCACAAATCCGAACTATATTTTTTGCTTTTTCTTCTCCTAATTGTTTTAACTTTAGGTTTTTTTCTGTTTAAACCATTTATTTATGTTTTAATTCTGGCTGTAGTTTTTGCGACTGTTTTTGACCCATTGCATCAAAAAATTCTTACATGGACTGGACAGAAAAAAGTTTTGGCCGCTTTGCTATCCACAATATCGGTTTTGATTGTTGTCATAATTCCAATTTCTTTTTTAGCAACTCAAGTTTTTCAAGAAACGTCCCATCTTTATCTTTCTATTACCGAAGAGGGTAGTAATTCCGCTTTCAATAATAAAGTTGAGCAATTGGTAAATAATATTAAGAATCTAGCCTTTCTGCCTGCTGATTTTTCCTTTGATTTAAAACAATATACCGAACAAGGTCTAAAATGGTTCATTCCTCACATAACATCTATTGTTTCAAATTTTGCCGCCGCATTTGTGGGAGTTTTTATATTTCTTATGGCTCTCTATTACATTTTCAAAGATGGAAGCAGACTTAAACGAGCAATTGTGGCATCGAGTCCTCTCCAAGATAATCATGATGAAGCTATTTTTCGCAAACTTAAGTCCGCGATCAATGCTGTCATTCGCGGGAATCTTGGAATAGCTTTAATTCAAGGAGCTCTCACCGCAATCGGTTTCCTAATTTTCAATGTTCCAAATCCTGTGCTTTGGGGAAGTATTGCGGCGATAACCGCTTTGATACCCGGCCTTGGCACCGCACTTGTGATTGTTCCAGCCGCTTTATATCTTTTTTGGAGCGGGCAGACACCTTTTGCGATAGGACTTATCATTTGGGGAGTAGCGGCAGTCGGGCTTATTGATAACTTTTTGGGTCCAAGACTCGTGGAGCGTGGAATGCACATTCATCCATTTTTAATTTTACTCTCAATCTTTGGCGGTCTATCTCTTTTTGGTCCCCTTGGATTTATCCTTGGCCCACTTGTTTTGAGTTTGCTTTTTGCCCTCCTTGATATCTATTTTGAAATTCATCGTGAACATATAAGTCAGTAGATTCACGATTCATGAATAGGAATCTTCTTCTAAATTTTTAAGTCTTGATTCTTGTATCATGAATCTTGAATCTACTTTTTTAAAATGATTTCCCAACTAGTAATTTTCGCAGAAAATCTTTTTGTTACCTATGGCGCTTGGGGGGTTTTTCTCGCATCTATTGTTGAAGAAGTTATTGCTCCGATTCCATCAAGTCTAGTTATAATGGGAGCAGGGTTTTCTTTTATGGATGGTTTGCCCATAAATGTCTCTTCGCTCGGATATCTCATGATGTTTGTTGTTTTGCCAGCCACAATAGGGGTTACTATTGGATCTTTATTTATTTACACTCTGGCTTATTTTGCAGGTAAACCGTTTTTGAAAAAATATGGGAAATATGTGGGAGTTTCATGGCAATCAGTTGAAGAAACTGAAGCCAAGTTTGCTTCTAAGCAAGCAGATTCTCTCACTCTTTTTGCTTTGCGAGCTGTTCCTATAGTTCCTTCTGTCGTCATAAGCGCTCTTTCTGGTATCATGAGAATTTCAATTTTGAAATATATTATTTGTACATTTTTAGGTACTTTCATAAGAGCGACAATCTTAGGAATTGTAGGATGGCAAGCTGGATCTTTATATAAAATTTATGCGGAACAGATAGATTTGGCAGAAAACGCCATAATCATAGGCCTGATAGTTATTTTTCTAGCTTATATAGGGTATCGAATCTTCAAGAAAAAGATATAAACACCAACATCAATGTTGTAGTGAATAGAAACGTGTTAGAGTTAAAATAGATTTATTAACTATTAATTACAAAATAAACATGTTGACTACAATTGCAATCATTTTACTAATTCTTTGGTTTTTGGGAGTTGTTGGGGTTTACGCTATTGGTTGGTTTATTCACGTTCTCCTTGTTGTTGCGATTATCATGTTTTTGGTGAGAGTTATACAGGGGAAAAACCCAGTACAATAAAATTCTTTTATTTTTGACGCATTACTTTGTTGACTGCGTCGCAAAAAAGTTCAAAGTATTACTACATACATTTCACTTTTTTGCTCCTTGTCGCCTCGTACTGCATTCAAAAATAAAAGAATTTAGGTCTCTTTGATTTTAGTGAATCAAATTAAAACATCCGCCACTGCTGGCGGGTGTTTTAGTTTTATGAGGTTATAGTGATTAGTCTTTTGTTATTTGTTGTGAGCTTCGGCCCACGATTTCTTCCCAAAGAAGACCTGCGATTACTGCCAGACCTAAGAAAATGAGATAAACGATGATAAGTGTATCTATATTATATCTCGTTGGCATAAAGTGGGTGGCAAAGGCAAAGTACCAAGAAGCCAGAGCAACAGCGCCAACTACGAAAATTGGAGTGCGAAGTTTAAGAAGCCATGAGCCGTGAGGTTTTGATTCTGGTTTGACGAATGGTACGAATACCAAAAATGGAGCAAAAATTATCATAAGAAGCGCGCCGGAGAAGCCCGAAACCATCAAGGAAATAATTCTCATAATAAAGGTTGGAGATTCTGATAAAATTCCCGGTGCGGTCACATACATTGCAAATTGACTTATAAGAACAAGTCCAAACCCAAACCAAACTAATTCATAAAAACTCTGTAGAGTTTTGAGTTCATCTTCATCAATACTTGAGTCTTTGAGAAAATTGTTTAAAAACAGGAACACAGCTGAAGTAGCTCCACCCATTCCCAAGACGAAGCCCAGGAATTGAAGCATTACAATTATATTTTCTATGCTTGTGAGAAAACCTGTAGCAAGCGGAAGACTTATAAGTGAAATAAAAAATACAGTGAGAGACATCATTGAAGCCAATACGCACCAAATGCACCAGGAACGCAAAAGAACGGCCTGGACGAAGAGCAAATAGCAGGAGAAGAGAGCGGCGGCGATTGTAAGCATGGCAAGCGCGATGAGACGGCCACCAACGAAAAATTCTGGGAAGAGAATAAGAGCTAAATAACCCAAGATAATTATTGCAAAATAAGCCATCCCCATATATTCGAGGCGGATTCCAAAAAACTTTGAATATCTACTGTTTACGACAACGTTGCAATTAGAGCCGGTAGGACAGACCAATTCTTTGTGATTTTTCTTGGTGTGCCAAACATTTGCGGAAACGGAGAATCCTCCGAGCGCAGCCATGACAACGAAAGCGTAAAAACCTGTAGGGTAGGGGAGGAATATGGTGAAAAAAAATCCACTTACACCGAGCAGAATAATCCCAAAATATAAAAATGTTTTACTTGATATGTTCATGTAAGTTAATTTAAGGCTTACTCCCGCCTTTCATTATAACTTTTTATAGAAAAAGACAAAGTAGTATAATAGATATATGTCTCAACTCTCTCAAACAAGCGGAAAGTTTAAAAATAATGCAGATATTTTGCTACAGGAGACAGATCTTATCAGTCAGCTGAAGAGTTTTGGTGATGTTTTCTTTTCCGGTGCTTATGCAGGGAACGTTATGATGCATGGTGATATTGATATTACCGTTGTTCGAGAAAATCCTTATTTAGCGGAAGAAGTTTTGGATATACTGAAATTTCTTTATTTGAAAGGTAAGTTTAGAAGTTATTTTATAAAAGGTGATTGGGATGATAGTCGTAAAGGCGCTGAATTTCCCCATGGACATTACATAGGTTTAAAACAAAGATTGGGGGAAGAAAAATGGAAAGTAGATATTTGGTTTGTGGGAAGAGCAGAATTTGAAGATCGAAAAAAGAAATTTCTAAATATCGGCGACGTTGTTCTAACAGGTGAGCAAAGAGAATTAATTTTATCGTTCAAAAAATATAGGAATGATCATAATTTGGATATTTCAGGACAAGAAATTTATGATGCTGTGCTAAATAAGTCGATTAAAAATATAAAACAATTCATTAAAACCATCTCAAAAGACTAATTTCTTTTTCTTGTGGTATTATCCTTTGAATGACACAGGATCAAGACAAAACAGAAATAGAAAAATTGACCAAAGAAGGCCTATATACTGGCTTTAAAATTTTAATTTCCTATTTGAGTCAATATAAAAAACATCTCATCTCTTTAAGTTTGATGGGTATCTTTTCTGCTATTGGAAATGGCTTAATCCCTTTTATTATTGGTAAATTTTTTGATTCAATAATTGTTCGAACCTCGATCAGTATTTTGGATGTTGTCTTTCCGTTTTACGCAATTTTACTTTTGACGTGGTTTGTCATTCAACTTATTACTTATGTTTTAGATTGGCGACTTAATTTAATGAGCGAATATTTGGGTTTCTACGTGTGGTCGGATTATATTGCTAAAGGCTTCGGATTTCTTTTAACGTTACCTATCTCTTTTCATAAAAAACAAAAAATTGGAGAAATCGGCAGTAAAATTACTCAATCAGCATATGCTCTTGAAGTGTTGACTGGCAATATTATTATCGATCTTGCCCCACAAATTCTCAGTATTCTGATTGCTTTTATTGTTGCTTTTTATATTAAACCTGTACTCGCTTGTGTTTTGATTGCTGGGCTCATAATCTACATACTTGTTCTTCTTCGAAAAGTGCAGCCGCTCGGAGGTCACCAGAAAGAATATCACGATAAAATATCAAAATCATTCGGTATTGCCTATGACGCCACAGAAAATACTTTGGCCGTTAAGCAAGCTAGTGCAGAAGTGTATGAGGGTGAGAGGATTGAAAATAGTATGAGTGGGGCGATGTCTCCATGGGTATCCATAACTAAAATTTGGGGTATCCTTACGCTTTTTCAGCGGTTTATTATTTTATTTACCCAAGTAGTGATCTTTGTGCTTTCCGTATTTTATATTTCGAAAGGAGATATGACCATAGGTGAACTCTTGGCTTTTAATGCTTATGCGGCAATGGTTTTTGGACCGTTTATCGCGATTGTTCGTAGTTGGCAAACTATTCATAATGGCATTGTAAATTTACAAGAAACCGAAAAGATTCTTGGACTTTCACCAGAGAACTATGACTCTCACGGAAGCATTAAGCTCAATTTGAAAGGAGATATAGAATTTAAAAATACCTATTTTTCTTATGAGGCAGACAAAACTGTTCTGCAAGATGTTTCTTTTTCTGTGAAGTCTGGGGAAGTAATAGCTTTGGTTGGCGAATCGGGAGTGGGCAAAAGCACTCTTATTGACCTTATTTCGGCTTATCATTTTCCCGATAAAGGCCAAATTCTAATCGATGGACAAAGAATAGGGAATATTAATTTACGGAGTCTCCGTTCTCAGATTGCTGTAGTGCCGCAAGAAGTCGTTTTGTTTAATGACACAATAGAAATGAACATCAAATACGGCAATTTCAATGCGAGTGATAAAGAGATTATAGATGCCGCTCGAAAAGCACATGCCTTGGAATTTATCGAAAAATTTCCTCTTAAATGGGAGCAAATTGTGGGGGAGCGAGGGATTAAACTTTCTGTTGGTCAAAAACAAAGGATCGCGATTGCTCGTGCAATTTTAAGAAATCCAAAAATACTTGTTCTCGATGAACCAACTTCTGCTCTCGATGCCGGATCAGAAAAAATAATCACTGAGTCTCTCGAAAAACTTATGAAAGGCAAAACCACTTTCATCATTGCTCATCGCTTGAGTACTGTCCGAAAAGCAGATAAAATTTTTGTGTTTAAAGACGGAACGATAGTAGAGAGAGGCAATCACGACGAACTTCTAAAAATAGAAAATGGGGAATACAGAAAGCTCTATGAACTCCAAATCGGCCTGCACCAGTAGTGAAATTTACACTTTTATCTCTATTTTCTCCGTAGGTCTAGATATGTTAAAATATCTTCAAATATGATAAAAAAGAAAATGACAATTGAAGATTTAGCCGTGATGACTCAGAAAGGGTTTAAGAATGTTGATGAAAGGTTCGATAAGGTAGATGAAAGGTTTGAACAGGTAGATAAGAGATTCGATAAAGTCGAAGAAAGATTGGATAGGATTGAAAATCTTTTAATTAGGGGATTGGAAAACAGGATGGAGAGGTTGGAAGACAAAATGCGTGTGGTAGAAACGAAACTCAAAGTTTAATTTTTTCTGTTCACTCAGTAATCTATATTTCTATATAAGCGACCGTTTTATTTTTAATAGCTTTTAAACATGCTGGTATGCTTTTCTGTAAACTTATAGATAAAACGGATAGTGCGTTTTCTATGGAAACGAATCTGTATTCTTCCAATTCTTCCTTTTGCAATTTAATGCGAGCAATCTGATCTTCAGTTAAAACACCACCTGAAAAGATGAATTTAAGCGAATCAGTGAAAATTCCATTTTTCGGTCCGTAATATACTCCCACCAATTTTAATTCTGTCACATCAAGCCCGATCTCTTCTTTTACTTCTCTAACCGCAGAGTGAAGTGGAGATTCATTTTCGTCAGTGACTCCTCCTGGTACAAGCCACTCTTTTCTATAATCCGGTTTTACAATAAGTAGTTCACCCTTTGTGTTAAAAAATAAAACTCCTGCTCCAACTCGCTTCTTTGGGAGAATTTTAGCGTATTCTTCTTCCGTAAATTTTTTTGGCATTTATTTTTTTATATTTTTAAGTACAACCCGAGTCATTTTTTCTGGTCTGAAATTGATCTTTGAAAAATCAGTGATCAATATCCACTCAAAATCGATGTGATCTTCTAAGCTTTTAATGTTTTCATAATCTTGGAGTTCTACAGAGTACAAATAAATAACCTCTCTGTGTTCGATGTCGTCTTCTGTAAAAGTATTTTCAACCCCAGATATTTTCTTGCTTGATAAAACAACTTTACCCATCTCTTCTCGTACCTCTCTTGCAAGAGCATTTTGAGCAGATTCTTCATTTTCTATATGACCGCCAGGCAAAAAATAAGAGCCGTGTTTCAGGTTTTTGCAGAGCAATATCTTGTCATTATTCAGAATTATTCCTCGGGCTATACGTTTTGGTTTGAGCATGATTAGAACAGTTATTTTATAACTTTTGATTTAAACCCGAAAAACTAAATCTGCTTTTTTCGCAGGATTATATTCTTTTATATATCTTTTATAAGCTATCTTAAAATATTGAATCCAGTTATCTGGATGATTCTCAGGAACGTGTGATTTGCCCAATTTATTTTTTTCTCTCAAAATTCTTTTTTTATCTGCTTTATCGAAATTAGCGTCAAGATAAATCTTTTTATCCATCAACTTAATTATCGGGTGTTTAGGATGAAATAGAAATATTCCATCTATCAGTAAAATTTTCTTTGAAAGATCAAATGATTGTTCTGGACCAAAATCATTTTTAATATAATCGTATGTTTGAAATTGAATTGTCCCAATCTTTTTATTCAAAAATTCTTCGATGAGTCTTTTCATGTCGTCATATCGATACCAATTATATTCAAAGATTTTTGATTTATCTTTGGCACTGTCTATCATCTGTTTTCTGTTCTCCCAATGATTAATAAAATCATCAATATGTACCACTAAGATATCGCTATTTTGCTTTGCAATGAAATCAGCTACAGTGGTTTTTCCAGAGCCAGCATATCCATCAATAGCCACGACTAATTTAGCATGGTTTTTCTTCCACACTTTTATTTCTTGGCTTATTCTTTTCGCTATACGTTCTGATTTGATCATGGTTAAAAAAGAACCCGGGAAAAGCTTTCGCTCTCCCGGGTTCATGAACTACAGTGACTTCAAGAGCTGCAATGCTCGCTCCTCGGCTTGTGCCACATACGTTTTGTAATCAGGAATTTTGGTGAGAACCCCTTCCGACAATGTATACGTGGAATCAAGTCGTGCTTTTTCGAGAAAGTATCGATCGTGAGACACGAGCAATATTGTTCCTCGATAGGCTTCGATCGTTTCCTCTAGAGCTTCGAGCGCCTCAAGATCGAGGTGATTTGTAGGCTCGTCGAGGACCAACACGTTGACCGACTGAGCAGAAAATAAGGCCAGAAGCAATCGAGCACGGCCACCAGGACTCAGAGTACTGATTGGCTGCTTCACTTGACCTTCTTGGAGGCCAAACTTTGCGAGCTGACTGTAGACCTCGTTGTCTTTGAGCCCCGCACGCTCCTTAAGAAACTCAAAAAGCGTGCAATCACGAGGCAGGCTTTCATGCTCCTGCATCATGTTTCCGATTTTAACACCGGAACCAATCTCGATCGTGCCGCTACGTGCCGCCAGTTGGCCGGTAATAGTCTTGAGTAGTGTTGACTTCCCGGCACCGTTTAAGCCCATGATGCCAACTCTGCTCTCATACCGTGCTTCAAATGACACAGGACCGATACTGAAGCCGTCCGTGTATCCTGCTACCACGTCGAGGAGACGGATATCAAGCGTTCCGGGACCAACTTCGGCCTTAAGCGGAATCTCAAACGGAGCGCGTTCGATGAGTTTTTCAACTTTTTCCATCTGATCGATTCGCTTTTCGAGTATTTTAGCTTTTCTGCCAGATCTTCCTGCACGGTCTCGCTTGAAACCTCGCGAGAACTTGTCATTGTCGCTTCCTTGCCAGTTTGACCCCTTAGCCGAAGCAACTCTCTGCTGTCGTGCCTGATCGGAAAGGCGTTCTATCTCCTCCTGTTGGAGTCGATATTCTTCCTTTTGTCGAGCAACGCGCTTCGCCACCACTGCAAGATAGTCACTGTATGTGCCTCCTGAAATGTTGAGTACGCGCGTATGCCGGTCAAGCTCGAAGATTTTCTTCACAACTCGGTCAAGAAACCGACGGTCATGAGAAATGACAATGCAAGCGGCATTGGACTTCCGGAGGAAATCCTCAAGCCAGATGAGTGCTGGCAGATCAAGATTGTTCGTCGGCTCATCGAGAAGCAAGAGATCGACACCTTTGAGGAGAATCCCCGCTAGCATCACTTTGCTTTTCTGTCCGCTACTTAAACCGGACAGACGATGATCAATACCGATGTTATCAAAACCGAAACCTGCAAGCATCACTTTGATGCGATGCTCAAAGGCATAGCCGTCGAGACGCTCGTATTGCTCGTGTGCGTCCCCGTACTCATCCGTCTTCGCCTTGTCCTCAAGGTGAGAAGCAAGTGCCTCGAGTTTTTGCTCAAGGGCATCAATGCCTGTGATCCGCCTCAAATACGCACTGATCGTTTCATTGCCCGATAGACTGGTATCCTGCGGGAGATATCCGATGTACGTATTCTTGGCGAGTTCGATCTCGCCAGCGTCAGGCTCCGTCAGTCCGGCAATGATCTTGAGAATAGTTGTCTTACCAATCCCGTTGTCGCCGACTAATGCCACCTTCTGCCCTTTAGCCAAGGAGAAGGAGACATCAGCAAGCACAGTCAGAGCGCCGTAGCTTTTTTGAATGTGTTTTGCTTGTAGCATGATTGTCTCCTTTGTTTGTGGGCATATTATAACACTGTAAATGTACTGTTCCTACGATAAAGTAACATGAGACGCTAATGATAGCAAGGTGGGTCAATAAAAACCCCGCTGAGAATATTCTTCAGCGGGGGAGTGTTTTCACACCTATGCTTCGTAATAGGCCTTTAGTACGACAGATGCGCATTTGCACGAAAGATCACCAAGCGCACTTTCGATAAAGGCTAATAAGAAGTTCTTTGTTTTTCGAATGTTGTCCTTAAAGACAACGAGCACAGCGTCCATGTGACGCGGATCAATGACAAGATTTTCCTGAAGACCGACATCGTAATCCGTTACCGCTGCAATTGCTGCGTAACAGAGTCCGAGTTCGCGTGCAAAGTAGCACTCTGGATACTGAGTCATGTTGACGATGTCCCATCCGTTCGCAGAAAACCATCGGCTTTCTGCAGTGGTTGAGAATCGCGGACCTTGTATCACAGCAACCGTCCCTTGCGGAATTATTGCTGTCTGAGTAGCAACAGATTGCTCCATGATCTTCTTGCGAAGGTGGCCACAGTACGGCTCCCCCATTGGCAGATGGACGAATGAACCTCCATCTGCCTCTGAATGGTCGTCACGACCCCAAGTTAGATTGACGAATTGGTCAGGGATTACCAGACTGCCGGGAGCGATCTCTTTTTTAAGGCTTCCGACAATACAGGTTCCGATGACATATTCGACCCCGATCTTCTTCAGGGCTGCAAGGTTTGCCTTGTACGGCACCTTGTGTGGTGCCAGCGTATGCTTCGAGCCGTGTCTCGGCAAGAAAGCAATGAGTTGTCCGTCATGCTCGCAGATCGCGATTTCGTCTGACGGAAGACCGTACTTTGTCTCAGGCCGTAGTCTTGAGATTACCTTGAGTTCGGGAAATGCACACATTCCCGAGCCCCCGATAATCCCAAGACTAGGCTTTCTGAGACTCGGCCCGGTCGTATCGTGACCAGATGAGTTCATTGAGTACTTCCTTTGAAAAGATGGAACTTGAATCATCAACAGCAAGCGGACTTCCTTTCAGTTCGCTTGAACTCCATGCACACCCACCTCCACACATAGCTTTTGCTTGCCCTGAGTGATAAAGAGGTAAGCGTTTCCGCCATTCCTTGACGATTGGCTGATCCCAAATGCGAAAATCTTTGCTCACCTCTCTTGCTTGGCCGAGCCAGGCTTTGAAAAATGGGCAATTGGAAATCTGTCCGTCAGGTTGGATCACCAGTTGATTTCCATAGCAGGTACAGTCGACAGGGAAGAAATCCTTATTGTCGAAAGCAACTTGCTTCTTCTCCATCTGGTATTCAAATCCGGGCTTGCTCTGGCGGCGAGCATTCTCGATAATGCCATGCGAAGCCTGCCGATAGTAGCTATTCAAACCATCATGACCAACCAGTTCGAGAAGTAGTCGACCCTTCAGAAAATTGAAGCCAAATTTTTCGACTCCCAATTCACTGAAAAATTCAGAATACTCCGCAATCTGTTCGATGTTGAAGGGTGTGATACTTACTGATGCGAATGTTCTGATTCCGTGTTGAACGAGTAATTTGATTGTCGAGACGATCAAATCATACGTTCCGGCACCATCCCTATCCACTTTCAGTATGTCGTTTGGTGATTTGGGACCATCGAGTCCAACGGCAACCATCACTTCATATTCTTTACATAAAGCAATGGTTTCAGCGTTCACTAAGGATCCATTTGTTGCAATCATGATGTTGAGGTCTGCTGGCAATTTGCCGGCGTCTTTCTTCGTCTTGATATGCTTTAAGGAATCCTTGATCACTGCTTGGTTGAGTAATGGTTCGCCACCATAGAAGATGACGAAATATCTCAAGGCGGGGTCGTACACATCCGTGATGTGTTCTTGCCACAGATCAATGCCTGCGACGGCATCTTCTTTAGAAAGGAGCGATTCACCGTACTTTTTTGCAGTTTCCGGCACAGGACAGTATTTACAACCAAAGTTGCAACCCTGAGATGTCATGAGATAAAGGATTGTCGGCTGGTTGAGCTTACGCTCAAGAGCAGTGGCGACTAGCTTAAACTCACGGTCGTCATCTTCGGGTGTATCGACAATAAGTCTGAGCTCTCTTAGTTTAGTAAGAAGCGCTTCGATACCGTCAATAATTCCACCGAGAAGATTTTTCCACTGATCTAAAGAACAGAAGATAGGATCGGGATGAAGTTCGTGGAATAACGCCACAACACCATCTCTCTCCTGAACGCAAAGATATCGGGACAGCATGTGCTTGTATCCTCTAATGGGGTTAGTAAATAATGAAACAGCTCCCAACCACTTGCGTAGCTGAGAGCTGATAGCCTGACATCGTACACGATGCCAGAACCGCTCAGGCCTGATGGGCCTTCGAGAACTTGGTCTTCAGATCATCCCACTGATCGTGCGTGAGTTGTACTTGACCACCGAAGTCGTCCTTCAGAATCACCTTGTGAGGATCCGTGAAGTCGATTGTGGGACAACATCCCTCTACTCCACACAACGTGACCTTGCCCTGCTCGGGTATCTGCTGATGGCTCATGTCTCTACCAACTTTTTTTGAAAGAACCCTGAGACGAAAAGTATTGCCATCACCAAATGTTGATGAAGACAAGTCTCAGTTGATCCAAATTAACCCTAATACTTTTGACAATTATTGTCAAATGAAAATTTTCTTTTAGCATACGGTCGCTTTTTTGTATATTTAACCTATGTCTAGACACCAATCACCGTGTCATATAATTTCTTTTGATACTATGATGATATTTGTAAATGATAGATTATAATGGATAAATTATATGAATAAAAAAATACGCGTTGGTATTTTATATGGCGGAAAATCAGCTGAGCATGAGGTATCGATTAGATCCGCAAAGAATATTATAGATGCCTTAGATAAAAATAAATATGAACCAATTTTGATTGGTATAGATAAAACCGGTCGTTGGTTGCCAGAGATCGAATCAAAATTAATTTTGAAAGGTGAAAAAATAGAGAAAAAACATACACTTAATACCATTGCTTTAGCGGCGCAGGATGGTGGAAAAATAATTGAAACATTAAATACTAGTACAAATGAGCCGATTGACGTTTTTTTTCCAGTGCTTCATGGTCCATTTGGTGAGGATGGTACTATTCAAGGCTTGCTCAAACTTGCTAACGTTCCTTTTGTCGGAGCAGGTGTTTTGGGTTCTGCTCTAGGAATGGATAAAGATGTGATGAAAAGATTGTTAAGGGATGCTAAGTTACCAATTGCAAAGTTTTTAGTATATAAAAAACACGAACTTGCATATATCTCGTTCAAAAAAATAAAAAAAGAACTTGCCCTGCCTTTCTTCGTTAAGCCAGCAAATCTGGGATCGTCAGTGGGCGTTTCAAAAGTTCGTTCGGAGAAAGAGTTTAAAAAGGCAATAGATTCTGCTTTTCTATATGACAATAAAATATTGATCGAGGAAAATATTTCTGGACGTGAAATTGAATGTTCTGTTCTGGGTAACGAAAAACCAACAGTATCTTTGCCGGGTGAAATAATTCCCAAGCACGAATTTTATTCATACGAAGCTAAATATTTAGACGAAAATGGAGCAGAATTAAAAATTCCAGCGGAACTTTCTAAATCTACAATAAAAAATATTCAAAAAATGGTAATTAAGACTTTTGAAGTTTTATGTTGTGAGGGAATGGCTAGGGTCGACTTCTTTTTAACCAAAGATAATAAAATTATTGTAAATGAAATAAATACAATCCCAGGTTTTACTTCAATAAGTATGTATCCAAAATTATGGGAAGCAAGTGGCGTATCTTATAGCAAATTGATCGATACACTTATTGAACTTGCTATAAAGAGGTTTAATGTGGAAGCGAAACTTAGAACTTCTTTTGTCGAATAATACTGATACGAATTAAGGTAATTTTTTTAGATATGAAAGATGGCATACAAACAATTATTGGGAAAAAACCAGGTAAAACAATTTCTATCCTAGCTGGTATTCACGGTGACGAGACGTGTGGTATCGAAGCATTTAAAGAAATTATACCGACACTTTCAATTGAAAGAGGTAAGGTGCATTTTATCTATGGCAATTTACTGGCCATTAAGAAAAAAACAAGGTTTATCGAAATGAATCTGAACCGTGCATTTAAACCTAAAGAGATGCTTTCTGCAAAAGAGATGGAAAGTTATGAAAGGAAACGTGCCGAGATAATAATGGCTTATTTAGATGAAAGTGAAGCGTCCCTTGATATACATTCTAGTAAAACAAAAAACAGCTCGCCCTTTATTATTTGCGAACCCAAGTCTTTTCATATAGCTGAAAGATTATCATTTCCAATCAAGTCTTTTGGGTGGGACGATCTTGAACCTGGTGGAACTGATTATTATATGAATAAAAAAGGAGGTTTTGGGCTATGTGTTGAGTGTGGATATCATTTTGATACCTCATCTATTGAAATAGCAAAACAAGCTATCGTGGATTTTCTAATTTTACACAATATAATCTCAGGACAAATACCGGGAAAAAATAACGCGCAAAAAACAATCCAAGCTTACAAGATATACCATACAAAAAATAATTTTATTCCAGCAAAAAATTTCTCTGACTTTGGTTTGCTCAAGAAAGGTGAATTTTTGGGGAAGGATGGAGATGAAAAAATCTACGCGCCCCAGGAAAATAAAAATCTAATTATCTTCTGTAGAAAAAGAGAAAAGGCGGGGCAGGAAGCGTTTATTTTGGGGAGAGAGGTTAATTAAAAATTCAATGAAACCAAAGGTAAATATTAGATACAATCCAAATCTAGATGAGGTTTTTAAGCCTTTTTGTTTATCTCTTCCAAAGTTTAAGGATTACAAAATTCCAACTCAAGAGGAGATAGATAAAAGAATTCAAGAGTATAAAGATGCCTGGTCTCCGATTGAAACTGTAGTTTTTTCGACTATTGAGAAAAAGACTCACAGGAAATTCCCTTATTCAATCGTTGATGTGTCGGTAGTCTCGGCTTGTCATAGGCAATATAGTCTGGCTATTGTTATTGGAGCTCACGTTAAAGTAGGGGATTTTCTCAATAGATTTATTCATGAGTTAGTTCATAAATCTGGTTACGGATGGACTAAAGAATTTACCGAAAAATTTGGTAAAGAACCAAAATTGCTAAAGAATCACATTATAGTCCATGCGCTTTTAGAACATATCTTTACAGACGTTTTAAAAAGACCAGAGTTGATTGAAATAAACAAAAAATCTTGCCTTAAGCACGAAACCGACGAATATACTCAAGCATGGAAAATTGTCGAGGAAGTTGGGTACAAAAAAATTCTCGATACTTACGTAAAGAAACCTAGAAACTTATTTTTGCGATTTCGTCCATCGTTGTCTTATTTTAAAGACAGAAGATAGTCGGCAATTGCTCCACCTACATCTCTAGGTTTTCCAGAAACCGGATAATGATGCATATCTATGTAAGGCAAAGAGTTTGCTTCTATAACAGCACTTTTTTGTTCTTTGTAAGATTTTGAAATATCTTTACAGATAAAATCAATTCCGATAATAGGGGATCTGCAAAGTTCCGATATTTTTTCAAACATTTTTATATTATCAGGATGAATCTCATCTGTTCTGTCATGAATATCTGCCCCACACGCCAGAATTACTTTGTCATGCAAGTATATTTTCTGATTTTTTTCTGGAACACTTTCTAAAGAAAATCCTTTGGAGTTTAATATAGAGGTGGTCTTGTCTGTAAGTTTAATTTTTCGCAATGTATAATTTTTCTTTTCTGGCTCCCCGCGCCACTCGTGGTTATTTTTTTGTTCTATCAATTCTTTAATCGTGTGGATATTATCACCAACAATATTCGGCGCTTCTCTTAAGCAACATGCTATAAATTTATGTCTAACTAAAGTTATCCTATATACTAGTCCATCCACATGTTCTTCTAAAATAAAGTCTCTATTAATTATTTGTGCTATACGGATTGCTTCTTTTAAAGAGAAGATATCATGTATATTACAAGTAATGTGTTTGCTTAAAGAACTAGAGCTAGGTTTAACAACAAAAGGAAAATTTCTTTGTTTGGCAAAATTAATTCCTTGGTCGATATTGCTGAATGATTTTCCATCAGGGTGCGGAAATCTATTAGTTTGTAAAATTTCCTTGAATTTATCTTTATTATCAAATTCAACCATTTCTACATAATCGATATTATTGTGAGGCAATATTTCAAAGATTTTTTTCTTCTCATTAATAATGATTGAAAAAAAATTTGTTTTTCGTCCACTAAAAGTTTGGAATGTTTTCACTTCTATTCCTCTTTGTTTTGCGGCTGCTAGAAACACAAAAGTACGATTTGAGATGAAGTCATTTTTCTTCGGTATTTCAACTTCTCTCAAAATCCCTATAGTAATAAGAGTTTTTATACTGCCATAGAACACAATTTTGTTTAAATGATTAAAGAACTTTGGGAATTTGTTTTTAAATTTGTTTTCTATAGAAATCAGCAATTTCTTAAAGTCAAAGAAAAAGTTACTTAAACGTTCCTGAATATGGGCGGGATGTTTATTAATTGGATCGCAGTGGGGACATTTTGCTTTGTAAGTTTTTTTTCTCATCACTCTTTAGTAATTTACAGTCTGATTGAAGTTTAATGTTTTAGTATAACGTAGACCTGTTTTAAAACTAAGTAATAAAATGGCTCGACTTTTTTGAAAAAGTCGAGCCAGTCCGGTCAGTCGTCGTCACTTCCCGGGCTCATCTCCTCCGCAGCATCGAACGCTTTGTCGGCCGAGTTGAACGAACCACGAGATGTGTCATCGTCCTTGTTGTTGGCGTAGTACCTGCTCTCGAAAACCAGATTGTCGTGCTTGACGACTTCGGTCGTTGTCCTTTCGCCATCGACATGACCGATCACTTTTCTGCCCATCTTTGTCTCCGTCTATGGTAACATCTCTAACCACCCCACAAATATTGTGAAAACAATGGTTAGATTCCAGTCTAGATGATAAATGAATTTGAATCTATTGTCAATAGTTGGTGCTGTAAATCTGCGAATTTCTGATATAAAATACCTTAAAATAAGGTTTTTTACGGTGTTTGTATAACAAATATTAGATGCTATTTAACAGGCAATTCGATAAAGAAAGTTGTGCCTTTTTCCGGGCTGTTTGATTTGTAACCCACTCTACCTTTATGAGCCTCTGCGACGCCTTTTACGAAAGAGAGTCCGTAGCCGGCCGCGTCGGTGTTATGTTTGATTGAATTCTTACCCACACCTCCAGCGGTGAATAGTTTTGCTTTATCTTCCTCTGCGATACCAATCCCTGTGTCTTTTACCGAAAATATAATCTTTCCGTATTCTTTTTCAAAAGCTACTTTAACATTGCCTTTTGGGCTATTGTACTTAATGGCATTAGTAATCAGATTTTTAAAAGCTTCTTTGATCTGAACTCCGTCTCCTACTATATTATAATCTCCCGGGGTTATATTTGATTCAAAAGACAGTTCTTTTTTTTCTGCCACCTCTTTTCGTTCTTTAATTAGGTCAGACACTAAAGGCATGAGATCAACTGGTTTCATGGAGTAGGGGAGAACACCAGATTGAGCGCTGGCCCCTCTTAATATTCCTTGAACGTAATCCACGCCAGAACCCATCTCCTCCAATCCATGAGTCAAAAGAGGTTTTGAAGGTTCAGGCATAACTCCATAGTCCCCAGTTAATAGTTCAGCAAAAATATTCTTGGCTACCCCAAGGAAGCCTTTAATCTGATGGTTCATAATGTGAATAAGATTTTTCTGACCTTCGTTTGACATCGCAAGTTCCCCTGCAAGATTTTCAATCTTTTTTCGTTGGCTAACCTCTCTTCTAACAGAATTTATAAGTATGTAGCCAAAAATTGTAATTAAGATCAATGTTCCGGCAACAACAGCACGAATGGTACTTATCTCATCAATAGCAAACAGTGAAGCCGTGGCTATCCATAATGTGAGAACTAAAACATTTGCCCCAATTAATTTTATGTTAAAAGTTTTATATCGAACAATTAGATAAACTAACAATGCCAGAAATACAACCATTCCCAATGAGCCTATAAAACTAATTTCCTGTATTCCAGTAATTTGACCAACCAGATTTGAACCAACAAACAATGTTAAGAAAGAAATCAATCCTATTCCTATAAATATAATTTGTTTTTTTAATAAAATATTATTTTGAGCAGTACGATGGCGTGCGATACATAAACCCAATATCCACATGATGATAATAATTTCTCCAACATACATCATGTCCCACATTTTACCTGGTAAACCTTCGCAAACACTTATGTTGTAACTTACTATATTTGATAATGTCGGTAAAAAATAAAAAACAACACCCATTATTAAGATAAAAAAACATTTTAATTGAGGTTTGATATCACTTCGGTCTTTATCAGTAATAACATATGCGAAATAAAGTGAAAATATAAATATTGGCACTTCTAAGATCGGAGTAATTTGCCACCCTAACATCACCGCATCGTTATAGGCCGAAATCCAAAGAATAAAAATATCAAGCACCCATAAAGTAAAGAAAGCGGAAATGGCAAAAAGTAATTTACTTGATAGAGAGCCGTTCTCTTTGTGATAAACAAAAAAACCTAAGAATATAGATATTAGGATTGCGGGTATATACGTATAAAAAAGCAAATGTGGAGCTATTGAAAAATCAAAAAATCCAAGAAAACTTGGAACCGAATCTGGACATAATAAGGGGTTCATATTTAAGCTATTATAGCCAATAATTTAAAAATTATATATATCCTAACCACCTTAACCTATCATAAGTATTATCAATAAAACCAACACCTATATCATGTCGATAAAACATTTTTGGAAAATAAATGTGTTTTGCCAATTTCTCAGCTTTTTTTCTGGCTAATTTGACCGTACGATCGACTGCTGTCACATACAGCACATATCCTTGATAGTCTGATATATAGTATTGATCCTGATTACCAATTTTTTTCTTTGCCACACCTTCAAAATGGACATGATTAAAATGTTTTTCCCTTAAAACTTGATCAAAATAAATATGGATTCCTTTGGGAGACATTTCTCTTAATTTCTTTGTGTAAGGAAATGGTGGAACAGTGAGTAGGATCACAATACCATAACCCCTTTTCCATTTTAAATTATAGTTCTTACCATCTGAGACAGCCTTAAGAAACTCACCCCATGGTGAGCGATGAATTTCTTCATGTAAATATATAATCGGGGAACCGAATCTAGGTGTGGCTTCTAAAGGGTACGCACCACTCTCATTAACTATAGAATTTATGTCGATATCCCCTCTGAAATTTATTTTTTGTAAATAAGGTTTTAGTTTTGCAAGAGTCTCCTGAAATAATCTATTATTTTCATTATCGTCATACCATGCCAACGTACCCATTTCACTAGTGGCCGGGCCCATGTCTCCCGGGAAAAATTTTTTGTGTTCAACATTCATTTCTATAGGACCAACCCAATCAGTTCCATTGAAATATCTAGCACATGCGATTTCTACACCCTCTATTTTTTGTTGTAAAGTAATTGTGCGTATTTGGCTTTTTAGATTATTCTGATAATTTTCAAGTTGATTTATGACGTCTCTACTATCATCAAAATGAGCAACATAATTGAGACTTTTTGAAGCATGCCCGTTTTGTTTAATAACCCACGCACCCTTTTTTTTCTTTATAAAATCTATTGTGCTGGGAATATCAGTGAAATCTTTTATTGGAACAGTTTTAATGCCGCAATCTGAAAAAATTTCTTGTGCGAACTGTCGATTAGATTCGAGTTTATCAGCAGCTTCTGACCCACCAAAGACCGAATAGCCATCTTTGCGAAGTTGATCCTGAATTTTACCATAACCTATATCATCAAAAACAATCAGACTATTTTCTCCTTTACCTACCCACTTTAATTCTTTTTGCCAATCATCTGTTTTTTCTACCAAACCATCAAAGTTTTCTTTTCGATCAGGTTCATCAATAAAGAGCTTAACACTATGGCCTTCTTGTTTCATTATATAGGCCAAATTGGCAGCAATCAGATTGCTAGATGATATAAATAGTACTCTCATGATATAATCTTTGAAATGAAAAAGGCCACATCATCTTTTCTTGTAATACTGATTTTATTTGCTGTCGTATCCATATCTCTAACTTTCTATAAGACTGTAATTAAGAGAGATTATTCGGTTATCGAAGTTCCATTAGAGTAGTAATTACTGAATACCGTTATATTTAATTCCTCTTTCTATGTAGTGCATTTCTACTTCTTTGCATCCAAAGTAATCTTTGACGAATTCTTTAATATTCTCTGTAGAAAAGTGCCCGCAGGAGTATATATCAATAGAAATAAAATTTTTTGGAGTAAGGGTGTGAATTTGAACACCGCTTTCAATGAGGGGTACCCAACCACTCAACCCTGCTTTATCTGGGTATTTAACTTCATCACTTTTAAAAATGAAAGGAGGAGATTGCTTTTTCATTTTTAATTTTGCCACAAGGTCTTCTAGAAATTTGTAGCAGAGGTTCAAATCATCACAAACACCCTCTTTACAGCCATAAAGATCGAGTGTCATTAAATATCCAAAAGGGGTTAATTTCGTCATGAAAATACTATTATATCATTTATACTAGTCAGTATTGATAAAAAATGCAAGGGGCGTATGTCCTGGTCAATTTCCTAACAAGAAGTAACTACCTACCATAATAAGTGATATTGCAAAAACTTTTTGAAGTATATGTTTTTTTGAAATCGATTCTTGTGATATGTGGGGTAAAAAAATGGTGATAGTAATACCAATCAAAAGCACAAAGACTGGTTGGAATGATCCAGCAAGTAAAACTATGGCGATTGGCGCAAGAAGAGTTGCAAATCCGACTAAGCCGTCGGCGATTATACTAACGGTTTCGTTAATCGAATTTAAAGCAAGAATACGAACCTTGTTTTCTTTTAGCACTGTTAAAAATTGATTCCGATATATAGGTATAGCAATAAGAAAAAAACTACCGAGAGCCACTTTACCAACGAGTGACCAAAAAGTTGAAAGCCAGAAACCTTCTTCAAGTGCCACAAGTTTGAAAATGACACTACTCACAGCATAGAGAAAAGAGGCAAGAAGCATAAAAAGCACTACTTTACCCTTGAATCGAATACTGTTTCCATTGAATTCCAATGATAATGTTGTTGCCCCCACAATAATCACTAACGCGGCTATTATTTGTGTAGATGTAACTGTCTCCCCAAGAACAATATATCCGAGTATGAATGCAAAAATTGGAATCGTTTGATAGAATGGTACAACATTTGTCGCCTCATCTTCCAAAAGTGCATAGAAGTATAGAAGTAGTGCAATTACTGTCATCATTCCAGCTAATGTCAGAACTACACCTTGAATAAGTGTTACGGAAAAGACTTCCGGTCGTATGAAAAAAATAATTGGTAAAGCAAAAACACTAAAGATTGAGGAGAAAATGATAAGTGATCCAATTTCTCTATTTTTCAAATACCTAGAAATAAGGTATTTGTCGATATGGTTAGTCGATGCGTAGAATAGTGATCCGATTAGAGCGATGAAGAACCAGTTCATGAGAAAATTGTATCAAAATTTGACTCAAAATAGAATAAGTGACAATTTCCTCGCAGCTCTCTAGGAGAAAATGTATTACGTGGGTTTCCTAGGTATTAAAATTAAAAAAGGACACCCAACCGAAGTTGGGTGTCATGAGTTGTCACTTGCGACGATCTGGAAATCGCCCTCCTTCAACGCAAGCACATCTTTTCCACCAGCTTTCGACTTCAGGAGACTATCAACTTTGTCCCAGAAAACCCGAGACTTATCGATGTCACCATCATGAATGAAAGTCGACTGATAGTGGGTTGCAATTACTACTGGTAGTAAACCGAGGCCAGTAGCAAGTTGAGGTCCTGCGTCAGTCACGAGATAGCTCGACGAGAGCATGTGGGCTCCAGCAGAAGAGCCTACCACAGTCTTTCCTGAAAGGTTTTTCTGCCAGCCCAGAATATCCGAAAGGACATCCATCAAGCTTTTGGTTGAACCTCCGCGGAAGACAATCACGTCTGCCCATGCGACTTGGTCAGCGAAACGACTGGGATCAGCGTTCTGGAAATGCATTGTGAGTGCACCGTTGAACAACTGAAACCTGCCCTTTTCGTCGTCAAATGCTGCTACCCAGTTCTCACGGGGGAGTGCGAAACAACAGATCAAAACTTTTGCGTTTCGTATTTGATCCCCAATGATCGCTCGATAGAAAGCTCGACCTCTATCGGAGGCTTTTGTAATAAATCCTCCGGAGAGTATGTATCTGGTCACGTTCAAACTATTCATTGTATTTCTCCTGTGTAATGAAAGTGCCAAAAATTGGAACATCCACCTCACATTATACTAGATATTTTTTAAAAGTCAATAATTTATACACTATAAAACCTCGTAATTACTTATATCTTCCGATAAGTGGCCTTGTTGAGACGTTTTATAGGAAGGGTTTTTTATCAATTTTCCAAGAATCTAACTTAAAATCAGGCTAAATATTTTTGAGGTGTGGAAAGTGATTTCAGCGTTAAGAGACGTGAAGAACTACTGAAATATTATAAGATTTTTCCGAAACCCGCACTCTTTCCGTGTTCTTTTTCAAGATATTGCTTAAAAATTCTAATTCTACCACCTAGCTCGCCCTTCTTTTCAAGATATGATAGCAAATCATCTAGACCAAGACCATACATCTTTCCAGTATACATGATACGCAGTGACATATAATAATCTTTTTTACTTAAACCAAGTCCTTCTTTACACTTTTCAAGACCGTTCATTAAAGATTTTTTTGAAGAACCTAGATCATTCAGCGTTATAAACTTTTCAACTTGCCTTGCTACCAGTAATAATCTCTCATCAATTGCACCGAAATCTTCTCCAAAATCAACAACATTGAATTTATCATCAACTAAATTACTTCTTCTCATCAATAAAAGTTTCTGCAAATCTGGATCATTCTTATACCGTTCAAACAGATGTGGTTTTACAATAGCTAATCTTTTTTCGAATACATTTCTGTAGTCTTTATTTCCCATCTCTTTAATAGAGTTTGATTGATGAATTTTCAAAACTTCATCGGAGAAACGAGTGTGTGCTTGATGTACTTTTGTGACATCAAAGTTAGTCGCAAATTTATCTAAGTCGCAATAATATGTTTCTGGCGCACCTTCTATACTTGCCAATAAATATGAAATGAGTGCCTCGCTAGTAAAACCAGCCTCTAGAAAGCTTTCTACCTGCTCCCGCTGTTTGATTTGTTTTTTTACACTTCTAACCAAGAGAATGCCACCGATTACTGAGATAAAGAAGGTGATTCCATTTAGGAATTGATTTATAGGTGTCCTTATAAAGAAAAATTGTGAGCCGATCAAAATTGACATCATTATAGCCAAAGCTTGTGTGGCAACCAATTTAATGTCAAAGGTTCTGTATTTTACAATCAAGTAAGCTAAGAAGCCAATAAATATTGGCATTCCAAATATTCCCCATTGTGGAATTCTCCAATCGTTAGTAATAGTTCCTATGATATTGCCAGATGAGAAAGTAAGAAGAAATAATAATATTCCAACAGTAACTAAAACAATTTGCTTACGAGTCACATTATTATTTTTTATCTTTCTAAATCTTTCCATAGAAAATATAAGTATCCAGAGCGTGTAGACTATTTCAATTAAGTACCCAAATTGTGTTAGGGGGCCTTCAATAACTTCTCTGTCACAATTTATTAAGTTATAGCCTAAAAGTGCATAGTGAGTGTTGATTAAAAAAAATGTCGGCAATAAGAATAATGTGGTAACGATCTTATTTTTTAATGTTGTATCCTTGCCAGTGATAAATACCTGTATAAAATACAAACAGGTTGCATAAATGATCGGCTCAATTATGACCAAGAGTGACCAAAAGAACATCGTGAAATAAGGTTTGTCTGTGGCCCAAAGAATCAAGTCAAAAAATACCCAAACCGAAAATAAACTTGTAATTACGAATAGTATTCTAGATAGAAGTTGTTTTGGGTTTTTATAAAGTACAAAAAACCCGATTGTTAGCGAAATCACCAAAGGGACAATATGGGAATAATAAATGAGTCGATCAAATACATTTGCAGATACGATTAAAAAATCTGTAGTGTCCCATTCACAAGCCGCCATTAAATTTTCTATAATACTACTGTACATAGGAGTTAATCAATTCTCTAATTTCACTTGTTAGGTCTGAATATGTTGGTATTTGATCTTCTGAAACAAAGATATCAAATCTTCTCAAGATTAATGTGTCGTAGTATGTATATGCAATCGAAAATAAAATGATGATAAGCAGTATTATGAAAAATATTTTTGATTTTTTCTCTATCATAGACCATTCAATTTTAGCATAAAAATCATATGCCGAATAATCATGTCTTGTAGGGTTATAGATGTTCCGGATGCATCTTTTTTATCATGGCTAGATGGCGTTTTTTGCGAGCATCTACCGCTAAGACCGCAACAATAATGTGCAAAATAAAAAATACTACTGGATAGATTAAATCTTCCGCTTTTTCAAATCTTCCAACGACAACAATTGTTTGTAGCGCATACGCAGTGGTCCAAATAAACCAGGGAAAAGCATTTTCATATGTTGGATTTTTGTAGACATTAACTATTATTGGGACGAAGGATATGATTGCAGTGATAACAAAGAGAAGATTGGCATAAAAAGGGGATTTCGTTAGAAACCAAATAATAATAATTGCTATATCTGCAATAACTATTATTTTTTCAAATCGAGTGATTTTTTCAAAATGTCCACGTTTTAAACATAAAAGAAAAAATAAGACGGCGCTTATCGCGCAGACGATAGGAAGAACGTTTTTTAGAATGTCTCCAGTGAGAAATATATATGAGATCGATTCAAGCACTGCGCCAAAAGCCCAGATGCTCCAGCTCGCGGCATTTGGACGAATTTTTTCAAATATTACATCTTTAGTATACGCAACATATCCTAAAAATTGAGTTATGCCTGAAAATATTGAGACTGTAATTAAAAGGGACATATTCAAAAATTTTATCTATAAAATTAAGGTTTTTTAGAACTTGTATCACTCAATCTTACCAAAATTTCGCCCAAAACAGAATCTGATAAATTGAAAAAATAGTTGACAACGCATTCTAATAGTATATCTTGTATATAGAAAGGTAACTCATTTCGAGTTGTCTATTAGTTGTTCCTTGCAAGGAAAAGCCAGATGACACTACGACTGATGGATGGGGTGAAGGTTCCTTTGACTACTACTCAGATGCGGTCTCTGGAAATCATCGATGGTTGGGATTTTTCCTCTGAAAGGAGAAAGACTCAAAAGGACATGATTACCATTGGTCAGGATCCTACTGAAGGATTTTTGGATCGTGGTATCTTCGCTCTTCGGAAGTACCATGCGATTGCAGTGCTTGACCCTTTGAATGGCCACGCAATCTCGGATGTACTCGATCCGTTCTGGCACTCTCAGATTCTTCATACGGAGCCGTATGTGCGGTTCTGCAACGAAGTACTCGGTCAGTACATGCACCATTACCCTCTCGATCATCTGGATGTACCAGAAGTCGGTCGTGTGGGTAGGCTTTACGAGTACACCATCGAAATCCATCAGAGAATCTTTGGTGGGAATGATGAGGAGTTCTATCCCTCAAGTGTCGTTCAGGATCGTGTGATCTGTTATCACGGGGGGAATGCTCAGTCGGCCGGAGAAACAATCTTCGCCGTGCGTCCCGAACTTGCTCTGGCTTGATCCAGATGATCCCCCTAACCGAAAGCGGTATGGGGGATTTTTTATGAAAATAAAATGAAATGAAATACTCTTTATTTAAAGTCAAAGAAGGGAAACTACAGGTCTGGAAAGACTGGTGTAAACTCCTATCTACAGAATTTAAAGATGAAGCATTAAAGACAATCAAAGAAGAAAATCTTTTATTGGAAGGGTGTTTAGTATTTCCTGTTGGAAAAGATTTTTATGTTGTTGGCTATACGTTAGAAAATGCCGGCGGTGTTAAACCAACCAATTTGGATAATAATTTAAACAAAAAACATTTAGAAAAAAGAAAAGAATGTTTAGAATTTGTTTGTAGGGGAGAGTCTGAATATTTTCTGAATTTATAGCCAAGAATATATAAAAAACAGACCTTTGTGGGTCTGATTTTTATATATTATGCTTTGTCTGATTAAGAGAAAACCTTTATTTTTTTAATCCAAGGATTTCCTTTAATAGAGAGATGTTTATATCTTATATAAAACTTTCTAAACGCTGTTGGGAAAAACGGATAGTATTTTTTAAAATTAGATAACGGTAGATACTTTAATGCTCGGACTATACCTCGACATTTTTTTGATCCGCAAGAGCATTTTATTTGCCAATGCGGGTTAGCTTCAATAGTTGAATAATCAACTGTGATTTCGTCACCCGCTTTTAAATCTCTTAGTGCGTATAATCTTCTCTTTCCTTTAACTCCACAGGAAGGATCACACGAATGATTAAGATACCTAAATGGCATAGCAGGATCAATCCAGTAGGACATTGAAACTCCAATCCAATTAGGGTACATGAGCGCCGCTTCGGGTGTGTGAATCTTTTGTTTTTTAAGAGTGGAGAGATGACCTCGAATGTAGGAGATGAAATCTCTTCTCGACACATCTTCCTCTAAAAATAAGCCGGTGCCGTGGATTTTGCTTTTCTTTACAACGATTTTCTTCATAAGTTGGGTTTAGATTAATGAAAATGTATGTTTTGTGAAAATAACCTTTATTTTTGGTTATTTGACAGATTGTTAATGAATAAGTCTATGTTAGCATGAAACAAAGATTTTGTCAACAAAGAACTTAATATTGACTTGTGTTAGGTACAAAAAAATAAAATCCCGCACATGCGGGACTCTAAATAACTTAGTATGAAATTTTTAATTCTCCGAACAAAACACTACTTAGGGAGCGACAATTTAAGTCACTCTCGGTGAACTCTTTGATTAATAAAAGTGATCGATTCGGAAACATAAGCCTATTTTATCACTTCAGCTCGAAATGTAAAGAAAACTCTAGGTAAAAGGTGGTGGAAGTTATGTATTGTTGGGGAATGGTATATATGGTACAAATGAATGGTATGAAAAATCTCAAAACCGAGACTTTGTTTGTGGCAATTACCTCTATTTTCTTGATTATTTTTATATTGGATATTACGTTTGGAAACCCTCAAGCAAAAGCCATGGATTCTGATGTGACAGAGATAGTTGAGTTGGGGATAGATAATAATGAGAAAATTCTTGAGGTGGAAAATATGAATAGTGATGTTTCTGTAGAAATAAAAGATGAAGATGTCACGGAAGCACTAGCAGAAAAAGAAATCCCAATAGAAAAAGAATCTTCATTAATTTATGTGTCGGAGTTGGTCAATAATTTCGGACATAGTGTTATCAATAAAGAATCAATGGGGGATTCTAGTGACGCTGTAACTATAGATAAAGATAATTTTGATAATTACAGAAAATTTATATATTTGTCGCCTAATAGAGAATTAATCGCTGTCACTGTAAGTAGTGAGGAGAAAACAGAAACTTACATCGCTGATCTTGAAGGAAATATGATCACTGATGTAAAACCTGGTTACGCTATTTCATGGTTGCCAGATAGTACCGGTGTTCTACTTTTTCTTTCCGGCTTTGAAGAAAACGCTCGAGGCCGCCAAATTTATTATTTGAATGTGAACGGTAAATATTATGATTCTAAGTTACCAATAGGAGTTGCTAATGCGGACGTTAGTTCTAAAGATAAAAGTATTGTTTATACTCTTACAAAAACTGGAACCGATGATTCAACGATTTATATAAGAGACACAAAAGGGAAAGACAAACTTTTGCTCGAAGGCGATAAAAATATCTTTGCTTGGGTTCGTTTCTCACCGAATGGGGATAAAATTGCATTTCTAAAATCAGATTTTGCTATTAATGAAGAAAAAAGTGAGATATGGGTGATTAATTCAGATGGTTCAGGCGCTGAAAGAATTTCGGGCGTTAATTGGAATTATCCGCCAGTTTGGTCTTCGGACGGCGCAAAAATTATTTTTACAAAAGGGGCAAATCTTTGGAAGTATGATGTAAACCAAAAAGCTCTCATCTCTTTAACTAATTTTGGGGATGGTTTTGTTGAGCAGACTAACTATTCTCGCGACGGAAACGAGATTGTGTTTTCTCGCGAGATTAACGGAAGCAGACAAATCTGGTCAATTGATGAGATGGGCGAGGCGGAACAATTAACGCATGATGAGCAATTAAAATCTTATCCATTACTAGTAGATTAAAAATTAATATTAAATCATATGAAAAACAAAATCATCGCAATCATCATTATCGTTTTGGTTCTTATTGGCCTGTTCTATTTATTATCTGTTAATAAAACAATTGCTCCCACAACAGAACCAGTTGTGCAAAACACTGAACCTGTGAATATCCCTAAAGAAGCAGATAAAAATGATGTAAAGAGAGTAATGGAAACTACCGAACAAACTGAAATAGAATTTGAAAATTCACACACTTTTTCACCAAATAAAAAATATAAAGTTGTGCTTGCTGAGAGATTAGAAGAGGGGGATAAAAACTACATTACAGATGACCAGGGTAATAGATTGACTAACGATGAGTGGGGTTATTTTATTGGCTGGACTTCAGATAGTACCAAGGTGATATTGTATGCTAGCTGGGATCTTAAAATTTATTATCTAGATATTCAAGGAAATTACTACGATGCAGGATTACCAAGAGATACTTATAGTGCCGCTTATTCTCCCAAGGATAAAAGTATTTCTTATGTGACTGGAGCAAACAGCGTAGATTTGTACCTTCGCTCGAATGATGGCTCTGACAGGGTTATTGTAGAGGGTTATGGTAGTAGTGGTTTTGATTACATCAAATGGTCTCCTTTAGGAAATAAAATAGCTTTTTTGACTTATAACCTTAATTCTCCTCAAGAAACTAGTTACTTAGTGATTATAGATTCTGACGGAAGTAATTTAACTTATATTCATAATGCAGATTGGATACCTTTTAGATGGTCGGAAGATGGATCTATAATTACATTTATAAACGATGGATATGTTTGGGAATACAAAGTTATCAAATAAAATTAAAATCTTATTTACTTATAAATATATATTTATAAGTGTATTTTTTCTATTGCCATCTTATGTTTTTGCAAGTTACTATACTCTACCAATCGATGATATTACTGATCCTGATATAAGCACAACCTCATGGTTTGACCATGATAGTGTCTTAGGCCAAATGACAAGGTTTACAGGATTGATTTATCAAGGTCTTGGGGCATCTCTTAGTTCTTGTGGTTCTTACAATAATGGTTTCGGTTGTTATGATAACCATCATGGAATAGATTATGGTACTCGCATAGAAGGGAAAAATATTTATGCTGCTGATAGCGGTGTAATTCATCGTGCTGGGTGGGAAAATCCAAACCATACAGTAGGGTATGGTTTTCATATGGCCATACTTCACCCCATACAGAATCAGTGTTCGGTTTATGCTCACCTAAAGGCTAATTCCAATTATTTTGCTATTAACAGTCCGGTATTACGTGGGGATAAGATAGATTTACTCGTATTGCTTTATCTGGAAATACGGGGAGTTGCACTGGTGGACCACACTTGCATTTTGGTCTTCGGCAATTTCAGACTGGCGGACAAAATATTGATCCATATGGGTGGTCTCCTTTATCAAATGCTCCAGTACAGATTGATCCTTGGCCACATAATATAGGTTTTCTTTGGACAACCACTGTGCCATCTCTCACCCCGCCAACCTCTAACACTCTCCCCATCACAAATGTTTCTGGATATGTCAGTCAAAACACCACATGGGTCGGTGGGAGGGTGTATCTTCTTGCGGGTCCAGTGACAATAAATCCTGGAGTAACGCTTACGATAAATTCGGGAGCAGTTGTTAAGTTTCAAACTCGACAAAACTTTATTCGGGTAGAAGGTTCCCTTGTCGCGCAAGGCACTCCACAAAATAAAATTTATTTTACTTCGTACAAAGATGATTCGATAGGCGGGGACAACAATGGAGATGGGAATGCTTCCACTCCAGCCACCGGTGATTTTATAGGCCTCATAAATTATGGAGGAGGAACCATAAATCTAGAAAATGTTGTGATTCGTTATGGAGGTTATCTCTGGTGTGGGGTGTTTGGTTGCTCTTCGTATCCTTCTGGAGCTTCAATCATAAATTTAGGTGGAAGCACTAACGCCACTTCCACTACTATAATCGATAATCGAATTGGCATAACTAGCTCAGGCGGTGTTATAAATTTTGTAAACAGTACCGTTGCGAGCAGTACATTATCTGGAATAGAAGGTGTAAATTCGGTAGATTTAACTATTAAAAATAGCACAATCACTCAAAGCGGAGACATAGGTGTTAAAGCTTATGGCAATTATGGAATACCTGTAAAACTCTCTATTTCCAACTCAACAATTTCAGAGAATGGAAGCTACGGTGTGCATGCCTATGGAAGTCAAAATATTGCTATCGACGCTACCATCACTGACACTAATTTTGTTAACAACACAGAGGGGGATGCAGTTATCTCTGGGCAGTCAATAATTAATTTTATAAATCACGGCAATACCACTGCAGGAACCACAAAAAGCGGTTTTCATATTGGCGGACCCTTGATCACAAATCACACTTGGAATCCAGGGGTTCCGTTTATTATAGACGGGCGAATAGATGTGCCCACTAATTCCACTCTTACAATAAACCCTGGGACAATCGTGAAGTTTGTTGATGGACAATTTGCTTCTCTCTATGTCCTTGGGTCTCTGGTCGCTAACGGCACATCCGGAGTACCGATTTATTTCACATCCCTAAAAGATGATTCTGTGGGAGGGGATTCAAATGGTGACGGTTCAATCACGACACCAAGTGCCGGAGATTATCCAGGAATACATATCGCAGGAGGCGCTGATATTTCAAATGTAGTGATTAAATATGGAGGCGCTGATTATTGTCATTGGGGGTCGTGTTCTGCTCGAGGAGGAATTTCCCATTACGGCACAATTCCAATCAATATTTCATTGAGTACGTTTATAAATAATAGATACGGTGTTTATTCACAAGGTTCCGCAACCACAACGATCAGTAACACTTCCATTACTAACAGCACCTATAGTGGAGTTATTGCAATAAATCCCTATGGCGGTCCTATAGGTCTTTCTATTGAAAAAAGTGTGATTACAAAAAGTGGACATTATGGTGTGTATGTCATTGGGCAGTCTGGGGATCATAATATTTCTATTACTAACACTAGTTTTTCGAACAATCAATTCGGCGATGGTAATTTTGGCAGTGGCTATCAAACTCAAATTGATTTTGTTAATTCTGGGAACCGCACGAGCGGTACTTCAACAAATGGGTTTTATCTTTATGGAAGTGCCAAAGAAAATCAAACCTGGAATCCTGGTGTGCCGTTTATAGTCGGAAGTTTTTCGACAGGTTCTAAATCTTTGACCATAAATCCGGGAACGGTGGTCAAATTTCAGGCCGACAGCTCATCTTTGTGGGTAGGTGGAGCATTTGTGGCGCAAGGGAAAAAACAAAATAAAATTTATTTCACTTCTTACAAAGATGATTTTATTGGCGGTGATTCTAATGGTGATGGTTATGGCTCTTATCCTGCCAGAGAGGACTATGTCGGCATCGTTCTTTATGGCAATAGCACTTCTACCATATCGAATGCTGTGTTGCGGTACGGTGGCAAATGTTACGCTCAATTCTTTTGCTCTATTTTGGGGGTAGTGTCCATGAATAATGGGCAAGGAACACTCAATATAGATTCGAGCGCTATCTATCAAAACGGCTATGGTATAAATAAAGCAGCAGGTAACACTGGAAATATGTCGATAACAAAAAGCGATATTGCTGAAAATCTACGTTATGGGCTAAATGCTGGAAATGGATCCAATGTCGTGGCTCGAGACAATTGGTGGGGGGATACAAGCGGACCGAGACACACAAATAATCCCGGAGGCACAGGCGATCAGATTTATGGCAATGCCGTGTTTTCCCCTTGGCTTTTAAATTGTAATTTTTCTGGGTGTGTGTCGTCTTAAATTACAAAGGCAATTTTAGTTTGATTTTTATCCAACACTTACATATCATAAAGTTATGAGTCCCGTTAGAAGCCTCGGTCACGGTTCACTAAAATTTGTTTAAACAAAGAAAAAGTATTATTAAATTAAATAGTAAATTTGGTGGGGCATCGGGTGACCGAGACCTGCTTCTAACGGGATGAGAAAAACCTTTTTAATTTCCCTGTCTATAATTACGTTAATCGTTCTGTTTTTCGTAATATTTTATTTTAGAGATAATGGGGCAGTTGCAAAAATAAACAGTTTTCAGGAATGCGCAGATAATGGATTCCCGATAATGGAATCCTATCCAAGACAGTGTAAAACGCCAGATGGTAGAAATTTTGTCGAGGAAATCGGGAACGTAAATAGCAAAGAAGATTTGATTGTTGTGGAAACTCCAACACAGAATAGTGTGGTAACGAGCCCTCTTGTGATAAAAGGGGAAGCTCGAGGATATTGGTTTTTTGAAGCCAGTTTTCCTGTGAAAATAAAAAGTTTAAGTGGGGAAGTTTTGGGGAGTGGAATCGCGCAAGCGGAAGGGGAATGGATGACGGAAGATTTTGTGCCTTTTACCGCAACGATTAATTTTAATGCTGGTACGGGAACGAGTGGGGTTTTGGTCCTAGAAAAAGATAATCCATCGGGGCTTCCAGAATATGATAATAAATTGGAAATACCAGTTAAATTTAAATCTAATAATGTCTCACTCAAAGAATGCAAACCGACAGGGTGTAGTGGGCAGATTTGTTCAGATGAAAACGTTATGAGTACTTGTGAATTTTTGCCAGAGTACGCTTGTTATAAGGAGGCGGTGTGTGAAAGACAAACAAATGGAAAGTGTGGCTGGACAGAAACATCAGCATTTAAAAGCTGTATGGCTAATATATAATTTATGGAATCTTTAATGAAAGCCGATATTTTTTTCTTTATTACGACAATCGCTGTAATCTTAGTGTCGGGTGTTTTGATTGCGGTTCTTATCTATCTTCTTCGAATTCTTCGAGATGTTTTTGGATTAGTGAAACATGTCAAAAAAGAGGGTGAGGAAATTATAAATAATGTCCGGGATTTTCGATCGAATTTAAAAGAGGGTGGGCAAGCCTTTGTAAGCAAATGGAGAGCACTTTTAAGTTTGATTTTACCTAATAACAAAAAACGGGCCAGAAAAAACAACGGTAAAACCACTCGAGAAAAAACCGAGCCGAGTGAATAGTTATGAATGTTTAATTAATTCTCAAAGAAAAAATATGAAAAATAATAAAAATAACAGTTTTTTATCTAAAGGAGTTGTCATGGGAATTACTGCAGCAGGAGCAGCCTTACTCGTTTTTCTTTATGGCACTAAGAAGGGAAAAGAAGAGAGGAAAAAAATTAAAGATTGGGTGTCTACACTAAAAGACGAGATAATCCAAAAACTTGAAAGCTTAAAAGATATAAATAAAGAAGTTTACGATAAGGTGGTGGATGAAGTTTCAGAAAAGTTTAATCAAATTAAAGATTTGAGTCAGGCAGAAATAGAAGTTGTAAAAAAAACTCTAAAGGGTGGTTGGGAGGATATGAAAAAAGAAGCCAATTTGGGCGGTGCGAAGAAAGTAAAATCAAGCAAGAAAAAATAACATCCCAGTAATTCAAGGTAGGTTACAGAGAAAAAATCCACCGAAACAGGTGGATTTTTCAGAGCTTGTTTAATTATAGGGACAGGTTTACTATATTAGTGGTCTGGATGCCCTTCCTTCAAGAGGGGGCGGGCATTCTCGTTCTTTGGCACGCTAATTACGTGCTCGACACCGTGTTCATGGGGGCCTCCTGAACACGGTGTTTTTATTTCTCGTTTTTTGTATTTGTAATCATCAAACTATAACGGATTCCATAAAAAACAATTATTGAAAGAATTATAAATGACAGGCCGTAACCTAGTTTTAAATAATTTAGCAAGAATAAAGTTGAAGCGGCGATAGCAGGAGCTATTATGAAAGACAACGGTCTCGTCATTCTAAAGAGACTTATAGTGTCAGCATTAGTTGAGTTTACATGTTTGAAAAAATAGCTTTCTGCAGAAATTTCAATAAAACTTGCTCCTGTACGAGTAATAAATAAAAGAATGGCCCAGATAATTAAGCTAGCTTCTTTAAGAAAGGGAATAAAAGCAACAGAAAGAGCAGTAATAATAAATCCTAAAATCATCACTTCTTTTTCTCCTAATTTTTTATCTTCCAATTTTCCTATCGGCAGTTCAAACAACACGAATGGCAAAAGCATTATAGTAAAAATTAAACCGATATTTGGCCAAGAGAATCCTAGATTTTGGTGAAGATGGATTGGTACATAAATAACCATCCATGCGTAAAAAAATTGCAAAATAAATTGAACCATAAAAATTCCGTGGAGATTTTTATTGTGTAGAATATTCTGTATTGAATTTTTAAAACTTATTTTGTTTTGCAAAGGAGCGGGAATTTTATCCGCGTTATTTCTAAGGCCAATAATTAAAGTAAGAAGCAAGGGAATGAGAAAGAGAAAAGAAGTCAGATAAATTTTTGAGAAATCTCCGTTTACCAAAATAAATCCCGCAATCATAGGAGCGATCACAAGCGTAACGTTTGAAATCGTAAGGAATGTTCCACGAATACTGCCAGTTTTGGTTTCGTCGAGAGGGGAATATTCTTCCAGAAAAATATCTAGGCCAAAAAATATCATTGCGATTACAGCCAAATGAAGGACAGAGAGGCATGCGATAAGAGCTGGAGTTTGAGCCAGACTTAAACCAAAAATAGCTAATCCTTCAAGAACAATAAACAGAATGGTCAGGCTGTAAATTCCTATTTTTTTAATCAATCTCGGCGCCGCAAGGAGGAGGATTAAGTTTAAAATCGATCCCACTATATAGACCCAACTTAAAGCTGTGGACGAAAAAAACTTTTCCAAAAACGAAGAGTTTATGTAGAGAATGAGATATAAATGAAAAGACAGGAATAAGTTTGCCAGGTAGACGAAAAGCAGAGATTTAGAAGATCTTTTAGGTGTTATATTAATTGGTTTGAGGTCCATAGGTAAATTTTCAATTATCAATAACCAATTTTCAACCGTTTGATAATTGGAGTTTGAGGCTTGATTGGTAATTGTACATTGATAATTGATAATTATTTTAGATCTCTAACACTACAGGTATAACCACTGGATGCTTGGCGGTTTTTTGGAATAAGAATTTGGTGACATTTTCTGTAACATTTGATTTTACAAAATCAAAATTGATTGGATTCATACCAGCAATCGTGTCCTCAACAGTCTTCTTGATTATAATTCTGGTCTGTTGGAGTAGGTCTTGGGATTCACGAAGATAAACGAATCCTCTTGAGATAATGTCAGGAGATTTTTTGAGTTTACCTGTTTTAGCATTGATGCTTGCGATAATAACAAACATTCCATCTTCGGCGAGCATTTTTCTGTCTCTAATAACAACCTCCTGAACATCTCCAATAGAAAACCCGTCAACCGTCATCATGCTTGAAGGAGCTTTTTCTTTTAAGATTTTTATTTTTTGTCCGTCAGCTGAAATTTCTATAATAGAACCGTTATCTGGAATGACTATATTTTCTCGTGGAGTGCCTAATGATTCCGATAATTCAGCGTGTTGGCGGAGCATAAAGTGATGTCCGTGAACAGGCATGAAAAATTTATAATCTATCTGCTCATGAATCCAACCCAATTCTTCTCTATTTCCGTGTCCCGAAGCGTGGATATCTGAATCTCTGTAAGTGATTATTTTTGCTTCTGATCTGTAAAGATTGTCTTTGAGTTTGGTAATCGCATATTCGTTTCCAGGAATAACAGACGATGAAAGCAACACCGTGTCAGTTTTGTTGAGAGTGATTCCTTTATGAGTTTTATTGGCGATTCTCATAAGGGCGGCATATTCTTCACCTTGAGCGCCAGTTGTAATCATGACGATTTTTGAAGGAGGAAAATCATTTATCTCATTAACCCCGATAAGATTTTTGGTATCTTTGAGAAGATTTAATTGTTTTATAATCTCCAAATTATTCTTCATGCTTCGGCCTTCAACCGCCACTTTCTTTCCATATTTTTCTGATATGTCGATAATGCTTATTATTCTTTCCACTTGGGAAGCAAAAGTGCCTATGACAAGCCTACCAGGAGCTTCTTTTATTATTTTCTCAATATTTTTTACGACAACGTCCTCCGAGATAGAGAACCCCGGCTTTTCAACAGACGTGGAATCCATAGTCAAAAACAATATCTTTTCTCCTTTAAATCTTTGATATTGTTCCACTTCTTCTTCTGTCGGTACTCCAGCAACATTGTCTACTCGCACGTCTTCGATAAAGACAATTTTTCCGATAGCAGTTTCAATAACGAAGCCAACTGTGTCTGGGATTGTGTGTGAAATCGCAAAAGTTTCTATCTTAAAGTTTTTACCAATAAGAATCTTTTCGTTTTCTTGCAGAATTCTCATATCGATCTGTGGTAGATGAGGAAATTCTTCGTGGCGTTTTCTGATCATAAGCGCTCCGAATTCTCGAGAATATACCGGTGGGTTTCCAAGTTGGGCAATCACGTAAGGGATTCCTCCGATATGATCCAAATGTCCGTGGGTGATAAAAATACCGCGAATTTTATGTTTTCGTTCGATTAGATATTTAACATTGGGAATAATGTAATCAATGCCAGGTGTGTCAGTATCTTTAAACTGCAAACCGCAGTCCATTATAATAATGTCATCTTTGTACTCTATTGCGGTCATATTCTTTCCGACTTCTTCCACGCCACCAAGAGGAATAATCCTGATATTGTCGCCTGGAGAGGGAATATCAGCCGTTTCTCTTCGACGTTTTTGGCTCTCTTCAGATGGTCTAAAGTCGCTCGGTCTTCTCTGACTTCGTCCCATTTTTCTTCTACCACCACCACTTCCGCCACTGCGTGGACGGCGTGGGTGCGAGCTGTGGCTAGTTGGTAATCTCTCTTCTCTTTTTGTTTTCACCACAATGGGCGTTGTGTTTGTTTCGTTTCTATTAATCATTTTAGTTTGTTAATTCTGATAAGTTTAATTAGTTTTATAAGTTGAAAAAGTTTAATAAAGTAAAGTAATTTATTTCTATTCTTGAATCTGTTTAGTTTGCGAATATTTTCCACACCTTATCTGTTTCCACATACCAATCTTCAATGTTTAAAAATCTTTCACTTGAAGTGGTCAAAAAATCAAGTTTAATATCTTTAATTCTATTTGGCACTAAATAAATAAATTCGGGAGAATAAATGAAGACAGCAGGTGTATCCTCTTCGATCATCTTTCCAAATTCAGCGTATTTTTGAAGTCGGAGTGTTTTGTCGGTCAGTTGTCTAATCCCTTCTAAAACTTTATCGGCTTCCTTGTTTACATAAAGCGCAATATTGAGTCCCGGATCGTTTCTCTGTGATGAGTGCCAGAATGGATATAAATCCAAATCGCGTCCGATGACTGTACCAAAAAGCAATGCTTCGTATTTGCGTGGCCTTATTATATTTTGTTTTAGATCGCTTAAATCAAAAACCTTAACATCTACCTTGGCGCCTAAACTTTCCCAATTATCTTTTATGATCTGCGCGGCCGCTTTGAGATCAGGCGTATCAGCTGTTGAAATTGAAAAACTTAGTTCAAGTTCTTCGTCTTTCACTTTCTTCGTCCAAAGCTTTTTATCGTCGTCAAATTTCCAACCGCCGTTTTGAAGAATCAATCTTGCCTCACTCAATCTTTCTTCAATTGATTGCGTATCTTCCTTTTCTTTTACCAATTGGTACTGTATTGGGACTGGGCTTGATACTGGTTTTCCATAACCAGCTAAAACTTTTGCGATTAAAGCATTCTTGTCGACAGACATTTCCAAAGCTTTGCGAACTTCTTTGTTGGTGAATATTGGAGCTTGGCTTTGGTTGAAAAATACTCCAAAAATTCTTGAAAGGGTTGCGCGTTTTATTTCAAAGCCATCTTTTTTAAGAGATAATGCTTTTCCCGGCGAAATGCTGTTTATGTTTTCTATCTGTCCATCTTCAAATGCCAAAATCAAATTCTCTTCATTAAGAAAGAATTTTAGATAAATGTCTTTAATATTAGGTTGTCCAAGGGCATATTTTTTGAATGATCCAAGAGAATAATAAATTGGGAGTCCGTCTCTGTCTCTTCTTATATTTTCAACTTTATAAGGGCCAGATCCTATTGGTTCCAAATTTAATGGACTTAGAGCAAATTGATTTGCATCAAGATTTTCCCATAAGTGTTTAGGGAGTATTCCGAGAGTGGCATTTTCCAAAAACGGGGCATAAGCTTGAGGTAAGACGAGGTCCAATTCTTTGTCATTCAATATCTTAACTTGTACTCCGTCCCAATTAATTCTTTCCGAACTCTTAGTTAAAGGGTCTTGAGCTTTTTCAATTGTAAATTTTACATCTGCCGTTTTGATTGCAACGCCATCATGAAAATAGATATCATCTTTAAGTTTAAAACTATACGTTAAACCGTCTTTAGAAATTTTGTAACTCTCGGCTAGATCAGAGATCAGGTCGCCTTCCGGGGTCGCCTTGAGAAGTCCGGAATAAACTAAAAGCACCAAATCTTTATCTGCTTCGGAGGAGTCGCTCGCGAGAAGGGGATTGATTGCTCGAGGATAGCCAATCACACCTTCAGTTATAGAACCTCTTTTAGCAGGAACTTCCGTCATGAAAACGTTATTTAACTGAAAAAACATAAACAACCCCGAGAAAGCAAACAAAACGACAAATAAATAAAAAATAAAACTCTCCACAATTGATAAGTTGGAAAGAATTTTTTTCAATCTTGAATCAAGACGGCCAAGCCATCTTTTTGATTTTTTATTTGAAAAAGAATTTGTGTTGTCGAATTTTGGATAAAAATCCTGATTTAGTTCTTCCATGATGAGTGCGACACCAATATACGAATGCATTCGAATGACACGAATATAAAACACCTAATATTCTTTTCGTAAATTAGCAACTTTTATATTACAAGAATTAAGAGTTTTTTTAACAATCGATATTTAAGTCTATGATTTGAGATTGAGCTCAAATGATTACGCTCCAAAGTAAAAAGCTAGAAAAGAAGACAGGGCGAAAAGCAAAGCAACAATTACCGTGCTGTTAAATAGAATTTTTTCCATTCCTCGTCTAGCGAAGTGGCCAGATCCTCCTTCACCGCCTCCGAAAGTTCCTCCAACTCCAGCCTCTGATCTCTGTAAGAGAATCAAGGCTATTAAGGCAATAGATAGAATAATTTGGAAAAAAGGCAGGGTGTTTGCGATAAAATTCATATTCCGATATTCTAGCCGATTAGGGTGTTTTTGACAAGATGACCGTGGTAGTCAGTGGAGTTATCGTTTTATATGACCTAGATAAAAATCTATAAACTCTAGTGGAATCTTCTTTTGTTGACTTACTGTTTTTAATTCCTCTATAATACGTCCACCCCAAAAAACTTCCTCATTTGGCACATTTCTGATTTTTGCACCACAAAAATCATGTCGGAAGATTTTTTATCACGAAGTGATATAAAATTTCTGACTCGTTAAAACCGCGCTCAAATCTGAAAGTTTTTAAATTTTTCTTTTATTATTTACAATCGTTAAATATTTATGATAAGGAAACAAAACCCCAAAATATCAAGTCCTGCAATCGAAACAAAAAAAGCTCATAAGATTGTGCCGCTTCAAGACAGAATTTTGGTCAAACCTTTTTCTTCTTCTGATTTATCTAAGAAAAATCAGTATGGAATTATAATTCCCGATACAATAGATAAGGAGAAGCCAGAACAAGGTGAAGTACTTGCTGTAGGTGAGGGAAAGTATGAAGACGGTAAACTCATTCCAATCAGAATAAAAGTGGGTGACCGGGTATTGTTTTCTAAATATGGTTTTGATGAGGTTAAGGTTGAAGGCGAAGAACTCTATATTCTTAAAGAAGAAAGCATACTCGCTATTATAAAATAACGGACTAGTCGAAAGAGATACAAATTTGATATTAAATTAGAACTTTCAGATTTGAGCACGGTTTTAACGAGTCAGAAATTTTATATCACTTCGTGATAAAAAATCTTCCGACATGATTTTTGAAGCGCAAAAATCAAAAATTGGCCAAATGTGAAAGTTATAACGCCATGGCAAAAAAAATTATATATAACGAAGAAGCACGAAAAGCCCTGAAGCGGGGAATTGATACTGTTGCAAATGCGGTGAAAGTTACTCTTGGTCCTCGAGGACGAAATGTAGTTTTGGATAAAGGTTATGGTAGTCCAACTATTACTAACGACGGAGTGTCTATCGCCAAAGAAATCAGTCTCTCTGATAAATTTGAAAATATGGGAGCCGAGATCGTAAAAGAAGTGGCTTCAAAAACCAATGACGTGGCTGGAGACGGCACCACAACTTCTGTAATTTTGACTCAAGCGATGGTTGATGAAGGAATGCGACATACTGCGCTCGGCATAAATGCTATGGAGGTTAGACATGGAATGGAGAAAGCCGCCAAAGATGTTATCGAGGCTCTAAAAGGACTTTCAAGGCCGGTAAAAACCAAAGATGAAATAAGGCAGGTTGCAACAATTGCCGCCGAATCAGAAGAAATGGGTAAAATTATTGCTGATACTATCGAAAAAGTCGGAAAAGACGGCGTGGTAACAGTAGAAGAGTCACAATCATTCGGGATTGAATCTGAAGTGGCTTCAGGAATGGAATTTGATAAGGGGTATGTTTCTCCTTATATGGTAACTGATGCCGAAAGAATGGAGGCGGTCTATCAAGATGCCGATATTTTGATTACCGATAAAAAAATCACAAGCATTAAAGAAATTTTGCCTCTATTAGAAAAACTAGCACAGACCGGAAAGAAAGAACTCGTAATAATTGCAGACGATGTTGAGGGGGAAGCCCTTGCGACTTTTGTTGTGAATAAACTCCGAGGCGGATTCAATGTTCTCGCGGTTAAAGCTCCCGGATATGGAGATCGAAAGAAAGAACAACTTCAGGATATCGCAATCACTGTCGGTGCGAAACTTATATCAGAAGAATTAGGAATCAAACTTGAGACAGCGGAGTTGAGTTCTCTTGGTAAGGCTAGAAAAGTTATTGCCACAAAAGACAGCACTATTATCGTTGGTGGAAAAGGCAAGAAGGGAGATAAGGATTCTCGTGTGGCGCAACTCAAAAAGCAGAAAGAAATGTCAGACTCGAAGTTTGATTTGGAAAAGATTGATGAAAGAATTGCTAAGCTCTCTGGCGGAGTTGCTGTCATTAAAGTTGGCGCGGCTACAGAAACCGAAATGAAATATTTGAAACTCAAGATAGAGGATGCTGTTGCGGCGACCAAAGCAGCAATTTCCGAGGGAATTGTTGCAGGAGGCGGAAGTGCTCTCATCAAAGCGGCCAATAAACTTAGAAAGACACAGAATCCTATTTTGTCGGAAATAGAAATTGGATATAACATCGTTCTTAATTCTCTTGTGGCCCCACTCAAACAAATCGCTCTAAATTCTGGAAAATCCGACGGTTCAGTCATTGCCGAAAAAGTTAACACATCATCTGGAATAAATGCTGGATATAATGCGGCGACAGATGAACTCATAGCCGATATGTTTAAAGCTGGAATTATCGATCCACTAAAAGTAACTCGAAGCGCGGTCCAAAATGCTACCTCGGCCGCCGCAATTTTGCTTACAACTGAAGTTGCTATTGCCGATGAACCAGAAAAAGAAAATAAAAACATGGCTGGAGGTATGCCAGGTGGGATGGGGGGTATGGGAGGAATGATGTAATTTTGTCCCACCCCCACACAACATAACAGAAAGAGCACGGATATTTTCTTGCTAGAAAATTCCTCGAGCTTGCGCCGCCGCGCTCGCTAGTCTCTTTCTATTATGTTGTGTAGGGTGAGGCAGGCGCATTGATTATTGACAAAATACACGAATATGTGTATGCTAGACGCAGAAAATTGTTCATTAAAAACTCACTGACTTGCCCGTTTTCCTAGGGTTTTGCCACAGCAGATGCTCGCTCTGTATTTATTCTTGAATCATGCTTCATGAATCCTGAATCAATTTTACAGGGCTATCTCCTGCTGTGGCAAAGTTTATCTGCCGATGAGGCAGACAACTTCGCTAAGTCACAAATCCAATTCCAACACATCGAGGAGGTGTGTCATGTCTCAACCGTTTGCTCAGTCTGGTAATAGAATCCTTCGTCGTGTCCAGGTGGATCGTTCCCGTTCTCCCCAAGAAGCCCTCAGTGCAACGAAGTGTTTGCAGTACGTTGATGATGATGTGATGGATACAATGCCCCGTGGCATGTGGGATCCCGTTACAGTCATTTTCTTTAAGCCCAATCTGCCTAAGCGGGGTCGCATCTCGGACACCGATCTCCAGGAAGCGTTCTGGCAGGAGGGTCTTAAGCCTGCCGACCCATACTCTCTCATGGCCGCGATTGAAGTCGATGCCCTTGTCGGTACTCATTTCCATGCTACTCATTGGCAGAATGAGAATGGCGAATGGTGTTTCCTGATCTTCGATGTGCTTACGGGAGAGCGTTGCGTTCACGTACGCGCTGGCTCTAGTGACGATTGGTACAACGAAGACGTGTGGCTTGTTGGCTTGCCAAGGTAGCAAGTTGCGATCGATGAGCACACACAACGAGGGGCGACCAAGGCAAAAACAGCCATGGTCGCCCTTTATTTATATTTAGAACTGACTTTACACTTTTTACTTCCTGCCTGCCGGCAGGCAGGTACAACTTTCTACTCGTTTTTGTGCTATAATTTGACCTAAATCTCTTTAAAAACCTTAAACTAACTTTTAGGACTTACAGAGCCGAATGCAGATCAAGGCGCAAGCGAGTCGGAAATTTTATATCACTTCGTGATAAAAAATCTCCCGACATGATTTCTATGGTGTAGAAATCAGAACCATACCGAGACGTATTTAATGATACGTTGAGGGAGGCTCGGAGCGAAGTAACGCAGAGATGCGTCGGATATGTAAGTACTAACAATTATGAATCTAAATTCTATTTTGATAGCCATCTTAGTTGCCATAGTCTTGTGGGTTATTTTTGCTTACAATCGTTTTATTAGAATGGTTAATCGAGCAATGGAAGCTTGGGCGGATATCGATGTTCAATTAAAAAGACGATATGATCTCATCCCAAATTTAATAAATACGGTGAAAGGCTATGCGGGACATGAAAAAGGAGTTTTCGAAGCTGTTACCGAAGCCAGAACTCGAGCTATGAATTCGGAAGTTAGTGGAGATGTAGCAGGAGTTGCAGCGGCAGAAAATATGCTCTCTGGTGCACTCAAATCTCTTTTTGCGGTCTCGGAAAATTACCCTGATCTTAAAGCCAACCAAAATTTCCTAGAACTGCAACGCGAATTATCTGACACTGAAAATAAAATCCAAGCCGCGAGAAGATTTTATAACACCAACGTTAGAGATCTAAACATCACCATTGAATCTTTTCCTTCAAACATCATTGCCTCGTTGTTTAGATTTGCCAAAAAAGATTTCTTTGAATTGGGAGCAAATGAAGAAGCGGCAAGACAGCCTGTAGAAGTTAAGTTCTAAAATTCTTTTATTTTTGACGCATTACGTTGTTGACTGCGTCGCAAAAAAGCTCAAAGTATTAGTTATACATTTCGCCTTTTTGCTCCTTGTCGCCTAGTACTGCATTCAAAAAGTAAAAGAATTTACGTTTCTTTTGTCTTTAATCTTTTGTCTAACTTATGTCTAACCTTTACACTCATCAATCTTCAAATATTCGAAAAACATGGCTACTTATGTTTGTATTTTTGATTTTGGTGATTGTTATTGGATATGCAATCAGTTGGTACACGCAGGCTCCAGAAATTCTTTATATTGCGGTGATTTTTGCTATCACAATGAATTTTTTTAGCTACTGGTTTTCGGATAAGATCGTAATTAAGATGAGCAGAGCGATTCCGGTTTCACCTCAAGATAACAGGGAACTTTGGAATATTGTCGAAAATCTATCAATCACTGCGGGGCTACCCATGCCAAAATTGTATGTGATTAATGATCCGGCGCCGAACGCTTTTGCGACAGGTCGCTCTCCTGCACACTCGGCTGTCGCGGTAACTTCAGGTCTTCTTCAAATATTAAGTAAGACAGAACTTGAAGGAGTGATTGCTCATGAACTCTCGCATGTCGGCAATCGAGATATTTTGGTGGCAACTATTGCGGTCACTTTGGCCGGCTTCATTGCGGTTCTTGCGGATATCTCTTTCAGAATGACTCACTTTAAGGGAGGAGATCGTGATAATAAGGGCGGAGGGGTGTTGATGATTCTCGCTATTGTCGGAATTATTCTGGCTCCGATTGCCGCAAAGCTTATTCAACTTGCAGTATCAAGAAAAAGAGAATTCTTGGCTGATGCGTCGGGCGCCATGCTCACAAGATACCCTGAAGGACTTGCCTCTGCGCTTCAAAAAATAAGTGGGTATGCTATGCCGATGAAACATCCAAGCCATGCCACCTCTCATCTTTTTATTTCAAATCCGTTTGGCATGCCCGACGCACAGCGTTTAGGGTCAGGCCGTTCGATTGGTTTTATGAATAAATTATTTTCCAGTCATCCACCAGTTGCCGATCGCGTGAATGCTCTCTTGGGTTCTAAGTAATACAAAAAATAATGAGAAAATTAAAATCCTACACAGTTCCAGCTGGCGAACCGAACATCATTGATCGTTTTTTAGCTAGGACATTTTTGCGTTTAATACCAAAGAAAATCACACCAAATCAAATTACAACTTTTAGGTATATATCTATTCCTGTCATTTTATTTCTCCTGGTCTATAAATTTAATATTTTAGGAATAATTCTCTTTGTTATTTCCGCTTTTTCTGATGCGGTTGATGGGGCGCTTGCAAGGACCCGCGATCAAATCACTGACTGGGGTAAAATTCATGATCCATTTGCTGATAAACTTTTAATAGGAAGTGTCGGTGCTTTGATTGTTTCTATTTATTTAAATATTTATCTCATCTCAACCATTATCGGGATTGAAATTATTTTAATTTTGAATGCGTTCTGGCACTTAAAGAAAGGGGAGAAGCCGATAGGAGCACTTTTACCGGGCAAGTTAAAAATGATTCTTCAATGTTTTGGCGTTGGCCTCATTCTTCTTTACGCTGTCTGGCCAATCGCTTGGTTTTTGCTCGTAGCCCAAATCATGCTTTACGCGGCAATATTTTTTGCTTTGATCAGTCTTATAGTTTATTCTTCTATTTAGTTTTATTTTGGAGGGGTCGCATAGCGGTCTAGTGCGCAACCCTGGAAAGGTTGTATATCCGAAAGGGTATCGGGAGTTCGAATCTCCCCCCCTCCGCCTTCGGTTCGCAGTAGCAAACCTTCGGCGTGACAAAGTCCGCAAGAAGATTTGCGAAGGCGACCTTCGCCACGACATAGCTTTAGCGAAGTCGGGCTTCGCTAAACTTAGTCGGGCTCCGGCGTGATAAAATCCGCCAGAAGATTTATATAAATGTATTATGTATATAGCCTAAAATGTAAAGATGGATATTATGTTGGCTGTACCGACGATATTCAAGATAGATTAGATAGGCATAAAAACAGACAAGTGCCGGCAACCTCAAATCGTTTGCCAGTTACATTAGAATTTTATTTTGTTACAGAAGATAAATATAAAGCTTTTGAATTTGAGAAATATCTGAAATCTGGATCAGGACGGGCATTCATAAAAAATCATTTTGGTAACCCACAACCAAATCCATAATTTTTGCATAAAAAAACGGCCGGCAAGGTTTGCACCTTGTCGACCGGTTCGGAGCACAGCTTTCTCCATTTAGGATTACGAGGAGACTGTTCGGCACTTGCCTTTGTTTCTCACTCGCGGTTTTTAGAGAAGAAGTTTCCCTCTACTCTTTCAGGAAGAGCCATTTTGTGATCGGGGAGGGGACCACTCGTCTCCCGTCCGATTTTTTGGCTTGTCATCTAGGATTCCACACCAGATTGCCTCACCTTTTGAGACTCTCTGTTTTGATACCCGTTTATGCCTTTCGACTCTTGCGAGTTGGCACAGAGGATGTCCTCCAACCCCGTTGACACGCTACCTTTCGGCTTCATGAACGGTTTGTCCTGTTCCCCCTTTTAGAGGGAATCGCTTGATTTTGCTTTATTTGCAGAAGAACTGTGCTGGCGACCATGTTAACTGACTTATTATTTTAGGTCAAGTATAATAGTAAATATGAATTATTCTGGGGTAATAATTGAAGAAAGTTTGGAAAAAAAAGATGTTCTTAATGATGTAAAAATTTTGAGTACAAAAGTTGAGGAGGTTACGGAAGACCATAAAACTCCGTGGATAAATAAATGGACTTTACACACCGTTGAAATTCCAGAGAAACAAATGGAAAAAACTGCTAAGAAAATTAGCAAATCATTAGACAGTAAACATTTTTGGTATGCAGATTTCAAAAATGACTCATTTCATTATATTATTTTCCGTGATAAATTTTTTAAGGTTGATAGAAGCAAAAAAGATTCATATGACGAAGTTCTGAAATTTGGCTTGTCACTTGGTATACCAGACTACCAACTTGATTTCTCACCTCATACAAAAGAATGGGAAAGATGAAAAAATGAATAAAAAAATCATTATCATTGTTGTTTGTTTATTGTTAATTTTTATTGCTGCCAGGCATTATTTTTATAAAACTGGAGAAAATCTAACAGAATTTTTTGGTGACCAAGTAATATTGGATTTGGAGGGAGTGAAAGTAAAAGCCGAGGTTGTAAAAAGTCCGGAAGATTTGGCGCGAGGCTTATCTTTTAGAGAAAGCTTGGAAAAAGATAGGGGAATGCTTTTTGTTTTTGAAAATCTAGATTACTACAGCTTTTGGATGAAGGATATGAAATTTTCTCTCGATATTATTTGGTTAGATAAAAATTTTTCGGTGGTTCACATTGAAAAATTCGTTAAGCCAGAAACTTTTCCAAATTCTTTCAAACCAAACGTGCTTTCAAAATATGTTTTAGAAGTTAATGCTGGTTTTTCAGATGAAAATAAAATAGAAATTGGTTCTTACGCGCAAATTCAGAGGTGAGTTGTCCACATAACACCTAAAATTCCCTAAAAATAAATTTCTAATTTTTCTCAAAAAAATTTTTAGACAAAGACTGACCAAAATCCATCGCTCTTTTTAAGAGTGTTTTAGGTTTTTTTTCTATTTAGCTTTACATCGTTTTTATTTTGTATCCAATTGTAAAAATTGATTGATTTCTTGTTTTTTTCGAGAGAGTTTTAAGGTAAAATATAGTACCAAGAAAATTTAATCTAAGTATTTTAATTTAAAGACCAGTTTATAATTTTTTAAAAAATCTATATGGCAAAAACGGCAAAGAAAACAAAAAAGGTTGCAAAAAAAGTCTCGAGTGTGTCTTCTGTCTCTGCTCCATCAAAGCCTAAAACAGGACTCATAAAAAGCATTCAGAAAAGAAACGGAGAAATTGTCGCATTCGATATGGGGAAGATCATAAATGCAATAAATAAGGCAATGATCGCTTCTCACGAAGGTTCAGAAGAAGAAGCAGCTCTTGTTGCCAATAAAGTTCTTGCCGATCTCGTCAGAATTTCTAAAAAATATAAGAATTTTGTTCCAACCGTTGAAGGTCTTCAGGATTCGGTAGAGAAGGAGCTCATGGTTTCTGAATATATTAATACTGCCAAAAATTACATTCTTTATAGACAAGAGAGAACAAGAGTCAGGGAACAAAGTGAAATGGTGCCTCTCGAAGTGAAACAAAAAATTGCCGAAAGCAGTAAATATTTTAAAACTCCATACCAAGAATTTATTTTCTATCAATTTTATGCAAGATGGCGAGTAGAATTGGGACGCAGAGAAACATGGGTAGAAGCAATTGATCGCTTCATGGACTACATGAAAGAAAACATGGGTTCCAAACTCACCCCGGCAGAATATTCGGAAGTACGAGAGGGAATATTAAAGCAAGAAGTTTGTCCTTCAATGCGACTTCTCTGGTCTTCTGGCAAAGCTTGTCGTCAGACAAACGTGACTGCTTATAACTGCGCATACATTGCTCCAACAAAATGGCAGGATCTTTCTGAAATAATGTATGTCTCGATGTGCGGTGCCGGCTGTGGATTTTCTGTCGAACCTGAAAACGTTGGCAAGTTTCCTCAAATTCAAAAACAAACAGGAGAGAAAGCTCCAAAAATTGTAGTAGAAGACAGCAAGATCGGCTGGTGTAAAGCTTTTGTTGCCGCTTGTGAAGTCTGGGAAAAAGGAATGGATGTGGAATTTGATTATTCTCTTATTCGTCCTGCTGGCGCAAAGCTTGTAACTATGGGAGGTCGCGCTTCAGGACCTGCTCCTCTTATGGAGCTCATGCAATTTACTCGCCGAAAAATCCTTGCTCGACAAGGTAGAAGGCTCACCACACTCGATTTGCACGATATTATCTGCCAGATAGGTCTTATTGTGGTTGCTGGAGGAGTTCGCCGCAGTGCCCTTATCTCTCTTTCGGCTCTTGATGACCGTGAGATGCGTGACTCTAAAAAGGGCGCTTTTTGGCAGACAGATGGCCAGCGATCAATGGCCAATAATTCAGCAGTTTACGAAGCCAAACCTTCAGCAGAAGAATTTCTCGAAGAATGGACCGCCCTTGTAACTTCTCATTCTGGTGAGCGAGGCATTTTCAATCGAGAAGGACTCAAATTCCAAGTTCCAAAAAGAAGATGGGAGAATCTCAAGACTGCCAAACAGCCGGGAATGAATCCTTGCGGAGAAATTTATCTGCAATCAAAACAATTCTGCAACCTTACTTCTATTGTGGTGCGTCCAATTGACACGATGGAAAGTTTAAAGAGAAAAATTCGCCTAGCGACTATTCTTGGTACATATCAAGCAACTCTTACAAATTTTGAATATCTCTCGAAAGAATGGAAAGAGAATTGTGAGAAAGAACAACTTCTCGGAGTTTCTATTACCGGCTACTATGACAATAAAATAATTCGCGATGATAAGAATCTCCAAACTCTTCGTGATGAAGCAATTAAGACAAATAAAAAGTACGCCAAACGTTTTGGTGTTAATGAATCCACAGCTATCACTTGTGTAAAGCCACACGGCAATTCAGGACAACTTTTAGGAGTTGGTTCAGGAATGCACACTTGGTACTCTCGTTACTACATTCGTAGGGTTCGAATTTCAGTAAATGATCCATTACTCAAACTCGCTCAAGATCAAGGCGTGCCATTTAATCCGGAAGTTGGATATTCAACCTCGAATGCTTCAACGATGGTTCTTGAATTTCCATGTAAAGCGCCTGAAGGTGCAATGGTAAACAAGGATGTGACAGCAATTGAAATGCTTGAGGAATGGAAACGACTCAAAAATAATTTCACTGAACACAACCCATCAGCGACTATTTATGTGGGTGATAACGAATGGATTGCTGTCGCTAATTTTGTTTATAAAAACTGGGAGATGGTCGGAGGTCTATCATTCTTGCCACGAAACAATCACGTCTATCAGCTTGCACCTTACGAAGAAATCAATAAAGAAGAATATGAGCGTCGCATGAAAATGTTGGGACACATAGATTTCTCAAAGTTGGTGCTTTATGAGAAACAAGATCAGACAATTGGAGCAAAAGAACTTGCCTGTGTGGGAGGGGTTTGTGAGATTGATATACCTGCAGAACAGACAATAAGTGCCAAGTAAAACTTCCATTTTTGGTGCATACCTTTGTTACTTCGCTCCGAGCCTCCCTCACCGTATAAGTACATACGGCTCGGTACGGTTCTCGCTTGCGCCTCGGTCTGCATCCAAAAAGTGAAAGTTTTACGGATCGAGGTAAAATAAAATTAGAACACTGCCTTATGGGCAGTTTTCTGTTATAATATTCGTATTATTCGCATAAATTCGTATATTTGCATTTTACTATCATGATTCGAGTAGCAATAAATGGAGCAGGACGCATTGGACGGGCATTTTTAAAAATTGCTTTAAAGAGGAAAGAAATTGAAATTGTTGCTGTGAATGATTTGGGTAATATAGAAAATATCGCCTATCTTTTAAAATACGATACTGCGTATGGAGTGAGTGATTTTGATATTTCTGTTTCGGAAGATAAGAAAAATTTAATTATTGATGGCCGAGAAGTTAAATATATAAGCGAAAAAGAGCCAGCTAAACTTCCTTGGAAAGATATTGGGGTGGACGTTGTGGTTGAATCAACCGGACTCTTTACTTCATTTGAAACGGCTCGAGTGCATATAGATGCAGGAGCAAAAAGAGTTGTTATCTCGGCACCAGCCAAGGATGTTGAAGGTGGAGTTTCTGCCCCCGGAGAAACTGTTTTGATGGGTGTGAACGAAGAGAAAATGAAGACCTGCGAAGTCACTTCGAATGCCTCTTGCACAACAAATGCCGCAAGTCCTCTTATTGCAATTTTGCACGAAACTTTGGGAATCGAAAAAGCGATGCTAAATACTGTACATGCCTATACTGCTAGTCAGACAATTGTCGATGGACCAAGCAAAAAAGATTGGCGAGAGGGAAGAGCTGCCGCTCAAAATATCGTGCCATCTTCGACAGGGGCTGCAATCGCTGTAACGAAAGCTTTTCCAGAACTCGTCGGTAAATTTGATGGAATTTCGATGAGAGTGCCGGTAGTCGTTGGCTCAATTGCCGATATCACTTTTATTTCGAAACGTGATACCACTGCAGAAGAAGTTAATGAAATTTTAAAAAAGGCTGCCAAGGATAAACGTTGGAAGAATATTTTTACTGTGACAGAAGAAAAGCTCGTTTCATCTGACATTAAAGGAAATAAATACGCCTCAATTGCTGATCTTTCTTTCACCCGTGTTGTTGGAGGAAACTTGGTAAAAGTTCTAGCTTGGTACGATAACGAAATGGGGTATACCTACACTTTGGTAGATCATGTTATTAAAGCAGGACAATCCATTAAATAAAATGAGGAAAAAAAGTTCAAAAACTTTACTAATAACGGCTCAACACTTAGCTATTTTAAAAGAGATAAAATTCTATTTACACAGTATCCAAAAATCACTTGATCCAAAATTGTTTGCTAAAAGAGTTTTGCTGATTGAGCGGCGTAATCATTAAAAAACACCACTGATTAATGTGGTGTTGTGTGCCGAGAGCCTTGCTCGCCACTACCTGTGGCTTGTGTAAACGAAACTCATTTCTCCGCTTATCACGGTTCGCTGATTGGCGAACGAGAAGATGATGAAATCTCCAAGTCGTTTGATTTCTCGAACGTCCTTGAGATCAAGTGTCATCTCAAACGGAACATCTCTTCCCACCCTTTCGTGAAATGTCATTGCTAGGTTGCGATAATAGAGCTCAAAATCAAGCATTGCTCGCAGGAAATCGTCTTGCTTGAGGCCGATATCTATCTGTCCCGTTCCCAAAACATGGTGGGCGAGTAAATAGCATGCCTGTGACAGAATGCGAACGTAATTTTCGGCGGTGATGTAAGGCACTCGCTTGATTGTGTAGTTCTGAATCCCAGACACTAAACAAGTAACAGTCACAGTCGGAGTTTCTACAGAGAAACGTGGATTGCTGACAAAGATCTGATCTTGTGGATAGAGCAGGTTTAGAATCGTATCCATTTATTGTCTCCTTTCTGGTTCAGAGTAAAACATACTATAGTTTAAAAAGCAAACTTTTGGTGGCCGGTTTTTCTTAATCCAAGAGCTTGATATACTATACTTTAGAATTTAGGTAGCTGAATGCAGATCAAGGCGCGAGCGAGTCGGAAATTTTATATCACTTTGTGATAAAAAATATTCCGACATGATTTCTGAAGCGCAGAAATCAGCAACGCAGAGATGCGTCGGATAACTAAATTATAACAATATGAAAATTTACATCGGGGCCGACCATGCCGGTTTTGAACTCAAAGAGAAATTAAAAGAACATTTAATTTCTAAAGATTTTGATGTGGAAGATATGGGGGCTGAAGAATACGACAAAGGTGACGACTATCCAACAATTTTAACCCCGCTCGCTTATAAAATCGCTGAAGATCCAGAAAATTCTCTAGGAATCGTTATTGGAAAATCGGGACAGGGAGAGGCAATGATTTGTAATCGTTTTCCGGGAGTTCGGGCCATTGTGTATAACTCAAACAATTTGGAAATTGTGAGATTGGGGAGAGAGCATAATGACTCAAATGTTCTTTCTTTGGGCGCTGGTTTTATTACAGAGGAAGAAGCGGTTGAAGCAGTTGATTTGTGGCTTGATACGGAATTTTCTGAAGAAGAACGACATAGGAGAAGAAATAAAATGCTAGATGAGGTAGAATAGAGCTAGCCCCGTAGTAGATTTTGGCATAGCAACTCCCGTTGCGAATGCAACAATGCCAAAATTCACTACGGGTAGGCCCTGGGGGAAAATAAGGAATTTTATATGAAATTGAAACGAGGATTTAGCTTAATCGAACTTCTTGTGGTAATTGCCATTATTGGTATTTTAGCCTCGATAGTTTTGTTGGTCTTGACCAATATAAGATATAAGGCAAAAAATGCCGTTATCAAGCAAGAGGTTGATGAATTAGCTAAATTAGTAGAGTTGGAATATGTAGAGAGTGGAAGCTACGCAAATTTACAAAAAGATTTTATAATTCCCTCTGAAGGTGATTGTGATTTGCCAGAATTGTCGGGGGGATTTGGCGGCGTTTATCGCAGTCAAGTAATTGCTTTATGTGAAAAAATAGTCAGTATCGCTCCAGAACTCTCTTTTAACGAAGCCCAATTTCTTATGGCAAATGAAGAAAATGATCCGTACAAATATTCCATCATGGCAACCCTTTGGACAACTTCATCCATACCAGATTATTACTGCGCCGGAATTAGTGGGAAATATGAATCTAGTAACGGCGATTTTCCGTTCGGTCACGAGGATGACGCTCTCGGTTGCTATTGGAATCCATAAAAAATAATTTAAGATTTTAGATATATGATTTGTTATAGTTGTAGCTGATAACCGTTTGTTACAAGTTTTTTCTACTAATATGATTGAAATCATTCCGGCAATTATCCCAAAAACATTCAAAGATTTGGAAAGGGGTCTTCAGTCTGTCACAGGTCTCGTTCCTCTGGCTCAAATTGATATTATGGATGGGAAATTTACTCCCGAAGCTTCTTGGCCGTATTTAAATCAACAAGAGGATCCAGATTTTATTTCAATCAAGAAAGAAGAAAAAGAATTTCCGTCTCTAGAAGAAATTGATTTTGAAGTCGATTTGATGGTTAAGAATCCGGAGAATATTTGGTTTGACTGGATTATTGCAGGCGCGAAGAGGATAATTTTCCATTATGAATCTACAGAAAAGCTTAAAGAACTCCTACAAGACTGCAAACAGAAGTTGGTTTCCAAAGAATCGGTTTTGTATGTTGAGGTTGGTTTGGCTATCGATATAAATACTCCTAATGACAGAATTTACCCGCACTTGGAAAATATTGATTTTGTTCAGTTCATGGGAATTGAAAAAATCGGTTTTCAAGGACAACCTTTCGACGAAAGAGTTTTACAAAAAATAAAAGATTTTAAAAATCAATATACCAAGGTGCAGATAAGTGTGGATGGTGGAGTTAATTTAGATACTGCGCCCCTACTAGTGAAAGCGGGAGCTAATAGGCTCGTGTCAGGATCAGCAATATTTAAGAGCAATGATATAATGTCTACGATAGAACAATTTAAAAATCTGTAGATCATGATTCAGAAAAAGATAAAAAAGAAAGTTTCTACCGAAGATCTTGCCCAAATGATTGCGAGAGGTTTTGGCAATTCAGATAAAAAGTTTGAAGGGATGATCACGGATTTGGACACGAAACTTTCCAATCAGATCATAGACTTAGACGAGAAACTTTCTGGAAAGATAAACGATCTAGACGAAAAAATTTCTGGAAAAATAAATGGCTTAAGCAACAGAATAGATGATCTTGCTTTGAATCGCGCGACAAGAGAAGAGATTAAAATCCTGTCAATCCGTGTTGAAAATATTGAACATAAGGTGGGTATAAAAAATAAATAATAAAATGTCTCGAAAACTTACAGACGAAAAAAAGAATGAATTGGCTCTTGTGGCCAATCAAATAAGACAGTCAATAATTGAAATGTTGCTTGAGGCTGGGTCTGGACACACAGCCGGTCCTCTTGGTATGGCTGACATTTTTACTGCTCTTTATTTTCATTTACTTAGACACGATCCGAAAAAACCAGACTGGGATGGAAGGGATCGAGTAGTACTCTCGAATGGCCACATTTGTCCAGTACTTTACGCGGCCATGGGGCATGCGGGGTATTTTCCACTAAAAGAACTTGCAACCCTTCGAAAATTTGGTAGCCGACTTCAAGGACATCCTCATAGAGAGTATCTGAAATCTCTTGAGACAAGTTCTGGCCCCCTTGGTTCGGGACTTTCCCAAACTGTTGGTATGGCCTTAGCTGACAGAATAGATAATGGAAATTCTTCAGGAAAGTTTTTTTATTGCCTCATGAGTGATGGTGAATTGGACACTGGAAATATTTGGGAAGGAGCGATGCTTGCTGGTAAAGAAAAACTTTATAATTTAATTGGAATAATTGATCGAAATAATATTCAGATAGATGGTGTAACAGAAGACATCATGCCGCTTGAGCCCCTAAGGGCGAAATGGGAAGCTTGGAATTGGCACGTACTTGAAATTGACGGTCATAACTTTGAAGAAATTGTAAACGCAGTAGAGGAAGCGAAGACAATTTTCAATAAACCGACAGTTATTATTGCTCATACAATTGCCGGAAAAGGAGTGTCATTTGCAGAGCGTGATTATCGTTGGCATGGTGATCCACTTGGGAAGAAAGATGTACCGGGAGATCCGCCAAAAGAGGATCAGGTAAGAATTGCTCTTGAAGAATTGCGAACACTTCAAGGGAAGATTAAGTCAGAGCATCAATGAGGGGTCGCTCAATGTCTGCCTTTAAAAACGCGTATAAAATTTTGCTAAATTTTTACTATGCTCGAAGCCAAGCTTCTCCGCAATGTTTTTAAAGGCAGACATTTCGCTCTAATTAAAAAAAGTTCGCTCTGATATAAAATAAATAGAAATATGATAAAAAAAGAAGCAAAACTAAATCCTAAAATTTTTGATAAGGATGTCGAGCAAGTTCCAATCCGCAAAGGATTTGGAGAAGGACTTCTAGCTGCTGGGGAAGCAGATTCGCGGGTTGTTGGTCTTTGTGCTGACCTTACCGAATCAACCCAAATGCATCTTTTCAAAAAAAAGTTTCCAGAGAGATTCGTAGAAATTGGAGTGGCTGAACAAAATTTGGCGACAGTTGCAAGTGGTATGGCTGCTATGGGAAAAATTCCTTTCATCACTTCCTACGCGATGTTTTCTCCAGGAAGAAACTGGGAACAAATTAGAACGACGATTTGTTATAACGACAGACCAGTAAAAATTGCTGGTTCTCATGCCGGTATTTCAGTTGGCCCTGACGGTGGCACTCACCAAGCTATAGAAGATATCGCTATTATGAGAGTCATTCCTAAAATGGTCGTGATTTCGCCATGCGACTCTATTGAAGCTAAAAAAGCTACACTCGAGGCGGCTAAAACAAGCACACCAGTTTATATAAGACTTGCCAGGGAAAAAACTCCAGTTATGACGACCGAGGAAACTCCTTTCCAAATCGGCAAAGCACAAATATTTTTCGCCGGGAAAAATCCAGAAGTCGGCATTATTGCAACTGGCGCTTTGGTTCATAAAGCAATTGTTGCGGCCAAACAGTTGGGAGATGAAGGGATAAGTGTAAAAGTTTTAAACCTAGCAACCATTAAACCGCTTGATGAAGAAGCGGTAGTGGAGCTTGCAAAAGAAACTGGGGTAATTGTCACCGTTGAAGAACATCAAATAAGGGGTGGAATGGGAAGCGCTGTTGCGGAATGTTTGGCAAAAAATCAGCCTGTACCGATGGAATTTGTTGGTGTTGATGATAAATTTGGTCAGTCTGGAACTCCAGAAGAACTTCTTGCTTATTACGGAATGGAAGTTGTGGATATTGTGAAAGCGGTTAAGAAAGTGAGTGCGAGACGGAAGGATAAGTAGAAGTCTAGCGTCTACTAAATCATGTCTATAGAACATATTTCTAATTATCTGGGAATTACCAAGATCAAATATTTGTATGCCCGGTACGAGAGATATTTGATGCCCGCGGCTTTGGTTTTGGGTTTTATTTCTGATATCGCAACATTTCGTCTGGTTAAATTTGAGACCGCTCTCTTTATACTTTTAATTCAGTTATTTTTGGCTGGTGGGAGCATTTTTTTGATTTTTTTTGAGCTTGGACTCATTCGGAATCGTTTTCTTTCTTTCTTGCGAGTTTTTTCGCCGCTTATTTTGCAGTATGCCTTGGGTTCAGTTTTTAGTGCCTCGGTGATCTTCTATTCTTATAGTGGTTCGCTTCGTGCAAGCTGGCCATTTATTCTTGTTCTGGTTTTGCTCATGATATCCAATGAGATTTTTAAAAAATATTATAGCAGGCCAATATTTGTTTTGAGTGTTTATTTTTTTGCGATTTTTTCCTTCATTTTACTTGCGGCTCCATATGTAACACATCGTCTAGGTTCACTCGTTTTTTTCTCAAGTGGAATAATAAGTTTGATAATCATTGCCATTTTTATCTATTTGGTTCAAATAAAATTTCCACAGATTAGAGAGAAAATAAAATCTATATCAGTCAGTATAGCCTCGGTGTTTGTCCTTATTAATGTTTTTTATTTCACCAATGTAATTCCACCTTTTCCTCTCTCTCTCAAAGATGCGGGGGTTTATCATTTCATAGAGAGAACAAATTCAGGAGATTATAATGCTTTGGTTGAGAAAAAATTGTGGCATGATTTTTTCTTTCCAAAAGTAGAGTATCACGTTACTTCTTCACAAGAGTCGGTCTATTTGTTTAGTTCGGTCTTTGCCCCAGCCGAACTTAATATGGATATTGTCCACGAGTGGCAATATAAAGACGGTGAGACAAAAAAATGGAAAACTTTAAACTCGGTTTATTTTCCAGTCATGGGTGGCCGGCCCGAAGGTTATCGCGGATATTCTGTAAAAACAAATATTACTCCCGGAGAATGGAGGGTTAATGTAAAAACTCCCAAAGGTCAAACAATAGGGCGTGTTTCTTTCAGTGTTTTAGAAGTTAGCGAAAAACCGGCACTCGAATTAGAAATTAAGTGATAAGTGAACGCGAGGAGAAGGAGGTAATTAGCTGATTTTTTGAGGCTTATAATTTTCTGGAGCGTTTTTTAGAAATTCTTCCAATTTTTCTCTTTTTAGTAATCCTTCTTGGGCGCCGACATATTGCACTACTGACATTGAGTTAATTGGTCCCCAACTTAGAGCTTCAGGTATAGATTTACCAAGTGCGAGTGCAATAGTGAATGTTGAAGAAAAAGCGTCACCTGCGCCGGTTCTCGATACTGGCGCTTTTGGATCTGGATACATTGGCATAAACCAAATTTCTTTACCATCATAGGAATAAGCTCCTTTTGGCCCGTCGGTAATCACTACGATTTTTGGTCCGAGCTTGCGGATACCATCAAGGAGAGCCTTTATCTCTGAATTTTCTTGACCTGTAATTTTCTTAGCCTCCTCAACATTACAGAAAAAGATTTCTGTTAACTCATAAAGATCTTTTAATTTTTCAGCACCTAATTTTATTTGAAAAGTTCCTGGCTGAAACACCAGTTTTGTTGTTTCTTTATTATTTCTTACGTAGTCGGCTATCTCATGATGATAGTCGATGGAGTTTGGTGCGACAGAACTGAAGTAAATCCATTTTGGAGCCTGTTTAATCTTTGGTAAAGAATATGGATATTCTTGATGTTTAATCAGGATAGTTCTCTCTGCTTCGTACCATAAAACATAATGGTAATTTGTCTCCATTTCTTTGTGGACTCTAACATATTTTGTAACTACCCCCTCTTTTTTTAAAACTCCCAAACACTCTTTTCCATTTAGATCACCACCAATATCAGTCACTAAACCAGAGGAGAGCCCGAGTCGGCTTGCGCAAACCGCGGCATTTGAACTGTTGCCAACCGCTTTTACCACTTTTACAAATTCATAAGGAATCTTTTCGCCGAACGAAACGCAGAGTTTGCAATTCTCTTTATTTTCATCGCAACTAACCGATGCGTCTTTAATTCTAATGAATGCGTCGGTCGTGATGTCTCCAATTGCTAAGAAATCAATTTGTTTTGCCATTTGAGTCAATTTAAAGTTAAATCCAATATTTTGAAACTGTTCCCAGTATTTTATCATATTTTACTAGTTCCATCTGAATTTGTGTTAAAATAGTCAGATGAATCTTCGAGATTATATAAAGATTGCGGAGGAGAAGAAAGTGGCAATCGGTCATTTCAATGTTTCGGACTCAACAGCTTTGTGGGCGGTTTTTAATGCTGCTTATAAGTTAAAATTACCCATCATTATCGGTGTTTCGGAAGGAGAGAGAAAATTTATTGGTGTAAGGCAGATTGCCGCGATAGTAAAAAGTTTAAGAAAAGAATACAAGGATCCAAATAATTCCAATGAACCTTACCCGATTTTTTTGAATGCGGATCACACTTATTCGTTTGAAGGGGTGAAAGAAGCAGTAGATGCCGGTTTTGATGCTGTTATTTTTGACGGCGCGCAAATTACACTAGAAGAAAATACTAAAATCACCAAGGCGTGCGTTGAATATGCTAGATCAGTGGATCTCGAAATTATCGTAGAAGCCGAACTGGGCAATATCGGACAATCATCCAAAATTTTAGACGGCATTCCAGAAGGGGTGCGACTCGACGCGGAATTTCTGACCAAACCCGAAGTTGCTGCGGAATTTGTGAAAAGTACCGGAATAGATCTTTTGGCACCGGCAGTTGGTAATATTCATGGGATGTTGCGCGGAGGGCATGATCCAAAAATTGATACGGAAAGAATAAATCTCATCAGAAAAGCCGCAGGAGTGCCTTTAGTTTTGCACGGTGGGTCTGGAACATCTGACGAAGATTTCGTGGAAGCAATAAAATCAGGAATATCTATTGTTCATATAAATACAGAAGTTCGCTTGGCTTACAGACAGTCTCTCAAGATTACACTTGGAGAAAATCCTGATGAAATCGCTCCTTACAAGTTCTTAAAACCATCTCTTATTGCTATGGAAAAAGTCGTCTCTGATCGGCTTAAATTATTTAATAATCTTTAAAAAACTATGGCAGGTAAAAAAATATATGTAACTAGAAAGATTCCAGAAGCGGGAATTACTCTTTTAAAGAATAAGGGTTATGAAGTGGATATTAGTTCAAAAGATAAAGTTTTGTCCTCCAAGGAGTTAATAAAAGAACTTAAACGCAAACCATATGATGGTGTTTTGTGCTTACTTACAGACAATATAAATTCTGAAACATACGATGCGGTTCCGTCTGCTAAAATTTTTGCCAATTATGCTGTGGGTTTCAATAACATTGATGTAACCGAAGCAAAAAAGAGGGGAATAACCGTCACTAATACTCCGGGGGTTTTGACTGACACCGTTGCTGAACATACTTTTGCTCTGCTCATAGCAATCGCAACCCGCTTAGTTGAAGCTGATAATTTTGTGCGAGATGGAAAATATGTTGGCTGGGCACCAGAACTCATGCTTGGTAATGATTTAAAAGGCAAAACTTTGGGAATCTTGGGGGCGGGAAGGATTGGTAGTCGAGTTGCTCATCATGCAAGTCAAGGATTTGATATGAAAATTGTCTATTACGATATTGCTCCCAATGCGGACTTTGAAAAAGAATGTGGCGCTAAATATTATTCTTCTCCAGAAGAGCTTCTCTCTGTTTCTGATTTTGTTTCGGTACATGTTCCTCTCTTAGATTCGACAAAACATTTGATAAATAAAGAACGTTTGTCAAAGATGAAAAGGACGGCATATCTTGTTAACACTTCACGCGGACCAGTCATTGATGAAAAAGCTCTTTTTGAGGCTCTCCGAGACGGAGTGATTAGGGGAGCGGCACTTGATGTATTTGAGAATGAGCCAAAGGTTTACAAGGATCTCGCAAAACTTCCAAACGTAATTCTTACTCCACACATTGCTTCGGCCACAATTGAGACTCGTGCCAAAATGTCAGAAATCGCAGCATTAAATTTGATTGCTTATTTTGACGGAAAGACTCCACCGAATATAGTCTAGAAAAGTTAGAGGGAGTAGAGGTACTAGGTTTCCTATCTCCTCTAGTTCATCTAATCCATCTAATCTCCTAAAAAAGCCTTATTCTTGAACATATAAGTCTATTGACAAATAGACTGTAAAAGTATATACTGTAAATAGTAGTTCTTTGATACTGCTTAGCTTTCTTGCGACGCAATAGACCGGATTTTTCTTGTATATTGCGTCGCAGGAAACACTGACATCAATTCCAGCCGCACTTAAGTGCAAAGGAAACAGAAGTGAACACCAGTTACCGCATCTACGCAAACAGCCAACTTCCTGGCATTACGACGGATGGTGGACGTCTCGAGTGGTATTACGGATGCGATGGTGAAAGCCACGCTCATTTGCTCCAAGAGATCTTCTACGAAGAAGGCGAGGTGAAATTTGCGCGCATTTTGGCCACCTTGGAACAAGGGAGATGTGATGGCACTTGTACGAAGACCAATAAGGGGTTTTTCAACACCCCTGTCCGTAATACACCCACGCGGTGATTTGCGAACCTGTGAGGTGAGCTTCAACTCCACTCCCGGGAAGAACGCCACGAAAATCCAACTGGATAATCGTGGCGTTTTCATTTTAAATCAAATCTATGACACAAAAGATATCCTTTGACAAATAGAGGGGGGTTTGGTAGCATACTAGCGGAATAGATGCTGCGTCTCAGCGTTGAGACAAACTGTTTCCGGCAGGTTCCGGAAAGTGCCCACGTAAAATGGGCAGAATGTTCTTTCGGTGGGAGGTGTTGGCGTGCACGAAAGCAATGATGGAAATGTGGAGGGTTCATCCGTTGTCCCCTCGTCTCCGCCTGCTCCGCAACAGCAGGCTGGAATCATGAATCTTCCGAAGGGTGCTCTTCTTCCGAACGGCATGTACAGTTTGCGCTTCTTGGCCGGCATTCCATACTGGGAACATCAGGACTGTCCGGTTGAGTTCTCTTGATCCCTGTGCTGTAGCGTTTGTCGTTTCTCGCTTTGTTCGCTGACGGATTAGACTCTTGCATAATCCGCAGACCCCAGATCCTCGCGCAGTTCAACTGTCGCGAGGATTTTTTATTCTACAATAAAGGGTTTACCCCCACACCTTTAATTACAATAAATTTGTAATTAAAGGTGTGGGGGTTTACTTTTTCTCCACTTTTAATATAATACCCCGATGATTACTTTGAATGTAAAAACTCGTGACAAGAAAGAAAACATGGCGAAACTCCGAAAAAGCGGCAAAATGCCAGCTGTTTTCTATGGAAAGAAAGATAAATCCACTCCTATTTCAGTAAGTTTGGGTGACTTTTTAAAAGTTTGGAAACAAGCGGGAGAATCATCAGTTATAACCTTGAAAGGTGACATGGGTGAAAAGGATGCCTTGGTTTACGACGTTGATTTGGATCCAATTACTGATGTTCCAAGACACGCTGATTTCTATGTTTTCGAAGCAGGCCACGTTCTCGAAGTTAATATTCCGATAAAATTCGTAGGTGTTTCCCCTGCGGTAAAAGACTTGGGTGGAACTTTAGTGAAAGTTTTGTACGAACTTAGCATTTCCGCTATGCCAAAAGACTTACCGAAAGAGATAGAAGTTGATATCAGCACACTCCTCGATTTTAAAAGCCAGATTTTAGCTAAAGATATAAAATTACCACACGGAGTAAAGTTGATTGAGAAGCCGGACGAAGCAGTTGTTTTGGTTGAAGAGATCAAAGAAGTAGTTGAAGAAGTCGCAGTCCCTGTTGATTTGTCAGCTATTGAGGTAGAAAAGAAGGGTAAGAAGGAAGTTGAAGGCGAAGCCGGTGCCGCTGCACCTGCAGAGGAAAAAGCGGAACCTAAGAAAAAAGCTCCAGGAAATCCTACCAAGTAATATAACTTTCATATTTGATCCATCTACAAAAAACACAAACAAATCATTTGTTTGTGTTTTTTGTTGTCTGAGTCTGTAGTCTCGTTTGCCTGCCTGCCGGCAGGCAGGTGTTTTTTTGTTTATTTCCTATTCTTGTCCATGCTACGCAGGATCTGGCGAAGCTATGAAATCATGAATCATGCTTCTTGAATCTACTTTGATACGTTATAATTACGTGATGTTTAGACGCAAAAAAATTTTAATTGCTGGAATTTTCCTACTTTTTGCATCATTTTTAATACACTCTAACACTGTTTTGGCAGAAACTATTGATGAGAGGGAAGCAAGGCTTCGTTCGGAGTTGGCGCAAACTGAAAAAGAGATATTGATTTGGCAAGCGGAACTCCGAACCAAACAGGGTCAGTCCGCTTCTTTTGCAAGAGACGTGGCGATTTTGAATGCCAAAATAAAAGAAGCTCAAGCCACAATCAAAGCTGGGCAGTTGAAGATCGAACAACTTTCTAAGGAAATAGATTTGAAACTAAATAGTATCGGAGCGCTTGATGCAAAAATTGGACGAGGTAAGGAATCTTTATCTCAAATTGTTCGAAAAATAAATGAAACAGAATCATTTTCTTTAGTGGAGACTATTCTTAGTCAAGAAGAACTTTCGGATTTTCTGGTTGATCTCGATACCTTTGATTCGGTCAATAAGGCTCTTCACTTATCATTTGTGGAAATCAGAGAAGCAAAACAACAGCTTGAAATTGAGAAACAAGAATTGGGTATTAAAAGAAATAAAGAAACTGATATTAAAGTTGCGACCGAAGCCGAAAGAAGAAGGGTGGAAGCAAACGAAGCCGAACAAAAAAGACTTCTCGCTTTAAGCCGTAGGGATGAAAGATCATATGAGCAAGTAATTATCGATCGTGAGAAAAAAGCGGCTGGCATAAGGGCAGCTCTCTTTGCTTTGCGAGATACCGCGGCTATTCCTTTCGGTACTGCACTCGAATACGCGAGACTTGTGGAGAGTAAAACAGGTGTAAGGGCCGCATTCTTGCTTGGAATCCTGACTCAAGAATCAAATTTGGGTCAAAATATTGGGCAGTGCTTTGTGAAGAATACGACAAACGGAGACGGCGTTGGTAAAAATACAGGCAGATTTTTCTCTGGGGTGATGCATCCCACTCGCGATGTACCAGTGTTTCTTGCACTCGCTGGGCGGCTTGGCTTCGATGCTACAACTCAACCGGTTTCTTGCCCGCAACCTGGTGGCTATGGCGGCGCCATGGGTCCATCTCAATTTATTCCTTCAACTTGGGTGATGTATGAATCACGCTTAGCATCTTTAGTGGGTGGCGGTGTTCCTAATCCGTGGGAACCAAGACATGCGTTCTTTGCTTCCGGTTTATTCTTGGCGGACTTGGGCGCAGGAGGCGGAGGATATAGTGCCGAGCGGGAAGCGGCGGCGAGATATTATGCTGGAGGAGGATGGGCCACGAGGGGATTGGGATATGCGGATAGTGTTTTGGCTCACGCAACCAGAATTCAAGAGACAATGATCGATCCTCTTAATTTTTGATCCAATTTTGTGTTTTAGTCGTTTTGTACTAGTATCTAGACATGAAAATCCTAATCACAATTCTAATTGTCGTGCTTGTTTTAAGCGGAGCATATTGGTTAATCAAGATAAGCCAGCAAAGTTCTGAACAAGAAGCAAACCAGCCCTCTATAGAACCAGCTAGTGAAGTTTCTGTGGATTCAGATCTCTCCAGGAAGTGGTCAGGACCTAAGGGTTACGGCAATGTTTATGTATTTGAATCATATAACAGTGATCGCAGTATTGCCCCTTTTGATAATAGTGATGTGCCCAATCTGTATCCAAAAACAGATGCTCGATTAATCGAAGTAGGAATTGATGGCACAGAACGTGTGCTGATTGAGGGACTTGCAAAAAAACTGCTCGATCCTAAGCCAGAATTTGCCCCCAAGACAAATCATTATTACTATCTTGATTTGCTTTCTTTTGAAGGCATACCTAACGGCAAGATTTATCTTCGCCCAAGACTTTATTGGGAAACAGAGGTATACACCCCATTAGCAATATTTGAGTATGATATTGCTTCTGGACAGCTTCGAGAGATCGAGCTACCAAGCAACGATATAGCACAATATTATCTTATCTCTGATGATCGGATAGCCATGCTCGCTCATGTAAGTGAAACTTTCTATCTTGAGGCTAATCTTGTCACTATTGCTCGCAAGCAGTCGATTGTTCCGGAAAGCCTGCATGTGTTTGATTTGAAAACCGGTCTTTATTCTTCGTCAGTAACCTTGTCATCTGGCCAGACTTTTGTGCGAGGAGGTGGTGATTTTGGTAGCGATGTTGTCGCTGATGTCCATTGGGAGGGCAGAAATATATTACGATACGGCGCTTACGAATGGGTTTCTCCGATCCCATATGCGTATGATGTAGAGGCACCTCGATTGCTATACATAAAAGAACTGCGGTTTGATTAATAGATTTTGAGACCATTAATCCTTTCAACTTAGATTGAAGAATGCCGTCTTTAATTTCTAAGATGTAATTTTTGTAGAAATTTGCTACCAAAGAAAACTTGGCCAGAAATGAAGTCTGTTAGGTTAGAATTTTTTCTTAATTCAACTTACTAACTAATATTTTGCAATTTATTGGTTTTATGGTATTTTAAATGCCGTTAAGAGCAGGCTCTAATTAAATTATAACCATGACAAAAGATACAAAAATAGAGAAAAAACCAACCGAAGGAGCTCCAAAGAAAGTTCCCCAAGTAAAAACAGCTAAAACAAAAGAGTCAAAAGAAACAAAGGCTGTTGCAGAAGAAAACAATGGAAGTATTCATCCAGAATATTTTCCTGATGCAATTGTTACTTGCGCTTGCGGAAACAAGTTTAAAGTTGGTTCAGTAAAAAAAGAAATCAACGTGGAAATTTGTAGTAAATGCCATCCTTTTTATACAGGACAAGAAAAAATTCTCGATTCTGCTGGAAGAGTAGAAAAATTCAAAGCTAAAAGAACAGCCGCCACAAAGATTAAAGATAAAAAAACTGCTGCAAAGTAGATTCTCTTTTTGGTTTTTTCAAAGGCCCCTGCCTGCCGGCAGGCAGGTAGTGCCTATTTTTTTATGGACATAACTCGTTTCAGTCAAAATTCAAAAACCGCATATCTCGCGGGTCTTTTTGTTGAACTAGAAAAAAAAGAAAAGGAATTAAGAGAGATGGCGGCAAAGGATCAAACTTTGAAGGAAATGGCTGATTCTGAAATTGCTCAAATAGTATTAGAAAAAAAACTTTTAATAGAGCAAATGGAAGGGATTTTAAATAAAGACGAAGTTGATTCATCAGAAGAAGATGAAAGTCCTTCTAAAATGATTATGGAAATCAGGGCAGGCGCTGGTGGGGAAGAAGCCGCGCTTTTTGCCGCCAAACTTTCGGAAATGTACAAAAACTTCTGTTTGTCGCAGGGGTGGAGCGTTAAGATTATAAGTGAATCAAGAAGTTCGCTTGGCGGTTTTAAGGAAGGAGTTTTTGAAATAGATGGTAAGGATGCATTCCAAAAACTCAAATTTGAAACCGGAGTCCATCGTATTCAGAGAGTGCCGCCAACGGAAAAATCTGGACGAATTCATACTTCGACGGCTTCCGTTGCTATTTTACCTATCAAAGTTCATTCGAAAATTGTAATTGCACCCACAGATATTGAAATTGAATTTTCACGTTCAGGTGGAGCTGGTGGGCAAAACGTTAATAAGGTGGAAACAGCTGTTCGGCTGATTCATAAGCCGACGGGGCTCGACGTTAGGTCTACAGCGGAACGCAGTCAGCTAAAAAATCGAGAGAAAGCGATGATAATCTTGACTGCCAAAATCGAACAGTTGCAAAGAGAAGAAGAAGAGAAAAAGTATGCATCCAATCGCGCGGGGCAGATTGGTAGTGGTGATAGATCAGAAAAAATCAGAACTTATAACATTCTTCAAGACAGAATCACTGATCATCGGATAAAGCAAAATTGGCACAATGTCGATGTCATCTTGGCTGGTAAACTCGATGATATCCTCGAGAGTCTTGTGCAAGCGGAAAAGGAGGCAAAAGAGAAGAAAGATTAAAATATTAACTAATTTGCATAATTTAGCTTTATTTGATAACATTTTTTGTACTGTATAAATCAAAACAAACATATATATGACGACCGAAAACGAGATCAAAGAGTTATTCAAAGTGGGCGCTCACTTTGCCTTTTCTAAATCTAGAAGGCATCCTTCAGCAAAGCCTTTTATTTTTGGTGCTAAAAACGAAATAGAAATATTTGATTTAGAAAAAACATCGGTCTGCTTGGCAGAAGCTAAAGAATTTGCAAAAAAAGTAGCCTCTGAAGGCGGTTCAATTCTTTTTGTTGGAAGTAAAAGCGAATCTCAAGAAATCATAAAAAGAGAAGCATCAAGCATTGATATGCCTTATGTTGCTGGACGCTGGATCGGTGGCACTCTCACTAATTTTCCAGAGATCAGAAAAAGAGTTGAAAAAATGGAAAATCTCACTGCACAAAGAGAAAAGGGGGAGTTGGCAAAATACACCAAGAAAGAACGTCTTCTTATCGATAGAGAAATAGAAAAATTGGAAAAAATGTTTTCAGGTTTGGTATTCTTAAAATCATTGCCACAAGCAATATTTGTTGTTGATTCTAAAAAGGAAGCTATTACCGTGAGCGAAGCAAAACAAAAAGGAGTTAAAGTTTTGAGCCTTTCTGGTTCGGACTGTGATTTGAACCTAGTAGATTTTCCGATTCCAGGTAACGACACTTCTGTATCAAGCATTGAATTTTTTGTTAAACAAATAATCGAAAGTTTCAAAGAAGGAAGAAAAACTCGTCCAGAAATTTCAAAGCCAATAATTGCTCCAAAGACCCACATTACCCCGAAGGTTGAAGTTAGGACAAAGAGAGAAGTCGCTCCAAAGAAAGCTGTAAAATAGAACCTCCATTGCTATAATTAACTAGGGACTCTTCAAAATCCCTTTAATTTTTGAGTGTTATTCACACATATTGTTCGTATGTTTTTTAATATTTGATATACTTAGCAAATTAAATTAAGTTGAAACCAAGATGACGATAGATACAAAGCAAGTTAAGGATTTAAGAGATCGCACAGGCATCTCTGTTATGCAATGCAAAAAAGCCTTGGAAGAAGCCGGAGGAGACATGGATAAAGCTCTTATTATTTTACAAAAGAAAAGCAAAGCAGTAGCAGAGAAAAAATCAGACCGGGAATTAAAAGCCGGCTTCATAGCCTCTTATGTTCATCAAACTGGAGCAGTAGGAGCTCTCCTTGAGCTCTCCTGTGAAACAGATTTCGTTGCCAAGAACGAAGAATTTAAAAAGTTGGCTTATAACATTGCAATGCAGGTAACTGCATCAGGACCTGAATATTTGAAAAAAGAAGATGTACCAAAGGAGGTTAGAGAAAAAGCGGCCGAAGTTTTTGTAAAAGAAGTTCTAGGCAAACCAGAGAATATAAAAGCGAAAATTCTTGAAGGAAAACTCGATGCTTATTTTGCCGATAAAATTCTTTTGGAACAGTCGTTTATAAAAGATCAGGATTTAAAGGTAAGTCAGCTTATAGAGGGAGCTGTCCAAAAATTTGGTGAAAAGATTGAAGTGAGAAGATTTGTGCGCTTCGCGATATAGAGTTCTCAATTAACATGTTTTTTATTTTTCTTGCATCAGGTATTTTTATATTCTCCTTTGCTACTTTCAAATTCTGGGAAGATAAAAGACAAAAAATCACAGGGATTTCACGTTTTTTTTCTATCAAGGATTATCAGGTGAGGCGTTCACTTCAGCGATTTTTAGTATCTTGGCGTTCCATCAAACGTTCGCTAAGATTATTTTTTTTGGTGGAGGCCCCCTTTTTTATTCGAAGGGTGATCAATAAAAATGGAAGTCGAATTCAAAAAAGATTCAAAAAAATTAAAGATGATATCCGCGGCAAGTATCTTCAAGGAGAGAAAAGCCGAACTACAAGCAAGTATTTGAAAGAAATTTCGGAGGAAAAAAATCCGTCCGTTGTGCTTCAAAATAAACCACCTGCGGTTATTAAAGAACATTTGAATTCAGGATCGGTTCGGGTTGAAACGCCAACTCCGCCTATAAGCGCTATATTAAAACCCGCCAATCCTAAATCCTCGGATATTTCCGTTAAAGAACTTATCGCTATTAAAAAGATTTCATCCGCTTCAGCTTTAAAAGCGCCAAAACATGCTCGTGGCAAAAGTCATATAAACCAAGAGGTTCCGGCAAGTTTACCGAAAATAAAAAGAAAACCTAGAAAGAGGGTTCGGGGTCATAGTGCCGTCCAATCTTCAGTTCTTGTACGAACTGGTCCAGAGGGGGATGTGATGAATGGGGAACTCGTCATAATCGAAAATCTAAGACGCGGCTATTTGGATCCAGTTGCTAGGGCTAAAGCGTTTACAAAACTATCGAGTAATTTTAATTTAAAACATACTCAAATTGCTGAAAAAATTGGCAAAAGCCGAGAACATGTTTCGAACACGCTTCGTATCCTATCTCTTCCAGACACGATGCTTGAAGCGTTGAAGAAAGGAAAAATCACCGAAGGTCATACAAGGCCGTTACTCATGCTTCAAAGTCGTCCTGCCGCCCAAGAATCTTTATTTAAAGAGATAGTGGCGGGTGATTTGACGGTTAGGGAAGCCGAAACAATATCTCGCAAAGTGGCGACTGACAGATTAAGAAAACTAGCTTCCGCTTTGTAATAATGACAGATTTTTTTGTGCAGAATTGTGAAATGTTGTAGACTAGTCGTGTGCTGAATTCGTAAATTGGTATCGCATTGATTTTGCCGCCTTAGCTGTCTTGGTAGAAATCGACCAGAAATGATGCATTCATATTAGTGAGTTATTAATTTATGTACGCCAGGACTTAGCTGTCTTGGTAGGAATCAATCAAAATAGCACATTCAGATTATCAAGTTATTAGTTTTATACGCCGCCTTAGCTCAGTTGGTAGAGCAATGCTTTTGTAAAGCAAAGGTCCCCAGTTCAAGTCTGGGAGGCGGCTCCCTAGAAAACAAAAATGAGAAGAAATATCATCATTGACACCCAGAGAGAAAAAGATCTTATAGAAGAGATAAAAAAACAGACTGATTTCAAAAGTTTGCGTATTCAAAATCTTCTGGCTCTGCCGGATTTGACCAAAAAGAAAAATTCCCCAGTAAAAATTTTATTCGATCAAATATTAGCCCTCCAGCGTTTCAAAGATTTTGATTTGGTTGAATTTCCACGTGTGGTTACAGTGAAAGAAAACTTCGATTTGTTAAATACCCCTCAAAATCATCCAAGCCGCGGTGAAACGGACACTTATTACCTTGACCAAAATAATCTTCTCCGGACCCAAATGACAGTTATGTGGTCATTTTACCTCACAGATAAGGAGGTTTTGGAAAGATTGGAAAGTACTGGAGAAATCGCCGCTCTTTCTACCGGTATTGTTTTTAGAAAAGATGAGATTGATAGAAATCATTATCCAGCCTTTCACCAGATTGATGGACTATATATTTGTAAAAAATCAAAAAAAGTTCTTACCCTTAAAGACCTTGAAGAAGTCCAAATTGATATGGCCAAGAGCGTATTGGGCTCTCAAATTGAGTATAAATTTTTAGTTGATACTTTTCCTTTCACGAACCCTTCTCTTGAAATGGATATAAAATTTAACGGTAAATGGCTTGAAGTAAATGGTGCGGGACTGGTCCATCCACAAGTTCTTAAAAATTTTAATTTGGATCCAGAAAAATACAACGGTCTAGCTTTTGGTTTTGGGGAAAGGCTGGCTATGATAAAAATGGGTATTCCAGACATCAGGATTCTTTGGTCTAACGACGAGAGAATTACGAAACAGTTTAAGAATATAGATAGTAAGTTCAAAGAAGTAAGCAAATATCCGCCGATTGTAAGAGACATTTCTTTTATTATTGACAAGGAAGTCAAGCTAAATTCTTATTATGAAGTTGTTCGTGATGTCGCCGAAGATCTTGTTGAAGAAGTGCAGACGATAGACACCTACGAAGACGAAAAAAAATTTGGCAAAGATAAAATAAGTTATACTTTCAGAGTTATTTACCGCTCTCTTGGAAGAACTTTAACTAACGAAGAAGTGGATAAGCTCCATAAAAAATTAGAGGAAAAAACTGTGGCTCAATTTAAGGCCACTATGAGATAATTTAATGTTTTTTTCTTTTGAATAATCTGGCAATTTCTGCTAAAATAAGGAGTAACAGCCCTCCTTTTTGGGAGGGTCAAATATTGATAAATCCCAAAGAATTCATGATCAAAAAACAGCCAGAAAAAAAAGATAAAAGCAGTTATAGCGCTCAAGATATAACCGTTCTCAAAGGTCTCGACCCAGTTAGAAAAAGGCCGGGAATGTATATCGGCACTACAGGACCCGACGGTCTGCATCATTTGATTACCGAAATTTGGGACAACTCTCGTGATGAAGCGATGGGTGGTTTTGCTAATGATATTGAGGTAGCTCTTCTTCCAGGAAATAGGGTGCGTGTGACGGACAATGGTCGAGGTATTCCAGTCGATGTCCACAAAGAAACAAAAGTTTCCGCTCTTGAAACAATTATGACAACTCTCCATGCCGGAGGAAAATTCGGTGGTGAAGGATACAAAGTTTCTGGAGGACTTCACGGCGTGGGAGCTTCGGTTGTAAATGCGCTCTCCATTTTTACCAGAGTTGTTGTACACAGAGATGGCGGAAAATTTATTCAGGAATATAAACAAGGAAAAAAACAAGAGAACGTCAAAAAAATCGGCAAGTCAGATAGGCGAGGCACGATAACTACATTTGAACCAGACAAGGAAATTTTTCCTGATGTTCGATTTGATTTTGATAAGGTAGTTAGTCATTTAAGGCAACAAGCTTATTTGGTGAAAAGTACGCGAGTTACCGTAATTGATGCTCGGGATTACGAGGGCAAAATTGAGGACTTGGAAGCGTTTTATCTCCGAGAACTTGAGCTTGAACTTAAATCCCACAGCTTTTATTTTGAAGGAGGACTCCGCTCGATGGTGACTTTTCTTAATCATCAATTTAAAATAATTCACAAGAATATTTTTTACGTTGAAAAATTTTCTAATGAACACGAGTCGGTGGAGATTGCTCTTCAATATACTGACGATATTTCCTCAAGGATTCTTCCGTTTGCTAACAATATTTTTAATTCAGAAGGAGGTACTCATTTGACTGGTTTTAAAACAGCTCTCACTCGAACGCTGAATACTTACGCGAAAAATAATAATCTTCAAAAAGGCGATGAGGATAACTTTACCGGTGATGATGTTTTAGAAGGACTTACCGTTGTGCTTTCGGTTAAACTTCGAGAAATTCAATTTGAAGGTCAGACCAAATCTAAGCTTGGTACAGTAGAGGCACGAAGTATGGTGGAAACTGTTTTTAGTGAAGCTTTTGCTTATTTTCTAGAAGAACATCCAGACGATGCCCGTTCGATCATAAGTAAGGCAATCTTGGCTCTCCGAGCTCGAAAAGCGGCTAAGGCGGCTAAGGATTCAGTGCTCCGAAAAGGTGCGCTCGAAGGCATGACTCTGCCTGGAAAGCTTTCTGATTGCCAAAGCGGTACTCCAGCGGAAGAAGCCGAACTCTTTATTGTGGAGGGAGATTCGGCAGGTGGCACAGCCAAGCAAGGCCGCGACAGACGCACTCAAGCTATATTGCCTCTTAAAGGTAAACCGCTTAACGTAGAAAGAGCCAGAATTGATAAAATCTTGGGGCACGCGGAAATCAAAGCCATTGTTATTGCAATCGGCACGGCAATTGGCGAGACTTTTGATTTGACCAAACTCCGATATCACAAACTTATCATCGCAACCGATGCTGACGTGGACGGAGCGCATATTCGCACTTTGCTTCTAACTCTCTTTTATCGACACTTTAAAGTTTTGGTGGAAAAAGGTTTTGTTTATATTGCCCAACCACCTCTCTATAAAATAAAAAGAGGAAAAGAGATGGCTTACGCTTATTCTGACTTGGAAAAAGAAAATGTTTTGGCAGGATGGAAAGTAAGTAAGAAAGAAGAAGTTGCTGAAGTGGAAGGGGAAGTTGAAGAGGGGGAAGAGGGAGAACAAACAGAAAAGGCCGGCAGAAAAGTTTTGATCCAGCGTTACAAAGGTCTTGGAGAAATGAATGCTGAAGAACTCTGGGAGACGACAATGGATCCATCGAAAAGGGTGCTCAAACAAGTAACGGTAGATGATGCGGTTGAGGCAGATAAAATATTTGATGTTTTAATGGGAACTGATGTTCCTTCTAGAAAGTCGTTTATTCAATTTAACGCAAACAAAGCGAATATAGATATTTAAAGATAGTTGAAAGTTATAAAGTGTAAAGTTATAAAGTTAAATTTGAAATAAAAAAACCGCCCGGCATGCTTCTTGCGAAGTTGCGCGGGCGATTGAGCGGGGTGAGAAGGGGTCAACGAGATTGCGACGGAAGGTAGGTGAATCGCTTCAGCGTACCTGTGTCTGGATCGTTCACCACGATGATCACGAACTTCTGACTTCCAAGATCGGGTAGCGTGTGGCTAGGGATGAGATCCTTCGCCACCATCCCGTCTTCGGTGACCAGTCGGTATTCTCTAGATGAACCAAGAACTTGGTTGATGGCCTTCTCTGTATCACTACCGACCACATATTCCAAACTTCTCGTTGATGGAAAGAAGTAATCGGCAGAAAGACGCAAAACAATCACCACCACAACACACATCACCAAGGTGATCACCCAATCTTTCAGATCGTATTTGTACATTTTTCCTCTTATCCCGAAAAACCTTCTCTGAAATAGAGTTGGTGGGGGATTTCAGCTTAGAATTGTTTCTACTCTAAAATCCCGCACCAACTTTGTTTAAAGAACTATCAATTTCGTAAAATGGCTCGAAAGCCAGCTTTTTATAATGTATCATGGTATGTCACTAAAGTCAAGGTAAAAATGGTTGTTATGAAGAATATATTGGTATATAAATACCAAATGGAACGTCTTCTATGAATGGACGATTTAAATTGTATGGGGACTAAAACTACGCAAAATTTGAATGATTTGATTATCCAAGTGGCCACAATTGTCACGATGCTTTTTGTGATAGTTTTTCCACAAGTTGCAAGCGCTCAAAATCTAACGGCCAGCTGTTTTGTAAATCCAATAGCTATAAAAGTTGGCGAGACGGCTGTCTGGACAGTTGAGGCCGAGGGCGGAAGTGGAAATTATTCATATTTTTGGACAGGCACAGATAATCTTATCGGCAACAATCGTAGAGTTGCAAAAATTTATAGTCGACCAGGAACGGTTGAAGCAACAGTAACTGTTTATTCAGCAGAGCAGAGTGTCACTCCGTCTTGTAATCTGATAGTTCTCGAAACTTTCCAAACTTTGACGGGAAGTTGTTTTGCCCAATCTTCAATTTTAAGAGAAAGCGATAGGGTCGACTGGCGGGTAGAAGCTGCGGGCGGAGACGGCAGGTATGACTTCGCTTGGAGCGGTACCGATGATTTGCGTGGTTCTGGAAGTGGTATTTCTCGAGTTTATAATTTTCCGGGACACAAAGATGCAACAGTGGTAATTACTTCTGATGGACACAGTACGGTGCGTGAATGTTCGGTAACGATTGAACCTGATCCAGAATTAGAAGGCGAGTGCTATGCCGATTCAGATTCTATCAATTCGGGAGAAGCGGTTACTTGGACGGCACTTGCGTCCGGCGGTACCGGAGAATACAGATATTCTTGGTTTGGCGATAATTTGCGCGGGAATTCTCAAGCGGTTTCAGAAATTTACGATAGGACCGGGGAGAGAACTGCCAATGTGGAAATCACTTCTGGTTCGCAAAGTATTTTAAGAATCTGCTCTGTGGGGGTGAAATCTGGAGGCGAAGTTTTGGGTGCTTTTTCCGAGGACCAAATTCCGTCAGTTTCTCCGAGCGTGGTGGTGGAAGAAGAGACTCCCAAGAATGATGCTGAATTTAGTTTTATTGGTTGGAAAATTCTCTCAACTCTTGTTGTGCTTATCGGCGCGGCTATTCTTTCGGGCATGATTGTTTATTTCAAGAAACAAGCTCGCGCCGAAGAAGAAAAAGAAGGGGTATTTGAAAAGGGTCCAGAAAAAGATATTGCCGACATCATTCAATCTGAGGCTCAAAAAAGAGAAGTAGTAATTTCTGCCGAGGCCATTTTACTTTTAATGGAAAAAACTCATAACAGTATTACAGAGGGTGTGATTCAACTTCATAATATTATTGATGAATTAAAAAAGACCACAGAGACAATAGTGGTTGATGGATTATCAAATCCAGCCTCGATGGCTGTCCCTGCAGATGAATCCAGATGGCTCGTGATTGATGAGGATATGGTAGAAAAGCACTTTTCGGGCCACAAAGGTTAGATTTTTTCGTCGATTTCTTTTTTGAGGAGTTGTTTTAGAGATTCAAGAGTGAATTCTCCAATCTTTCCTTTGTCACGGCTTTCTAAAGTGACTTTTCCTTCAGCCATTTCTTTATCTCCAATTACAAGCCAATATGGAATTTTATCTACTTTTGCTGCCCGAACTTTTTTGCCCAAACCTTCATCGGAATCGTCTAATTTTACTCGAACGCCATTATTTTTGAGGGCATCCGATATTTCTTTTGCAAAGGCATTATGATTTTCTCGGATTGGAATAACTTTTATTTGAACAGGGGAAAGCCAGAGAGGGAAATTTCCATTTGTATGCTCAATGTATACAGAAATGAATCTTTCAATAGAGCCAAGAAGTGCTTTGTGGATCATCACTGGCCGCTTCTCTTTTCCGTCAGAATCGGTGTATGACAAACCAAAACGTTCTGGTTGAACGAAATCGAGTTGTATTGTAGCGCATTGCCATTCACGTCCGAGAGCATCTTTAACCAGGAAATCAAGTTTGGGGCCGTAAAATGCAGCTTCTCCGAGACCAATGACTGTCTCAAGTTTTTCATCTGCCGCCACTTTTGCAATCATGCTTTCCGCTCGTTTCCAGATGTTTGCATCTCCCAGGAATTTGTCTGAGTCATCTCTAAAAGAAAGGCGAACGTAAAATTGAAGGCCCAAAGCTTTGTACAGCTTTTTGACCATCCGAATGATGTTTCTAAATTCTTCTTCAATATGTGTTTCTTGGCAGAATATATGACCATCGTCTTGCGACAGAGAACGCACCCGTGAGAGTCCGTGAAGCTCGCCGTGTTTCTCGTCACGATAGTTTGTAGTGTTCTCCATGTAGCGCACCGGCAGTTCTCGGTAGCTCCATGGCTTGCGAGCAAAGAGTTGGGCATGATGAGGGCAGTTCATGGGTTTCAACATGAACACATCCGTACTTTCAGCACTCGTCACTTCAAATCGTTCTGGATATTTATCGAAATGGCCGGAATGTTTGTATAACTCTGTTCGAGCCATATGAGGGGTCCAGACTCGTTCAAAACCATACATTGCTTGAAGTTCTTGAGAATATGACGCAAGCATTTCTCTCAAGACCGTTCCTTTTGGAGTGAAAAGGGGAAGACCGCCGCCTACAAGTTCAGAAATGGTAAAAAGATCAAGGTCTTTTCCCAATTTTCTATGATCTCTTTTTTTAGCTTCTTCTTGTCCGGTTTCGTAACTTTTTAATTCGTCTTTAGTTTTGAATGCCAAACCGTAAATGCGATTAAGCATTTTATTTTTTTCGTTTCCACGCCAATAAGCACCGGCAATCCTGTCTAATTTAAAAGCGTCAGATTTAATTTCCTTCGATGGATTTTCTAAATGTCCACCTCGGCATAGATCGGTAAAATCTCCTGCTGTGTACAATGTGATTTTTTCTCCTTTTGAATCTATTTCAGAAATGAGTTCAAGTTTGTATGGGTTTCCTTTGTATATTTTATTAGCTTCTGCGGCAGAAACTTCCTTGTGACTGAATTCTTTCCAGGATTTTAAAATCTCTCTCATCTTTTGCTCGATTTTTGGCAAATCTTTATCAGAGATTTCGAGATTATCAAAATCATAGTAAAAACCATTTTCGATAGCTGGACCGATTGTTGGCAAAGCTTTGGGGTAAATATCCAAAACCGCCGCCGCGAGCAGGTGAGCGAGCGAATGCCTTAAATTATTAAGATTATCTTCTTTATTTTCTTTTGACATAACAATATTAGAAGAATATTAACACTTTTATTAAGATAGTGGAAAGTATTTCTGTTTAAGTTTTGACAGGAGAAAGCAACTTAATTTTCTCGATAACAACGCTCGGTCGGCCGTTTCTTTCTGAAAAACTGCCTTTAATGACGATACAGTTTTCGAGTTTGATAATATCTTTAGCTTCTACAAGCACTCGAGGGAAAATAACACATTCTATGTTGTCGGTATAATCGGAAACTTTCAAAAAAACCATCTCATCTCCTTTTTTTGTATTTATTTTTTTAATATCTTCAATAATGCCACCCAAAACCACATTTGTTTTTGTGGGAATGATTCCTTCAGTGCTTCCTTGGGGATTTTGCTCCCCATTTTCTTGTGGTGAGTTTACTGGAGTTCCCAGACTGGATTTTATGCCTTTAATTTTAAAGAATTTCTCTCTGATAGTTTTATCAAATTGATCTAAAGGATGTCCCGAAATATACAAACCCAAAAGTTCTTTTTCCCAAACCAGTTTTTCAAATTTCCCGGCCGGTTTCCCAGGCGTTAAACTTAGTTCTTCACTGCCAGTCACGTTTTCCATGATTCCGAATATCGAACTTTGGTTATTCTGGCTCTCTTTATTTTTTTCTTTCAGATAAGCCAGTATGTTATCTAAATTTTGAAGCATAACGCCGCGTTCTCCCAAATCGTTGAGTGCCCCAGACTTTATGAGTGCTTCCATCGATTTTTTATTTAAATTTTGACCTTTGAGCCTCGACAAAAAATCAGTGAGAGTTTTATACTTGCCGTTCTTTTTTCTTTCTTCAATTATTATTTGCGCGATACCTTCTCCAAAATTTTTGATAGTGTTTAGACCGAATCTTATTTTTTGAGCTCCAGCCTCAGGAGGAAGAGCAGTAAACCCGCCAAAACTTTCGTTTACATTTGGAGGTAATACCGCAATATTCATTCGTTTGCATTCCGCAACAATTTCGGCAATTTTTTCGATGTCTCCGGAATCTGCCGAAAGTACTGCTGACATGTATATGGTAGGGAAATTGGCTTTCATATAAGCCGTTTGATAAGCCACTTTTCCGTAACTTGCAGCATGCGCCTTGTTGAACCCGTAGGCGGCAAATGGCTCGATAAGCGCCCAGAGCTTTTCCGCCTTTTCTTTTTTCATTCCATTTTTTACAAGACCGGTCAAAAGCTTTTCTTTCTGTGCTTCCATTTCGGCTGGAATTTTTTTACCCATAGCTTTTCGTAGTTTGTCGGCTTCCATCCAAGAGTATCCGGCAAGTTTTATGGCAATCATCATAACGTCATCTTGATAAGTAATAACCCCATAAGACTGGGATAATATTTCTTCCATTCGGGGATCGAGGTATGTGATGAGTTGTGATTTATTTTTTCGTTCTATGTATGTTGGAATAGACTCGAGCGGACCCGGGCGGTAAAGTGCCACCATAGCGTTAATGTCGTGAATTCTTTCAGGTTTGAGTTCTTTTAAATAGCGAGTTAGGCCAGAACCGTTTAATTGAAAAAGTCCCCCTGTTTCTCCTCGCGAGAGCATTTCAAAAGTTTTTTTATCATCAAGCGGGATATTTTCGATGTCGATTTCTTTTTTCTCCATTTTCCTCGTAATTGTGACAGCGTCTGCGAGGATTGAGAGATTTTTAATTCCAAGGAAGTCGAACTTTAAAAGTCCGGCATCTTCAACCGAGTGCATATCAAATTGGGTAATAATTTTCCCTTCGCCCTTGGGGTCAAATTGGACCGGGGTAAAATCGGTAATCGGGGTTGGGGAAATAACCACTCCAGCCGCATGCACGCTAATGTGTCTCGCGCAGCCCTCGATCTTTTTCGCCATGTTGATTATCTCTTTCACATCCTTTTCTTCTTTGTAGATTTTTTTAAGTTCCGGAACTTCAGAAAGTGCTTTGTCGATTGTCATAGGGAAACCTTGAGCACCTAGCGGAATGAGTTTAGAAATTCTGTCTCCTGTCGTGTATGGGAAATTGAGCGCCCGAGCAACGTCGCGCACGCTTCCTCTAGCCATCATGGTTCCGAAAGTACCGATTTGTGCCACTTTGTCTTCACCGTATTTTTTCTTGGCATAACTAATAACCTCGTCTCTGCGACTATCAGCAAAATCCATATCGATATCTGGCGGTGAAGGTCTTTCTGGATTTAAAAATCTTTCGAATGGCAGTTGATATTCAAGAGGGTTTACTGTGGTAATGAATGTCAGATATGAAACCATAGAGCCCGCGGCTGATCCTCTAGTTGTGCTGAAGATTTTATTTTCTCTGGCAAATTTGAGTAGGTCGGCAACCACTAAAAAGTAAGGAGAGTAGCCCTTGTTTTTTATGATTTCAAGTTCGTAATCTATTCTCGTATTTACTTCTTCAGTGAGTTCCAAACCTCTTTTTTTAAGTCCGGTATAAACCAGTTCTCGTAATTCTTGATTGTGGTTTTTGCCAGCATCTAATTTGTAATCAGGGAAAACCCATTTTCCAAGCTCGAGCGCGACATTGCATTTGTTTGCAATTTTTTTTGAATTTTCTATTGCGTCAGGGATATTTTTAAAATATTTTTCGGCTTGTTTTCCGTTTATAAAAGAAAAATCTAAATCGTCATCCGCACTTTTACTGAATCTTTCTCCATTATTCTGAACGGCGAGTAAAGTGTCTCGCGCCGCCTTGTCTTCAGGCTTCAAATAATAAACTTCTTGCGAAGCTACAAGCGGAATTCCAGTTTCTTTCCCTAATTTTTGCAGAAATTCTATTTTTTCTTTTTGTTTATTAAGTTCTGGGTGATGAGTTATTTCTTGATAAAAATCTTCGCCGAAAATTCCTTTGTACCACAAAGCAACTTCGAGGGCTTTCTCATAGTCATTAAATCCGGCTGAATTTCCAATTTCACTCGACAAAAACGGAGAGATGCAGATCAATCCTTCTTTATGTTTTTCTAGAAGTTCTTTATCTATTCGTGGCTTGTAGTAAAAACCATCAAAATGAGAAACGGTAACCAATTTAATCAAGTTCCTGTAACCTTCTAAATTTTTTGCCAGAAGCACAAGTCGGGTGCGTTTGTTATCTATCCCGTGCTGTTTATCTTTCAAACTTCTTTGAGCTAAATAAGCGTCTAGTCCTAAGATGGGTTTAATTCCAGCTTTGTTGCATTCTTTATAGAATTCGATAGCGCCGTACATGTTACCGCTGTCAGTGAGAGCGATAGCGTTCATGCCATTTTCCTTAGCTGCATCTATGAGTTCCGGAATTTTCGGTAATGCGTTTAATAGGGAATAATGACTGTGGGTATGGAGATGGATAAAATCGGACATAATGTTGGTAGAATACTTGTATGGTTAAATATCTTATAGGAATTGATGAGGTTGGGCGAGGGCCGCTTGCTGGTCCTGTTACTGTCTGTGCTTTTTGTTTGCCGATCAGCCTTAGGTTAAAGTATAGCAAAAATTTACTTAAAGATTTTAGAGATTCCAAAAAACTTTCTTCTTCGAAACGCGAGAAATTGTCAAAAATTGCCCATGATGCGGCGCTGAAAGGATTTATAAATTTTTCTATTTCTTCAATGTCGGCCGATTATATTGATACGCATGGAATTTCAAAAGCGGTTAGAGTGGCTATTTCTAAATGTTTAAAAAAACTTAACCTTGCACCAAAAGAATGTCAGGTGATGCTTGATGGTTTGCTCCATGCGCCGAAAGAATACGCTTTTCAAAAGACAGTTATAAGAGGGGACCAAAAAATAAAAGTGATAAGTTGCGCTTCGGTCGTGGCCAAAGTATATAGGGACGCTTTTATGGTGAAAATGGATAAAAAATATTCGAATTATGGCTTTAAAAATCACAAGGGCTATGGTACAGAGGAACATATTTCGATGATTAAAAAATATGGCCCATCAAAAATACACCGCCTTACCTTTCTAAAGAATGTTCTTTAATTTTGCAATTTTTTCCTATTTAATCTATACTTCTCCCTATTATGGTTGTAAGAATGCGCAGTACAAGAGCTCACACTGCTAATCGCAGGGCTCATCATAAGCTTAAAACGCGCGATTTTGTTAAATGCGCTGATTGTGGTTCGTTGAAAAACAACCATCAGGTTTGCCAGATTTGCGGTAAATACAAAGGCAGGGATGTTTTAGGTATACTTTCAAAGGTAGAAAAGAAAGAAAAGAAAAGACTGAAACAGGAGAAAGAAAATTCCGCTACAAAATAAACGCCTATAAGTTGTTCTTTAGAGTTTCTTTTAAAACTCAATGTCTAACAGACACCTTTCGAGATCCATAGTTCTTCAATCTCTTTTTGAATGGGATTTTAAAAAGTCTCCAGAGTCAGAATCTCTAGATATTTTTTCTCGAAATGCCAAAGAATTTGCTCCTAATCATGGAGATATGGATTTTATGAAGTCTTTGTTTGAGAATGTTCTATCTCGAAGAAATGACTTAGACACGATCATTACGAAAGCCGCTCCAGACTGGCCTTTGGAAAAAATTTCAATTATTGATCGCAATATTTTAAGAATTGGTCTCTATGAACTTCTATTTTCTGATAGAAAGGAAGTTCCGGCTAAAGTTGCGATAAATGAAGCAATTGAACTTGCTAAAGCTTTTGGTGGAGAAAATAGTAGTCGGTTTATAAACGGAGTTTTAGGCTCTGTTTATAAAGAAATGGGGGAACCGGGGAAAAATGAGGCTCCCAAGAAAAATTCAAAAAATCACGGATCGGATAAAAATTTGCCTACTGAAATGCTTGTTGGCGCGCTGGTTTATGCCAAAGAAAAGAATGATATTTTTCTTCCGCTTGTCCACGATGTGTTTGGACATTGGACATTATCCAAAGGCAAATTAGAAAGCGGTGAAGATGAACATGTGGGTGTTTCTAGAGTCATCAAAAAAGAATTGGGAATTGAAGCTGTGCCTCAAACTGGGATTGGTATGAACCAGTACATTGCCTATGATCCAGAAAAGGGCAAGATCAGAAAAATTGTAAAATATTTTCTAGCCGAAGCTCCTTTTGTTGAATTAAAATTAGGTGAGTCTGGCGGGTTGGATGATGCAAGATGGTTTAAACTCAAAGATATTTTGGACCTCAATTTCTATGATGATATTATGCCGGTTGTAACCGAAGCGATAAAGATTTTGGCGACCAAAGGATAGGCAGTAAAATAAATGGATCCCGTAGTGAAAAATGGCATAGCTCTTATTTGCGAGAGATAATACTTAAGATATAAGATAGAGTTTGTATTACAATATTAAGATATTACAAGTTAAATTAAGAATGGCGAGCAAATGATGCCATTTTCTACTACGGGATGGATTTCTCTAAATTTGAAGAAATAGCAGGATTAAATTTTAAAGATAAGAACTTGCTCGAGCAAGCGTTTATTCACCGTTCATATCTAAATGAACAAAAAAATTTAGGTCTTGCACACAATGAAAGGCTAGAATTTTTGGGTGATGCAGTGCTTGAGCTTGTGGTAACAGAATTTCTTTTTGAACGTTTTCCAAATAAAACAGAAGGTGATTTAACAAGCTACCGAGCGGCTTTAGTGAATGCTGTAAATTGCGCCAAAGTAGCAGGTGAACTTAACGTGAATGATTTTCTACTTCTTTCTAAAGGAGAAGCAAAAGACACAGGTCGGGCAAGGAACATTATTCTGGCAAACACTCTTGAATCGATTATTGGCGCAATTTATCTTGATCGCGGCTACGAGGAGGCTAAAAAGTTTATTTTAAGATTTGTTACTCCGGGAACTGACGATATTATAAGGACAAAGACCTGGCTTGACGCTAAAAGTCTTTTTCAAGAAAAGGCCCAGGAGATCACAGGCTTCACTCCAGCCTACAAAGTTTTAAAAGAAATTGGACCAGATCACGACAAACGCTTTACTTCCGGAGTATTTTTAGGGGAAGAAAAAATTGCTGAAGGGGAAGGAGAGTCAAAACAAGATGCTGAACAAATCGCGGCAAAAAACGCTCTGAAGGAGAAGGGATGGTGATTTCTGCACTACAGAAATCATGTCAGAAGATTTTTTATCACGAAGTGATATAAAATTTCTGACTAGTTGTGAATTACAAACCTCTTTCTCATCATAAGTTTTTGATAGACGCGCATAAAATCTTGCTAGATTTTTGCTATGCTCGGCTCGACAGCCTGCGCAATGTCTCTCAAAAACTATGATTTCGACGAGTTTTGTCATTCGCGGTAGGGGCTAGGAAAATCTAAAATATGCCTAAAATACTAGGTTTTTTGTGTATCTGTTTTTGCTTGACCCCGTAGTAGAATTTGCTGGGCAAATTTCACTACGGGGTTGACAAAATAGACGAATGGGTGTACTCTAAAAACAGAAAATTGTTCATTCAAAACTCACTGACTTGCCACGCCGTAGTTGAACAAAGGCGGGTTTTGCCACAGCAGATGCTCGCTCTCTTAAATGAGAGCTATCTCCTGCTGTGGCAAAGTTTATCTGCCGATGAGGCAGACAATTTCGCTAAGCCACAAATCAACTACCAAACACATCAAGGAGGTGTGTTATGTGTCAGTCAGCAACTCCATCCAGCAATCTCATCGTCACCGCCGTTCCATTCGACGTGAAGGATTTTTTGAGTGAAGAGTGGAAACTCGTCTTTGAGGATCACGATTCACTGAAGGACGGTTTGAAATCTGTCGATTTCTCCAAGGTGAAACTCGTCTCTTGCCTCAAGCAGGGAGAGATACGAATCACCTGCGAAGAGAAGTTCGAACGTCTCAAGGCTGGCAACAAGATCCGTCTGGGTGCCGATGTCTTCCTCGGTCTCTGGAGAGATTGGGAAGCCCTCAAGGAGAATAGTGTGCTCGAAACATTGTTCCGAACACAGAACATCACTTACCTCGACTTCTTCGGTGATGTTCTCCTCGACCCGAGCGGCAGTCGTTGCGTGCTCATTCTGCGTCGCGATTCGAGCGGGCAGTGGGGGTGGTCCTGCGGTGGGCTCGACCACTTCCGGTATGCCAGGCAAGTGTCGGCTGTGCTGCCGATCGTGTGATCAATATACAACCAGTCAGTGAGAACAACAACGAGGGTCGACGGGTTAGGCGTCGACACCTGTAGACGGGCGACCAAGGCTAAAACCATGGTCGCCCTTTCTTTTTGTCTTGAATTTCAAATCGTAAATCATATATCGTAAATCTTAAATCTTTTTGGATAGTGCCTGTTTTTCCATTTCGTTATAAAATAGATTCAAGATTCAAGAACCACGATTCATGAATGGGAAATCTTAAATTCTTGAATCATGAATCGTGAATCTGTAATTTAATGATGTTAAAAAGATTAGAACTTCAGGGTTTCAAATCATTTGCCAAAAAATCGGTTTTGGAATTTGGTAGCCCAATTACTTCGATTGTGGGACCAAACGGTTCAGGTAAGTCTAATGTGGCGGAAGCTTTTCGTTTTGCCTTAGGCGAGCAATCGATTAAATCCATGCGTGGTAGGAAGGGTGAAGATTTGATTTGGAACGGCACAACTGAAATGCCAAAAAGCTCACGAGCTTCAGTTAAAATAACTTTTGATAATCGCAAGAAATTTTTAAATCTTGATTTTGAGGAGGTGACGGTGGAAAGAGCTGTTTATCGAGACGGAGTAAATGAATATTTTTTAAATGGCACTCAAGTACGCCTTCGGGATATTGTTGAGATGCTTGCGCCAACTCATATTGGACCATCAGGACATCACATCATCTCTCAAGGAGAGGCAGATAAAATTTTAAATGCCAAAATGCCTGAGAGGAAGGCAATGATTGAGGACGCTTTGGGGCTCCGAATCTATCACTATAAAAAACAAGAAAGCGAGAAGAAACTACTTAAGACTGAAGAAAATATAAAACAAGTCGGCTCTCTCCGCCGCGAGCTTTCGCCTCACATTAAATTTTTAAAGCGACAGTTTGAAAAGCTGCAGAAGAATAAAGAACTCCGTCTCGAACTCCGAAAAATTTTTGGCGGATATTTGACCTTGGAGCGCGCTTACCTCGACCGCGAAAAAGAAAGATTGGTTGGAGAAAAAAACGTTCCTCAAGCTTCTTTGGTGAGGCTCGAAAAAGAATTACAGGTTAAGACCAAAATGCTCAAAACCGGCGCACCGGATGAGAAAAAAACAAGGCTTTTTGATTTGGAGAAAAGTTTAGGTGAATTAAGAGTTGAGAAAGATTCGTTGACTCGCAATTTGGGCCGGTTTGAAGGACAGATTGCCTCTTTAAAAAGAGTAATCGAACTAAATAAAAATACTAGTATAGAAAAGCTTAATATCTCGCGAGAAGAAGTAGAAAAACTGGAAAAAGAATTAAAAGATTTTTCTGCAAAAATTGAAAATAGTACTGATATTTCTTTTTTAAAGAGCATTTTCAAAAAATTTCTTCAAGGAATTTCCAGTTTATTGCGTAGCGAAAAGGTTGTAGAAAAAGATAATAATTATGAGGTTGAACTAGCGCGTTTGGAGGGAGAGAAATCGACACTAGAATTAAAGATAGTCGGCACGAGAAAGAGAGAGGAAGATATTCAGAATTCTTTTAAGATTTTGCAGGATGAAATAGAGAAGGAAAAGGATGTTAGTCGAGACCTAGAAAGAAGTGTTTTTCGGATGAAAGCCGAGGAAAGTTCCTTGCGGGCGGCAATTTATCATTTGGAAGAATCAGAAAAAAGACTTTCTTTTGAAGAACAAAATTTTCAAAATGATCTTAAAGAGGCGAAAGTCGTTTCCGGTGAGGCTGTCTTGGATTTTCTAAAAAAAGAGGCGAAAGTTGCCCCGAATGCTGATCGTATTGCTCTTAAACGCGAGATCGAAAAAATAAAAATCAGACTTGAGGAAGCTGGGGGAATTGGCCCTGATGTCGAGAAAGAATTTAATGATATTACTGCGCGAGATATCTTCTTAGAAAAGGAACTTGCAGATCTCCAAACCTCATCAGACTCTTTAAAGAAACTTATAAAAGATTTGGAAGTTGAGCTTAATGAAAGTTTTAAAAGTGGAGTTCTAAAAATAAACGACAGATTTAATACTCTATTTGCTCTCATGTTCGACGGGGGATCGGCCAGCTTAACTGTGGTAAAAGAAAGAATGAGAAAAAAGAAAAATGACGAAGATGAGGCTGGTGAGATTTTGGATGAAAATAATCCAGATTTTATTGGAGATGAGGAAGAGCGAGAAGGATTAGATATAAAAGTATCCATGCCTCGGAAAAAAGTAAGGGGACTTGAGATGCTCTCTGGTGGCGAGAGGTCACTTATTTCAATTGCTTTAATTTTTGCTGTCTCTCAAGTAAACCCTCCACCATTTCTTATCTTGGACGAAACAGATGCGGCTCTCGATGAAGCTAATTCAAAGCGTTATGGAGACATGCTCGAGTCCCTCGCCAAAAGTTCACAGCTTATTTTAATTACTCACAATCGAGAAACGATGTCACGCGCTGGAGTGCTCTATGGGGTAACTATGGGCAAAGATGGATATTCTAAAATCCTATCGGTGGCGTTTGAGGAGGCGTTGGCTGTCGCCAAGTAGTTGACTTTTTCTCTTTATTAATTAGCATAAACAAATGCCGTGGTAAAACACCTGTCAGAGGCTATCATGGCATGCATAGAACTCAGGCCCCGGAACTCGTAGTTCCTGGGCCTGTTTTTTAGTATAAAGAAACTTTCTACGATACCTGTTCAAGTTCGAATAAAGGAGATTGTATTCTTTTTTGTTTGTGATATAAATAAGATAGATGCTTTCTGGTGGTCTGGATTGCTCCAGGCTGAACCATCAGGAAGATGTGCTTCGTGTGGTTAGATAGAGAGTCAGTGTCTTGAAAGCTGGCACGCAGACAATGATATTGATTCTCGACTCTGGTCCTTCCCCTTCAAGCGACGGTGGGTGGGAGGACCAGGGTTTTTTTTATTATCATCCACCCAATTAAAAATACAACATGTGCCGAGAAAGGAGTTTTGTGATTCACAGCACTACACTAGAGCGTAATCGATTTGCTTTTGATCTAAGTCCACTCTTTTAACTTTAATTTGCACTTTATCTCCAAGTTGGAATTTTCTTTTAGTTTTTTTACCGATCAAAGAATATTGTTTTTCATTCAATTCGTAGAAATCATCGCCTATATCTCGAAGTTTAATCATGCCTTCTGCCCGAGTTTCAATTTCTTCAACATAAATACCCCATTCGGTAATGCCGGAAATCACACCACTGAAAGTCTTCCCAATATTTGGAAGCATAAATTCAACCTGTTTGTATTTAATCGACGCTCTTTCGGCTTCACTGACTTTTATTTCTTTTTCCGACATTTCTGCGGCCAACTTTTGAAATTTTTGTAGATCTTCTGTGAGTTTTTTCCCTTGCAATGATTTCTCCAAAAAACGATGAACTAGCAAATCGGGATATCTTCTAATCGGGGAAGTGAAGTGAGTGTAATAATCGAAAGCCAAGCCAAAATGCCCGCTATTTCTTGTGGAATAAATCGCTTTGGCCATTGAACGCACCGCTGCTGTTTTTATAAGCGACTCTTCGGCTTTGCCCTCTATTTGGGTAAAGAGAGCATTCAAGTCTTTGGAAGAAACCGATCCTATATTATCGAGTTTTAATGTGTAACCAAGAGCTCTCAAAAAAACAGAGAGACTTTTTATCTTTTCTTTGTCCGGCATATCGTGGGTCCTGAAAATAAAACCGGAGCCTTTTTTATTTTTCTCAAAAACGAATTTCGCCACTTCTTTATTGGCAAGCAACATGAGTTCTTCAACTAATTTGTGCGTCTCGAGTCTGGCTTTTCTAAAAACTCTTATCGGCTTACCCATAGGATCAAGCTCAAAACGAACTTCATCAGTATCGAAATCAATTGCGCCAGAACGGAATCTTTCTTGTCTTAAGTTCTTGGAGATATTGTTTAAAATATCCAATTCTTCAAAAAACTTTCCTGTCTTTTCGTTTAAGGTCTTTTGGGCTTCTTCGTATGAAAATCTCTTTTGTGATCGAATAATGCTTTTACCAAACCAACGACTTAACACTTTTCCTTTGCGATCCATTTTAAAGACAGCAGAAAAAGCTAATCTGTCTTCATCTGGGTTTAAACTGCAAAGTTCGTTTGAAAGAATTTCCGGGAGCATGGGAATGGTGCGATCAACCAGATAAATTGAAAACCCTCTTTTTATCGCTTCTTGGTCGAGATGGCTCCCTTCTCTCACATAATGGGAAACGTCTGCGATATGAACACCCACTTCCAAAGTTCCATCTTTGTTTATGACGAGAGAAAGAGCATCGTCAAAATCTTTCGCGTCTACTGGGTCAATAGTGCATGTTGGTGTACTGCGAAAATCTCGACGGCCTTCAATTCCTCCCTCACGCATTTTTCTCACAGATTCTTCCGCGACTTTCTTTGCCTCGTCTTCCACATCCTTCGGAAATTCCATATCTAATCCTCGCTCAAGGACGATCGATCGAATCTCAACTTCATGAGAGCCTTTATCTCCCAAAACTTCAACAAGTTTACCTTCAGGATTTTTCTTCGCGTCTCCCCACGAAGTAATTTTGACTAAGACTTTCTTGCCAATAATTTGAGAGTCGTTTGCCCCCGCTTCAATAATAATGTCCCTGTAAAGCTTTCTGTCGTCTGCTTTAAGAAAGAAAGTGACGCCTTTTTTTTCTACGATACCCACAAATTGATCTTTCGAACGCTTTAGGATATTCACTACTTCGCCCTGTTGTCTTTTTTCTTTTGTTTTGGAAAGCAACCTCACTTCGACTTCGTCGTTGTTGAGAGCTGTTTTGAGGTTGAAGTTCTCAATTTCAATATCTTCTTTTAGGTCTAAAACTTTTAAATAACCAATACCTCGGAAGTTTATTTTGATAGTTCCTTTAATGGTTTGGGGAATAGTTTTGGGGTTAGAGTTTTTCTTCATAGAACTAGAATATAGCAAATATTGACTGAATATGGTAGTTCTGCTAAGATTCCTTGACTTACAAATGTTAAAAATTAGATTACAAAGAATAGGAAGAAAACATGAGCCGGTTTTTAGGCTTGTTGTTACTGAATCACAAAACGGCCCTAAAAGCGGTAATTCTCTTGAGGTATTGGGATCCTTTGATTCAAGACGCGCAGAGAAGGCCGAATTTAATGTTGAGAGAATAGGATATTGGATGAAACAAGGAGCCAAAGTATCAGACACAATCCATAATCTCTTGGTCGCCCGTAAAGTTATTGCTGGCAAAAAAGTAAACGCTTTACCAAAGAAAAAACCGATTAAGAAAGAGGGAGAGGAGAAGAAGGAAGGAACTGAAACTCCAAAAGAAACAAAACCACAAGGAGAAGCAAAAGTTGTTCCAGAAGAAACAAAGAAAATCCCTGTTGCGTAATTTATGTCGTGGGGGTAGAATTTAAACTGTCCGAAATCATTAATAATTAAAGATATAGTACTACTATGGAAAGAGATGTTGAATTTTTAGAGTATGTTGTTAAGGCTCTTGTTGATAATCCGAGCGATGTAAAAATAAAGAGAGTAGTTGATGAAATGGGAGTCCTAATCACTCTTGATGTTAATTCAGGGGATATGGGTAAGATCATCGGCCGCGAAGGCAATACAGCAAAGGCTATCAGAACACTTTTGCGAGTTGTTGGGATGAAAAACAATGCTCGAGTTAATTTAAAAATTAACGAACCAGAAGGAAGTGTTAGACCAGAGAGAGGAGAGGCAGTAGGAATGAGAGACAGACGAGAAAAAGAACCTAAATCAAAAAGTTTGGATCAAGCTGTGGATGATCTAAAAATATAACTAGGCACTATATGTTAGAAAGACAAGACCTCTCGAGAAATTGGGAGGTTTTGTTTTTTTTGAAGAGCTTTATCCTTTATGATAAAGTCAAAAGGCAAAAATCAAAGGTCAAAATTTAAATTCAAAATTCAAAAGTGAATGCACATAAAGCTAATTTTGACTTTTTACTTTCAATTTTGATTTTTGCCTTTTGAATTTTAAGTTATATGCAGTTTCACATTATTACAATTTTTCCCGAAAGCATGAGCTCATATTTTGAGACGTCTATTTTGGGTAAAGCACAGAGAGACAAGCAAATTAAAATCAACTTTTACAATCCTCGGGATTTCACGGAGGGCGGGAAGTTGAAACTGGACCTGCCTGCAGGCAGGCAGGAGGGAAAGATTTCTCCTCGGTCGCTTTCTCAAGTGGATGATAAGCCATACGGTGGTGGGGCTGGTATGGTTCTTAAGGCTGAACCAATTTTGAAAGTTGTCGAATCAATAAAGAAAGCGATTGGAAAAAGTAAATTGAAAATTCTCATTTTGTCGGCCAAAGGCAAGCAATTTGATCAAGTAACTTCTTTAAAATACGCAAAAAATTATAAACATATAATTCTAATTACCGGCCGTTACGAAGGAATCGATGAAAGAGTGAGGCTCGCTCTTCGTGCAGAAGAAGTTTCAATTGGTCCATACGTTTTAACTGATGGGGAAGTTGCGGCGGCTGTGATGATTTCGAGTATCGCGAGACTTATTCCTGGCGTTATAAAACTTGAATCTCTAGAAGAGGAATCTTTCTTAAGCTCGATGATAAAAAATGAGGAAAATGGAAATTTGGAGTATCCTCACTATACGAGACCTGAAGTTGTAACTTTTGGAGGTAAAAATTATCGAGTCCCAAAAATCCTTCTTTCTGGAAATCACAAGAAAATTAAAGAATGGAGGGAAAAGAAAAAGAGCATTTAGTCTGTGGTATAATTTAATCATGCTAGAGGTTTTGAATAGGATTCGTAATCTAAAACTATCCTTAAGGCAGTGGGGGATTTATCAAATCTCTTTGCTTTCTTTGGGAATTCTTATCGGGGCTCGTTTCTACGAGTTTTTTTGGAAAGGAGTTCTTTTGTTTCTCATAATTTTTCTTGCAGGAGCTTACTATATTTTCCGACTGTATAAAAAACAGACATAATATATGAATCCCGTAGTACCTGCCTGTCGGCAGACAGGGAATTTCAGGTTGCAAACACTTACCACGGAACACATAAGAGAATTAAGTTTATTTATTAAAAATTACCAAAAAATATCAGGATAGTTCGCAGCCTTACGAAGAACGACCTGAAATTTCACTACGGGATGAATGTCACCCTCCATCACCGAAAAACTAAACTAAGTTTTTTTGGAGAAATTATACCGAAGATAAAATCAGTGGAAATCCCAAAGCATGCTGCTGCTTTGGCTTTTTACGCTATCTCTGCTATGGCGCCACTCATTATTATTTTTGTCTCACTTAGCGGTTTAATAATTGATCAAAGCATAGCCGAAACGCGTCTTTTAACTTTTTTTCAAAATAGAGTTGGTGAACAATCCACATCTTTTATTAATGATTTAATTGAAAGTCTAAAACAGTCAAAATCACACCTAACTTTTTCTTTTATTGGTTTTTTCATAACCTTCTATGGTTTGTCGCACTTTTTCAATACTTTAAAAGGATCTTTTTTTGCGATTTTTGGAGTGAAGTTAGGCTTGGATGAAAACTTAAAGAAAACATTTCTGAATTATCTAAAATCTTTAGGTTTTAGTGTGTATCTAGTTTTTTTAATTTTAATGATTGTTTTTATAAGTGTCATTGCGCCCTTAATTTTAAGTTTTTCCGCGAACTTTTTCGGCTTGGAATTTTTTGCAAAATCACAATTGCTTAATTTTTTCCTAGTTTTCGTTTCAACGATTTTGCTTTTGACCCTTATGTACAAAACTGTAGGAAGTAAGAAGACGACATGGAAAAGCTCACTCACAGGAGCAATCATTTGCACTATACTCTTTGGTTTTCTCAATGCCGCTCTTATACTATATTTCAACCTTTTCTATACCAATGACGCTGTGTACGGCGCTTCCGGATCTTTCATCGCGGTTCTGCTTTGGGTGTATTATTCCACCCAAGTGTTGCTTATTGGTGCAATAGTAGCCGCGATAAGCAAAACAAATCCAGTTGTATACTTAAAGTAAGCTCAAAATTCATGGTTCAAGAAGAAACAAAAAATAATTCCCAATCGAGCTTTCCTCGAGAATCGGCAATACATATTCTTACAAAGAAAATTCCAATTGTGCTTCAAGGTTTGAATATCGGAGCAATAGAAAGTCTTCTGCTCAAGGATATACAGAAGCTTGAAAACATTAACTATATTTATGTTGTGGATGAAAAAGGGATTCTCAAAGGAGTTTTGTCCATTAAAGAGCTTTTCAGAATTGGGAAGAACATGCCGATATTTCGTGTTATGAAAACAAATCTTATTACTGTTTCGCCCAATACTCACAGAGAAAAAGTTGCTCTCCTTGCTATCCAGCATAATTTAAAAAATATTCCCGTAGTCGACAAATCAGGTTTGTTTTTGGGGGTCGTGCCATCCGACGTTATCTTAAACGTATTACATCAGGAGGGAATTGAAGACGCACTTCGTGGAAGCGGTATTTTAAAACATGATTCCGCAAAAGATTTTATTACTGCGTCCGCTTCAGAACATTTCAAGAAAAGATTGCCATGGCTTGTCTTCGGTCTCTTGGGCAGTTTTTTAGCCGCTATCGTTATAGGTTTTTTTGAAGATACATTGTCTAAAATGATTATTTTGGCATCTTTTATTCCATCGGTTGTATACATAGCTGATGCTGTTGGGTCACAAACACAAACCATTTTTATCAGAAGTTTTTTTATTGATAAAAAAATGGCCCTAAAAAGTTATATCAGAAGGGAGATTTCTGTAGGATTGCTATTAGCCCTGTCCTTAAGTATTGCCGCCACCCTTTTGACCTATTTTTTATGGAATGAACTTTTAATCACTCTTATTATTGGAATTTCATTTTTCTTAACCATCCTCATCTCTACTTGTTTTGGCCTGCTTCTACCGTGGATTTTTTATAAACTTAAATTTGACCCAGCTATTTCATCGGGTCCTTTTTCAACAGTTATCAGTGATGTTTTAAGTGTGCTTATTTATCTCGGAGTGGCTTTCATAGCTTTGTCTATTTTCTAATTATTTTAAGAAATTATTTATATATCCACTTACTGTGAGGGTAGTAATTCGATTTTTGTGTTAAAATTCAACCAACATTATGAAAAAAACACTCCTCATAATTGGTCTCCTCATTATCATTGTTATAACTTTTTCTTTCGCTCTGATCAATGGAACAGGAATAAGTGACATCAATCTCAAAAATTTAGCTGTGTCTTTTTTGGGTATTTCTACTGTTGATGATACTGGAGATCAGACTGGTGCAGAAGGACCTTTAGAACCGCAACCCCTACCGTTGCCTTTACCTCCAGTGCCGCCAACCCCAGAAGAAGGTGGAGAAATTGGCACCGATAATCCAAACAATTTTATAACAATTACTGAAAAGGCTGGACAAAGTACCACAAATTATCCCGTTCAGACTGGAAGGATATTCGCTCAAGGGGAAATAAACAACTATCCGCAAGTTTTACTTAACGGAACTCCAGTAATTACTCAATCAGATGTAAAAACTAGATGGGGAGACGGAAGCGCGAAGCATGTAATAATGTCGTTTTATATTCCGCAATTAAATCCAAATCAACAAATTGTTGCAACATTTCAAAACCAACAGACTGGAAACAATCAAGCATTCTTAACACAGAATAATATGCTTGGCGCTCCATATAACTTTGGAGCAACAATAGGACTTACTGGTCCAAGCACTGTGTCTGCTTCTGCACGCACTATGCTCTCCGATAATGAATTTGAATACTGGCTAAAAGGTTCAGAGTCTACCTCAATAATTCTTGCGGATCATTCTACCGCAAGAAGATATGACATTGGTTTCGACACTTATAAATCTTTCAGGCCTATATTTATCGCAACTTTTTTTCCTAGGGCTGGCAAGGTTCGGGTTAGATATATTGGTGAAGTGGCAAACTCCCAGGTATTGCAAGATATGCAGTACAACCTTTCCCTTACTTTAGGTAATTCTAATCCTCTGACTGTCTACACAAAAAATAATGTGAACCATTATCTTGCTACTAGGTGGACTAAAGAATTCTGGATTGGTGGGGAACCGGGAGAGATCGCCATTGATCATAATCTTGAATATCTCAAAGAGACTGGATTTATTTCAAATTATGACACCAGTATAGTTATTCCATCAAATATTTTAACTAATTATTATTCGTCGGCTTGGCTTTCAAGACCGAAAGATTTGTACGATTCTGGAAGTTACATGCTTGATATGGGGTCTACCGGAGGTAGGCCTGAACTCGGCCCTTGGCCGCAGTGGACTGTTTACTGGCTTTTTACAGGTGATTCTCGCTTTGCAAAAATGAATTCTGGAATGGCGGATTTGGCTGCCGCTTGGCCCGTTCATTTAAGGGAGGGTTCTACCGGAAGATTTTTTGACCGTTCAAATACGGTTAATGCTACTGGGAAGGTTTTGTCTCCTAACGCGCGCCCAGGGTTTAGATTTATAAATGCTTATAGTCTTCCTTCTGACATGGTTAATATTGTTGGACCTCACGCTTCAAATTCTTGGAATCCTGATTGTGCACATATTCCAGATCCTTATTCAATACAGTACGCGCTTTCAGGAGACTATTGGTATCTCGAAGAACTTTGGTTTTGGTCATCTTACGGTTCTCTATCCAGCTCATATGGCAATTTAGCTTATAGCAGGGGCCCGACAGGAAAAGAGGGAGATTTGAATGGAATCCAGACAAGAGGAGAAGCGCGCTGTATGCAGATAAGAGGGCGAACAGCTTTTCTTTCTCCTCAAGGAAGTGAAGAAAAGAGCCACTTTGATTTGCTTACTCAAGAATATATTGCTTCAAAAGAAGGTCTCTTTAGAATTACTGGTACAGCCTATACAAATAGTACTATGTGGAATTGGGGAAGGAACGTCCTAGGTTCCCTTCGCTGGATGGGAGGAATCACTACACCCCCCTCATTACACCATATTGGTGTTGGTGAGATAAATTATCCGATTCCAGCCGTAAATCCTTTAGGTTATGCTGTTGATGGGACATGGCAACAAGGGCTTTTGGTTTATACACTCGGACACTTGGAAGATTTAGGATACGCCTCCGGGCCGCTTAAGAATTATCTCGGTGAATATCTTACCGGCTTTCTTAATCACTCCAATAATACTATTAAGGCTCTTGTTTCTGAATATCGGACACCAATATTTAATGTAGCGAATAATTCTTATTACAATACATACGAAAGCATTACGGAGCAATTTCTCCCAGCCCATTTAGCAACAGTTTTTGATTATTTTATAGATGGTTTTAGGGACCCTAATCATGGTTATTCCACTATGATTATGGGAGCAGTTTCCCATCTTACTGACGTCCCCCTTGGAAACCAGGCTTGGAATTGGATTTTTAATGTTGCAAACACAAATCCAAATTCAAATTATATTCAGAAACGACAGGAGAATCCTCAATGGGCGTTTCTACCTCGAGGTGGAAGCACATCATCAGCGCCTAACTTAGTTAGCATTACTCCTTCGACGATTACTAACGCACAGAACAATACCCTTAGTTTCAATGGTAATAATTTTGATAATCCCGGAGCAGTTTTGGAGATTTGTGTTACCGTGTGCGGAGCTGTCCCCGGATTTACACAAATGAGTTCTCAACTCATAAGACTTGATTTTGGAGTAGGAGCTACTCCCGGGACTTATGAATTTCGAGTCAAGAATCTTGATAATCAAGTTAGCGTTAGACGACCAGTCACAGTTCAGCCACCTGTCCCTTCCACACCATCCTCTCTCACAATCACTCCTCTAAGTTCGTCCCAACTCCGTCTAAATTGGAACGACAACAGTAACAACGAAGTCAGTTTCGAAGTTCAGAGAAGACAACAACTTACCAACTGGACTTGGGTTTTGGTAGCTACTGTTCCTGGTAGCAGTTCAGCTCAAGGTACATTCACAAACATCAATCTAACTCCCAACACTTACTACGAATACCAAATACGAGCAGTGAACACCGGAGGAGCCTCTCCTTGGCACCCTCTCACTTTTGCTTCTGGAACGACTTTGAATGCGATACCTAACGCTCCTTCTAATTTGGTTGCCACCGCACAATCTTCTACAAGTCTTCTATTAAATTGGGTTGACACAAGTACTAATGAAACTCGTTTCGAGATAGAAAGAAGATTGTTGCCTAACGGAACATTTGCAATCATTCCAGCGGCTTCAAACTTAGCACCTAATACCCAAACCTTTGCTAATAGTGGATTGTCAGCAAGTACTTCTTATGAATATCGTGTAAGAGCGGTTAATGCTATTGGAGCTTCAGCATGGTCTAACTTGGCTTCCGGCACGACGGGGGGAGCTGGCACTAGTTGGGCGCAAGCCCCTTCCACAGGAGTTATAATTGGCGGAGGAGTTCAAGCCCCTTCCACACCATCCTCTCTCACAATCACTCCTCTAAGTTCGTCCCAACTCCGTCTAAATTGGAACGACAACAGTAACAACGAAGTCAGTTTCGAAGTTCAGAGAAGACAACAACTTACCAACTGGACTTGGGTTTTGGTAGCTACTGTTCCTGGTAGCAGTTCAGCTCAAGGTACATTCACAAACATCAATCTAACTCCCAACACTTACTACGAATACCAAATACGAGCAGTGAACACCGGAGGAGCCTCTCCTTGGCACCCTCTCACTTTTGCTTCTGGAACGACTTTGAATGCGATACCTAACGCTCCTTCTAATTTGGTTGCCACTGCGCAATCTTCTACAAGTCTTCTATTAAATTGGGTTGACACAAGTACTAATGAACAAGGATTCACATTAGAATATAAACAATCTTCATCAAGTTCATGGTCGGGAGTTCAAGGGGCAAGCGCGCTTTCAGCCGGCACAACCAGTTTCACTCATTCAAGCTTATCGGCAAGCACAGCTTATGATTACCGTGTCCGCTCATACAACTCTATTGGTAGTTCTGCATGGTCACCTACTGCGCAAGGTACGACTGGGGAAGTTAGTGGTGGAGGAAATTCAGGCGGAACCGGCGGTGGCGGAGGGGGAGGAGGTGGTAGTTCTAGTGGTGGCGGTGGAGGTTCATCTGGCGGCGGAGCTTCAAACAACAACAACAATCAAGGAAACAACCCTTCAAGACCTGGAAGCCAAATGACTATAGCAGAACTTCAGAATCTTCTGACATCTTTACGCGCAACTCTTCTTGCTCTACTTGAACAGAGAGCTCTTCTCCAAGCAGGACAATCTCCAATCGTGAGTGCGGCATTCACCAGAGATCTCACAGTTGGTTCGGAAGGTCCTGATGTCAGGTCTTTGCAGATATACTTGAATACTCACGGATTCGTCATCACATCTGTCGGTGTCGGTTCACCAGGAAATGAAGGTACCTATTTTGGAGATTTGACGAGAGCGGCTTTAGCAAGACTACAAAGATCAAAAGGTGTTGTTCCTGCGCTCGGATATTTTGGACCAAAAACGAGAGCATTGATAGGACAGTGAAAAAAATAAAGGGTATTAAAAAATACTTAATATTATGTCAGGAAAAAAGATGAAAAAATTATTTAGCATCACAGTTCTCTTGATTGTTATCGTTTTTACATTTTCATTTGTTTTAATAAATGGCATTGGGGTAAAACAGATAGACCTTAAAAACTTAAGCCTGTCTTTCTTAAGTGTCCTCGTTGTTGATGAAGATGGAAATCAAGGAAGTGCGCCCATTTCAACAAACATACCAATACTTCCTTCTCAACCAGTTCCAGAAGAAAATGGTCCAGATCTTCCAACTTGCGATTTTGTCACTCAATATGGAATTACTTGGACTTTTTCTCAATCTGTGGAATGCGGACAATTTGTGAATGGGGACTGGTGGGTTGTTTCGCCGGTCACAATTACCAGCATCACACCAAATTTTTCTGGTGGAAGAAATGGCTTTCAAATTAATCCAGCACAATTTACATCACAAGGTTATGATTCTCGTGGTGATGCCTATAATGCTGCTCTAGTTCCATCACTTCCTATTACTATCACTACACCATCGTCTATCATTAAAACAATTTCTAATTCAGACGTATCTCCCGTTTGTGAAAATAATCCTGGTCAAACTTGCTATGTTGATACCGCCGCTGTTCTTACTGTACTCACAAGTATTCCCACAAGTAGTGGAACAAATTCATTCAGACCAGGGTTTGCTGGGACTCAAAAAACACTTTATAGCACTCTCAATCTTGAGGTGGGGTTGCTCCCTTCTTTGACTCCACCAAGCGGAGTTACTATTCCATCCCTTGCCACCGTCGAAAGCAATTTTCGAAGAGTTCAGTTGGATTACCCTGGATGGCAATTTGGCAGAATCCGTCCTGATAAAAATATGCAGGCGTACGGAGGGGATATTGCTTTGAATACTGGGAATGCAGCTTTGCGTATTATTTTAAATGACTCTTTGTCCCTAAAGATGGATGCAATCATTAACTATGTTCAGGCAGGAATTGATTATTACGGTGTCGTTTTAAATGGAGGAGACTACAGCACTGCTGGTGGAGGAGGTCATGAAAATGGAAGAAAAGCGCCAATCGCTTTCGCGGGAATACTTTTAAATAATCAAGCAATGAAAAATTTTGTAAGTGGTAGCGGTTTAGCTGTTTTCGGAGAGAACAGTATTGCCACCTTAAACAGGACAGGTGTTCCTGTAGCTTCACAAGAAATACAGTACTGTAATGATGGAGTTTATTGGACGGTTCTTCATAATACTGATCCTGGGTCAAAAACTTGTATTGATCCATATCGGTATATTGATGGGGGTCTTTATCCTCTTAACGGTTATCAGCAAACATTCTCAAATGATGCCGTAGGTGGAACTTTGGCGACCATTCTTTTGCCCGGAGGAATTAATGTTTGGAATAACCAGTTATCAATTGATTACTTAGCAAGATGGGTTCCTTCTGGTGCAGTAACACAACCAGATGTTTGTGCTCCAGCGCCTGGAGTCTGTGTTGGAGGAAGCACTCCAGGAGCCGCATGCAGTTCGGCGGTTGCAACTTATAGTTCAGGTTCAGGAACTGTCTCTTTTCCGTGTCCAGGAAATGGTACATGTTCTCTTACGAGTCCAACTTCAGGAGGAGCCCCTTCAAATTCCGCGTACGGAGTTACTTACGGACCACTTAGCGGCAGTCCTGGTAATTGTGTTCTAGATACTAATCCCGCAAATGGTATAGGTAGATTTCCAAATCTCCACATGGTGGGTCATGGGGGCGGGTATAGTAGTCAATTCGCTGATGCTATGTGGGGACTTTATTTTGAAGCAGGGACTCCGTCTAACCCACCAAGTGCTCCATCTGGTCTTACGGTAACAACAGTGAGTTCATCAGAACTTCGTCTAAATTGGAACGATAACAGTAACAACGAACAAGAATTCAATATAGATTACAAATTAGCTTCTTCTGGCACATGGTTGTCGGCGGGTACGGTTGGGGCAGGTGTGACCACATTCACACATTCTAATTTGACCGCAAATGCCACTTATAATTACAGAGTACGCGCTCATAATACAGCTGGCAATTCAGCGTGGTCTTCCACTGTCTCTGGTACAACTTCACAAACAATACCCAACCCGCCATCAAATCTAATAATTACAACAATGAGTTCGTCGGAGTTACGTTTGACTTGGAATGACAACAGCACCAACGAACAAGGGTTTAATATAGAGTACAAATTATCTTCGGCAAGCACCTGGCTCCCCGCAGGCACAGTAGTGGCAAGCGTTAATACGTTTACTCATTCAAGTCTTGTGCCAAATTCTTCTTATGATTATAGGGTGCGTTCTTATAATACTGTTGGCAGTTCGGCGTGGACACCAGTTGCTTCTGGTTCTACTGCGCAAGTATCGCCAAACGCGCCAACTAATTTAGTGGCTGTTGGCCAAACAAGTACGAGCATACTTCTTACATGGTTTGACAGTAGTACCAACGAACAAGGATTTACACTAGAATACAAACCATCCACCGCTTCTGTTTGGCTAACTGTTCCGGGTGCTAGCACCCTGGCTGCAGGTATCACTTCCTTCACTCATCCTGGTCTTCTCTCCAATACTTCTTACGACTACCGTGTGCGAGCTTACAACACTGCTGGGGCCTCTGCATGGTCTAGTATTGCGACTGGCACTACCTTACAAAGCACTCCAATCCCTCCATCAAATCTAATAATTACATCTTTGAGTACTTCACAACTTCGTCTGAATTGGTCTGATAATAGTGGTAACGAAACCCGTTTCGAAATAGAAAGAAGATTATTGCCTAGCGGAACATTTGCAATTATTGGAGCGGCATCAAATTTACCCCCTAACACAACCACTTACACCGACATAGGACTCTCTGCTGGAACTTCTTACGAATATCATGTAAGAGCCGTGGGCACAGCTGGATCTTCCGCGTGGTCTAACGTAGCCCAGGGCACAACTGTTACTGCTTTCAACTTCAACCTCACCACAAACCCAATATCAGGCTCTATTCAACAAGGACAATCTACCCAAACAACTCTCACTGTCACAAAGACAGCCGGTGCTTCTGAAGTTGTCAGTTTTCAAGCAAACGGTCTTACTTCTGCCCAAGGCTCGTTCTCTTTTGTTCCAACTTCTTGCACACCAAATCCAACTTGTACTTCTACTCTCTCCATCACCACCCTAACAACCACACCTGTCGCTGTATATCCTCTCACTCTGACTGCAACCGCAGGTTCTTTGGTCAGGACAACTCCATACACTCTCACTGTGCAATCCGGAGCTCCATCTACTCCATCTAATCTGGGAGTAACAGCACTTAACTCTACCCAACTTCGTCTAAATTGGTCTGACACAAGCTCTAATGAACAAGGATTCAATATTGAATACCGACTAACTTCAGCAAGTACTTGGTTACCGGCAGGAACAGTCGCGGCAGGCGTCACCACATTCACTCACACGAATCTAACCCCAAACACAAGCTACAGCTATCGTGTCCGAGCATACAATGTAGTCGGATCTTCAGCATGGTCTTCTGTTGCTCAAGGCACAACAAGTGGAGCAGGGATATCTGTTGTTGGAAGCGGAACCGCAGGAACAGTTGTTGCCCAAACCCCAGTTCTCGCAAGTATCTCTCCTTCGACCGTATCATCCAATCAAAACAGACAAATCGATTTCTATGGTTCAGGTTTTGATTTCCCAGGCGCCACTCTTCAAAGATGTTCTGGTCAAAATTGTTCTAACCAGACTTCCAGTGTCCTAAGCACTTCTGTTATCAGATTCGAATTCCTAGCTGGTTCGCTATCTGTCGGCACTCATGATTTCAGAGTACGAAACGCTGATGGACAGTTTAGTAACAGACTACCTTTGGTTGTTGAACAACTAACAGCTCCATCTGCACCATCTTCTCTCTTGGTTACAGTACTTGGTCCATCCGAACTTCGCCTATCATGGAACGACAACAGCAACAATGAAACCAGATTTGAAGTTGAAAGAAGAATATCTCCAGACTCATTTACTTCTCTTTCTTCTGCATCAAATCTGCCAATCAATACACAAACATTTACCGATACCGGTCTATCAGTGAACACAACATATGAATATCGTGTCCGAGCAGTGAATACTATCGGAGCTTCGGCTTGGTCTAATGAAGATGAAGGAAGGACTGAAAATACAAATACTGGTGGCGGTGGTGGTGGAGGAGGGGGAGGCGGCGGAGGTGGTTCATCTGGCGGTGGAGCTTCTAACAACAATCAAGGAAACAATCAACCTAACAGACCAACAAGTCAGATGACCATTGCTGAACTTCAGAACCTTCTCACAAGTTTGCGAGCCACTCTCTTGGCTCTGCTAGAACAACGAGCAAATCAGGGATTGCAGACACCCGTCATTAGTTCTACCTTCTCTCGAGACCTTACCGTTGGTTCGGTTGGGCCAGATGTTCGAGCATTGCAAGTCTTCTTGAATACTCATGGATTCGTTATTGCTTCTTCAGGCATTGGTTCACCAGGTAATGAGGGGACTTATTTTGGAAATCTTACCCAAGTGGCGCTGATAAAATTTCAACGCTTAAATGGTCTTAGTCCAGCAGTAGGATATTTCGGCCCTATAACAAGAAATAAGATAATCAGCCAACCGTAAGTTATCGATTTTACTGTATTAAAACTTATCTCCCACACCTATCGAGACATTGCGATATGATTCTTTAATATATTAGGATATTAAGTTAAATTTAAGACCAGTTTTTGAATATGTTCATGAATTGCGACCTCGCAGAAAAATCCATGTCTCGATAAGTGTTGGAGTTATCCACAATATTCCCTTGACAGGAAAAGGAATCTGACTATACTATCCAGAATCTAGTAGAAGATTGAGTTAAGGTTGCAAATCCCCACATTTAGAGAGAGCTTTCACATTCGGCACATACCGTCGTTACTTCGCTCCGAGCCTTCCTCACCGTATTATTAAATACGGCTCGGTACGGTTCTGATTTCTACACCATAGAAATCATGTCGGGAGATTTTTTATCACGAAGTGATATAAAATTTCCGACTCGCTTGTGCCTCGGTCTGCATCCGAATCTGAAAGTTCTCTCACTTCTTTCTTTTTAAAATCTTAGTGTTCGGGGAAAAATAAAAAATTTAATAATTTTGTCGAAAAGGTTTAAAGACCCAACTTTTTACCTATTTAAATTGCATGCCAAAATCTCAAATCAAACCAAGAGAAAAAAAATATTTCAACAGGTACAAACCATCTCTCACAATCACACCTAATTTGGTTGAATCCCAGATCAATTCTTTTGATTGGCTTGTTAAAGTTGGTTTAAAAGAAATATTTAAGGAATTTTCGAAGATCAAAGATTTTTCAGAGAAAAAATTTCAGCTTGATTTTACCGAATTTGAATTGGGTTCTCCAAAACATGATGAATATTTTGCCAAAGACAATAAATTAACTTTTGATGCTCCGCTTAAGGTCAAAGTAAAGTTAAAGAATCTAATTATAGGAACAGAGAAGGAGCAAGAAATATTCATGGCTGATCTGCCTCTCATGACCAGTCACGGAACTTTCATTATAAACGGTATTGAAAGAGTAATCGTACCTCAACTCGCTAGATCTTTTGGTGTTTTGTTTACTTCCCAAGTTATTAGAGGTCAAAATTATTTTGGAGCCAAAATTATTCCAGGAAGAGGTGCATGGATTGAAATCGAGACTGAAGCTGATGGAGTCATTTATGTGAGAATTGATCGAAAAAGAAAATTCCCAATAACCTCGCTTTTGCGTGCTTTTGGGGCTGAAACAAACAAGGAAATCCTAGCTTTATTTAAAGATCAAGAGACGAAAGACTTTATCCAAAAAACACTGGACAAGGATCCAGCTAAAAATGTTGACCAAGCGGTAATTGAAATCCATCGAAGACTAAGGGATGGTGATTTGGCAACTGTACAAAACGCCAAATCATTTTTTACCGGAATGTTTTCCGAGGAAAGATACGATTTATCTCGAGTGGGTCGTTATATGTTCAATAAGAGATTTGGACTAAAACTTGATGGCGCGGATGTAAACAAAAGAGTGATAGATCTAAAAGATCTTGAGATTATCATTACAAATGTTGCCAAGCTCAACACAACTCCAGACGCGAAAGAAGATGATATCGACCATCTTGGTTCTCGTAGAGTCAGGCATGTTGGCGAATTATTCCAGCAAAAAATAAGAGTTGGAATGGCTCAAATAAAAAGAAATATACAGAATCGAATGTCTATTGTGGACACCGAGACGACTTTGCCTATAAATTTTATTTCACCGAAACCACTTCAGGCCAGAATTAAAGAATTTTTTGCCACCAACCAGTTGTCACAATTCATGCAACAGGAAAATATTCTTTCAGAAATCGAACATCTAAGAACCCTTTCAGCATTGGGTCCCGGAGGTCTCAACAGGGCTAGAGCGGGTTTTGAAGTGCGAGACGTGCATCCTTCTCACTATGGAAGACTTTGCCCAATTCATACACCAGAAGGCCAGAACATAGGACTCATTTTACGTTTGTCTCTTTACGCCAGAATCAATGAATTTGGAATTATTGAAACTCCTTACGCTAAAGTAAAGAACGGCAAGATTCAAAAACAAATTGATTACATGGATGCTTTTGAAGAAGAAAAGTATACAATCGCTCATGCCGCAACCCCATATAATAATGATGGAGAAATCACTATAGAAAATGTGGAAGTTAGAATCAAAGGAAATCCCGGCCTAGTAGTAAAAGAAAAAGTTGACTACATTGATGTGTCGCCAGCGCAAGCTTTTTCTATTGCGACCTCAATGATTCCGTTTTTAAATCACGATGATGCTAACAGAGCGCTTATGGGTTCCAACATGCAGAAACAAGCTACTCCATGCATTATTCATGAGGCCCCTCTTGTTGCAACCGGCATTGAACATGAATCAGCTTTAGATACAGGAAGACTTATTCTTTCAAAAGAAGACGGCGAGGTTAAATATGTTGACGGCCGAAGTGTTACTGTCGAAAATAAAAAAGGAGAAGAAACAGAGTATAAGCTCGTTAATTTTTCCAGAACCAATGGTTTTACAGATTTTCATCAACGTCCTAGCGTTGATGTCGGTCAAAAAGTAAAAAGAGGTCATGTTTTAGCTGATGTTTCTTCGAGTGATCGAGGAGAGATGGCGCTTGGACAAAATGTTTTGGTCGCTTTCATTTCTTGGTCAGGAGCTAATTATGAAGACGCCATTATTCTTTCAGAAAGATTGGTAAAAAACAGTAAATTTACCAGCATCCATATCGAGGAATTCGTGGTAAATGTGCGTGATACCAAACTTGGACCTGAAGTTACAACCTGCGATATTCCAAACGTTGGAGAAACCAAACTCAAAAATTTGGCTGAAGATGGAATTGTAAGAGTGGGAGCCGAAGTTGATCCAGGAGATATTTTGGTTGGAAAGATTACACCAAAAGGAGAAACACAACTTACTCCCGAAGAAAGATTGCTTCGCTCACTTTTCGGAGAAAAAGCCCGCGATGTTAAGGATACTTCGAAGAGAATGGAAGTCGGAAAGAGAGGAAGAGTTGTCAAAGTTCAGGTATTTTCCAGAGAGAAGGGTGACAAATTGGAATCAGGAATTATCAAGAGAATTCATATAGAAATTGCTCAACTCCGAAACGTTTCGGTAGGAGATAAGCTAGCGGGTCGTCATGGAAACAAAGGAGTAATTTCAAGAATTTTGCCGGAAGAAGATATGCCGTTTAGAGAAGATGGTACGCCTGTTGATATAATTTTGACCCCGCTTGGAGTGCCAAGCCGTATGAATCTCGGACAGATTTTGGAAATGCATTTGGGACTAGCCGCTCACACTTTAAATTACCAGGCAATCGTGCCTCCTTTCTTGGGAGCAACTGAAAAAGAAATTAAAACTGAACTTGTCGCCGCAGGAATTCCAGAGAGCGGTAAAGTCAAGCTTTTTGACGGTAGGACGGGAGTTTCTTTTGAACAACCTATTGCAATCGGATACATGTACATCATGAAGTTGCATCATATGGTTGAAGATAAAATCCATATGCGTTCTATCGGTCCTTATTCTCTCATCACCCAGCAACCACTCGGAGGTAAAGCTCAAGGAGGCGGGCAAAGATTCGGAGAGATGGAAGTTTGGGCGCTTTTGGGTTACGGTGGGGCTCACATTCTGCGTGAAATGCTTACCATAAAATCTGACGATATAGTTGGAAGATCGGCCGCATTCGACGCTATTGTTAGAGGAGAAAAAATCACAGAACTTAACACCCCAGTCTCCTTCAATGTTCTTTTAAGTAATCTGCGTGGACTAGCTTTGGATGTTGAGTTAAAAGCGGGAGAAGTTTCTAAGCTTTCAGGTTCGCATAATATTGGAAAAAGAAATTTTAAAGATCGAGAAAAATTTACTCGAGGAAAAGAATAAAAGGTACCCGTCTGTCTGCAGGTGTCGATCATTAGTTCGACCCTCCTGCTCACAAGGTCGGAATAAAATTAAAGAAATAAATAGAACCTTAGATATATGAAATCAAAAACATATTCCAATATTAATGATTTTGAAGGCTTAATACTCAAACTCGCTTCACCCGAGCGCATAAAAGAATGGTCATTTGGAGAAGTGACAAAGCCTGAAACAATAAACTATCGCACACAAAGAAGCGAAAGAAGTGGTCTTTTTGATGAAAAAATATTCGGTCCGGACAAGGATTACGAATGTTATTGTGGAAAATACCGCGGTATTAGATACAAAGGTATTGTCTGTGAAAAATGCGGGGTTGAAATAACTCGTTCTATAGTTCGAAGAGAAAGAATGGGCCACATAGAACTGGCCTCCCCAGTTTCTCATGTTTGGTTTTTAAAGAGCACACCGTCAAGAATCGGAATGATTTTGGGGATTTCTGCGAGCGATCTTGAAAAGGTGATTTATTTTGCTGGATATATTGTGACTGGTGTCATGGAGGATGAGAGAAAGAAAGTTTTGAGCGACCTGGACGCTGAATTCAAATTGAAGTTAAAAGCCGTAGGAAAAGAAGAAGAAAAAAATTCTTTAAAAGAATTGTGGCTCAAAACCAAGAGGGAAATTGAGGACATCAAAGAAGGCCAAGTGCTTGATGAGGTTTTATATCACAATCATTCTCTAAGATACGGCACAATCTTTGAAGCTGGAATCGGAGCAGAAGCAATCTACAAAATTTTGAAAGATGTTGATCTTGTAAAACTTAAAGTAAATTTAGAAAAAGATCTTGAAGTTGCAGGCGCCGCTGAAAAAGAAAAATTAAGCAAGAGAATTTCTCTTGTTAAGTCGATGATCGAGTCAGGTGTTCGACCAGAGTGGACATTCCTTTTACGTCTGCCTGTGATTCCTCCAGCACTTCGTCCAATGGTTCCGCTTGATGGTGGACGTTACGCTACTTCAGATGTTAACGATCTTTACCGCAGAGTAATAAATAGAAATAATCGTTTAAAAAAACTCAAAGAAATAAACGCTCCAGAAGTGATTTTAAGAAACGAAAAAAGAATTCTACAGGAAGCTGTGGATGCTTTGATTGATAATACTTTAAGACAGGGGACAACCCAGATTGTTGCAAGCCAAGCCCAAAAAAGAGCACTCAAGTCACTTGCAGATAATTTGAAAGGAAAAAGAGGTTTTTTCAGACAGAATCTTTTAGGTAAACGTGTAGATTATTCTGGAAGATCAGTTATCGTTATTGGCCCAACCCTGAAACTGAATGAGTGCGGACTTCCAAAGCATATGGCGCTTGAACTTTTCAGGCCGTTTGTTATCTGTCAGATATTAAAGATGGATCTAGCCTACAATATTAAAGGCGCTTCCAAACTTATTGAAGAAGGAGTGCCAGAAGTCTGGGCTATTTTGGAAGATGTGATCAAAGACAAGTATGTGCTTTTAAATCGAGCTCCGACCTTGCATCGTCTTGGTATTCAGGCTTTCAAACCACTTTTAATTGAGGGAAACGCTATTCAAATTCATCCTTTGGTTTGTACAGCTTTCAACGCTGATTTCGACGGAGATCAGATGGCTGTTCACGTGCCGCTTGGAGAAGAAGCCCAACTTGAAGCAAAAGAAATATTGGCTGCCGATAAAAACATCTTAAAACCAGGAAGCGGAGATCCTATAATCAGCGCCAAAATGCTCGATATCATTCTTGGTTGTTACTGGATGACCAAAATGTTGGCTGGTGAAAAAGGAGAAGGAAAATATTTTTCTAATCCAAACAGCGCTATTACCACTTTTGATTTCGGCGCACTTGGTTTTAGAGCCAAAATAAAAATTTTAGCCACTGATACCCCCAAATACAAAGAATTCAAAAGCGGTATTTTTGAAAGTTCTGTAGGTAGACTGCTCTTTAATAGTGTTTTACCAAATGATTATCCTTTCGTGAATGCTGAAATTGATCGAAAAAAGATGGCATCTCTCATCGAGGATTTGATTGAAAAATATGGTATCGAAAAAATTCCAGATATTGTTGATAAGGTAAAAAACTTTGGTTTTCAATATGCCACATACGCTGGTATTACTTGGGGTATTGATGAAGTGAAAATCCCAGAAGCTAAGGGTCCGATAATTGTAGAAGCCAAGAGAAAAGTGGAGGAAATTGTTGGCCAATACAATGATGGCTTTATCTCGACTGACGAAAGACTAAGAAAAAATATTGAAATATGGCATTGGGCAAAAAGTGAAATAGAGAAAATTATTCCAAGCAGTCTTGATCCAAGAGGCTCCGTGCATGACATGGTGAATTCCGGAGCTCGAGGTTCTCTTTCCCAGATTACCCAAATGGCTGGAATAAAAGGTCTTATTCAAAACACAGCGGGAGAGACCATTGAATTCCCTGTGGTTTCTTCTACCAAGGAAGGATTGACTCCTATCGAATATTTCATTACCACTCACGGAGCGAGAAAAGGTTTGACTGACACCGCCTTAAACACTGCTAAAGCAGGATACTTAACCAGGAGACTCTTCGACGTGGCTCAAGACTCAATTATAAGTGAAGAAGATTGTGGTACGAAGGAAGGAATTAAAATCTTCAAGAAATCAGGCAATGAAATGGAAACCCCTCTTTCTCGAAATATTAGATGGAGATTTATTGCTGAAGATGTTGTGTTGCAAAATGGAAAAGATGTTTTCAAGAAAGGAAGTTTTATAAGTAAAAAAGACGCGATCTTGATTGAAAACGATGGTGTGAAGGAAGTTGTTGTAAGGTCTCCACTTTCCTGCAAATCAATAAAGGGCGTTTGCGCTCTCTGTTACGGAGCTGACCTTGGAAATGGTCGTCCGATAGAAATAGGAGAAGCTATCGGTACTGTGGCCGCTCAAGCAATCGGTGAGCCGGGAACCCAGCTTACAATGAGAACCTTCCATACAGGAGGTACAGCGTCTGTTGGTGGAGATATTACCACTGGACTCCCTAGAGTAGAGGAAGTATTTGAAAAAAGAAAACCTAAAAATGCCGCGGTCATTAGTCGTGTTGACGGAATCATTTCTGAAATTAAGGAGGAAAAAGGAGAGCGATACATTATTATTTCAGGAGAGGGAGTAAAGAAAACTAAAAAAGGAGATTCTGAATACGCCGTAAGTTTCCACCGATCAATTCTTGTAAAAGCTGGCCAAGAAGTTAAGAAAGGACAAATCCTTACTGACGGTTCAGCTGATATTGGAGAACTTTTCAAATATGCCGGCAAGGAAAAAACAGAAAACTATATTATTCGCGAAATCAGCCGACTTTACGAATTACAAGGGGAAGCGGTTTCCAGAAAACATATTGAAGTCATTGTAAGACAGATGTTTTCTCGAAGGAAGATAAAAGATTCGGGCGACTCAACTTTCTCTCCTGGAGATGTTGTAGAAGAAAGCGAGCTCCAAAAAGAGAATCAGAAAATAAAAGCTCTTGGAAAAAATGAGGCCAAAGCAGAAAAAGTTGTGATGGGAATTACTGAAGTGTCTCTAACTAGAAAAAGTTTCTTGTCCGCCGCTTCTTTCCAACACACAACTAAAATTCTCATCAATGCCTCTGTTCGTGGTTACACAGATGATCTTTCAGGTCTCAAAGAGAACGTTATTATCGGGCGTCTTATTCCGGCTGGAACCGGCTTCCCAGGAAGCAGAAAGTCTAAAATCTTCGATAAGCTCAAGTAAACACGACACGAATTACAAATAATACTCAAGTCAAAATTCAAAAGGCAAAACTCAAAATTGAAATTCAAAATTCAAAAGTAAAAAAGAATAAAATTATTTTAAATTAATAACTTTTAACTTTAAATTTTGACTTTTGATTTTTGACCTTTGAATTACATTTATGTCTTCTTCAAATGTAGACCGAATAAAAGAAAGACTTGGTATTGTTGATGTTTTAAGCAATTACATTAAACTCGAAAAAGCCGGATCAAATTTTAAGGCTAAGTGTCCTTTCCATAATGAAAAGACTCCATCTTTTTTTGTTTCGCCCGCAAGAGGATCTTTTTATTGTTTCGGATGCGGAGCTAAAGGAGATATTTTTAGTTTTGTGGAGCAATTCGAAGGACTGGATTTTAAAGGCGCCTTGAAGGTCCTGGCTATGAATGCTGGCATTCCTCTCGAATTTGAAACCAGTGAAAGCAAACTTGAGAAAGACAGATTGTTTAGATTGCTTGAGGTTGCGACAGGGTTTTTTGAAGAAAATCTTAAGAAGAATAAAAACGCTTACGATTACTTAATCAAAAGAGGATTGAATCAGGAAATAATAAAAGAGTGGCGTTTAGGATTCGCTTTGCCAATGTGGCAGTCAATGATTGAATTTTGTCGTGCTAAAGGTTTTAAGGATTCTGAACTTTTAAAAGCAGGTTTGGCCAAAAAAACAGAAAATAATAAATTTTACGATGTTTTTAGGGGCAGAATAATGTTTCCAATCTTTGATACGGCGTCACGCGCAATCGCTTTTTCTGGAAGGGTGTTGAAAGAAGAAGAGAATATTCCAAAATATTTAAACAGTCCTGAAACTGAATTGTTCAATAAATCGGAAGTGCTTTATGGTTTTGACAGAGCCAAGTTATCAATAAAGAAGAAAAATTATTCAGTGCTTGTAGAAGGGCAAATGGATCTTCTGCTTTCGCATCAAGCTGGATTTGATAATACCGTTGCGACTTCAGGCACCGCGCTCACGTTGCTTCAACTCAATAAGCTCAACCATCTTTCTTCTAGGATTATTTTAGCTTATGATGGCGACAAAGCTGGTTTTAAGGCAATTGAAAGAAGCGCCAAACTCGGTCTTTCTTTGGGAATGAATGTAAGAATTGCTCTATTGCCGGAAGATGAAGACCCTGCAAGTGTTATCGCAAAAGATCCAAAAATCTGGGAGTCTATTTTGAAAGATTCAAGTCATATCATCGATTTTTATCTTGGAAAAATCGTTTCATCAAAAATGTCGGATAGGCTTATGGATCAAGAAATCAAAAACAGGGTTCTACCTTTCGTTAAACTGTTACCATCAAATATCGATCAATCGAGATTTTTGGTTGAAATATCTCATAAGACAGGCGTGAACGAACAAGCCTTGCGAGAAGATTTGAAAAAAATTCCAAATAGTGATGAAGATACAATAGCCGTCAGTGATAATATTAAAAAAACCTTAGAAAGCAGGCAATTCAATATTATAAGTCGAATTATAGGTATTATTTTTTGGCAAGAAAGTTTAAATAAAGATTCTCCAAAAATTAAATCTTTCAGGGAACGATTAGAGGATAAGTTAAAAGATAAAGAGAGCATTCTCATTTTGGAGAAAAGGAAAAGCGAACTAATTTTTGAAGCCGAAACTTATTTTGATGGGAGGGCGGATATAGAAAATATTTTAGAAGACTTATTTTTTAATTTAGAAGAGGAGACTTTAAAAATTGATTTTCAAAACGCGATGAAGGAATTAACTGCGGCTGAAAAATCTGGTAATAAAGAAAGAGCGGCGGAAATTTTAGAAAACTGCAAAAAGATAAGCAAAAATATAAATGAAATGAATATGAGGAAAGTCAAAATTTAAAAATGAGAATCCCGTAGTAGAATTTCAGGTTGTAAATACTTACTACGGAATGCATAAAAGAATTAAATTTATTTATTAAGAATGAGCCAAAAAATAACAGGATAGTTCCGAGCTTGCGAAGAACGACCTGAAATTTCACAACGGGATGAAAAAAACAAAGAAAAAAGCAGTAAAAAAAGTAAAAATAAAAAAGGCAAAAAAGCCCAAGGTTAAGGGAATTACTCGCAAAAAAGCCACCAAAGAGCTTCCTGAAAGTGAAAATCTTCCAAAATCAGCCAAAAATAAAAAAATAGATTTGGCTATTGATAAGCTGATTTTGAAAGGAAAAGAAAGAGGTTTTATAACTTATGATGAAATTCTAAGAGAATTTCCCACTATTGAGGATGATATTTTGTCTTTGGATTCGCTTTATGAAAAATTGAGCAATGCCGGAATAGACCTTTTGGAGGGAGGTAATCTTTTAGATACCCCAGAAGAAAATGGGAAAGGCAAAGATATCTACAAGGATTCTCTGTCACACGATTCTATCCAAATGTATTTGAAAGAAATTGGCCAATATCCCTTGATTTCCGGTGCTCAAGAAAAAGAATTAGCTAAGAAAATTCAAACTGGGGATGAAGAGGCGAAAAATATTCTAGCTCGCTCTAACCTTCGATTGGTGGTTTCTATTGCCAAGAAATATGTTGGCCGAAGTCCAGATTTAACGCTTCTCGACTTAATTCAAGAGGGTAATTTAGGTCTCTTTAAAGCCGTCGATAAATTTGATTGGAATAAGGGATTTAAGTTCTCAACTTATGCTACTTGGTGGATCAGACAAGCCATTACAAGGTCTCTTGCTGATCAATCGAGAACTATAAGAGTACCAGTTCATATGGTGGAAACGATTGCCAAATACAAGCAGGTTGTGAGGAGATTAGCCCAAGATTTGGGCAGAGACCCACTTCAGGAAGAAATTGCGATTGAAATGAATTTGGATGTCGATAAGATATACAATATCGAAAAAATTGATCAAAGCACGGTGTCGTTAGAAAGTCCGGCTGGTCCCGATGAAGATGATGGTAAGTCCACTTTAGGAGATTTTATTGCTGATGATAAAATTCTTTCTCCGTCAGAAGAAACTTCAAGAAGAATTGTGGCAGATCAAGTCAAAGATATCTTAAATGATTTACCTCCAAAAGAACGCAGAATCCTAGAGATGAGACATGGTTTGGTGGATGGCATCACTCATACCCTAGAAGAAGTGGGAAGGGAATTCGGTGTGACTCGTGAACGTATAAGACAGATCGAAGCCAAAGCGCTCGAAAAACTCCGCATCCACGAAAAAATAGATAGGCTTAAAAACTATTAAATTGAAAATTCCATTTCTATCTATATACTAATGGAATGGATTCTTCTGAATTTAAACGTCAATATAACCAATTAAATCCCGAGCAAAAATCGGCCGTGGATACTATTGAAGGGCCGGTTATGGTTATTGCTGGTCCCGGAACTGGCAAGACACAGATTCTTACTCTAAGAATTGCCAATATTTTAAGAAAAACTGACACAGAGCCAGGGAGTATTTTGTCTTTAACTTTTACAGAATCAGCCGCTTATTCGATGAGGCAAAGGCTTCATAAAATTATTGGCAGTCAATCTTATCGAGTTCAGATTTTTACTTTTCACGGTTTTTGTAATGAAATAATCAGAAATTTTCCAGATTATTTTCCAAGAATTATTGGTTCCACAACAGCGAGTGATGTAGAAAGAATAAAAATCATTGAAGATATTATAAACAGAACAAAACTCTCGCATCTTAAGCCGTTTGGCGCTCCAGATTATTATGTGAGGCCCACTTTGAGTTCAATTCAGCATCTTAAAAGAGAGAATATCTCGCCAACAGAATTCAAAAAATTTATAAACAAAGAGGAAAAAGAGTTTAAAAGATTGATTTCTGGAGATGAAAAACTATCGAAAATTGATCGTTTAAGAATGGAAAAGAGGTTGGAGAAAAATAAGGAACTTCTTGCCATTTTTGAGCAATATGAAAAAACTTTAGCCGCAAGATTAGTTTACGACTACGAAGACATGATTTTGGAGGTTATAAGAGCGCTTGAAAATTCCGAAGAGCTTCTCTTGAGTTTACAGGAAGAATATCAATATATTTTGGCCGATGAACATCAGGATGCCAATAATTCCCAGAATAGAATCTTGGAATTGATTTCTGGTTTTCATAAAAATCCCAATCTTTTTATCGTGGGTGATGAAAAACAAGCTATTTTTAGATTTCAAGGGGCATCTCTCCAAAACTTTTTGCATTTCAAAAAACTTTATCCCGATGCGTTGGTTTTATCGCTCAAAACAAATTATCGTTCCACTCAAACAATATTAGACGCTTCTCATTCTCTGATCGAGAAAAATCAAGTTGAAGACCCTAAACTTAGACAAAGACTTGAGTCCAAAACAAAACGGCCACTTTCTCAAGAAATAAAAATATCGTTTTATGAATTTAACAAACCAGTTTTTGAAGAATCTTTTATTGCCTTTGATATAAAACGACGCATTAAAGCTGGCGCAGAACCTCACACGATTGCGGTTTTTTATAGAAATAATAGCGACGCTCTTCCAATTGTTAAAGCTCTAGAGCAGTCCGGAGTGCCTTTTGAAGTATATTCTGATCAAAGTCTATTTCTCCAAGAAAATATAAGAAAACTAAGCGTTTTTCTTCGAGCTGTAAATTCATTTGGTGATGAGTCATTTTTATCGGAGCTATTATTCATCGATTTTTTTGATTTTGATAATTTGGATATATATAAATTGCTTAATTTCGGAAGACGACAGAAAATCAATTTATTTGATATTTTGAGTTCAGAATATCTTCTTAAACAAACTAAAGTTAAAAATCCGGCTATCCTCTCTGATTTCTATAAAAATATGAGCCGTTGGGGCGCTCTCGCTAGAAATAAAAGTCTGGTGGATTTTTTAGAGATTGTTGTTAGGGAATCAGGCTATCTTAAATTTTTACTAAGTCATGTTGGCGTTTGGGATGAATTAAATAAACTCGAATCTTTTTTTGATCAGGCAAAAACATTGTCAGAAAGTCATAAAGAAGCGAGGCTCAAAGATTTTATAAATTATCTGGATATCTTAAAACAGCATAATATTTTAGTGAAGACTACTAGTGATTACGGCCCAAAGAAAGATGCGGTAAAACTAATGACGGCCCACAAGGCCAAAGGTTTGGAATTCGATTACGTTTATATAACTGGTCTTTATGATGGACATTGGGGCAATACGAGGAATCACAAACATTTTCATTTACCAGGCAATTCTTTTGATCCAGATTTGGAGGATGAAAGACGTCTTTTTTATGTTGCCTTAACTAGGGCCAAATGTGAAGTATCTTTAAGTTTCGCCAGAGCCAATGATCGCCAAAAACTTCGATTACCCTCACAATTCGTATCTGAAATTGATGAAAAATTTATATTCAAGAATGATACATTTCTACTTGAGCAAAAATTTGATAAATCAGTTTTGAAAAAAGACACAGTTACACCGCACAAATTAGAAGAAAAAAATTATTTAAGAGAACTCTTTTTTGATAGGGGATTTTCTGTTACCGCTTTAAACAATTATTTGGAATGTCCATGGAAGTACTTCTTCGAAAATTTGCTTCGAATTCCTAAGGCTCCGGGCAAAAGCCAAATGTATGGTATCGCTGTTCATAAAGCTTTGGAAGATTTTTTTACAATATATAAAAAAGGGGAAGACCCGGGGCCACAAAAACTTTTTCATTTTTTCGAACGTTCAATTAAGAAACAACCTTTGGAGAAAAATGATTTCGAGGATTCTCTAAGGAAGGGTGAAAAATCTTTGGAAGGTTACTACTCTTTCTATAAAAACACTTGGACAAAGAATGTTATCGTTGAATTAAAGATTGGTGGGGTAGTTCTGGACACTTTGACTATAAAAAAGAAAAAATACCCACTAATTCTAACAGGGAAGCTCGATAAGGTTGAGTTTACTCCAGATAATAAAGTGAATGTTGTTGACTATAAGACCAGCCAGCCAAAAACTAGGAATCAAATTCTCGGCAAAACAAAAAGTTCTCGAGGAGAAATATATCGCCAACTTCTTTTTTATAAAATTCTTTTAGACAGATTTGATAGCGGGAAATTCAAGATGATTTCAGGTGAAATTGATTTTACGGAAAAATCAAAGACAGGTGATTTCAAAAAAGAGAAATTTATAATTAGTGGGGAAGAGACGGTTGATCTGATTGAGCTCATCAAAAAAACAGCCAAAGAAATAGCTAGTTTTTCTTTTTGGAACAAGACTTGCGGGGTATCTGATTGCCGATATTGCACCTTAAGAAAGGGGATGAAATAAGCTTATTTAAAGTCATTAAATTTTGGTTGACAATCATACCATGATGATGGTACCATTGTGGCAGAAAATTGTTCATTAAAAACAAGATTCGCTACGGCAGAAGACAGGTCTCTTATAAAATGGCCACGATAAATCTAGGGCACTGCGATTTCTACAGATTGAGTACAATCTAAGAAATCGGGAGGGCCGTCTACAGGTGTCGACGCCCAACCCGTCGACCTTTCTTCTGCCGTAGTGAAGTCCATTTTGGATTAGTACGGCAAGCAAAACAACAGCGAAACCCGAAAGGAAAAAACGCTATGTTGGATCATCAAACTGCGGAGCTAATCGCTTGTATTGCGAGACAACTGCCAGATTTGGATACTGCGGTTATGCAGTATTGGATTGGCGCTCCGACGAAGCTCCAGGCTCTTTTGCTCGGTCTCACCAAGACTTCGTGTGAGCGTGTGTCTGTTGCCAGTATCCTTTCCCTCGTCGGTACGACCAAGGTCCCCACAACCACTATCAAGTTTGTTGCTCGCGACAAGTTCGTGGTCAACACCCAGGCAGACGCCTTGGTGAAGATCTCGGACATCGGAAGCAACTTCACGTCCTACTTCCTCTCTGGCGAAGGCGAGATCGAAGATCCGATCATGGAACAAAGCATCCGCTGCCACAAGTTGCTCCAGGCTTCCCCAGATGGTCCGATCATCAAAGAGCTCGGTGGTAAAGCGGAAGCTGAAACAACTCTCTTCGAGTTGTTCTCCTTGTTGGAGATGCAGGGGAATGGTGAAGACGGTGTCCTTCTCACGAACGGCTTATCGGACATCTTCTACATCCGTGACCAAACTGGTCTGCTTCGTGTGGTCGACGTGTACTGGCTCGTCATCGGTTGGCACGTGTGTGCGAGTTCTGTCGAGGATTCGTGCGAGTGGGGTGATGGCTTCTATGTGTTCTCTCGCAATGTTCTTTCTCCCTCGGAACCTGTGGTTAGCTGAAGCTGACCCTCTGTTTCTTGGACACTCTGACCCTTAGTCTGCTTCGGCGGGCTTGGGGTCAGTTTTTTTATATATAAATTTCAATATTTACACATACACCGATTTCGTCCTATAGGCTAAAATTAGTGTAGGTGACGGTAAGAAAGATTTTGATGTTTAAGTTTTAAACTAGACTGATAGATAAATTTTATAACAAATTCAGCGATCGCTGAATTTGTTGATAGGGATATTTTCTCTATAAAAGTTTCTCAAAATAGAAAAACCACTGAAGTTGTCAGTGGTTTTTCTCTATTTTTTTATCTTTTCCTAATGCTCCTGCCTGTCGGCAGGTAGAGCCTAGTTTGCTAGCGCCTGCTCAATTGCCGCTTTAACATTCTCGTAAGATTGAGCACCATTTATGATATTGAGTTTTCCTTTAGAATCAAGCAAAACTGTGTAAGGAGTGCCTTGTGCTCCAGCGGCAATTGCGCTGTCTCTCATTGTGGCGATTATTTGAGCGTGGTCATTATTATCAAGGCATTCATTAAATTTTGTTACATCCAAACCGACTTCCTGTGCAATCCCTGAAAGAGTTTTTGAAGCAAGGAGTCTACCATTTTCTTCTTTTGAGTCAAAGAGTGCATCTAGATATTGCCAGAATTTTTCGTTACCTCCCATATCCGCAGCACATTCTGTAGCCGAAGCTTCTTTCACAGATTCTGGTCCGAGAATTGCCAAATGTCTGTAGACCCAAGCGACTTTTCCGCCTGCTCCATATTCAGACATAATTTTTTTCATTGTAGGGTGGAAAGCTTTGCAGAAATGACATTGTGGATCAGAATATTCTACTAATTTTATAGGGGCAGAGGCATTTCCTAAGATATGATCTTTAGCTGTAACTTCTGCAAGCACAGGTTTTTTAACTTCTTCTGGGCCTGCAACTGGTGCGTTTTTATTTCCTCCAAAATACAGAGCACCAGCAATTAGGAGGCCAGCAATAATGATTGAGACAGGTAGTAAGCTTTTATTTTGTTGCATAATTTTTATAACTTCGTATCGATTATCTGATCTAATAAGTTCCTAAGATATTATCACAACTTTTAACTTTAATCTAAAATAATGAAGAAGTTATTCCAGCAGATTCTTTTTTTTCTTCCCATTTGCTGGTATCAAGTTTAATCGGAATAATTTTGCCTCCTTCTTTAAATTTAAGACTATTATTTTTCAGAGCATAATCATAAACCTCTTTGGTGATTTTCACATCATCTAAACAGTATTTGATAATTTTATCGATTTCACCGGATTTCCACCAATACACTGCTTGAAGTCCGTTTCCTGATTTTTTGGTACCCAGGGTTCCTTCAGCAACTTGATCGAGCTTCATTCGGCGGCCGTAAGATTGTCTGATTTCATGCAGTAGGTCGAGACTTCGGAATTTAGTTAAATCGCCGGAATAATATTTATTGAGAAGGGGGATATCAAAATGGTTGCTGTTATAACCAATCAACATATCGGCTTTTTCGATGATCGGCCACATTAGGGAGAAATCTTTTTCCAAGAAACTGTGATAGCTATCTTTTTCGTAATCATAAAGACAGACAACAGAAATATCTAAATCCGCCGGGTTGGTACTCCCGACATCGGTAAAAATATTTTTAGTTTCAATATCAAATACTATTTTCTTCATAGGTGATTTAGAGGCATTAGAGGTCATAGAGGAATTAGGGAATCGATAAACCAAAGTATAAGTGGAATTTTCAATTTTCAATGATCAATTTTCAATCAATTCTCAATGTTTTAATTTTCAATTGATAATTGGGATTTGAAGCTTGTTTGATAATTGAATATTGGTAATTGATAATTTTGTCTTCTACCCCTCTTTAATCTCCAATCTTCTTGTCTTATTTCTGCTCTCTCTTATAAAGTCTGCGATTTCTTCTTCTTTGAGAGTAATTTCTTTAGTCTCCACTAGATTTTTGAGAACAAATTTTCCATTTGCGGCTTCTTTTTCACCGACGCAGAGGAAAAAAGGTATTTGTTGCTTTAAAGCCGATTTGATTTCATCACCGATTTTTCTTCCGGTCGAATCAACAAAAATATTCACTCCATTTTTTCGCAAGGTAGTGCTTAAATTATTAACGGCCGTATTTCCACCATCCAAAGTGCAGATATAAAGGTCGATTGGGCTTCTGTATGACGGCAAGAGGTGATGAGCTTCCATAAAATCTGCCAAAGTAACGTCTCCAGCACCGAATCCAACCGCTGGTAAGTCTTCTGCATCAAAAATCTGAAGCAATTTATCAAATCGTCCACCACCAAAGAGAGATCTTCTATTTTCAGGATTGGTGTCGAAGATTTCAAAGACAAAGCCCGTGTAATAATCGAAACCACGCATTAAACACTGGTCAAAAACAACATTTTTTATTCCAGCCTCTAGGAGTGTGTCAATAAATTTGGTCAGTTTTTTTATTTCTGTGCTTTCTTCGCCTAAAAATTCCACTAACTTTTTATTCGACTCTAAAATAGAAATAAATTCATCTGTTTTATCATTCAGGATGATTTGGAGCGCTTCTTTAAAACTTTCTTTGGAGATTTTATTCTTTTTGTCTATCGCCTTTGAAACTTTTAATTTCTCTTCTGCCGATAATTTGAATTTATCCAGAAAGACATTTGTGAGCTCTCTGTTGTTAATCCTAATTTCAAAATCGGTATCTTTCGCACCCAAATTTAAAAGCAGTTCTGATGCAACTTTTATTATCTCTACCTCGGCTTCTACTTCGGCAATGCCAAACAAATCAACATTGAGTTGGAAATGTTCGCGAAGACGTCCGCGTTGTGGTCTTTCGTATCTAAAAAGATTGGGGATCGAGTACCATTTTATCGGGAGAGGCAGTTCACGTCTTTTTGCGGCGATCATTCTTGCGATTGTTGGAGTCATTTCTGGTCGCAAAGTGACTTCTCTGTCACCGCGGTCAGTAAAAGTATAAGTTTGATCATTTATTATCTCTTCTCCAGATTTTGCTTTGTAAAGTTCGGCGGGTTCAAGGATTGAAGCGCCATATTCAACAAAACCGAAACTTTCTACGGTTTTGCGCATTTTGTCGAAAAGATATTTCTGCAAGAACATCTCTTCCGGATAGAAATCCCTTACTCCTTTGTATGGCGCTGTATCGATACCTTTTTTCATGGCAATAATGATATCATTTTCTACTAAGTGTTTAAAGTAAATGAAAATAATTAACTTCTACAAAAAACTTGGCGAAACTCCAAAAGAAGCCATAGAACGGTTACGGAAAGAAAAGCCAGAATATAAAGATTCACGCCTGACTTACGCTGGCAGACTTGATCCTATGGCCGAAGGAGTTCTTTTGATTCTAGAAGGGGATTATACGGAAGCGAATAAACTTGAAGTCTTAAAACTTCCCAAACAGTATTATTTTGAAGTTTTATGGGGTTTTAAAAGTGATACGTTTGATATTTTGGGTATTCCAGAAAAAGGGAAAACTGGGATGGTAGATCAAACAAAACTCGACCAAGCATTATTAGAAATCAAAAATTTAAAAGAAATATCTTATCCTCCATTTTCTTCTAAAACCTTAAACGGTATTCCACTTTTTAAACTAGCTAGAGAAGGGAAGTTGGATAAGTCTAAAATTCCAACAAGAGATATCAATATTTTCTCTCTCATAAAAGTGAAAGATTTTGAAATTTCGCCAGAGGATCTTTTAAAGTTGGTTCGAGAGAGAATCTTTCTGGTTGCGGGTGACTTTAGACAAAAAGAAACCGAAAAGAAATGGTCCCAAATTTTGAGCAATTCAAAAGATCGTCACCTACGTTCTAGCGAACTTCAACGTACCGAAGAAATTTTTTCAGTTTCCTGTTTTCGGGCTGAAGTTTCAACAGGTACATACATTCGCAGTCTAGCTAACCGGATGGGAGAAATGTTGGGGACAGGCGCGCTTTGTTTGAAGATTGTTCGAGAGAAAGTAGGCGAATATAAAATGGGCGAGTCGCACTGGATTTGACGAAAAATCATTGAAAATGCATACTAGAAAAGGTTTGTTCTTCACATTCACTCCCTCGTAACTCAAAGGAAATCCAGATGAATCCTCAACTTCGGGCCTTGATGAGCGGGAACATGGTGGAAGTCGATGAAATGGCGCGGCTATTCAATTTGCTGCTGGAACCTGAACAGGTGGACAGATTCGGTGAGGTGCTTTTTTCCGGCCAAGTACTTCAGTCGGCCGGTAATTCCGGGTTCGACCTTCTGCCGTTTGCCACGCTTTCGATCTTGTATCTCGGAACGCACTATCCACGCTTTTTCTTTGCGCGTGAGCAAGGTGCGTGGTGGAAAAAGGGTTTCAGTTTTGTCTCCGAAACAGGAGTTGCGCCGAGATGGCACCTCGTCCGTAGGAAGAGACTCTTTACTGTTCCGGGAATGCAGTGGAACTCGGAACAAGTGATTGCCCAGATTCCAGACGACGAACAATTGCCGCCTGCTCGAGTGCTTGTCTACACCGCTCTCGTCTATCACCTAAGAAATGAAGAGAGGTGGCTCGAGAATTTCTACGCACCGTCTTCTGACAAGGTGAATGGTCGCACGGTTTGTGTCGGCTACAACGATGGTGGTGGTTTGGATATCACCCTCGAGCGAGATCACATGCCAGGCTACAAGTTTGGTGTTGTGACCGAGAAGAAGCCCATTCCGGCTGCCGTCGCATGAATTGATTCTTGGAGAAGCCTTAAGTGGCACCTCCAGAAAGTCCCCACTCTCAAACAAGTGGGGCTTTTTTTGTTCAATTTCTGACTATTTATGGTAAAATACTCGCTATGGAACCAGTCGTCTTAAGTAACAATATTTCCCCTATTTTAGAGGCACTAACCAATCCCGAAGTCTTGCGGGTTGTTTTGGGATTTTTTATTTTCTTATTTTTAATAATGAGCGCCATCTTGGTTTTTCATTGGCATAGATATGGGATGAAATCCCGCGTCATAGTGGTCGCTGAAATAGTTTTCTTTATTGGAGCTTTATTTTTTATGTTGACTGCGGCTTTCTCAATATTTTTGTTTTAGACTTTTGAAAATTGGTACTTCCTAATTCCTCCCTGCCTGCCGGCAGGCAGGTAACTAACCTAAAAATATGCTCAAATTAAATAAAGACGAAAAAATTATTTTGGACGTCAGAAAACATTGGTTTGTCATTTTCGGCGATGCTTTCATGATGTTTATTGTGGCGGCGCTCCCGGCAATTCTATTTATGGTCGCTGTAAAATATTTTCCTAGATTACAGAAGGTCAATATTGGAAACGATTTAATTTATCTTTTCTCATTCTTTTATTCTATTTGGCTCTTACTCATATGGACTATATTTTTTGTGCGTTGGACCGATTATTATCTTGATGTCTGGTACATAACTTCAGATAGAATTGTCGCTATCAATCAAAAAGGCATGTTTAGAAGAGAAATCATCGATCTCCGCTTCGAAAAAATTCAAGACACTACCGTGGAATTAAACGGTATTATTCCTACCTTGCTGAATTTCGGAACAATCCATGTGCAAACCGCAGGAGAAGGGAGAGAAATAATTCTTAGAAACGCCCGTAATCCACAAGAAGCTAAAAAAATCATTCTACTCCAACACGCTATTTCCTTGGAGAGAAATAATATGAGCACAACCAGTATTTAACTGTATTCCTATTCATGACGGACAAAAAGAAGCTAGGCGAATTCAAATTTAAAGCTTTATCCTACGACCCCAACCAGCCAAAAAACCGGCCGGACTATTTGAAATGGTTAACCGATGAAGAAACAATTAAATATTTGAACGAAAAGAAACTCAATTACGGAATCTTGCTTGTTAATATTTTATACGACAACAATGCGGGCAATATTGTGAGATCGGCCAATGCTTTCGGCGCTAAAGAAATTATTCTCTACGGTCATAAGAAGTTTGATAGGCGAGCGTCTGTGGGTACCGAATTCTATTCTCATTTTCGCCATATTAAATACGTTGATGATTTGGACGTGATTTTTTCTGAATATGATGTGGCGGTTGCGCTTGAAAATAATAAAGAGGCAATTCCACTTCAGGATTTCAAATGGGACAAAAATAAAAAAACTCTTCTAGTGTTTGGTCAGGAAGCTAGTGGAATACCCGAAGAAGTTCTAAAAAGATGTCATCACACTGTGGAAATCACCCAACTCGGCTCCGTCCGCTCTCTAAACGTCGCCGTCGCCGCGGGGATTGTGATGCATGACTATTGCAGAAAAACGCAATAGTCAGATTCAAGATTTATGATTCACGATTCAAGAATAAAATCATCATACATAGGCTCGGCCTATGTATTAAAACACCCTTGTTCCTAGCCGTCTATTTGTTATATACAATTTGTGCTTGACAAAATACACGAATGGGTGTATACTGGACACAGAAAATTGTTCATTAAAAACTCACTGATTTACAACGTTTTTGCCACAGCAGGAGGAGGGCCGTCTACAGGTGTCGACGCCCAACCCGTCGACCCGTCTCCTGCTGTGGCAAAGCAATTTCGCTAAGTCACAAAAACAGAAATTCAACCTCGATAGGAGAACAGACCGTGAAGAACAAGAACCTTTCGTTCGGTGATCGTGTCAGTGCCGTGCGCGGATTCGTCCTCGATGTGCTTTGGGTGCTCAAGGCGTATCTCCTCGGCAAGGTGTTGCGGCAGAAGGCCTATCGTCCCACGAAGCTCGGCGCGCTCCTCTGTTTCTGCCTTCCTGTCCCCATGACGATGAGGCGGTACAGGTTGCTGATGAAGTTGTGGCGTTGTCGTTCGGCTGGGTCTGCAGAAATGCTCAAACTGATGGAGGAACAGCCTGATCTGTCCATACCAGGAACAATCGCGTTCCCAGGACAAGTATCAACGATGGTGAATGGTAAGCGGCTACCAAAACTGCGGTGGAATCAGAAGGAACAGAAGTGGGATTTTCATTTCGGTCCGGGTGATTGGGATTGGAGATCTCCATCAGACTCACGAGAGTGATTCACGAATCAGTGAGAACAAACAACGAGGGGTCGACGGGTTAGGCGTCGACACCTGTAGACGGGCGACCAAGGCAACAGCCATGGTCGCCCTTTCTTTTTACACAAAATTTTCTCGAGAATTTACAAGCTGAGATATTTTGAGAGAAGTTCGAGGCGTAACGATTTTTTTCGTACTAAGCTGTATAACTAATACTGTGCAGGAGAAAAAAATTGTTACAACAAAGAAATTCTCCAAAATTTCTCGGCGACTATCGTTTGTCGAAGAAGTTTATGAGGTATGCATCAATCTCTCTCTGACTCAAATCGTAGAAATACTTTCCATCATCGTTTAAATCTTTAGCCAATTTAATTCCAACGAAGCGCCAGTGCCATGGCTCGAATTGGTAGTAAGTGTTGCCCTCTGGATAGGAGAGAATGAATCCGTACTTGTAAGCGTTCTTCTGTAACCACTCGTAGGCCTTTGTAGTTTCAATTTGTTCGTAGTTTATCCCGAGTTCTTTGGTAGTCAAATCAACCGTTGTGCCGAGTTGGTGTTCTGAATATCCCTGTTCTGCGGAGAATTGATTTGCAGTGCCGGCGCCATAGACGACAACATGGCCAGATTTTACTTCCACTTGTTCATCGAAAGAGCGGTATCCGGAAATAATCTCGAGATCAATTCTGTCTGCCTTTGCCGCCTTTATCATTTTCTCTAGAAACGGCCAGATTTGCTTATGAAGCCAATAATCTTTGCTGTCATTCTGGGTGTAAGCGGAAGGTATTTGAACTATGCCACTCGGAATATAATTTTCATTTAAAAAATATACTTTGGAATATTTATTCAAAAGTTCTGGGTCTGTTTTGCTTAACTTTTCAAGGTCTCCAATAGTTCCTTCGATTTCGCTTATTTGTTCTTCGAAATCCGCGTTCTTTCTTTGTTCGGCATCTAATTGCTCGGCCAAAGCTGTTTTCTCGATAGTAGTTTCTGTAAGTGTTGCTTCGAGTCCTTTTATTTTACTTTCGTATCCTTCAATTGCAATTTTGGTGCTGTTTTTAAATTTCGTGAAACTCACCAGTGTAAAAATAAATCCAAAAATAAAAAGCACAAGAGCTATTCCTAGTGTCCATGACACGAAGCGACTATCTTTGAAATTGATTTGAGGCATAATTTGGATTGTTTAATGTTGTGAATGAAGTATATATGAAATTTCTTGATTATGAAATACCAAACAAAAAACCGCCGGTAAAGGCGGTTTTTTGTTTTAATTCCAGAAAGGGAATTATGCTTTTTGAACGTTTACAGCATTGAGTCCTTTTGGAGACTCTTCTGTATCGAAGCTTACGGAGTCACCCTCACGTAGTTCGTCAAACTGAACGCCAACCAAAGAATTGCTGTGAAAGAATACATCTTTTCCAGCATTTTCTGGAGTAATGAAACCAAAACCTTTTTCGGTCATGAGTTTCTTTATTGTTCCTGTCATGAAATTGCTTTTAGGCCTTCCTTGGTCGCATATAATGCGATTTTTGGAAAACCTGTGCTTAACCTAATAAGTACAAAAATATAATGCTCTAAATCGACTTTACTTGAGACGATTAACTTTTGTGCTACAAGCTTAATCTATATCCACATAAAAGTCAACCCCCAAATGAGATTTAAGATATAGGATTTAAGATTTAAGATTTTTTAATTTAGATCAAATTTCTAACTTTGTTGGCTTGAATTATGACTTTTTACGCCAAAAGTTGTAAAATACAGCTAAACAAACATGAAAAGAATAATTATAGTTCATCGTTGGGCGGGAGGATCAAAAGACGATTGGCGTCCGTGGCTTAAACTAGAGTTGGAAAAAATAGGATTCGAAGTTTTGGTTCCTGAAATGCCAGATAGTGATGCCCCCGAAATTCAAAAGTGGGTAGGGAAGCTTCAGGAGGTTGTCGGTATGCCCGATTCTGACACATTTTTTATTGGTCACAGTATCGGATGTCAAACAATTCTTCGTTATCTGGAAACAATCAAGATTCCTGTGGCTGGGGCAATATTTGTTGCTGGTTGGTTTAACCTAGAAAATCTCGAAGACACGGACACAAAAAATATAGCAAAGCCCTGGATCGAATCTTCGATAGATTTAATCAAAGTCAAAAAAGTGCTTCCAAAATCTACACTGATAATTTCAGACAACGATCCGTATGGCGCTTTTGAAGAAAATAAAAAGAAATTTTCTGAATTAGGTTCAAAAATTGTTGTTTTGCATAATGCCGGACACTTCACAAAAGATGATGGATTTACCGAACTCCCAGAGGCTTTAAAAGAGATAAAAGAATTTAATTCTAAATAAAAAAACAACACGAGGGTATCGTGTTGTGTGCGTTGGATCATGCTCTGTTCAGTCTCCAACGATATCTCCGGTCTCGATCTGGAAATCGAGGTCTGTCACAATGAGGAGTATCTCGGCATGGCGTTGGATTGTTCTTGGGAACGTTACGTTGGTGAAACCGTCAAGTGATCCAGAGTGTTTGTCTCTGTACATGCTCGCCTGAATTTCCACCAAATAACCGATCATGGACTTCTCCCATGCTTCCAGACGTTTGCGGTCAGCGTTTTTCCGCAAATCGTACTGGCCGTTGTTTGTGACGATACCTTCTGGTGTCCATTGGGGGTTTTTCCAAGGATCGGGAGGGAAGTACGGCTGAAGCTTCTCGAAAATCGCAAGAGCCTTGGGGCTCAACACCTCGACATCTCGTGCCATCTTTTTTCTCTGCTTGTTTGAGGAAGTGGAACTGTTTCTAATACGAAGATACTACTCCGCACTAATGAAGTCAACAAGAAAAAACTCCAGCGTATGCCGGAGTTTTTCCTATTTCTGCAGGCTATAAAGTTTTTAGTTTTCTGTTTGTCTTCCAAGAATCCAAACTCCATCTGCCAGCGCCATAAGATGCTATAAATAGGAAGATAAAACAGAGAAGAAATGCGGCTTCACCGTGATTCTGAATTGGCCAGAAACCGCTAGGGAAGTGACCCATAAAATATGCGACTGCCATTTCACCAGAAAGTATAAAGGCAACTGATCGAGTAAAGATTCCAAAAAGAATCATCAAGCCCCCGAAAACTTCTAGAATTCCAGCGATATATATTAGGGTGTTCATTGGAACTTCAGCTGGCATTCCGCCAAACCAACCAAATAGTTTTAGGCCTCCCGCTTGAATAAAAATAACTGCCGCCGCAATCCGAAGTAATAAAAGTGTAAAATTCACCGCTTGTTCTCTAGTAATTTTTCTCATTGTTCGTATTAAATTAATTGATCAAGTCCTATTATATCTTTCGATAGTGGAGTTGGAAAGTTTTTATATAAAAAGCCCGGGTAGTGAAACCGGGCTCGTGGCGAAAGTTCTGCTAGATTACTGCACTGACACAACTTGAGTCGCCACGAAGATTCCGTATCGTTCGTGCAACACTCTTTCCATCTTTTCTGCATCCCCACCACATTCTTGCGAATGGATTGTGTTGAGATCGATCTCTTCCACAATCGTGGCTACCGACCCGAGACACCACGTACGGAAAACACGCAGAGCCTCACTCGTTGTCTCCATCCTCTTTGGATAGCAGATAAAAGGTTTGCCCGTCTTTCTCGACGCATGGATATGAAGTCCGTGTTGTCGGAGGAAGTTGTCTTCTGGACTTGTTATCTCGATCTCGTGATGAGGAATCGCTGGGATTGATTTCCCCCACTCTAAGTAGAACTCCGTCGGATCCATATGAAATTCTTCTGGAGCAACAGGTGTGTGGAATATCGCACTGAAAACTTGCAGACCAGACTTTGACGTGACGATGATTCTGGACGCGACCATAACTTGCCTTACGTAGGGTTTTTTGGGAACTATCTGGAGATGACAATAATACTTATCCATTATTCTGTCAACTTACTTGGGTATAAAAAACCGCCAGCATCTTATTGCGTGGCGGGTGAGCGAGATGGGTTCGGTTTTAGTCGCCAAAACTCATCATGAACGTAGAGCATGTGGGACAACAACGGCCGTGCTTTTTGAACTCGTACCCCGAGTGATCGCAAACCGGGTCTTCCTGTGAGTACCCAGCTTTGCGAAAAGCTTTTTCCGCTTCTTGTTGCTCGGGAGTTCTTTCCACTGGCTTTTCTTGTTTCACTTTTTCCTCGTTTGGTTTAGGAAATCTGACAGCAATGTTAACATACTATATATAGATAAGGTAAGATTATAATTATGAAAATCGTATTTGAAGGCAAAACAAAAAAGGGAAATGACTTGGTAATCAGATATATTGAAGCGAATGATGCACAAGCGGCATTGGATTACATAAATACTTTATCTCAAGAGCAGACATTTATAACTTTTCAGGGCGAACAATTAAAACTGGAAGATGAAGAAAAGTTTGTAAAATCCTGCCTAGAAGTGATGTCAAAAAAGATGGGAGTTACTTTGGTTGCTCTCTGCAATGGTAAGTTCACTGGTATGTCTTCTGTAGATATGAAAAATAGAGTCCTTTCACATGTGGGTGGACTGGGGATTTCGGTTGCAAAAGAATCGAGGGGAGAAGGTGTGGGTAAAATATTTATAGAAAATGTGATAAGCGAAGCTAAAAAATCTATTCCTAATCTTAAAATTATCAAGCTCGAAGTCTTCGCTAATAATCCAAACGCAATAAATTTGTACAAAAAAGTTGGATTTAAAGAATGGGGAATTTTACCAAAAGCTATTTTCTACAAAGGAGAATATATTGACGAAGTTTCGATGTATAAAGAAGTCTAATTTTTTCTCCGTATTAAATTTAATCTTTGCCTAAATATCATTCTCACATTCTCAAGTATGTGAGAATGAAGTTTTTCTAAAAAAATTAGACCTGTAAACAAAAAAAAGACCCAAAGTTGCGACGAGCAAGCTAAGGGTCGTGATATGGGGTGAAGAACAAACATGATTAGGCCCCTCTGAAATGTTCGGTGTCGACGGTCTTCCAAGCGGCAACTACGTCTACGGAGACGATTCTTCCGCTTTGAGTGGTCCATTGTCCTGCTCGATGACGAGCAATTACTCTGCCACCGTCGAGGAGAATCAATTCACATGAAGTTCCCAGATTGCGTGGGCCACCCTCATTAAACGGGAAGCCGGGAAAGATTTCACCCTCAACCAACTCAATGTTCGTACGGTCGTCCCAACTCGGACTTTGTTCCGTCATATTCAAGTTTCCTTTTTAAAGAGCATTGTTGCCAGTCTTTTTATACTCCTTGGTGGTAATTTAAGCAAGGATAAAAATAGGTTTGATTTCAGAGTGTTTTTCGGCTAATCTTTCGCCAGAACTGTTCATTTAAACTAACCAACAAAAAGGAGTCTCTTATGATCACTCTCTCAAATGGCCACTCTTTCGAATACATGGTGGCAAGTGGCGCGCTCGGCTTCGATGGGCGGGGATGGTGGTGGGAAAAGCCACTTGTGTGGCTCGGTCTCTTGCGACCTGAACTCTTCACGGTCGTTACCAAGACCCTAACCCTCAATCATAGGCCGGGTAACCTGCGAATGTGGAAACCTTGGGACTGCGTTCGTCTTATCCCTGGTGGCGCTGTGAACAAAGTTGGTCTGACCAATCCAGGATTTGACTGGTGGTGTCGCAAGATCGGTCCAAAAGTTAATCGGAAGAAGATTCCGATCATCGTCTCGATTTCTGGCACGAGAGCAGAGCTAAAAGAGATGACCAAGGTTCTGCGACGATCCGAATTTGACATCGTGGGGATTGAAGTTAACCTTTCTTGTCCCAACAGTGGCGATCATCTGAAGGATATTCAGTCTGCCGCCGAAGATGTACGTGCGGTCTGGGAAGAATCTCACTTGCCTGTGCTTGCCAAACTCTCAGTGGATCAACCCTATCTTGAAATTACAAAGGCGATCGAGAGATACGCAGAAGCGATCGCGCTTAACAGCGTTAGGTGGGAAACAGTATTTCCTCACGAAGTAACTCCTCTCCACAAACTCGAAAAGCGGGTTGGTAACGGAAGTGGTGGTGTCTCGGGCAAACCTGCCCAGAAACACAACTGGCCTGCCGTCGAAGCTCTTGCCAAACAAGGATTACTCCCTGTCATTGCCCCGAGCATCATGAAGTTCGATGACATGAAACGGGTTCGAGATTTGGGTGCCCAGGCGGTAAGTTTCGGTGCGATTCATCTTCGTACGCCATGGAAACCAACCTCAATCGTTCGAAAGGAAAGACGCATGCAAGCAAGTAGGCGAGACTCCTTCGCTTCATCCAGCCCTAGCACTTAAGTGTTGCTCGGGCTGTTTTTTATATAAAAAAAGTAGTATAATGAAAAGCTAGAGTGCATTTAGAATGCATTCATTATAAATTTAAAAAAATAAAATTATGACTGGAATTATAATAGCAATTATTCTTGCATTAGGAGTTGGAGGGACTATTTCTACAGCAGATAACGCTCGTCCCGGCGACGCTCTTTTTGGAATAGACCAAGCTGTTGAAAATGCGCGTATTGCATTCGCGGGCGATGATAATAAAAAGGACGAACTTCGCATTAAATTTGCCGAAGAAAGAGTCAAAGAAATTGAAGACTTAGTGGAGGACAGTGATTCAGATGATGATAGCTCTCTCACTCCTGCTTCAACAGAAATATCAGATGCGACCGTAAGTGAAATCGAAGCGGACATCTTTACTAATGAAACAATTGTAAAAATCGAGCACAGTGATCAGAAAACCGTAATAACGATGGAAGCTAAAAAGAGAGATGACGTTGTGACATCTCTCATGGCTAAATACCCATCTCTTACAAGACCCTTCATTGAAAAAACTATAAATGTTGAATTTGAAAACCGACCCGGCCGAGATGATGACAAATCAGTTTCCGGCAAAAAACGCGATCTTTCAGTAGAAGAACAAGCAAAAATTAACGCTGGTATCGAAGCTGTGTTGGATTTACTTTCAAAACTCAAAGAACAACAAGGAGAGAACTCACAGGTTGATGACATTACCGCCAAGCTCAATGCTCTTGTGGCAGATTTTCCTGCAAATGCCCGCATAGAGATAAGTGATGAAAAGTTCAAAATAAAATTTGAAGATGATAAATCAGATGGTGACAGTGATGATTCCGATAAAGTTGAAATAAAAGGAGAAAGTGAAGATGATAAATCAAAAATTGAAATTCGAAGTGAAGAAGGTCGCATCAAAGTTGAAGTGAAAAATGGAGTTTTGGAAATCAAAACAAAATTGGATGCTGATAGTAATCAACTACAGATAGGTGATGTTTCAAAAGTACTAGCAGAAGCAGAAGCTAAAATTTTTCCAGACAAGACGATTGTTGAATTGGAGATTGGTGATCAAAAAACAACCTTTTCCACTTCTGCCAATACTCGAGATGGAATTATTGCCGCAATTGTTGCCAAGTTTCCAAATCTTTCAAAGGAGCAAGTTGGAACAGTTCTCAAAATAGAGTCGGAAGACGGTGATGAAAACAAGGACGAAGATGACGATAAAGATGAAGATAGTGACGATGATAAAGACAGCGACTCTGATGATGATTCTGACGACGATGATTCAAATTCAGGAAGGGGAAGCAGATAAGTTATATAATTTAGGTTGATAAAACAAAAAAACGCTAACCAGGCGTTTTTTTGTATCTCACTTTTTCTTTTTGGGCTTTGGAAGTGGGAGATTATCCGCTGTGATATTTATAAGTTCCGAGAGCCACTCGTGGTCTTCTATTTTGTCATCGTCAATCATCATTGATACTTTTGCTCCTTTGTAAGCGTAACCCTCTTTGAAAGATGAACCAACAAAATTTTTTCCTTGCTCTGTGATTTTTACATACAATGTTTCGTCACATACCAAAGCCACTACTTTAGAATCACAATAAAGGGCATATTCGCCGAACATTTTTCGGGCTGATACATCGCCCGCTCCAGCTAATTGATCCAATATGTAATCTATTGTTGATTGTTTGGTGGTCATAAACTTTTGTTGTGATCGAGTTCAGAATTTTAACATAGGAAAAACTAAAAAAGATTTGATTGAATGAAGTTTGTATAAAAAACCGCCCAAGAAGTCACGAGACTTCGGGGCGGGTGATGCCTCTAGAACTCTTTCGTAGAGGCCTTGATGATTGGCTCAAGCTCTCTCTCAAAAGTCGGAAATTGCCTAATCATTAGGGCAACGAGCATTGGCAGATTGTCGTGTATCGTTTCGATTAGGCCAAGTCCGATCTCGCAATTGCCATTGGTGTCCATACTAAACGAGTTAATCGAGATGTTGCCTTTTTTTACCCAGCATCTTAAAGATACTGATCCATCTCGAAGTGAAAAGATCTCCCAACGGCACTGATCTGATCTAGAGCGGATAACTTTCTGGGTGTTTCGCGTTCTCTTTGCCCCTTTTTGACCTTTGATGATGAGGAGCAACACCTCAACTACCATAAAGATCTCACGCTTCATCCGTTCTAGGTTTTCCTGACCTTTTACTATCTGACGTGTCATTTCTTGAGCATCCATCCTATCTCCTCTTACTAGGGTTTTGGACATCACTGTCCGAAGAACTGACTCTGCCAGCCAGTTTGGAATTTTATACACAAAAAGTCAAGTAAAATTTGCGTCTAATATTGATGATTAAAATTTGAGTTATTTTGGATCTATATAAAAAACAAACCCCACAGAATTCCAACCATATGGGTTGTGCAATCGTGGGGTGATGAAGCTAGACGTATGGGCCATCTGGATCGATGAATTGGATCCAAAGGAAAGGTTTGTCCTTGTCCACATTGCTTGGAAAATCTGGGATGCCGGCGATAAGTCGCTTGAGCTCTAACGCCCCAGCATGATCCAGTCTCATTCTGCGATCGGAGTGACCAACCAGACGAAGCTCGAGAGCAAAATCAGGACAAATTGATCCCGATTCATTTGATTGGGGCAACCAGTCGACTTCTTCTCGGGGCACAGGATGTTTTTCTGTGCTGACGAAGTCTGCGACAATCATTGTTACGGCAATTCCCAAGCTGTCTCGTAGTGGAATGCTGTGACGGCAGATGACTTGAGGCATACATTCTCCTTTTGTCTCGGTTTTTTCTAAAGAGCAATTCGCTAACAGACTAGAATATTCTGTGGTACAAGTCAATTTTACACAGAATGGCCGCCGAATTGATTGCGGAGTGTTGAGAGGATTTTTCCAGCGAATGACGGTTTTTTGCTTGAATTGACTCGAAAATTATATGAGCCTTCGATGATAAGCGTTTCGATTCCAAGTTCTTTGGCCGCTTCTACAGTCCATTTTCCTTCTTATAACAAATTAAATAGAGTCATGAAAATCTTCTTTTGAAAGTCTGCCACATCGGCATTTTCTATTATCACAGCGTTCACACTACCCAGATCAGCAAAGACCACTTTATTTTTGTATATTAGTTCTATTATATTGCAATCTGAAAAACCAAGATTGTTCGATATGAATTTATGAGAGCGATTAAGTGAAGGACGTTTTTTCTGATGTTCAGATAATTGATCTGTAATAACATATCTACCGATTTGTTTTGATTCACGTTTGTCCACGTAATCTTTAGGAAGATATTTTTGCACTTCTAGTTGAGCTTTTTTTGAACCGACTCTACAGTAAGATTCTCCGCGTTTCAAACTGACAAGCAAATCTTCTATAACCGATGTTACCCCTTTTTTACCCTCAAAAAATTTAACCGATGGTCGCTTATCTTGGCTATTGTAAATATCTTGGATCCCAGGCAGAAAGTTCTGAAAATCTGTTTTTATCATCTCAAACAATGTTTGTAATTTTTCTGGCGTTTCGGCAACAAAACGTTTTTGTTTGCCAAGAGTTGTCATTGAAATGAGGCCTTTAGATTGAAGCGATGATGATATCTGATACACAGTTGGTCGATGAAAACCGGTGTCACGACATATTTGAGAAATTAAAGCTGGTCCTGATTCCAAAAGTGAAAGATAGACCCCACTTTCTTTTTCTGTAAGACCAAGAGTTTGTAATATTTTTTCTGTTTTCATATAAAAAATGTAATTTTAAATTACACATAATTTACCATATTATATCTTTTAAAACAAGGCATTTTCCATTATTAACACAAAGTTATTACAAAAAGATGTAATCTTGTTTGACAGAAATTTTGTTTTTGAAGTAACCTTAAAAAGGGCATTAGATGGTCTAATGCATTGTTCTTCAACAACTGAGACAACTAAAGGACATTCGATGAAAATCGATTTCTACATCCCGCCAGGCCTCGAACATCTGTTTGGGGACAGCGTTCACACCTCCCGCGATCCGCGCCCGCACATCACTGGCAGTCGTGACGGAGAGAAGGTGCACGTTCCTGTCATCGGGCAGACCACTATCCCGATGTTCGAGCAGGGCGGGCACCGGCTCGGCGAAGTCAAGCGGCTCAGCGAACGCTTCCCGGATGTCTTCAGGGATTCCGGGTTCGTGAAGCCCCTCTAGCTAAGCAGCAAGCTTAGCGTGCTCGAGCGCGTTACGTTTAATCAATAAATGTAGCGCGCTCTCTTTTTTCAACAATCAGAAGAGAATGGTGAAAAATATGACTGACACCGATGGAGAGCCTGACATCTCAAGAGAGATTTACATTGTTTCTTGCAAAGCTGACGCAATAGAAAAATGCAAGATAATCCGAGATAAAAAGAGAGAGTGTCTTCTCGATTTTATCGGCGACTTCTTTGTGAGAGACGAAGTTCATGCCGCATGTCGTTTGTGTGGCGTTCATGGTACTCTCTCTCCGTTCTTTAACTTATACGGTACGCACAACAGTTACGATGAAGTCACGACCGTAGGCTATAATCACAGAATTCAGGCCGACGAGGATGGAGATTTTATCTGTACAGAATGTCGTGGTGATTGAATCCATGAAACTCGCTCCGACTCTAGTTGGCGCGGGTTTTTTTATTTCAACACAATCCTGATTATATAAAAAATTACGCTTTAGAATAATTAAACATTTTACACAGAATGGCCGCCGAATTGGTTGCGGAGTGTTGAGAGGATTTTTCCAGCGAAAGACGGTTTTTTGCTTGAATTGACGCGGAAATTATATGAGCCTTCAATGATTGGAGTTTCTATTCCAAGTTCTTTGGCCGCTTCTACAGTCCATTTTCCTTCGCCGGTGTGTGCAACTGTCCCCGAAACATCTTCCAAATTTTCTCCATATTTTTTAAAGCCAGATTCAAGCCACCCCACAAGGCGGGATTCAATAACGCTTCCGTTATTGTACAAGTCTGCCACTTCCTTGAGATTCAAACTAAACTCCGATTTTTTCATTACTTCAAATCCTTCGGCGATCGCTTGCATCATTCCATATTCGATTCCGTTATGAACCATTTTTACAAAGTGCCCGGCCCCAGCTTTTCCAAAAAATTTAAAACTGTCGGGAAGTGTAAGATCGACAAATAATTTTTTTAATCTCGCAAACTCTTTTTTGTCTCCGCCGATCATCATACATGCCCCATTTCTTGCGCCGTGGGGACCTCCACTTACACCAACATCCAAAAAATGAACACCTTTACTTTGAAGTTCTTTTGCGCGTCGAATGGAATCTTTATAAAAAGAATTTCCTCCATCAATTACAGTGTCTCCTTTGTCCAAATTCAGCAGAAGATCTTTTAGGACTTGGTCGACGGCATTGTTTGAAACCATAAGCCAGACTGTTCTCGGAGCAGGTAGAGTTTTAAATTCTGATAGGGAAGCGACAGTTTGTATTCCAATTTCTTTTTCGATCTCTTTTCTTGCTTCCTCACTGCGATTGTACGCCAAAACCTCGTGGCCTTTTTCATGAAGTCGAAGAACCATGTTGTATCCCATTTTTCCCAAACCGATGTATCCAATTTGCATAAAATATAAAGAAATTATATCACGCTGTGGAAGTGTCTCTTAAATAATAAAAAAACGCGGCACCGGATGTCGGGCACGCGCTTGTTCTCACACATTCGATACACTCCTACCTATTGAGTTTCTCCCAATCTTCTTCGATTCTTTTTTTCACCAGTTCTGGATTCTTGGTGTGAATGAAGAAGATTTGACTGGCATTACATCCGATTACTTTCAACTCCCAACCACTTTGGGTTGGTTTGAAGCGTAATTGTGGTTGTGGCGCATGGTAGGGGAGGATGGTACCCAGTGTGATTTTTGTTACTTCATCATACTTTTTGATGAGTGAAATCAGAGAGACAGCGGATCGAATCACAGTAGTATGGCGACCGGAAAACTTATTGCCCGCCAAAAGCTTCAGGGGAGTAGGCATCTCCATTCTCCTTTGTTTGTGTGTTGCGAAAGACCTAACTAGTTTCAACGATACGGTATTGTAATGGTTATGTCAAAGAAAATTTCAGTTTGGATTTTTAGACTTTAACGATGAGGGCAACCGGCCCAACAACAAGGTCGGCGCATTCCGCTCTTAAGTTTGGAGAGTGCCTTCTCGATACGAATATCCCTCGTCTCTGCTTTTTTACCGGATGTAACCCAGCAGATCCACTCATTGCGTGCAAGCGGGGTAATATCCTCCCATGTAGATAATGCCGCTCTGTCGGAAGCAAGAGATTTTTGTAAATCTGTGGGCATGTTATGCAATACACCGGTTGTGATTTCTTTTTTTATCATCAAATTATTTTACCAAATCTTTGCTCTATACAATAAACTAAAAACGAAAAAAATGTTACAGTTTTCACATAATGAATATTGTATTTGTTGAGCTTTGGTATTTCTTTATAGCTAGTCTGCGGGCAAGTTTCTTTGGCCTGTTTCTGCTTTTAATATTTCTACTCACCGAGTTTTTTACCATTCCAATTATAAGCAGGTACGATTTTATTTTTCTCGCCGCAGTGGGTTTTCAATTATGTGCGCTCATATTCCGATTTGAACGTCCTAGAGAATTTCTCGTTATTATTATTTTTCATCTACTCGCAACTGGCATGGAGTTGTTCAAGACTAACCCTGCTATTGGTTCATGGTCTTATCCAAGCGTAGGAAGCGCAATATTTGCAATCGGTACAATACCGCTTTTTACAGGCTTTTTATATTCGGCGATTGGGAGTTACATCTCTCGAGCCTTTATTTTTCTTAAGCTTTCATACGAGCGATTTCCGGCCTATTATCACATCTGGATTCTCGCAGGTCTTATATATGTAAATTTCTTTACACATCATTTCTTTTACGATATTAGATATTTTTTGTTCCTATACGTATTTATTATATTTTTTAAAACAAAGGTGCATTTTGAGGTGTATAGGAAAGAACGAAGTATGCCATTTTTAGTGACGGTATTTTTGACCTCCTTTTTTGTATGGGTAGCAGAAAATATTGACACTTTCACCCGAGTCTGGCTCTATCCGAGCCAAGTCGAGAATTGGCATTTTGTCTCGTGGAGCAAAATCGGTTCGTGGTTTCTTCTGCTTATCTTGAGCTTCGCGCTCGTCTCTATCATCTATCGGAATAAGTTGAGGCGCGGTTTGTAGACTCCGCGGGTAGCCTGCCTGCCGGCAGGCAGGGAGTTTCTCTCTACGAGAACAGTATAGATTTCCCATTTTTTCAAAAGAAGTTTCTCAAAGTAGTATTGACATCTTGAGAAAAAAGAAAGTGACCTTAGCGTTCATAAATCTTAGCCGCGCTAGTAAATCCGCTAACACTGGCACAGCTTTTACCTTTAAAGCCCTCAAATTTTAGTTTGCGAGACTCTATCATCTGGATAGCGACGCACCCAAAGTTCTGATGCCCATTCACAATTTTCAATCCTTTTGCATATTTCTTCCAATCCCAAATCGTTCCGTCCGATTTCAAATATTGCCATGGTAACAGATCATATTTGACTAGTCCCGTCTCTACCCCGACACTTTTTGGATCGGGAGCGTTTCTGGGTATCGAGAATTGTTTCTCTTCACCCGCGAAGTCTCCAACCGAAATCAAATAAACACTGGGATCGAGATATTCGGGCGCTATGGCCAGATGCCCAGCCCAATACTTTTGGAAATTTCCTCCTGTCAGATTCCCTGTGCCTTCCAGAAACCATCCACCGATCAGTTTTCCGTCGATATCATAATCGACTTTGCCCGAAATTGGTTCGGCCGTTCGGACATATTTTGACAGCATGATCTTTTTCAACTCATCGGTATAGTAGTTAAGCGGGTCAGCAAGATAAACACGAAAGCTGTCCCACTGATAGTGCTCGGGCACCAGGATGCCTGTAGTGGGCGGTAGCTCCGTATCCCAAACACCATAATCCAATGTCTGCGCTCCTATCTTTCCCACCACTTGTCCAGCTTTCACTGGAATATGTACATAAGCATAATCATCTTGACGCTTTTCTTCATCAAAAATCTTCTGGAGCTCTGGAGAGAGACTCGTCATCAAATCATAATAATAAAAGTGCGTACATGTGATGGCAAACCAAAGTTGAAATTCTTCTGGCCGCGCTTCACCCGATTCGACGTTTTGGGCTCTTCTGCTAATCGAATAGAGGGTTGCGTCCATTGCCGCTCGCACTTCATATTTATCCCGACCTAGAGCTCTATCCCATGGTTCTAGATACTGGTGCGATGTTGGTATCACATGAGCGCCCACCATCGTGCCGTATGGCAAAATCATCTGTACATCCTCGGGATTCATTGGGGCAGTGGTCATAAGCTTTTTCCCGCTCCCATCACATGCTCCATTGGAAAATCTCTTGCCTATCTGTACCGCACTACTGTCAGTATTAGGCACCCGATCAACATTTTTTACGATTTCTACATTTTGCGATGCTGGCTGGATGTTTTCTGTTAGTTTTAATTCTGACTGTGTTTGGGGATTGGAGGGTTGTATTGGAATATTGGGGATAGACTTTTCTTTTTCAGGCAATAACAAAAATCCGCCGGCCCCAACTAAAACAAGTATAGCCACGATGCCTAATAAAATAATTTGTGAGAACCCCTTCCTATTTTTCGACAAGATGTTTTGACGCATTAGCTATATTTTACCACTAATGTGTTTAATTTAAAAAATCCTAATGATGTACTATAATTAAAGAATGAAAAGAAAAGTTCTGAAAATTATTTTATTGGTGTTGGCCGTCGCTGCGGTTAGCACAATCGTTTTCGCTAACATAAAACAAACAGACGATAAGAAAAAATTAATAGAGGGGACTCCGGAAACTACCACAGTACAACTATCAAACATAGCTACAGACTTTGAGCTAACAGAAGATATTGCAACAAATTCAGAAGAATCTGAAACCATTGCTTTGGCCCCAAAAACAGAACTATCTAAAACAACTATAAACGAAGCAACAGAACAAAATATTTCAAACATAGAGGCTACAAAAGTAAACAAACCAGAGCTCAAAGAAGTACAAACTACTAAAAGCAATGAAAGTCTAGAAAATACTAATTGGTGGAAACCAAATCCAAATACATCGTGGCAATGGCAATTGATGGGAACACTAAATCCAAACTATGTTGTTGACATGTACGATGTGGACTTATTTGATAATTCAAAAGAGGCAATAAATGCATTGCAAAATAAAGGTATCAAGGTTATTTGCTATTTTAGTGCTGGAAGTTATGAAGATTGGAGAATCGACGAGGATGATTTTCCAAATGAGGTTAAGGGAAGAACTCTTGAAGGATGGGAGGATGAGAAATGGCTTGATATTTCCAAAATTGACTTGATTGCACCGATTATGAAAAACAGATTGGATTTAGCGGTAAAAAAGGGGTGCGATGGTGTTGAGCCAGATAATGTGGATGGTTATTTGAACAATAATGGATTTGCTTTAACCTATCAACACCAATTGGCTTATAATAAATGGCTTGCAGAAGAAGCTCATAAAAGAGGATTAACTGTTGGTTTGAAAAATGATCTAGAGCAAATTCCTGAATTGGTTGGTTATTTTGATTTTGCTTTGAATGAACAATGTTTTGAATATGATGAATGCGAAACTCTTTTACCATTCATTGCACAAAACAAAGCAGTTTTTGGAGTAGAATATGAATTGCAATCAAAGGAATTTTGCAACAAAGCAAATGAGTTAAACTTTGATTGGTTGAAGATGGAATATGATTTGGATGGAGGAAGAACCTCTTGCAGATAGTTCGATAAATTTTATTTCATGGTCACATTGCTTTTAAAGACTTTTTTGATATTATAAACTCGTTCTCCACAAATATTCCGCGGTGGCGCAGTGGTAGCGCAGTCGCCTGTGTCAGAAGGTTCTGTGGTATACTTTATTAATGTATACCAGGAAAGAAAAAAGAACCTATGCCGACCGTGCCGAGTACATGCGAGAAGCTGTAAAACGAAGAAGAAGAAAACTTCGTGAAATGGCTAGAGCAACGAAAGGCAGTAAATGTTTTATATGTGGTTACAAAAAATGCCAACGATCTCTTAGTTTCCACCATATCGATCCATCTACAAAGAAATTCGATCTTGCTTCTGGAGGCATAACACGTTCCTGGGCCAAAATCGAAGAGGAAATTAAGAAGTGCGTACTCGTTTGTGCAAATTGTCACATGGAAATACATGACGGCATCACGCAGCTTCCTAAAGGAATTTAGGATGAAAAATGAGGTGAATTGCTGGAAACCCCACGTGGGCAATCAGCAGCCAAGCCTGCTAATCAGCAGGAAGGTTCAGAGACTATCTCGAAAGAGAGTAGCCTGAAAAATTCAGTCGAAGCGCCTCACATCCCATCCATCTGCAAACAGCCGATGAAGGATGATGATATAGTCCATGCCAAAGGCAACTTTGGAACAAATGTAAGCGATTGGTCGTAGGTTCGAATCCTACCCGCGGAGCCACTGACACAAATCCACCTTTTCGGTGGATTTTGTCATTTGTGGCTTCTGCGGGAGAAGGTGCTTTGAATAGCACCTTCGTTAGGATTCGAAAAGCTTTTGAGCCTAAAATTGAATCCAAGTTTGTCGAGGATGAAAATTTTAGCCAAAAGGTATACTGTTCATGTAATGAAAGAAATTCCTACTCGCGAGCAAGCAAATAATTTTGCTTGCGAGGTAGGATTCGAAAAGGTTCTCCCATATTTTTGAGGATGTTAAATCCGAAAAAATGGGAAACCTATACTGCTCTCGTAGAGAGAGAAACTCCCTGCCGGCAGGCAGGCTACCCGCGGAGGCAAATATCAATGAAAGCCGACATTTTTCTTTTATGACAAAAGACGGCGATTTCGACAATGAATTTAAGAAGGGGTAAAATGGTATCAACCCTTAAAGCAATTTTATGTCGGTGTTTGGCGGATCAAAGAATCAGACTTAAACGCTTTTTTGGAGGAGACGAGTAATATAAACTCCCACACCAAAGGCGTTTTTGGTAGGGGGGGTAAAGAAAAAGAAGAAATAAATTTATGTCAGATCAAAACTTTTTCGTTCACAGACTTTCTTATACGCTCAACTTGAGCAGGTAGAGAATTTCCTGCTTCCTTTTGTTCTTCTGTTGATACACGTGAGACGTTTATTGCTTTCATAATTAACTTCTATTTAACCTTCTTTCAGATAACTTCTTTCGAATACCATCAACCAATTCGATATCTGCCGTAGAAAAACCGTAATTATCTTTTAAAATCTTTTGATTTGTTACTTTTAGTATCTCCGAGATGTTTTTTTTAGCACGCATCATTTCATCAATAATGGGTAGTAATTTAGTGTTATTTTTATGATATGGAACAAGAATTTCTTCCGCTTCATTTGGCATGAGTTCCAAAACACCGCCACCATGACTACGACCAGATATCTCTGCAAATGCTAAAGAAAGCGAGTTGTAATAACTTGCTACTAAAGCTTCGGTGTCCACACCCTTGTTGAGGGTTACTCTATGCATAGTGTCAGTGGTATATGCCTTTGCGCTATTGATGATTAGCTTTGGGTAAAGATTATTTCTACGGATGAAGAGAGCATCGGAGATTCTTAATGAAGGGACAATCTGCCACTCGTCTCGTATTTTATTCTTATATCCTTCATGTAGTTTTTCGGATTCACCACTTTTAATATATTTCTTTGCACCAGTTCTATTTTTTAAATCAGCCATTTTTGGAAATACCAACAGATGAGACCTAGAATCTTTTTTATTATTCTCACTCCAGTCCTTTTTAGTGAAAATCACGCTGGGAACCTGCACGCTTCTCCCAACCATTGGATAAGCAAAGTCTTCCATTTCATAAGACTTCACGGTGGAAAGAGGCACAGTGAAAAATGGATTCGCTCCAGTAGTAATACCAACCTCTACTTTGGTATGCTCACCCAGTGTTGGGATGGTCTTCTTCTCTTTTAATTTTAGTAGAAAATCTATCTCTTTTTGGTTTAAGAAATAGAATGTCCATTTGTTGGTTTTAAAATCTATTTTCTTTTGCGGTGTTTTAAATTTATAAATATCAGTTTTAGATAGTTCGTCTGCATCTGTCAGCTCAATATGTTCAATCAAATGAGAGTCTGTTTTATTCTTTTCGCATAAAAGCAAAACCACTTCTTGTTGTATATCAGGAAAGACTAGCTTCTTAAAAGAAACGATTGTTATTTTGTTGTAGAAGTGGGATAGAAATTCTCTCAATGGTTGTGCGTACGAAACCTGTAATATTTCAGCAGGTAAAACAAAGCCCAGTTTCCCATTCTCTTTTAGAAGCAGACTTGAGCCAACGACGAAAGAAACCCAAGCGTTTGTAAGCTTTGAATATTTTAAGCCAGCCTTATCAAAAATTTTAGATGCAAATTGTTGCTGTTTTTTATCGAAGTATTGGAACCGAATGTAAGGTGGGTTTCCGACAATAAAATCAAACTTATCATCTGTTTGTAAGCAATACTTATGGAAGTCAGAATTAACTATTGTGGTTTTTTTTACATTAAGGTTCCGAGATTTTTCAGCTTCCTTTTTATCAAGTTCTACACCTGTTATTGAGTTGTATTTGTATGCACCATTTCTGATTTCCTCAAGAAATACGCCATCTCCACAACTTGGCTCCAATATATCCATTTTAGGATTACCATTAAAACCCCATTTCAAAATAAATGAGACAATACTGTTTGGGGTATAGAAACCGCCCCGCAATTTTTCTTTTGTGGCACTTTTAATCAGTTTCATATATTTGAGATATCAATGGAATCTTTTGGTCGCTTTCTCCGAGTCCATATAGTTTCTTTAAGGAAATTTCTAATTCCTTTTTCATAGAATCGAACTCTCTTTGCAATGGTACTAACTCTCGCTCATTGCTTAAATTTTGGTCAATTTTTTCTTGAGTCTTAATTAAACCCTCTTCTATATGAGATATCTCGTCGTGAAGTTCTTTCTCACTAGGGTTTGTAAAATCAATCACTCGTATCGGGAGTTTTTTAAGAACCTTTGTTCCTCTAGCTACGTATCCACCTCTGAATACTTCACCATATAGGGCGGAGTACCATTCAAGATATTTTGAATTTAGAAGTGCTTGAATGTAATAAATCGAATATTCACAATCAGACGGGAGAGTTATCATGCAGTAACCTGCGGTACCACCAGAAGAAATCAAAGCGCCAGAGTAATCAATTGCATATTTATTACCTTGAGAGAGAACGCCTACAATTATTTTTGCTGGTACGTCACACTTGTCTAAAGATTGATGTCTACCGTATCTGTACCACTCATCTGGGGTAGTAGGTTCGGGCTTAATATCTCTTGTAGATGCGCTTAACTTATCTTTATATGCAGATAGATATTCATAGGCTTTTGGAAACTCGGTCATCAATCGGCTAATTTCGATAAATTGAATTTCACCCGTTGGAGTTTTTTCGTATGGGTAAATAACAAAGGAATTTGCTTTCAATGAGCGATAAGTATTTAAATTATCTACACCACCCGATGTCTTAAAGTATGGCTTTGTAAGCTTTTTCTCTATTGTCCAGTCTTTGCCATCCTTCTGAAAATAGAAGTATCGCTTATCTTCTTTCTTGGGCGTATTGATATATATGTCATTGGCACTGGTTTGAATGCCATTGTAAATATTTTCATCACCAATTAGTTCAGAAAGAGTAATGCTCTGTGAGTTTATTCTCTCATAAACCTCTTTGAGTTTTCCTGCAACAAGAACCCAATCTTCCTCCAATTCATCAAATGCAACTGATTCAAACTCTTCTTGCTTAATATTTCGAGTTTTCCAATCTAATAAATCTCTAACTTCCAAAAACTCAAAAGAAGGGTGTTCTTTCTTCTGAACAATTAGCAAACAAGTATACGTAGTTTTATCTTCAAAAATCTGGTTCGCGCCAAAGGAAATAAGTTTACTTACAGCTTTATTGCTCTTTAGTAATTCACGAAGCATCTTCGCTGAACCCACCTTTGTAAACTTACTCGGTACGATATATCCTAAATATCCATTCTCATCGAGAAGACGATAAGCCATTTCAACGAATAAGAAATACTTATCAAACTGTTTGTATGCAGTTGAGAATTTCTCTTTGTATAAAGGAAGTTCTAAAGGAGTGAGTTCCTTCATGTCTTCGGTAGTCATGTATGGCGGGTTTCCAACTACCACATCGAACTTAATGTCTTTAAAATCAAATGGATTAATTGTTGAACGACTTGCTTCTGTTGTTTCAGAACTTTCAACCAAGCTGTTACCAAAATGTATTACGTTTGATATTTCTGGTAATGCTGGGGTAGGGATACTTGAATTGTTTTCATCTTCAAGAAGTTTTAGTAGGAGTCCGAATTTACATGCTTCAACAGCATTAAAATCTTTATCGATTCCAAATAAACAAGATTCGAGAACTTTTCTTTTTAGCTCAAATGGAAGTTTGTAGGTACTTACTCCTGTTTGAATAAGAACCTCTGGGGAATTCGCGATATAGTAGTCAATCAAAATGTCACTTACCAATTGATAAGTTTCAAGCAGAAAGGCTCCTGAACCACAAGCAATATCCGCAAATTTAGAAGCTAGAATTTCTTTGTCTGTTTTCTGATTACAGTACTCGCGAACAGTCTGCCGAAGAATGTCTTGAATAATGTAAGTTGGCGTTGTTACAACATCTCTACCAATATGGTCAGGCTTTTTCTCTAAAGTAACCTCACCGTCTTTAATAGCGAGGTATTGAGCCAAAAATATTTCATATATATTTCCTAAAATATCGGAGGCAAAGACAGCGAACGAATAAGTGCTTTCAGGATAATAAAGTTGTTTGATAATCAACCAAAAAGCCGAGCTATTATTGGTTATAATTTCTTCCGTTAAACCATGATTGAAAAGACCAGAGTTGTATTTCTTGTCGGCTTGATTGAATTTTTCGACCAAATCTTTGAAATTATCAGCACTGGCAATACCCAATAGGGTTTTATAATCTTCAAGGTTTCTGTCCTCTAGAACCCTTAAAAAGATGATGCTGTTGATATATCTTTGGACGATATCGTTTAGCTGTGCCTCATTTAAGTCATTTCTAAGACTAAAGATTTCTTTTCCCAAGACCAGTCTCCATTGGTTAATTTGATTAAGAAACAGACTGTCAACGCTAAACAGTTTTAGTCTTTCCTCAATATGCTCCCAAGTTTTATCAAAAGCCCCACTGTATACACTTTCACGCCCAAGTTCCTTTTGAATTTCCTCAAAAGCTTCTGCGTACTCCTTGTAGTGGTAAATCTTTATTCTTGATTTTGAGACACTGTCTGATTCTTCTACCTTTTCAGAACAATCGTAAATAGCTAAATATTCAAAATTAGATAAGACTGAAATCTTTAATTTTCCAGTAAACCCGTAGCGTCTAATTTGCTTTGCTGGTTCTGTGTCTGTTTCAATTTTGACGTTCGGTTTCTTTGCTTCAAGATAAAATTTTCTTTCGGAGAACAACCTGAAGGTGTAATCAGGTTTCTTTGTATTAGATGCAACATCTTCTTTTAAACCTTCTTCCAACAAAACTTCTCTTTCGTTTGTTGGTTTTCCTTCGGTGTTTCTTATATCCCATCCCAGTAGGTCAAACAGAGGGTCAAGAAAATCGGCTCTTAATTGCGTCTCATTGTAATGAGAAGACAAATAATGCTCTCTATCCGAGTCATATTTCGCAACAAGTTTTTCTAATAATATTTTGCTCATAACTATTTTGTGCTCACTTTATTTAAAAATGATTCGAATTCTTTTTTTTCAATACGAAATTCGCGTCCAATCTTGTACGCTTTCAAGCGCCGAGCCTTAATGTATCGGTAAATCGTCATAATATTTACCTCCAATAATCTCGCCAGATCCTCCGCTCTGTAAAATTCCTTTTCAGGCATAAATACATTATACTTTACAATGCTTTACATACCAATACCCAATTGACAAATAAAATCATACACAATTCATTTATACTAAAAGAAAAAGGTTCTCTATCTGGAGTGTTGTTATTTGATTTTGAATAATCCATAATTTCTCTTTGTACTACACTCATGACCATCGATAATTTTAAAAGAATAATTGAGTCAGGAAAAGAAAGTATATCTCTAGAATTCAAGGAATCGGAGTCTTGGGATAGTAGCCTAAAAAACAAATTGACCAAATTTATTCTAGCGGCTACCAATACACGAGAAGGTGGAAATCTTATCGTTGGTATAGATAATTCTGGGAAGCTGGTTGGAGTAAAAGCAGAACACCTAACCTCTTACAAAGAGGATGTAATAAAGGATTACGTCTCAAGGTATGCTGACCCGTATGCAAATTTTAGCGTAGATATAGTTGAACATGAGAGTAAGAACTACGTTGTTTTCACTGTTAGAGAATTTTCAGAGATGCCCGTCATCTGCAAAAAAGAAGGTGATGGTTTCAGGAAAGGTGCAATTTATATCCGAACAAGAAACCGAAGACCTGAAACTGTTGAGGTTCCAGATTCCGCCCATATGAGAGAGTTGGTTGAATTGGCAACTGACAAAATGAATGAGAACCTCAAGAAGCGTGGTTGGAATCGAGCTATTAGTGAGAGTGCCGCGAACAGCTTTCTTAGTCAGATTGAGGATTTAAACATATGACCGAAAAAGAACTACTAGACAAAATTAAATCAAGAGGCTATTGGAAGGTTCAATTCACACCTCTTAAATTCAATCAACTTCTTATTCCAGACAGGAAGCAGTTAATTGATATGGTAACCAATTACAGAGTGAAACTGAGAGGCTGGGATTATCCGCACTTGAGTCATTGGGAAAAACCACAAAGTCGTGAGGTTGTTATCGGAAAAGACTATATCGAGGGTGGGTGTGATTGGAACACACAGATTGAATTTTGGCGATTTTACCAAAGTGGTCAGTTTATCCACTTATTTGCAATGGATGAGGATTGGTGGGCTGAAGACGCCTGGGTAACTAGACCAGATTTAAAAGCACTTAAATCTGGGGATGCGTTTGGAACCATCTCTGCCATTTACACTGTTACAGAAATTTTTGAATTTGCTCACAGAATGGCAAAGCTTGGCGTTTATGATGATGGAATAAAAATATCTATAGGGTTGGTAAATACCAAAGGAAGAGTCTTAAAGGTTTTTGATTTTATGCGTGCTGATTTATTTATGGACTATAAGGCACATGATAATGTTGTACCTTTCGAGAAAGAGTTTACAAATGAGGAAATTCTTTTTGAACACAAGAAACTGTCAATAGATACGGTGTCGTGGATTTTTGAGTCGTTCGGTTGGGTGGATCGACCTAGAGGTGTGTTTGAGAAAGACCAAGACGATCTCTACAACAGGAGATTCTAAGTTCATTTTTTGTTTCTGTAATACGGAGAAATTCCTACCCTCGGAGCAATCGGCTCTTTTAGCGGTGTCTCCTTTATTTTATATCCAGTAGATTTTTTGTAAGGGATAAATAGTTGAAAAAGCCCATAACCATAACACATAGAAAGTGATAAAATTCACTTATGCGTATAAATAACTTTTTTAAACTCATTATCGCTATAGCGGTATCTGAAGTGGCGGGAATTATTGGCGCGTTTTTTACCACGCCATCCATTGACGGATGGTATGCGGGGATCGTCAAACCAGTGCTCAATCCTCCAGCATGGATATTCGGTCCGGTTTGGACAACACTCTTTGCTCTCATGGGCATTTCACTTTTTCTTATTTGGTCCTCCTACACCAAGGCTTCGGAGGATAAAAAGAAAGGGATTAAAGTTGCGTTAGTTTTGTTTGGGATTCAGCTCGTCTTAAACACACTCTGGTCAATTATCTTTTTCGGCCTGCACAGCCCGGGCGGCGCGCTTATTGAGATTGTATTCCTCTGGCTTGCCATTTTCGCCACGATTATTGCTTTCGCAAAAATATCTCCTCCTTCGTCCAGTATTTGGACTACGGCGGGACACGGCAAACTGGCAGCGTGGCTTCTCGTGCCATATATTCTTTGGGTCAGCTTTGCAATGTACTTAAACTACGCAATTTGGTCGCTGAATTAATTTTCACACATGTAATCGTCACTCTGATAATTCATGGCAAAAAAGGTTATAATGAAACCTATTGCAATGGACAACTATCCTGCTTTAGAAAAACGACCACTCCCTAAACCGCCGCACTGGAGCAAGGCGATTGGTGTTGGTATCGTTGTGATGGGTCTGGGTATCGGTACCGGGGAGCTTATCCTCTGGCCTCATTTGGTTACTAAGCATGGACTTACTCTGTTGTGGCTTGCTTTGCTTGGCATTGGTTTTCAGTATTTCATCAACAAAGAAGTAGCTCGTCATGAAGTTGCAACGGGCGAAGGATTTTTCACAACCTCGGCTCGTGTCGTGCAATGGTCTGTTTTTTTCTGGCTGTTCGCCGCGATCATTCTTTACATTTGGCCTGCATGGGCATCGGCAATCGGAACCACACTCACCGAACTTTTCGGATTTGGGACTCATCTTATATGGTCATGGGCTACCCTTGTTCTCGTGCTTGTTCTCACATTTAGCGGGCGTGTGGCGTACACAATGCTTGAGAAATCACTGAAGATAACGGTCCCTACTTTTTTTATATTGCTTGTTGCCATCAGTTTTTTTAATCTTTCTTTGGCTGACGTTGGAGCGGCTCTTAAGGGGATTGTTTCGTTCGGCACGATTCCTGAAGGCGTCAACACTTTTGTATTGCTCAGCGCGGTCGTATTTGCCGGAGCGGGAGGCATGCTTAATCTTGCGGTATCCCTTTGGTATCGAGACAAACAAGTGGGAATGGGTTCATATATAGGAAGGGTCACCAACCCTATTACGGGAAGAAACGAAGCAGTTTCCGCAACGGGATACACCTTTGACATGGACAATGCGGAAAATATGAAAAACTGGCGCGCGTGGATGCGTTACGTCAACATCGATCAAGGTATTATTTTTTTCGCGCTCGGGTTTACCACGCTTGTGCTTTTGGCAACAAATGCCTATGCCGTGCTCACACCAAAAGGACTGGTTCCGGAAGGACTCGATATAGCTGTTGTGCAGGCGCATATCTTCGGGGATGTGCTCGGTCCGATAGGATTTAAATTATTTTTGGTCATGGCATTTCTCATGCTCTTTTCTGTCATGTGGACGGTGATAGACGCGCTGACGCGCATTGTTTCAGATATTATTTACACCAATGCCCGAGCCGGAAAGTACAAAAAAGCTTTTTCAAAATTTGAACGTTTCTCAATCGGCCAGCTCTACTATGGCACGATCATTATTGTCGCGCTTCTTGGCGCGGTGCTTGTTCTCTTTGAGCAACCGCTGACGCTACTTGTTATTTCCGGAGTGCTGTCCGGGCTTTCTATGGCGCTCTACACACCTTTTCTCATCTACATAAATAACACGCGGCTCGCAAAACCACTCCGCCCCTCATTCTTCACAAACTTCGTCATGGTGTTAATATCAGTATTTTTTGCATATTTCTCTTATCGTGTAGTTCTGGAGGCCTTTTACAAGCTATTTGGATAAAAAATGAAGCTGTGTTTAGTTTACAAAATTTTTCTTGTGCTCGGCATAACTCTTGCATATCGATTTAACTAGACCTGGTCCTTTATATATAACGCCAGTAATTAGTTGAACCAAATCAGCTCCTGCATAAAATTTTTCGATTGCATCATGAGGCGACATAATTCCGCCGCAAGAAATTATAGTAAAACGTCTTCCGTACTTATCTCTGGTTAATTTTGTTAAATTTGTTGATAACGATTTGCAAGGTTCACCACTTATTCCTCCTCGGTATGTTTCCGGTCTTTCTTCGCTATGTATAAGCGAGTAATCTTTATTTAGATTGCCTATAATGACTCCTTTTATAAACGATTTATCAAGCACGGTGAGAAGCGCATCAAACTCGGTCCATCCAAGATTTATCGGCATTTTTACGTAAACAGGCTTGGTAACTTTTATATCTTCTAGGGCTGTCATTAAATTTGAGAGCAACTCCGGTGTTGTAAAAGTTTCTCCACCAAAGGAATTCGGGCAGGAGATGTTTATTGTGTAATAATCACCGATATTATTTTTATTGAGAATTCTTAAACATTCAACATAATCTTTTATACCTTTCTCAACTGTGGATGATTCAAGATCGTTGGTGCGAGCAATGCTAACACCTAAAACAAAATCTTTTTCAATTGGTTTGTTTTTAATTCTTGAAATAATTTTTTCTACTCCATCATTCCTTAGACCTTTGTTTACAAGCAGGCCTTTAGTGAGAGGTAAGCGTTTTAAGCGCGGGGTTTTGTTACCTTCGCATTTTCTTATTGTAATAGATCCTACTTCTACTCCACCAAACGATATTGACGAGAGCACTTGAGTTAACCTAGCATTATTGTCAAAACCCGCAGCCATTATTACAGGAGTTCTGAAGTGAATTCCATCTATCTGTTTAGATATATCTTGAGATTTATAATTATAAAAGATGCCGATTAATTTTCTGTAAAAAGACCTTGCTCCAATATATTCCCCAACATTTACAAAAAAATCATGAACTGTTTCAGGCGGTATTTTAAATAATATTGGTCTTATCAAATATTTGTAGATCATATTCACTTTAATATTGCATTAAATAATATATCTGTTCAAGAAGGGCTAGATTCTCTTAGACCATTATTTTGTTCCAGTATATAATCTTTGTATGCATATAAAAGTTAAAGTTTTTACTGAATCAAATAAAGAAGCGATTGAGAGAATTTCAGCGGATAAATTTGAGTGTCACCTGAAAGAAAAGCCTCAAAATAATGCGGCCAATAAAAAATTGCTATCTATTATTGCTGAATATCTGGGATTACCAGAGAATAAAATTAAAATCGTTAAAGGCCATCATAGTCCGAGCAAAATCCTTTCTGTCGAGCAAACTGTTTAATGTGGATAATTGTGGGTAGTAAAATTCATAGACGGTATATAATGTGGGCATGAATCCTGTAGTACCTGCCTGTCGGCAGACAGGGAATTTCAGGTTATGAATTCTTCGTACTGGAATGCGGTAATAAAATTGAGTTAATTATTAAGACAAATAACACTTTAAGGGTAGTCCTGTAGTAGAAGTGAAGTTTTCACTACGGGACGACCTGAAATTTCACTACGGGATGAAAAAATTACTAAAAGTCTCATCTTTATTAGCAATCATTGCAGGAGTTATTTTGGTAGCAGGTGGAATATGGGGTATTTGTTTTACTTATCAAAATATAGCGCAGGAAAAAATTGTGACACCAGAAGACGCTACTATTTCAAAAGTAGAGGTCAGGGGACCGTTCACACTCAAAGCACAGGTAGATATAATTAGAAAACATACTCTCGAATCAACGGGCGGAAAAACATTTTCTGAAATGCCAAGACAAATTCCAAAACTTGAAAATGGTTTGCCGGTTTTGGACGCAGAAGGTAAGCCTGTTATGGTTTCAAACACCGCTCGTGATATTTGGATAACCGCTACAACATTAAATACCGCTCTTAATTTAGGAATTTTAACTTACGTTTTCTCGGGGTTAATCTTATTGTTTGGATTAATTTCAATCTGGACGGGGATAGTGTTTCGTACTCTAAGCAAACAAGGAAACTTTGTTTAGTCACTACTCACAATTGGTAAATTGACGTTGAAAAACCACTGCCTATCCCGGGCAGTGTTTTTTTGATATATTTCGTAAATATTCTCCTTTTGTTATAATATAGGGATGAATCCCGTACGAAGTCACGGACACCCAGCGGGATTATTTATCTAAGAGTTAATATTTTATTACTTAATTTAAAGTAGGTTCAGGATAATTTATTTTGTCCGTGTCCTACTTCGTACGGGATGAAAATAAATATCAAAGCGACAAATATGGAGCTCGTGGAGAATGTCTCCAATTACGTAAATAAAAAAATCGAGTCAATTACAAAACTTGTAAGCAAAAAAGATACTGGGGCGCTTTGTGAAATTGAGGTGGGGCGAACAACAAAACATCATAAAAACGGGGACATTTTCAGAGCTGAAATTAAAATTCAGACACTGGGCCAGGTGCTGTATGCTTCTGCCGAAAAAGATGATATTTATGCGGCAATTGACGAGGCTAAAGATGAAATTAAAGAAGAACTTTTAAAGTTTAAAACCAAAAAAACGACTCTTGATAAAAAAAGTGGGGCAAAGGTAAAAAATACTCTTAAGAACATTAAATAGTAATCATCGAATACTTTTGAGGAAAGTTTCGTAAGATATTTCTTTTTTGTTTTGCGGGATAACTTTTTCGATAATTAATTTTTCGTCTTCAAACTTAGCGGAAGTGATAACAACTCTCAATTGCTCTCCTTTTGATTCTGTAAAAAAGAAAGCTCGTGGCCAAATATCATAGGCTAGAATTTTTTTGTAGTTTTCCCAAGCGGAGGTTGTTAAATCAATTAAAGCATCATTCTTTTCGATTTTCTTAGTGAAAGTCGCTTTTCCGTGATCTTGCGGTTTTTCTTTTATTTTTTCTGCTAGAAAATCAGGTAAAATTTCTGCGAATAATTCTGCCCCGAGCTCTGCAAGAAGGGGAGAAAGTGCGGAAGTTTTAAGTGGCCAAATATCTGTTTTAAGTTTTCTCTCGGCAATGATCGGACCATGATCAATCTCTTTGTCTAATCTAATTATTGTTACACCCGGCTCAATCTCCTCTAAAATTGTCGCTTGGATAGGGGAAGGGCCGCGAAGTTTGGGAAGTAATGATGGGTGAATGCTTAAGGTCTTGTGGGACGGCAAATTAAGTATCTCTTCGGGAATAATCTTCCCGTAAGAAGCTACTAGAAAGAAATCATACTGTGATTCTTTGAGTTTTGTTATCAAAGAAGAGTCAAGTTTTTTTGGCTGAATAAAATTTATATCGTTTTCTTCCGCCCAAACTTTAACCGGAGGAGGTGTAAGTTTGAGACCTCTTCCTTGCACTTTGTCTTCTCCACAAATTATTAACTTTGGAACAAGCCCCTTTTCTTTCAAGGAGGTAAGAAAATTTAATGCGAAAGTATCGGTGCCGAAAAATGCAAATTTAATCATGATTGTTTAATTGGATTTTTTGTTTGGCTCGTATTCTTCAATATCGGTTGCCTTGTCGATAAAGAGAATGCCGTCTAAATGATCAATTTCGTGCTGGAAAATCTGTGCCATTAAACCCGAAGCGCCTCTTTTTATTGGTTCTCCTTTTTCATTCATGGCTTCAATAGTCACTTGTTTTGATCTTTTAACTTTTCCATAAAGCCAGCGCACCGAAAGGCATCCTTCTTCCATTACAGCTCTTGTCTTCGAAGCTTTAACGATTTTTGGATTTATAAAAATTTCATCAGGGATGTTTTCTTTGATATCTTTCAAATCAATATCGGTTTCTTTTTTTTCTTGCATTTCTATGAGTTTTGGAACTTTGCCGGATACAACAAAAATGCGAAACGAAATATCAATCTGTGGTGCGGCAATAGCCACCCCATCTTCTTCGGCGTGGAGAGCTTCTTTCATATTTTCGATGATTTTCTGAATTTTCGGCGTTCCCAATTCTTCCGCAGAAACCTCTCTCGCAATTAGGTGTAGTGTTGGATTATCTTTTTGAATTATAGTCATTTTCATCTATTTTACTCGTAAGTTCACTATATCACTCGATGTTTGTTAAAAAAAGAGACCCTCCGCTAGAAGGATCTCCCTTATTGCCCGCTACACCTTGATCAGAATTGGTGCTTGAGAACCCTCGTTGTGTGGCCACCAGCAAGCCTCTATGGCGCGGGTGACAAGTTCGTTGTCCATAATCTCCCCGCAACTCTGTGGCCCAGCTGTGTTGTTAGTTTGGCCACGTATCAATCTCAAACGATGTTTCTCGCGGGTTTTTTGTGTCGTCTGCTCTTTCTTTTGCACATCTGTTCACCTCCCAGGTTAAGATGTAAAAATCCTTAAGAATTGTTGCACACTTCTATTTAAAAGTCAAAATTTGAAAAACTACAGAATATTTTCAGGGTCTACCTTGATTATGAATTTTAACGATAAAGCATTTAATTTTTGAATTATATTTTTATCAGGCCAATCCGTCGGTGGCATTTTTAGGAGCACATTCATAATATATTGTCCTCTAACTTTTGAAATAAAAGATGGATAAGCCAAAGGGGCGTTCTCCTTAAACAATTCCACAACTTTTTCCGTTTCTCTTTCTACGGCTTCTTGTTTCCCTTGAATAGTTATTTTTATAAGAATCTTAAAAGGTGGGTAACCAAGAGTTTCTCGAAGTCCAATTTCTTCACGATAAAAATCAATTAAATTTCCTTCCAATAAATATTGCCAAATTTTAAGATCAGCGTGTCTGGTTTGAATCAAAAAGTTCTTTATAACCTTTGAACGTAATCGTAAAAGCAGAGATAATATTTTCTCATTAATTCTAAAATCGGGGATTGAAAATAGGGAATCAATCGCTCCACAGACAACATTGTCTATTTTCTTATCCAAATATAAGAGGGCCATTTCTCCACCGATTAAAATTGCGCCCGGAGTCTTGAGAAATTCTGCAATTTTTGCCCGCGCTTGTTTTCCTGTTTTTTCCGTTTCTTTGTCCAGTAAAAAAATGGGAGCATTGGGAAATGATTTTTTAATTTCAATTTCAAACAATTCAAGCCCGATTCCTGTGCCTTGCAGTCTCCAACTATCGCAGTTCCCGCATTTAATTTTAGCGTTTTCTCTGTGGTTACATTTGTGGCAGAGCAGGAATCGTTCTTTGCCCACTTCATGCAGGGTGATTGGCGCAGAGCAATTTGGACATTTAAAACTTTCTCCGCAATCTTGGCATTGAATCAGAGGGTTTAAGCCTTTTCTTGATCCATAGATAAAAGTGAGTGTTTTGTTTTTTTGAGCCTCATTCAAAAGTTCTATGAGTTCCGGAGTTAAGGGCGAGAATTTTTCTTTGCCAGTATTTTTTTTGAAAATAGCGAGAGATTGGCTGGCTCCATAAATAGCTCGAAATTTTAAAGGGGTAAGATCGGCGAATTCCAAATTCTTTTCTCGAAAAAGAGTTTCTGTTCGGAGCAGAGTGTCCCCAAAGAGAAGTCTTACCCCTCTTTTTTTTGAGAGAATCTCGGCAAAAACTCTCATATCTAAATACGGACGGAGTAGTTGTCTGTATGCTGAACTGTTTTCTTTTTCAATGATTATGATATTAAAGTCGGCGCGAGGGAGGTACATAAATTGGGGAGTAGCGATAACAAGTACCGGGTGAGTCTCCAAAAGGGCTGTTTTCCATAAATCAATCAACTCTTTTTTCTTCAAACCGTTATTTAGGCAAAAGGTGTAATTTTCTATTCCTTTCTCTAAAAATTCTCGGGCTGTTTTTATGTCTTCGATGGTTGGGACAATAAAAAGAACAGAAGAATCTTTGGCGAATTCTTCTCTTATAAGACTTTTATAGGTTGAAAATCTCTCTTCGTCACTTGCTTGAATCAGTAATTTTTCGTGACTGTTTTTCAAGAATTCGCTTTCCTCCGGGATTTTAAATCCATCATCCAAGTTTTCAAGAATTGTTTTTGGAAAGGAGCTTCCTAAGACGGCACCCGAGGTGCTCGCAAAGAAATTCGCAACCTCTTTAATTGTTTCTATAAAGGGACTCGGTAAGAATCGCTCCATTTTTATAGAATTTATTTTTTTAACTCGAAAATCAGCGCCCTTGATTTGAGACTTGGCATCAGCGATAGGTCGTTTGTCTATTACGAGCGCCTTAACCATTTTTTTCCGTACAGGAATTTCTACCAGAGACCCGAGGGGAATATTTTTGGCACTAAAATAGGTCAATTTTTCATGGAGGATGCCTTTGGCGATAGGTATTACATCAATAATAAACATGACACTATAGTACCACTAGAAAAGGTAGAGTGATAGATTCAAAAAAAACCCCGTAGTAGATTTTGGCATAGCAACTCTGTTGCAAGGCAACGATGCCAAAATTCACTACGGGGTAAAAAACACCCGTCATGTCCTTTGGGGGACACAACGGGTGAGTGTTAGAAGTTCCATCGAGCCTACAGTTCTCTTTCGGCTCAAAGGTTCTCCACAACGGGCCGACTTCTTGTCGTATCAGCTGGAGAGCTTCATCTTGCGCATGTGTCCTCCTGCGAACGTTGTTCGGCACAGATCGTCCTGTGGCGTTGTGCTACGTTAGACGACCTGCTTCTTGCAAAAATATACCACAAGTCAGTTTGTGCACCAAACTCAAAATCAAGTCGAATTTTCGTTTGACAAAATAGATAAAATATGTATACTTATTGCAGACAGTCCGTAAGAGCTTGCTCATCCCGAGCATGTGTTTCGGACTAAAGGTAGTTCTTCTATGACACTTTCGGGTAGAATGCAGCGTAAGCTGCGCGATGTCGGTTTCGTGAACATCACAGGACTCTATCCCCATCGTCCTGTCGGGGATGCTTTCTGGGTTGGTAGTCAGCTCGGGGATCTTCTCGGCCATTCATGCGAGGCGGTTCTCACTCTTCAAGATCATCAAGATGATGATGCTCGGGTCTGTGTGGACGCGATCGTCACTCGCGAGGGTGAAGTGTGGGTGGCACCAGCTGGCACATCTCAACTGGAGGTTGCAAGACCACTGATCCGCAAGCTTGCACCAGCTGGTTACGACGATGTTGGCGTTGACTTTGAGGTCAAGATCGACGACTTCTTTCGTGCGGCAGTGCCGAAGGTGAACTGGGCATTCGAAAGAGAACGCGCCAGAAGCTGATCGTCTCGGAGTCCCTTGCAGGAACGTTTCTGCAGGGGCTCTTTTTTTATACTAAAAGTCTCTTAAGATTTTGATCTTAGCGCCGAGGTCGTTTAGACGTTTTATTAAATCTTCGTAACCACGATTTATGCTGTAAATATTTCGGAGGACCGATGTTCCTTCGGCCGCGAGCATACCTATAAGAATAATTACTGCAGGACGAAGAGCTGGAGGGCATATTACTTCAGCCGCTTTAAGGCGTGTGGGGCCGGTAATATAAATTCGATGAGGATCAGCAAGTAAAGTTTCTGCGCCCAACTTATCGAGCTCTTTATAATGAATCGCTCTTTTTTCATAAACCCAGTCGTGGATGAAAGTGGTGCCTTTGGCTTGAGTTGCGATCACTGCAAAGAAAGGAAGGTTGTCGATGTTAAGTCCCGGATATGGACGGGATTCTATTTTTTCTTCAAGCGCTACAAGCTTTGAGGCGCTGGTTTTTATATCAACTAAATTTGTTTTTTCATTTAGAGCTTTGTAATTTTTCAGAATTTTATATTTGAAACCCATTTTTTCGAGTTTCAAAAGCTCGAGCTCGAGAAAGTCAATCGGACAGCGTTTGATTGTGATACTCGAATTGGTAGTGGCGGCGACAGCTAGAAAGAACATTGATTCGATTGGGTCTTCGCTCAAGTAGTAAGTGACTGGCGTATCAATATTTTCTTTACCGTGAATTACGAGGGTGGTCGTGCCGATACCTTCGATTTCTACTCCAAGTTTTTGCAGGAAAAAACAAACTTCCTGACCCATGTAATTGGCTGAAGCGAATTTAATTGTCGTTTTGCCGGGAATGCGTGCGGCCGCGATGATCGTATTTTCTGTTACGGTGTCCCCAGATTCATAAAGAACAATTTCATTTGGATGAAGTTCCGGTGCGCTTACCTCGTAGTATGTTGATTTAGTAACAATATTTACGCCAAGTTTTTCCAAGGCAAAAAAATGAGGTTTGACTGTGCGGGAGCCGAGTTTGCAACCTCCTGCTTGGGGAAGTTTGAATTTTTTAAGGTAATGCACAAGTGGACCAATCAACATGATGATGCTTCTGGTTCTTTCGGCCGATGTTTTATTGATATTCTCGAGAGAAATTTCTTTTGGCGGTTTTATTTCCAAGTCATTACCATCCCACTTAACAGAAACACCGATGCTTTGGAAAACTTCAATCATCCTAAAAACTTCTTCTATTTTTGGAATGTTTTTTAAAGTGGTTTTGTTTTTGTTTAGTAGAGAAGCGGAAAGAAGTCCCATGGCTCCGTTTTTGGAAGTTTTGGTTGTAACTTCACCGGAGAGTTTTGTACCACCTTCAATTTGAATATTCAAAGCGCCAGTGCCAAGGCTTACGATTTCTTTATTGAGTGCACGGCTAATTTTAGAAATCATTTCCGTTGAAAGATTTTGTTCGCCGCTTTCAATGCGGGCGACAGCGCTTTGAGTTGTGCCAAGTTTCTTGGCAAATTGTTCTTGAGTAATATTTTGCGCTTCACGAAGTTCTTGGATTAGTTTACCGATTGATGAAGAATCTGTTGCCATGGATTTGAGTTTATATGTTAAGTAAGTAGTATAGCATATATGCTATATATCTTCAATCCTGTAAAATCTGAAATTCGAATACCAAAATAGTATTTAATTCTCAATTATCAATGAAAAAATCAGTTAATTGTTTGAACATTGAGAAATTGAAAATTCTTTTACCGCCAAATCCATCAAAAAGAATTAAAAATTCATATTGTTTAAATTCAAAAAAAAGCATATTATACCTTTATCTATGGGTATTTTCTCCAAAAAATTAGGAATCGATCTAGGTACGACCAGTGTTCTCGTATATGTACCTGGCAAAGGCGTTGTCTTAAACGAACCTTCGGTTGTAGCAGTGTCTGAAGAAGATAATAAAATTTTGGCAATTGGTCTCGAAGCCAAAAAAATGATAGGTAAAACTCCGGAAAATGTTATTGCTTATCGACCGATGCGGGACGGTGTGATTGCGGATTATCGAGTGACAGAAGCAATGCTTCGGTATTATATAAAAAAAGCACTCGGTAAATGGAATATTGTGAAGCCCGAAGTTTTAGTTTCAGTGCCAGCTGGAGTAACTTCGACCGAAAGAAGGGCGGTGATTGAAGCGTCTCTCAAGGCAGGAGCTAAAAATGCTTATATTGTTAAAGAACCAATATTGGCTGCGATTGGCGCGGGAATTCCTATTTATGAATCGGTTGGACACATGATTGTGGATATCGGCGGAGGTACGACTGACGTCGCGGTAATTTCTCTTGGAGGAATTGTGGCGGCGACTTCGGTGAAATGTGCTGGAAATAAAATTGATGTTTCGATTGCGGATTATGTGAAGAAAAATTTTAACTTGGCGATAGGGGATAAAACAGCTGAAGATATAAAAATCAAGATTGGTTCAGCAATTCCGCTTGATGAGGAACTAACTCTTACAATTAAAGGACGAGATTTTATAACCGGTCTTCCAAGATCGCTTGATGTTAAAACTAATGAGATAGTCAAAGCGATTCACCATGAACTTAAGGAAATTGTTAAAGCAATAAAAGATGTTTTTCAAGACACGCCTCCAGAATTAGCTTCTGATATTATTGACCGTGGAATTATCATGACGGGAGGAACTTCACAACTCCGAAATTTACCAGAACTTATTTATAGAAGGACGGGGGTGAAAGCTGTTTTGGCCGATAATCCAATTTATTGTGTGGCTAGGGGGACGGGAATTGCGCTTGAACATCTGGATGTTTATAAGAAATCCATCATGGCCAAGAAGTAGAACTTCCATATTTGGCCAATTTCTTTGCTAAAACTTCCGCTCTTCACTCGCCGTATTATTAAATACGTCTCGCTACAGTGCTCAGTTTTATCAAACAACTTGTCTCAAATCTGAAAGTTCTACCAGTATTGAATTTTTATGGAGAAAGATTTAATCAAAAAGCATCATGCGTTTTTGTATATTTCAGAAGATGAAAACGCTCTTTTGATTTTGACTGATTTTTTAAAAACTAATCTCGATTTTGATATAAACAGTAATCTGGATTATTGGCAGAAAGACACGGACACTTTTGGTATTGATGAGAGTAGGGAATTAAAAAATCGACATTTAAGTAAAGCTTTGGGAGAAAGCGGCCGCAAAGTTTTTGTGGTGCGAACAAAATTTATTACAAACGAGGCCCAAAACGCTCTTTTAAAAATTCTGGAAGAACCGCAACCAAATTCTTTTTTCTTTTTTATTTTACCTTCTTCAGAAAATTTATTGCCGACTCTCATGTCGCGGTTCATGCCCATTAAAAGGATGGCCGATCGTCCGAAGCGGGAAAAAAGTGTTGCGGCGCCATTTGAAATGGACTATTTTTTGAGTTTGAGTATTCCGGCAAGGATTCGACTTTTGGCGCAAATTATAGAAGATAAAGACAAGGGAGAAGCAAAGAAATTTTTAAATCACCTAGAAGTAGCCTTAAGAAAAAAAGTTAAATTGAAAGAAATCAGTGACGAACAAGTAAACGCTTTTGAAATTATTTCTAAAAGCAGAAATTATCTCAACAATCGCTCCGCATCGGTAAAAATAATTCTCGAAAATGTAGCGATGGTTATACCACGAGTATAAAGTTAAAAGTGTACCTGCCTGCCGACAGACAGGAAGTTATAGTGTTGAAAGTAAAAAAGAAAGGCCTCGATCAGAACTTGTCTGCGAGACCTTGTGGGGGCTAGTAAGGGCGAACTTTACTATGCACTCTTCGTTGCTCCATTGCCTTGATACGTCCTAGTGCTTTTTTAAGGACATGTTGTGGCACCTGTTCTATGGGCGTACATGATTGATCACACTGGTATACATAAACGCTGTATATATCTCCGACAAAACCACCGGGCACAAGATCTATGTGGTATTTTTTGCCACGAGATTTGACACACCATGTTTTTCGCTTAGCATCAACAAAGTAAAAAAGATGCCCTTTCATCACATTTCTCCTTTGATTGAGTGTTTATAGAGAACATTTCTAATACAATTTATACAGTACTCTGATATTCTAGTCAATTTCCTGAACATTTGATCTTGACTTGTTGGTATTCACTGTGCTATAAAAGAATCAGAGCCAGATATCTTCTTCTGGTGGCTAAAGCCATAAAATGTGGCAACAAAGTTCTTTTGGAGGATCGAAAATGACGAAGGGTGAAGGTGGACTGTTGCTACTCTTGGTTTCCGTAGTCGGCTTGTTTCTTGTCGGGCTCTTCAAGAGAGAGACGCATGTTCTGGACAATCTCACCTTCTACGAAGGGGAGACGAAGAACTACTGGGTTACCATCATCGAGGAGAAGAAGCCGACCGATCGGCAATTCTGTAGTCAGTGGGTTTGCCTCAAGGCCAAGTTCTCTTCGGAGAACGAGGCTTCGTCAATTATCACTCGCGACAATCGCAACGGTCGGGTGAAGGATCACATCTGCATTCGGGAGTATCGGCCCAATTCCCATGGACTAGCCTTCGAGTGGTATAGCAATATCGGTGAAGCGGATCCGGGTATGCATCAGATATCTGGTTCGCAACTTTGGTTTGCCAGCGAACATTTGGAAATAGCCGTGGACAAGGTCCACAATTCCGGACACATAGTTCCCAATCCTCCTGCGAACTGGCCAGGTATGGAAAAGTTCGAGAAGTAGCGAGGCGTCAAACATCTCGCATCGCCCGCCAATAGTCTTCGGACACTTGGCGGTTTTTTTATAGATTAATTTTGACTTAAATACGATTTTTATCTATTCTTTTGTATGATGGAAGAAGCAAAGAAACAGGAAAAAAAGCCAATTGAAAATATTAATCTAGTATCTTTTGCTTTTGATCTAGGTTTTACGATCGCTATTCCACTTGTTGTGTTTGCATTTCTAGGAAGATTGGCAGATAGGTACTGGCAGATTTCTCCTTGGGGTTTGATTTTGGGTCTACTTTTTTCGATAATAATCACGACAGTTTTGATAAATAGAAAAGTCCGTCAACAGTTAGATAAGTTCAATAAGTTGTAAAAGTTTAAGAAGTAAATTCAAGGTTCATGAATTAGAAATCTTAAATCATAAATCTTAAATCATAAATCCTTTAACTCTATGGTTCACGTCTCAATTGCTCCAGAAATATTATTTACCTTTCTCGGAATACCAGTTACAAACACACTTCTTACCTCGTGGGTGGTGATGGTTTTTTTGATAATTATTTCAATAATTATTTCTCGAAACATAAAAGAAATTCCTGGTAAGTTGCAGAGCATTACTGAAGTTATTATTACCAAACTTGCTGATTTTTTAGAAACAATTGCCGGAAGCAAAGAGGTTGTACGAAAGTTTTTCCCGGTTGCGGCTACAATTTTTATCTTTATTCTTTGTGCTAACTGGATTGGAATTTTGCCAGGAGTAGGAAGTATAGGATTTACTCATGTTGAAGAAGCACCAATCCATGCAGAAAATAAAGGTGAGATTGTGACAGAGGTCACGAAAGGAGAAACTGAAGAACCGCAGGAATCATTCGTGCCTCTTCTTCGTTCGGTTAACTCTGATCTCAACATGACTCTCGCGCTCGCGCTTATCATTGTAACCATGAGTCATATTGTTGGGCTCGTAACAATTGGCGTTCGAGATCATATCGGCAAGTTTTTTAGTTTTAAAAGCCCAATAAAATTTTTTGTAGGGCTTTTGGAGTTTGTGAGCGAAATTGCAAAAATTATCTCTTTCTCTTTCCGACTTTTCGGTAACGTCTTTGCTGGGGAAGTGCTTCTCGTCATCATTGCATTCCTTGTGCCTTATATCGCTCCGATTCCATTTTTGGGCCTTGAAATTTTCGTTGGTTTCATTCAAGCTTTAATCTTCACAGTTCTTACAATAATGTTTCTTGGAGCTGCTACGACGGCACACGAGGAAAGCCATTAAAATGTTTGGCAAATTAGATAAAAGAGGTTAATATATTTGTTATCGGGCCTAGTGCCCCTTTATTTATTATCTAAACTAATCTAACAAAAAAACATGGAAAGTATAGCAGCAGCAATAGCAATAGGAATCGGAGCATTAGGTCCAGGTATTGGTATAGGAATGCTCGCAGGAAGAGCAATGGAAGCAATTGGACGAAACCCAGAAGCAGCCCCAAAAATACAGGCAGCTATGATTTTGGCAATCGCATTTACCGAGGCAATCGCTATTTATGCGTTGGTAGTAGCACTTATCATCAAGTTCGTCTAGCTTTTCATCCAATTTTAGCGAATTGCGTCGTTACCGCCTACGTTTGCTCCCGATTTGTCCAAGAGCAAGGCGATTGGTTACAAATCGCAGTGCCTTAGATTCATCGAGGCCTCCCGCAATGTATAAGTACATACATTTTGGTTGGCAAGCCTCGGCGGTGCCTAGCACTTCATCTAAAATTGAATGAAAATCTTTTTTGCCATTCTTGTCTTGAATCGTGAATCTTGAATCATGAATCAACGTTTTTAATTTCTAATCTCAATGGCTGAATTATTTACAAATCTCGGAATAAACTGGAAAGTCTTAATTGCCCAAATAATAAATTTCGGCATTCTACTTTTTATCTTGAAGTATTTTCTATATGGTCCAGTTATGAAAATGCTTGATTCTCGCAAGGAGAAATTAGAACAAGACAAAAAACTTAGCGATTCACTCAAAGAAAGGATAGAAGAAATAGAAAAATTGAAAGAAAAGACCTTGGATCAAGCTAGAGAGAGTTCTCAAAAGCTCATTAAAGACACAGAGAAATTGAGTCTCGCTTTAAAAGAGAAAATGATGAATGAGGCACGAATTGAGTCTGAAAAAATTCTCTCCCGAACTCAAAAAGATCTAGAAAATCAGAAAATACAAATAAAAGAAGAAGTTAAAAAGGAAATTGGGGCGATTGTTGTGTCTGCACTTGAGAAATCAATGGGGGATTTTATTGATGCGGGTGCCCAAGCTAAACTTTCGAAAAAAGCGACAGAATTGATTTTGTCTCGCTCTGCGAGATCTGGCGAAGTCTAGAGAAAAAAGTTAAAAAAATGAAATACACTTCAAAACAATATGCCAAAGTTTTAGTGGAACTTGTAAAAGATGAAACTCCAAAAAACTTAAGCACTATTTTTGGAAAATTTAGAGAAATGCTTTCCAAAAATGGCGATACGAAATATTTGAATGATATTTTGTTTTATTTTGAAAAATATTTAGATGAAGCGACGGGCGTGGTAAAAGTGGAAGTAACCACTGCGGCAGATAAGCCCACGTCTTTACCGGCTAAAATTGGAGGTAAAACAGTCAAAGTTATTTCAAAAGTCGACCCAACCCTTTTAGGGGGAGTGCAAATAAAAATAGGGGATTTGCTTATCGATAATTCAGTGAAAAATCGTTTGAAAATAATGAAAGAAGCTATATCTTAAGATTTTAAAAATATGGATATTTTACAACAATTAAAAAAAGAAATTTCTGGCATTAAAGGCAGTCCGTCTGTTAGCAATGTCGGCGAAGTTTTACGCGTGGGGGATGGGGTCGCAATCATCCGAGGATTATCTGGAGTAAAGTCTTCTGAAATTTTGGAATTTGAAAACGAAAAAGAAAGCGAAAAAGTAACCGGGCTTGCATTGAACCTTGAAGAAGACACGATCGGCGCGATTATTCTCGGAGATTCAACCAAAGTTATTGAAGGACAGAGAGTAAAGGGAACCGGCCGCATTCTTTCGATTCCCGTTGGCTCGGAACTTTTGGGTAGAGTAATCAATCCACTTGGCGAACCAATTGATGGAGGAAAAGCATTTGATAAAAATAAAGTTGAGCACTATCCACTCGAAAAAGTTGCTCCAGGAGTTATAACCAGAGAATCGGTAAAAGTGCCACTTCAAACTGGTATTAAGGCAATTGACGCGGTGATTCCAATCGGCCGAGGTCAGCGTGAGCTTATTATTGGTGATCGTCAGACCGGAAAAACCGCAATCGTTATCGATACAATCATCAATCAGAAAAATGATGTTCGAAATGGCACTCCGATCTGTATTTATGTTGCGATTGGTCAAAAAGAATCAAAAGTTGCTCACATTGTCGAACAATTAAAAAAGTCTGGAGCAATGGATTACACGGTCGTGGTTGTTGCTGGCGCCGCTTCTCCTGCGTCCCTCCAATATTTAGCTCCTTATGCTGGATGTGCTATCGGTGAATATTTTATGGATAAAGGAAAGGACGCTCTCGTAATTTACGATGATCTTTCGAAGCACGCTTGGGCATACAGACAAGTTTCTCTTCTTCTGCGACGCCCTCCTGGCCGCGAAGCTTATCCTGGAGATATTTTCTATCTTCACTCAAGACTTCTTGAAAGAGCGGCGAGATTAAGTAAAGAATTTGGAGGAGGATCTCTTACTGCGCTCCCAATTATTGAAACTCAACTCGGAGATATTTCAGCTTATGTGCCAACAAACGTTATTTCCATTACTGACGGGCAAATTTATCTTGAACCCGAACTTTTCTATCAGGGAATAAGACCAGCTATCAACGTCGGACTTTCAGTGTCGCGTGTCGGTTCATCGGCCCAGACAAAAGCTATGAAAAAAGTTGCGGGTACTTTGAGGCTTGAACTCGCCCAATTTAGAGAACTTGCGGCTTTTGCGCAGTTTGGTCAGGAACTCGATCAAGCAACTCAAAAAAAGATTAATCGTGGACAACGATTGGTTGAATTATTGAAACAGCCACAATATGAGAGTATGCCATTTGAAAAGCAGGTTATTTCTCTATATGCCGGAGTAAATGGTTATATTGATGACGTGCCTCTTGCGTCAGTCTCTTTGTTTGAAAAGAAACTCTTAGAATTTATGAATGAAAGACATGCAGAGGTCTTGAAAGAACTTCGAGAGACTGCCGAGATTACAGCGAAGATTGATGAAAAGATTAAAACGATTATTTCAGATTTCAAGAAATATTTTAAATAGAATTTGTTAATTCGGCGCACTTCTTTGTTGCTTCGCTCCGAGCCTCCCTCAACGTATTATTAAATACGTCTCGGTACGGTTCTCACTCGCGCCTCGAATTGCATCCAAATTAATTAAATTCTATTAAGTCCCAAAGTTTACAAATATTATGGCCAGCTCACGACAACTAAAAAACCGCATTCGTTCGACTAAAAACATCGGCCAGATTACCAAGGCGATGGAAGCGGTTTCGGCTGTCAAAATGAGAAAAAGCGAGCTTGTAGCTTTGCGATCTCGGCCGTTCTCTTTCGCCGCTTTGGATATTCTGCAAAATACTCTTTCAAAAATTGATCTTGGAGAGCTCCACGAGAATCCATTTTTAAATCAAAGAGAAATAAAGAAAATCTGTCTCATTGTGGTAACTTCTGACAAAGGACTTGCCGGAGCTTTTAACACTAATGTTCTTCGAAAAGCACAGAAATTTATTGATGAAGCGAAAGCCCCAGTGGATGTTATTGCGGTTGGAAAAAAAGGTAAAGATTACTTCGGTCCGACGAAGCTCGGTAGAGCGAAGGCGACTTTAATCGCCGAATTTTTGAAAGCTGGAGATTTTACAGAGGCGGAAGAAACTCTTCCGATTTCAAATTTAATTTATGAACTTTACAACAAAGGTGTCTATCAGGAAGTCTTAATTATTTATACCAATTTTATTTCAGCTTTGAAGCAGGACGTAATAATTCGAAAATTAATTCCTTTCACGCTTGAAGCCATTCGGGACGTAATCTCAAACATAATCCCACGCGAAGGAAAATATTCTCATATCAGAAACTCATTTGAAGAAGATAAAAAATCTGGATCTAAATATCTCCTCGAACCTAATGTGAATGAAGTTTTGCATGATTTGTTGCCATTTTTGATTGATATCGAGGTTCACACAGCAATTCTTGAAGCCAACGCTTCCGAGCACTCTTCGAGAATGATTGCGATGAAGAATGCCTCGCAAAACGCGATCGACATAGCCAATCGGCTTCGAATTACATACAATAAAACCCGCCAAGCTCAAATTACTAAAGAACTCATAGAGATTACGGCAGGTACTGAAGCGCTTTCAAAATAATTAAAATCTAAATTTAATAACAAAACAATGACACAAAATACTAAAGGAAAAATAGTTGCCATCACAGGTCCAGTCATCGACGTTGAATTCGAAGGTGGGGTTCCTTCGATTTATACTGCACTTGAAATTGTACGACCAGATAACGCCGGAAAGCTTGTTCTTGAGGTAGCTCAACACTTGGGAAATCAGAGAGTAAGGGCAATTGCTATGGGACCAACGGAAGGATTTATTCGAGGTGCGGAAGTTTTAAGTACGGGTAAGCCAATAAGCGTTCCAGTGGGCCCAGGAATTTTGGGTAGAATGTTTAATCTGCTTGGAGAACCAATCGATGGTTTGCCAGCTTTACCAACAAATACTCCTCGTAAGCCGATTCACCGCAAGCCGCCAGAATTTACAGAACAATCTACAGAAGTAAAAATCTTTGAAACTGGCATCAAAGTTATTGATTTAATCTCTCCTTTCATTAAGGGAGGGAAAATTGGTCTTTTTGGGGGTGCCGGAGTAGGAAAAACAGTTTTGCTTCAGGAATTAATTCGAAACGTGGCGACAGTGCATCAAGGATATTCAGTTTTTGCCGGTGTGGGAGAAAGAACTCGTGAAGGAAATGATCTCTATAATGAAATGAAAGAGTCGGGGGTGTTAAATCAAACCGCTCTTGTTTTCGGACAGATGAATGAAGTGCCGGGTGCGCGCCTTCGTGTCGCTCTTTCGGGCCTCACCATGACAGAACACTTCCGTGACGCCGAAGGAAAAGACGTATTGCTTTTTATCGATAATATTTTCCGCTTTACCCAAGCAGGTTCTGAAGTATCAGCTATTTTGGGAAGAATGCCATCGGCCGCTGGATATCAACCAACTCTTGCGACAGAAATGGGTGAACTACAAGAAAGAATTGCTTCTACAAAGAAAGGATCTGTAACTTCTGTGCAGGCAGTGTATGTGCCAGCAGATGATATTACCGACCCGGCTCCAGCTACAACTTTTGCCCATCTTGATTCAACGATCGTGCTTTCCCGTGCTTTGACTGAACTTGGAATTTACCCGGCAATTGACCCACTTGAATCAATCTCAACCGCGCTCGATTTAAATATTGTTGGCGAAGAACACTACAAAGTTGCTCGCGAAGTTCAGAGAATTATTCAACGATACAAAGATCTCCAAGACATCATTGCGATTTTGGGAATTGAAGAATTGTCAGAATCCGACAAACTTCTTGTGGATCGAGCTAGAAAAATTCAAAAATTCCTCTCCCAGCCATTTAACGTGGCTGAAGCCTTTACTGGTAGACCTGGAAAATTCGTAACACGAAAAGAAACCGTTCGTGGTTTCAAAGAAATTATTGAAGGAAAACATGACAGCGTGCCGGAGCAGAATTTTTATATGATTGGCAGTATCGACGAAATCAATAAATAGTTATAACTTCCACATTTGGCCAATTTCTTTGCTAAAACTTCCGTTCCTTGCTTCGCCGTATAAGTACATACGTCTCGCTTCGGTACTCAGTTTTATCAAACAACTTGTCTCAAATCTGGAAGTTCTAAAATCTCAGCTTTACTTAAATGAAAATATCAATTCATTCTCTTGAAAAAACTCTCTATGAGGGCACAGGAAAAGTTGTCAGTCTCCCCGCAGGGGAAGGGGAGATTTCTATTCTCGATCATCACATTCCTCTTATTACAATTTTAAAAAAGGGAGATATTAAAATCAAAGATGAAGCGGAAAATCTCAATTTTCCTATTGAGTCTGGTTTCGCCGAAGTTTCGGGGGATAAGGTGACTATTTTGATTAAATAACCCCGTAGTAGATTTTGGCATAACAACTCCATTGCAAAAGTAACAATGCCAAAATTCACTACGGGGTAAAAAAAGGGCTCACGCACACACCAAGCAGACCAGCAGTCAAAGGAGGAGTGTGTGCACATGAGCCCTGGGGTAGGTGATGATTCCGACTGAAGAACGTTGCCGAATACCGCCACCTTTCCTTAGAGAGAATATAATATCTTTAATAAAAAAAGTCAACCAATTGACTCCGTGGTGTGTTTTGTGTTATATGTTAGGTAGGAAATTTGTTCTTTTTTGGACTCTAAACCACAACATTCAACAAACGGGAGGCTAAATGCCAGTTCTTCAACTGCAGTGGTCGGAACATGAGCTATGTATTGCGGCTCACGAACGTCTGTTCTGTCGACTCGAATGCATGTTCCAGACCGCGAAAGGTCGGAAAGGCTACGAGGACATCCAGAAGCAAGGGAACGGCCTTTCTGGATTCGTGATCGTTAGTTGGGAAGAGAGTGACGACCCCAAACAATTTGCATGGGATTTGGCTGGTGACGGACTTTGGCACGATTTTGGGGATGAGACCGTAGTGGAAAATCCCCCGATGTGTGCCAAGCTCCAAACACTTTTCTCTCATCTCACGAGACTTAGGGCCGAGAATCCCAATATGAGAATTGGTGTTGCGTTCTGGAGGCATCCCGAGGCAGATAATCCTGCTCTGGAAAAGTACGAGAAGATGACCGGCTTCCGTTTCCCCGGTTCACCCAGACAGTAGGTCTCAGCCCACAACTCATTCGCAGTTGCGGGCTTTGTTTTATCCTTAAATCTTTCCCAAATTTTCATTTTTTGGCATTCTGGTATAAAATCATTCTATCTATGGCATATAATTTTTTGAGTTTAAAACAAAATACCGATGCAGTTTTAGAGTGGTTAAAAAAAGAATACCTGACTCTTCGAACTGGCCGAGCAACACCTACTTTGCTCGATGGAGTTAAGATTGAAGTTTATGGTTCGAAAATGCCAATCAATCAATTAGCGACAATTACTTCTGAAGGACCAAAGAGCCTTCGGGTTGCTCCTTGGGATATGAGTCAAGCAAAAGGAATTGAAAAAGCAATTCAGGACGCTAATTTGGGTCTAGGTGTTATGTCTGATGACAAAGGAGTAAGGGTTAATTTCCCCGATCTTTCTTCCGAGAGGCGTACGCTTCTTATAAAGCAAAGCAAACAAAAATTAGAAGAAGCTAAAGTGAGTCTTCGTGGAGAGCGTGAAAAAGTTTGGGAAGATATTCAGACAAAAACAAAAGACGGCGTTTTGAGCGAGGATGATAAATTTAGACTCAAGAATGAAATGCAGAAAATCGTGGATGAAGTAAGTAAAAAACTTGAAGATTTAGCAGAGAAAAAAGAAAAAGAGATAATGGCCTAATAATTTAAGATTTACGATATATGATTTATGATTTCAAAAAAATTAAAAATCTCAATTTTGTAAATCTAATATCTTAAATCTGAAATCGTATATCTTTTATGTCCATACTCATATTCATTATTGTCCTCGCTGTTTTAATATTGGTTCATGAATTTGGGCATTTTATAACTGCAAAAAAGTCTGGTGTCCGAGTGGATGAATTCGGAATCGGTTTTCCACCAAGATTATTTAAACTTTTTAAATGGGGAGAAACTGATTTTACTGTAAACGCTATTCCTTTCGGTGGTTTTGTTAAAATCTACGGAGAAAATCCTGATGAAAACGAAACAGAATCTACAGATACAAGCAGAAGCCTTGCACACAAATCGAGAGCTGTGCAGGCACTTGTAATCGTTGCCGGAATTCTTTTTAACATTGTTTTCGCGTGGATTTTAATTTCTTTTGGATATGTATATGGATTGCCAACGCCGGTTGATCCTCTAAATCCAACCGTTCGCCCCCTACAAAATCCCAACTTGGTTATCACTTCCATTTTGGCTGATTCTCCAGCTCTTGCTTCGGGCATCAAGGCAGGGGATGTGATATTTGCGGTGAAAGATGGTGATAAAATTTTGGGAGAAATAAATCCTGATACTTTCTCAAAATTTATAGATGAGAGTGACGGATCAATTTCTTTAAGTGTAAAACGCGGAGATGCAATCATTGAAAACGAAATTGAACCAAAGATTGGAATTGTTGAAGATAAAAAAGCTATCGGCATTTCCATGTCGATGATAGGAATTTTGAAATTACCTCTACATTTAGCAGTCTGGGAAGGAGCAAAAACCACCGTTTCGGTATTTTGGGCAGTTACTATCGGGCTACTTCAATTTTTGGGTCAGATATTTACTGGAGCTGCAGATTTTTCTTCGGTTACTGGTCCAGTCGGAATTGTCGGTTTGGTGGGTGACGCTTCAAATTTGGGATTCATATATCTACTTCAATTTACCGCTTTCATTTCTCTTAATTTGGCCGTTATAAATTTACTTCCTTTCCCAGCGCTTGATGGGGGGAGATTATTATTCTTACTTATTGAAGCTATAAAAAGAAAAAGAATTAATCCAAAAGTGGTAAATACTTTGAATGCTCTTGGTTTCATTCTACTTTTATTGCTTATGGTGGTTGTTACTGTTCACGACATCATTAAACTCTAAAACTAAGAGATCAAAAAGAAATAAAATCTATTTCTTTTTTCGGTCTTTTTCGTGTAACATGTAGAAAACAATCTTTATTTATTCCGGCTAGTGAGCGGAATCGCGAAAAAGTACTCTTTTTCATGATCCGCGAACGAAGACGGATCAAAGGGTTAATACCATTTATTCTAAGTTTTTCAAATAATCATGAGACAATCCCATCTTTTCACTAAAACTAGAAAGGAGGCCCCAAAAGATGAGGTCTCAAAAAATGCCGAGCTTTTAATCCGTGGTGGTTTTATCAATAAAGAGCTCGCGGGCGTTTATGATTTCTTACCTTTGGGACTTATTGTTCTTCGTAAAATTGAAGACATTGTTCGGGAAGAAATGAATAAGATCGGGGGTCAAGAAATGCTTTTAACAGTTTTGCAGGATAAAGAAGTGTGGAGTGCCACTGACAGATGGGAGGATGCGAAAGTGGACGTCTGGTTTAAGACCGAGCTCAAAAACGGAGGAAAGTTGGGGCTTGGTTTTAGTCATGAAGAACCTTTGACTCGACTTCTAAAAGATCATATTCGGTCTTACAAAGATTTACCGAAAGCTATTTATCAAATTCAGACAAAATTTAGAAATGAAGTGCGCGCAAAGAGCGGTATTATGCGTGGCCGTGAATTTCAAATGAAAGATATGTATTCTTTTGCTCGAGATGAAAAAGAACATGAAGAATTCTATGAACGTGCAAAAATTGCCTACATGAATGTATTTGAAAGATTGGGATTAGGTGCTACAACATTTATGACTTTTGCTTCTGGTGGAATATTTTCAAAATATTCCCATGAGTTTCAAACCGTAACTCCGGCCGGAGAAGATGTTATTTATGTAGACGAAAAAAAGAAACTAGCAGTTAATAAAGAAGTTTATACAGATGAAGTGCTGGAAAATCTGAAGCTAAATAAAAAAGATCTTAAAGAAGAAAAAGCAATTGAAGTAGGAAATATTTTCTCATTGGGCACACGTTTTTCAGATGCTCTGGGGCTTAAATATATTGATGAAAAAGGCAAAGAAAAGCCAGTTATTATGGGTTGTTATGGTATGGGCCCAAGTCGTCTTATGGGTACGGTTGTTGAAGTTCTGTCAGACGGGAAGGGAATTGTCTGGCCGGAATCAATTGCTCCGTTCCGAATTCATCTGATTGAAATTGCTGGAAAAGGAGAGAAAGTTACTGCCGAAGCGTTAAAGATTTTGAAAGAATTTGAAAGTAATGGATTTGAAGTGCTTCATGATGATAGAAAGGTAAGCGCTGGGGAAAAATTATCTGATTCAGACCTTCTCGGAATTCCATGGAGAGTTGTGATAAGCGAGAAGATGCTTCTAGAAAATAAACTGGAATTAAAAAACCGAAAGTCCGGAGAAATTAAGATTACGGATTTGAATGAGACACTCAAAATAATAAAGGGTATTAAACCCCTTTGATCCGTCTTCGTTCGCGCATCATGAGAATGAGGTCGACAGGGTCATTGTCGACACCTGTAGACGGTACATTCTCGCGATGTCGCTCGCTAGCCGGAATAAAAAATGGCAACTAACCTATACAAAAAATTAAAACAGTTTTTTTCAAACGACATCGGAATCGACCTCGGTACCGCTAATACTTTGGTGTATGTAAGAGGTAAGGGGATTGTAATAAACGAGCCGTCGGTTGTCGCTATCAATCAAAAGACCGGTCGGGTTGTCGCTGTTGGTACTGCCGCAAAAAAAATGCTCGGAAGGACACCACCACACATTACAGCTGTGAGACCGCTAGTTGACGGCGTGATTTCTGATTACGAAGTGACGGAAGAAATGATTACCTATTTAATCAATAAAGCTCAAAAAGATAAGAAGAAATTTTTAGGTCCCCGAGTAGTTGTGGGTGTGCCGTCAGGTATTACAAGTGTTGAAATTCGAGCGGTAAGGGATGCAACAAAGAGCGCCGGCGCTCGTGAAGTTCATGTTGTTGAAGAGCCTGTGGCGGCGGCTATCGGAATAAAACTCCCAGTGATGGATCCTGTTGGAAGTGTTATTGTTGATATTGGTGGCGGTACGACCGATATCGCAGTGATCTCTTTGGGTGGAGTTGTCAGATCAAAAAATTTAAAAATTGCCGGCGATAAACTGAATTCCGATATAATTTCTTACATCAGGAGTGAGTTCAAAATTTTAATTGGCGAGAAAACAGCGGAAAACGTAAAAATTGCCATCGGCTCGGTAATAGCAGAGTCGCCAATGGAATCCATAATAAAAGGGCGAGACTTGGTTACAGGTTTGCCCAAAGAAGTGGTGGTGACCGACGGAGATATAAGGGAAGCGATTTCGCAGTCGATCCACACTTTGATTGAAGCGGTAAAAGAAGTCTTAGAAACGACACCTCCAGAGATTCTATCTGATGTGATGCAACGTGGAATACACCTTGTTGGTGGTGGTTCACTGCTTCGCGGATGGCCAGAAGTTCTCAAAGAAACACTAAAAATTCCTATTTTTGTGGCTCCCGATCCACTCACTGCGATGGCGAGAGGCGCTGGAATAATCTTGGAAAATCTTGAGTATTACAAAGAAGTTCTCATTGCAAATGACGATGAATTACCGCCGCAAAAATAAAAGAAATTACAAAAAAATCGTTTTGCTCTCTCTTTGTATTATCCTATTTATTTTTATTCTCTCAATTTTGTCCAAGCCACTGCGAAATGTTTTTGCGGATATTGCGGGTGGAGTAGCTTATCCTTTTTGGAAATCAAAAATTTATATTGAGAATAAATTTTCTATCCTTACAGCTCTGATCAACTCAAGAGAAAGTTTAGTAAAAACGAATATTGAGTTAAGAGAAGAACTGCTTCATCGCAGAGCAAAATCATTTGATCTCGATCTTTTGGAGGAAGAAAATAAAACTTTTCGGGCAATTTTAGAAAGAACTGAAGCTACATCAACAATACCGGCTTTTATTTTAGCTCGACCACCACTCACATCATACGACGTTTTTATAGTAGATGTCGGTAGAAATGCCAACATAGAAATAGAGAATAAAGTTTTTTTCGAAAATATTTTGCTTGGCGAAGTGGTTCAGGTGTTAGCTCAAACTTCCAAGATAAGATTATTCTCTTCGGGCGGAATTGAAACCCAAGCTTTTTTAGGTTCTCAAAAATTACCGATTAAAATGATTGGGCGAGGAGGAGGGAACTTAGTAGGTTCAGTTTCTCAAGAAGTAAAAGTGGAAATTGGAGATGAAATAACGATTTCAGGTGAGAGAAGTAAAATATTGGGAAAAGTCGAAGAAGTTGAGCATGGTCCCGCTTCCTCTTTCAAGAAAATCTATGTTAGGTTACCCGTTAATCTAGCAGAGTTACGCTGGGTCTCAATCGAAAAATAAAAGAACTTATATATTTGGCACATACCGTCGTTGCTTCGCTCCGGTGCTCCCTCAACGTATTGTCAAATACGTCTCGGTTCGCTCCTCGCTTGCGCCTAGGTCTGTATCCAAATCTAAAAGTTCTAGAAATCTGTATTTTAAAATTTTTTCTTGAATCATGAACCTCACTTTAAAAAGAATCATTGCTGATGTTTTTCTCTTAATTTGTCTATTTGTGCTTCCGTGGTGGATTACATTACCAGTAGCTTTTCTATTAATTTTTTATTTTAATTTATATTTTGAATCTATTTTTCTCGCTTTTTTCCTTGACCTGTTATATTCGCCAAAGAGTGTTTTATTTGGTGCTTATATTTTAACTGTTTTCGCGATAGTATTGTTTGTAGTTCTAGAGATATTGAAAAAGAAAATATTTTTACTAAAACGTTGATTTTTACACTTTAAAAATCATGTCGAAAGATTTCGAGTAACGAAGTTATAAGAAATTTTCGACAAATCTATATGTTAGGAAATTTTAAAAGAAAAATAAAAAATTGGTTTAAAAGTTCTTATAAAAACCAATTTATTACACCTGATGAAATATTTTTAGATTCAAGCAATCTTTCAGGTTTTGATACAGATCAATTTGAAGGACGCCTAGAAAAACCTATTTCTCAAATAGCTATTAAATTTTTATTAATTTGCTTTCTTTTTTTGGCTTTGGCTTATTCCTCAAAAATCTGGGCTTTACAGATAAAACAAGGAAATGCTTACTTGGAAAGAAGTGAAAATAATCGTTTGAGAACAAGTTTGATATTTTCAAATAGAGGCATAATCTCTGATAGAAATGGTAAAGAATTAGTAACAAATATCGTTTCACCAGAAGGAGAAGATTTCTCAAAGCGTAATTATCCGGAACTTCCTGGCTTTTCTCATCTTCTTGGTTATATAAAATATCCAACCAAAGATAAGGCAGGCTTCTATTGGGAGACAAATTTTGTCGGTCAAGATGGGGTGGAGAGTTTTTACAATAATTCACTTATTGGAGAAAATGGTCTAAAAATTGTTGAAACTGACGCTTTGGGAAATATACAGACTCAAAATATGACCTCACCTCCGACCGATGGAAAAAGTTTCCGTCTTTCTGTTGATTTTGGAGTGCAAAATAAGCTTTTTGAGATTATAAAAAGCGCAGTAGAAAATTATAAATTTCAAGGTGGTTCAGGAATTATTATCGATGTTGAAACTGGAGAGATACTAGCGCTTACAAATTTCCCTGAATATAATTCCACAATTCTTAGCGAGGGGAATGATAAGCCATCTATCAATGGGTTTATACAGGATCCACTCAATCCTTTCTTAAATAGGGCGATTTCAGGACTTTATGTGCCAGGTTCGGTCATTAAACCATTTATTGCTATTGCTTCTTTAAATGAAAACTTAGTGAGTCCAAATAAAAAGATTTTAAGCACTGGCTCAATCTCAATTCCCAATCCATATTTCCCAGATAAACCAAGTGTTTTTACGGATTGGAAAGCTCATGGTTGGGTTGATTTAATCGACGCTTTGGCTGTCTCATCGAACGTTTATTTTTATTCTTTGGGCGGGGGATACGGTGATCAAAAAGGTTTAGGTATAGAAAAAATAGAAAAATATTTAAGAGAATTTGGGTTTGGACAAAAATCTGGGATTGATTTACCTGGAGAAAAAATCGGTGTGATACCAAATCCGGAATGGAAGAAAAAAACGTTTGGAGAAGATGATTGGAGACTTGGAGATACCTATAATACTTCAATTGGACAATACGGTGTTCAATTTACACCCATTCAAATTCTTCGCGGAATCGCGGCTATCGCAAATGATGGCACTCTGTTAACGCCTTCTGTTTTAAAGGGTGGTGTAAAACAATCTTCTGTTCCAATTGAAATAAAAAAAGAGGCTTTCGCGGCAGTAAAGGAGGGTATGAAGCAAGCAGTTTTACGAGGTACGGCGTCCGGTTTGAATGTTTCCTATGTGCAAGTTGGCGCCAAAACTGGAACCGCAGAAATTGGCAAGCAATCGCTAAATTCTTGGGTAACAGGTTTTTTCCCATATGAAAATCCAAAATATGCTTTCGTGATAACCATGGAAAGAGGCCCGCGGGCCAATTCAACCGGAGGGGTTTATGTGATGAGACAGCTTTTTGATTGGATGAATGCAAATACACCTGAATATCTAAAATAAGCTCTGTACCTGTGTATTTTTCCCTAATACCTGATTTGGGGTTTGACTTTTCTCAACAATTGTTTAGAATAATAATCAGAGGTTCGTTCTTCTGTACCCAGCTCTGTCCTCCTGTGGTGGTCTTCCTCCTCCTGATTCGTGATCACCATGGTAGAAGGACATTTTGTGGTCTCGGGCTGTTCGAGACCTGGCCTGCGACGTCGTGTGACGTTGCAGGCCATTTTTGTACTTGACCCCGTAGTAGATTTTGGCATTGTTTAGACTTCGGTCTAAACACGTTGAAAACTATGCCAAAATTCACTACGGGGTTGACTTTTATTTTTTAAGGTATACAATACTCAACAGACTGCTCTTGGTGAAGATCCCGTGGCTGTGTGATGGAGACCAGTACCCCCCTCCCTAACCGCCCTTTCCATAATATGGTCTCGGGATCAAGTTTCGTGGGCCCCCTTCTGTTCTGACCGGCAGATGGGGGCCCCTTTTTTATACCTGCCGGCAGGCAGCTATAATCATTGACTTTTGGTCTCTGATATCTATAATACTCCCCAGATTCGCTCTTTTTCTCTCACATACAGCACAGCACCGAACACTGTCCTTCCGGGGGAAATCCCCAGTACCGCCATTTTGGAGTCGCTTCCCTTCGGAAGGACCACTTTCATTCAATAAGAACATCCGAGTCCTCGTCTGTTTGCTCTCCTCAACCTGTGGAATGGTAGGCAACGACTTCACAGGAAGAAGTTCTGGCGCACATGAGAATGGATTGAGGACTCGGCTTTTATTCCGGCTAGCGAGCGGCATCGCGAGAATGAGTCGACAGGATCATTGTCGACACCTGTGGACGGCATTCTCATGATCCGCGAGCGAAGACGGATCAAAGGGTTGAACACCCTTTATTCCCTGTTCTGTGTGAGAGGAGTCCTCGAATGAGTGCCGATTGGTAACCCTTGACCCCAATCGTACAAGTCTAGCACCTCGAGAGGTTCCTCGGTCCGCAGCGTTGTCCACGATCCAACGCTGCGGGCTTTTTTTATCTAAAATTTAGAATTGACTTTTAACGTTTTGGTGTATAATATTTCAAAATCAATTTATTTATTACTATAATAATATTTACTATAGAAATTTAGAACTTTCAGATTTGAGACAAGTTTTTACTACAAAATTGGCCAAATATGGAAGTTATATATTTATGAATGAGACAGAATACTTAACCAAAGAAAAATTTAGTGAATTAACAAAAGAGTTAGAGCATCTCAAAAAAACTAAAAGGAAAGAAATTGCCGAGCATCTGGAATACGCTCGTTCCCTTGGTGATTTATCAGAAAACGCTGAATATCAGGAAGCTCGTGGAGATCAGGCTAACGTTGAAGATAGAATTGCAAGACTTGAGATCCTTCTCAAATCAGCAAAAATAACAGGAGCTCATAACAGCGAAGAAGTTGCGGTAAGCTCTGTGGTTACAGTAGAAAAAGAAAAAGGGAATGGTCCGCAAACTTTCACAATCGTTGGTTCCGAAGAAGCTGATATAAGTAAAAATAAAGTTTCAAACAAATCTCCATTTGGGCAAGCCATTTTGAGAAAAAAGAAAGGTGATATTTTTTCTTTCAACACTCCACAAGGTTCGGTTAAATATAAGATAATAGAAATCAAGTAGAAAATTAAAAATATTGGAGAGATTAGAAAAAAATTTAAAACCAGCAAGGTAAATCTTTGCTGGTTTTAAATTATGTGCCGTTTATTTACATATTTTGATACAATGAATCACTAATAAGAAATTAGATAAATCAAAAAAATCTTAAATCTTAAATCTGATATCTTAAATTTTAACAATATGGGATTACTCGATCGCGAAACTCCAAATCTTCCATCTAAATATAATTTTGATTATCCAAAAGGGGGAATTCCCGAGAGCCTTCTTGAACTTATAAAAACAAACATTAAGTCTGTGGAAAAAAGGGCCAAGGAAAGCAAAGAAAAAATTACTGATTTTAAAGATGATGGTTTATCAATACCATATGCAAAATTATTAAATCAAGAACAACTAAGCGCGGTTGTTTCGACGGAAGGGCCGATGCTTGTGATTGCTGGAGCTGGTAGCGGCAAAACCAGAGTGATAGTCCACAAAGTGTGTTATTTAATTGAAAAAAAAGTCCCACCGTCTTCTATCGCTCTTTTAACTTTTACCAAGAAAGCGGCCAAGGAGATGTTGGATCGTGTAAAAAAGTTAAATTTGAGCGATGAAGTAAAAAAAATATCTGGAGGCACTTTCCATTCTTTTGCTTCAAGGTTGCTTCGTCAATTTCACGCATATGCTGAAATTGATCCAACTTTTTCCATAATAGATACCGCAGATTCAGCCGATATTATAGGTTTGGTAAAAAATTCTTTAAATCTTAAAAAAAATCCAATAAAGTCTCTGTTCCCGAATAAAAATCAGCTTCAAGAAATAATATCTTCCTCGAGGAATAAAGGTTTTGATATCCCGACAATTATTGCCGAAGAGCATCCAAAACTTTTGGATTATGTGTCTGACATCAAACAGATTAACGAAAAATTCCAAAGTTATAAAAGACGAGCCAATCTTTTTGATTATGATGATATCTTGGAGATTTTTAAAGAAAAACTCAAAAATAATGAAAAATTCAGACAGAGAATCCATGATCAATACAAATATTTTTTAGTTGATGAATATCAAGATACAAACAAGGTTCAGAGAGAAATATTAAAACTCTTGAGTGCTCAAAGTAAAAACATAACTGTTGTGGGGGACGATGCGCAAAGCATTTATGCTTTCAGAGGCGCTAATTTTGAAAATATTTTGTCTTTCTCGAAAGATTTTCCTGATGGAAAAGTGGTGAAAGTGGAAAGAAATTATCGTAGTACAGAAGAAATATTAAAATTTACGAACAGTGTCATAAACAATGCACTCATGGGATATTCCAAGAATCTTTATACTGAAAAGACAGGCGGTCTCAAACCTCAAGCTTTGAAGTTTTACGATGAAGAAATGGAAGCCAAGTTTATTGCAAACAAAATTCAAGAACTCTACGAACAGGATAAAAAATTAAGTGAGATTGCCGTGCTTTATAGGTCATCATGGCAAAGCAACTTCGTCCAAAAAGAACTATTAACCAGAAGAATACCTTTTATAACTGTGGGCGGTATTAAGTTTATAGAACGAAAACATGTTAAAGATTTGCTTAGTTTCTTACGAGCTTCTGAAAATTACAAAGATTCTCCAGCTTGGACTCGGCTTTTAAACATGGTTGAAGGTGTTGGTGAGAAAACGCTTTTTCGAATAATCGAAACGATTACCGAAGGCGTTGATTTGAAAAAACAGTTTGGCAACAAAAAATATTGGAATGATATCTCAAAACTCTTCCTGCTTATAGAAAGTATAAGAGGGGGTGACGACATAGAGAACAAGTTTGATTTAATATTTGATTATTATTTTCCTTTTCTTGATCAAACTGAAGAAGATTCAGAAATCAGGAAGAACGACTTGCATTCATTAAAGAAAATGGCTGCCACTTACGGAAATGTTAGCACTTTCCTAAATGATTTCTCTCTTGACCCCCCTAACGAAGCTCATGATGGAGAAGTGCAATTTGATGAAAGGGAAAATGGTTATGTCACTCTTTCAACAATCCATTCCGCCAAAGGTCTTGAATGGGGAACGGTTTTTGTAGTCCACTCTCTTGATGGACTTTTGCCTTCACATAGAGCTGTGCGTAAAGTGTTGGAACTTGAAGAAGAGAGACGTCTTTTTTATGTTGCTTGCACTAGAGCAAAATATAATTTATTTATTACGATGCCATCTTTCTCGATGAGCTTCGATCAGTATTTCAGTTTCCCTAGCCGATTTTTATCAGAAGCCCAGGAAGGTACGTTTGAGTATAAGATAGAATAGAGTTAAAGAAAATTATCAATTATCAATAACCAATTATCAATCAAGCCCCAAACTCTCTCGCTCCGCGAGATAAAGAGAGACAATTATCAATTGAAAATTGAAACATTGATAATTCATTGAAAATTGGTAATTGTAAATTGAAAATTCTGTTAGTGTTAATATACTAAATACTAACTGTCCCATATTGATTTATGAAACAGAAACAAGCCTTACAAATTCTCAAACTCGGGCATAATGTTTTTTTAACCGGCAGGGCTGGGAGTGGAAAGACATATCTTTTGAATCAGTTTATTGAGTATCTCAAAGAAAACGAAGTTGAAACTGGTATCACTGCTTCAACTGGAATTGCCGCGACTCATATGAACGGAGTTACTATTCATTCTTGGTCAGGGCTTGGAATTCGCGATAGGCTCACGGCGCGTGATTTGGATTTGATGGAGCAAAAACCGTATCTTTGGAAAAGAATGGAACGGGTTAAGGTTCTTATTATTGATGAAGTCTCCATGCTCCATCATTTCCGCTTGGATCTCATCAATCAAATTTTAAAAAGCTTCAAAAGAAATAGTCTGCCATTTGGTGGAATTCAAGTAGTTTTATGCGGCGATTTTTTCCAGTTGCCGCCAGTAAGTCGAATGGGTGAACAAGACGCGCATTTCGTTTACAAATCTGATTCTTGGCGAGAGATGAATGTTAAAGTTTGCTACCTCGATGAACAGCATCGTCAGTTTGATGATGTTTCTATTAAAATTTTAAATGATATTAGACAAAATAATGTATCCGAAGAGACCATCGCGCATCTCCACTCACGCCTGAACAAGAAATTAAAAGGTGATCTTAAACCAACAAGACTTTACACTCACAACGCAGACGTAGACCAAATAAACCAGGTAGAGCTTGAGAGGGTAGATGGAGAAGGAAGACTTTTTGAGATGGAAGCACGTGGATCGGAACATTTGGTGGAGGTTTTGAAAAAAAGTTGTTTGGCGCCTGAAAAATTGAATCTAAAAATTGGCGCGCAGGTGATGTTTGTGAAAAATAATTATGAACAAGGTTTCGTGAATGGTACGTTGGGTAAAGTTATACGTTTTGATGATGCGGGGCCAGTGGTCCGTACACTCTCTGGTAAAATAATCACAGCGAGCCCCATGGAGTGGGTGATCGAAGAAGAAGGAAAACGAAAGGCGGAAATTACTCAAGTGCCACTTCGTCTTGCTTGGGCGATTACAGTTCATAAGAGTCAGGGGATGACGCTTGATGCCGCCGAGATTGATCTCTCCAAATCTTTTGAGAGGGGAATGGGTTACGTTGCTCTTTCTCGAGTTCGCAGTATAGACGGTTTGAGCCTTCTCGGTTTAAATGAAATGGCGCTTGCTGTAAACGAAGATGTTTTAAATTTCGATCAAACATTACTCGAAAAGTCAGAAAAATTAAGCGAGGATATTGAGTCTGTCCACCAGCAGGATTTGCAGAAAAATATAGAAAAATATTTAGAAAAGATTTCACCAAAAGCGCTTCGGGGTAAGAAAAAAACTAAAAAGATTTCGACTTTCGAAGTGACTAAGGATTTTATCAAACTCCAAATGCCGGTTCATTTTATTGCGAAAGAACGAGGCTTAACTAATGGTACGATTTTAAATCATATAGAAGAACTTTGGAAATTTGATAAAACTTTGGATATTTCTTATCTAAAACCCGAGCCTGCGAGGTTTAAAAAGATACAAGATGTTTGTATAGAACTTAAAAGCAAAGAAAAAGAATTGAAGCTTGTGCCGATCTACAATAAATTAAACAGAAAAGGAGAAAGGTTCGGTTACGAAGAAATTCGTCTTGCTAAATTATTTATTTAAAAAGAATTTACACGGTGTGTACTAGTATAGTATTCGTTCCACCAGCTTTTCCAAACGGCACGCCCGCTACAATCACAATCTTATCTCCCGTCTTCGCAATTTCTTTTTCTTTTACAAACTGACTTACCATATCTCTAACCTCATAAATATGTTTAAATCCCTTTATTTTTACAGGAAGACAACCGAAGCTTAAAGCCATTCTGGTTTTGGTGCGTTCGTGTGGGGTCATAACAATTATTGGTTCATGGGGTTTGAATCTTGAAAGCATTCGAGCAGTAAATCCAGACTCGGTGAGGGCAATGATCGCACGCGCTCCAACTCTGGTGGCAACTCGCGTAGCCGAATAACTGATTGCGTCCGGGGCATCTTTTGTTATCAGTAACGCATCTTTCGCGTTTTGACCCAAAACTTTTTCGAAATCTTTCGATTTTATTTTTTCTTCAACATGTTTGGCAATTTGAGTCATCATTTCAACAGCTAAAATGGGGAATTGTCCCAAGGCAGTTTCCTCGGAAAGCATGACGGCGTCTGACCCGTCTAAAATTGAATTAGCTACGTCCGACACTTCCGCTCGGGTTGGAACGGGAACACGGATCATTGATTCGAGCATCTGGGTTGCGGTGATGACAGGCTTTCCAACACTATTACATTTTTCAATTATTTCTTTTTGAATGAGTGGCACATATTGAGCAGGAATCTCAATGGCTAAGTCGCCACGAGCTATCATTATTCCATCTGATACGTCTACTATTTCATTTATATTTTCTATCGCCTCCATAGTTTCAATTTTGGCGATTATTTGAGCATCGGATTTTCCAGCCTTAAGCAACTTTCTAAGTTGTAAAATATCAGCGGCCTCTCTGACAAATGAAAGCGCCACAAAATCTACTTTGTTTTTTATTCCAAAGGCTAGATCGATTTTATCTTTTGGAGTTATGGCGCTAATTTTGAGATAGCTTCCGGGAAGATTCACTCCTCGACGGCTTTTTATGTCGCCGCCAATAATCACTTTGGTTACGACCTCATCCTTTGAAGTTTTAACAATCTGCAGTTTCTTTTTACCGTCATCTACAAGAATAAAATTTCCAACCTTTACTTCTTTGGGCAGGTTTGGGTAATTAACGTGCACGATTGTTTCGTCACCGACTATTTTTTTAGTTGTTAATTTAAATATCGCGTCTTTTACCAAGGTGATCTGACCTGTCCCACCAAAATCACCAATCCTTATTTTTGGTCCGCTTAAATCCTGAAGAATTGCGACGGGACTATCTAAATTTTTCGCAACTTTTTTGATGAGAGTAATTCTTTTTTGATGTTCTTTATGGTCGCCATGAGAAAAATTCAAACGGGCGACATTCATGCCGGCGCGAGCAAGTAATGTCAAAGTTTCCTCGCTTTCGGTCGCAGGGCCAATAGTCGCAACGATTTTGGTCTTTTTAAACGAAAAATCCATGTTGTCCAAAATCATATGGTCTTTAGCCATTTGAGTCAATTCATTGCATTCATTTACTTTTAAACCAACTTTTTTAATATTTTCCCATGTACCGATAACTAGCGACCGCTAATTATCGGTATCAGATTTTTGTGTGGTTTTTATATTGTTGCTATCGGCAAAACCAATCTATATAATGTGAATATATCCAGTAATACTTTAAATACAATATGATTAAAATTGGAGAAAAAGTGCCCTCGTTTGAGATTCAAGGATTTCATGATGGAAAAGAAAAGAAATTTAATATAAGTAAGCACCCAGGAAAATGGCTTGTTTTAGCTTTTTATCCTGCTGATTTCACATTTGTTTGTCCTACAGAATTAGAAGAGCTCGCAGATTTATATGCTGAATTCAAAAAAATCGGAGCTGAAATTATGAGCGTAAGCACTGATAGAATTGAAGTTCACAAAGCTTGGCATGATGCGTCACCCGCTATAAAGAAAATAAAATATCCGATGCTTGCTGATCCATCTGCGAAACTTTGCAGGCTTTTTGGCACATTTATTGAAGAAGAAGGAAAATCCCAAAGAGGAAGTTTTATAATTGACCCGGATGGAATTTTGAAAGCGTATGAGCTTCATGATAATTCAATCGGCAGAAGCGCCAAGGAAATTTTAAGAAAACTCCAAGCTGCTAAGTTTGTCAGAGAAAATGATGGATTGGTTTGTCCAGCAGGTTGGGAACCGGGAGAAGAGACATTGAAGCCGGGGCTAGATCTTGTCGGAAAGATTTAAATTCTTTTATTTTTGACGCATTACGTCGTTGCTTCGCTCCGAGCCTCCCTCACCGTATAAGTACATACGGCTCGGTATGGTTCTCGCTCGCGCCTAGTACTGCATTCAAAAAGTAAAAGAATTTATAAATTGAGCGTTTCGTGGTGATTCTTGAATCTACTACTTATTAACTTATTAAAAAAATATGTACGAAGCACAAAACTACGATCATCTTTTGGGCACAGCGGGTTTTAGTGATGCATTATTAAAAAACCATTTTACACTTTATGGCGGGTATGTAACCAATACGAATAAAATTATTACTACATTAGAAGCTCTAGCGAAAGATGGAAAGGGAGGAACGCCAGAATATTCAGAAATAGTGCGTCGTTTTGGTTGGGAATTTAATGGCATGCGTCTCCACGAACTTTATTTTGGCAATATGACGAAGGAAGGGAAAGCTTTGCCTAAAACTTCAGAACTTTTTAAAAAATTAACCAAAATCTACGGCTCCTACGAAAATTGGGAAAAAGATTTTCGAGCTGTTGGAGCAATGCGGGGGATTGGCTGGGTAATTCTTTACGAAGATCCAACTAATAAAGAATTGTTTAATGTCTGGGTTAACGAACATGATGTTGGCCATCTAGCAGGCTGTAAACCACTTTTGGTTATGGATGTTTTCGAACATGCTTTCATGCTCGACTATGGAATAAAGCGCGCTGATTACATAACTGCATTTTGGAGCGCGATTGATTGGAAGGAAGTGGAGGGAAGATATAAGATTTAAGATATACGATTTAGGATTTAGGATAAAATTAAATATATTCGGAGGACCAAACAAAAAATCACTATCGCAGGTGATTTTTTGGTGCCAAATTTTAAAAACCCATACTTTAAGGCATATTTTGACAAAAACACAAAATTCTCTTGACAAACTATGTATATATGTTATATTAGAAATTGGATTCCAATACAACCCAACGAGGCATCATGTCAGACACGAACAAGTTCTCACCTGCTCTTTTGAGGCTCGCTGAAGTCCTGGGAGTGACCCCAGAGTCACTCACAACTTCCGAACGAGTCGCTACTACCCAAGCACAACTCGCGAAGAGGATCGAGGCAGTTCTCGATCGTCTAGCGGAGAAGCGAAGCATCAGGCTTCGCTACGGCCTCGGAGACGGTTACGTCTACACACTCGAGGAAATTGGAGGAGCCTTCAAGGTCTCTCGCGAACTCGTGAGCAAGGCCAAGAAGTAGCTTCTCTCAACACCCTTTGATTGGACAGAATTTCTATCAAGGGGAAAGAACGCCACGAAAATCCAACTGGATAATCGTGGCGTTTTCATATAAACATATTTTGCAAAGTGTATTTGTAACCTTTTCTTAAATCTTCCACGTGTGGATAACTTTCTAGGTGAAGTCTGGAGGCTTTTGGTATATAATTCATTCAAGTGGGATGAAGTGGGAAGTTAATATTTTCATATAATTTTGGTTAAAAATTCATCATGAAAATCATTAAGAAAAATTGGAAAGGGAGATGGGGGAATCAAGAATTTTCTTTCGAAGTTTTTGTTTTGAAAGGAATAAAAATTAAGGAGAAAGTGAGGATTAAAAGATAAGGATTATTACGCTTTAGAACTTTCAACTCATTGACATGTTAATAGGAGAATACACCCACACCCTGGACGAAAAAAAGAGAGTGTCCCTACCTTCTAAATTTCGCAAGGAAATTGGAAAAAGAGTGGTAGCGACTCGAGGCTTGGATAACTGTCTTTTTTTGTACGAGTGGAATGAATGGCAGAAAATTGCGCAGAAAGTATCTGATTTGGGCATGGCGCAGGCAGACAAGAGAAGTTTCAATCGTTTTCTTTTATCTTCAGCCCAGGAGTTGGATATAGATAATGTTGGACGATTCTTGATTCCGGAACATTTGAAAGATTTCGCCCATTTAAAAAGCAAGATTGTTTTTGCTGGTGTCGGCAATCGAGTTGAAATATGGGATGAAGAAAATTGGATGAAATACAAGAAAGAAGTTGAGAAACAGGCAGATGTATTGGCAGAGAGGCTCGGCCAGATAGGGGCGCTTTAATTTGGTTTCAAGTTTATGAGTTTCAGGAATAGTTTGAAACTTATAAACTTGCGACGAATAGATTGAATGATACTTATGACCACAGAAACTTCCCACATCCCAGTTCTTTTAAAAGAAGTAATAGATTTTTTGGAATTTGCTCCAGAAGACAAAATTTTTCTTGATGCCACGCTCGGCGCAGGAGGACACAGCGCGGAAGTTTGTCGGAAGTTCCCGTTCATGAGAATAATCGGAATTGATGTTGATGAAACATCGGCCAAAATTGCGGAAAAAAATCTTGCCGGAATTTGCAAACAATTTGAGATCAAAATCACTAATTTTAGGAACCTTGAAAATGTTTTGAGCGAACTAAAAATAGCGGAAGTTGATAAAGTTTTGTTTGATTTGGGAATGTCTTCGATGCAAATTGATTCCGCTACTCGAGGATTTAGTTTTCTTAGGGATGAACCGCTTTTAATGACGATGAACAATGATTTAAGTGAAGGGACACTCACTGCCTATGAAATTGTGAATGGATGGCCAAAAGAAGACTTGAGACAAATCCTAAAAGAATACGGAGAAGAATCTTTTGCCTCACAAATCGCCGATCAGATTATAAAAGAAAGAAAGAATCACAAGATAGAAACAACCTTTGGTCTGGTAAAGGTCATCATAGACGCCACTCCAGAGTTTTATCATCACGGCCGCATCAATCCAGCCACTAAAACATTTCAAGCCCTCCGAATCGCTGTAAATGATGAATTAAACGCGATAAAAGAAGGTCTAGAACAAGCTTTTCATAAATTAAAAAAAGGGGGACGAATGGCAGTAATTTCTTTTCATAGCGGGGAAGATCGGATTGTTAAAACTTTCTTTAAACAGTTAAAAACCGATGATAAAGCGATACTGATAAACAAAAAACCTATTCTGGCAACACTTGAGGAAATAGAAGCAAATCCTCGGTCACGAAGCGCAAAACTAAGAGTTATCGAAAAAAATGTATAGATTTTTAAAAACTAGGGCACTAAAATTAGATCAAAGAAAATTATTTCTTCTCTCTTCTATTTTTGTACTTTTTCTGATTACAGTCTATCTATTCAGCGTAAACGCCACGGTTTTTAATATTGCTGAAAGAACTCGCGTAGAAAAAGATATAAATATTTTGGAACACAAAATTGGTGAATTAGAATTTGAACTTATCGCGGAGAGAAGTAATATAGATATAGAACTTGCTTACTCTTTTGGTTTTGAGGAGGCTACTGATATAAAATTTATCTCTAAGAAGTCGGTGGCAATACGAACAGGAATATAGAGGGTGGAAACAAGATTCAGGATTCAAGGTACATGAATCCCGTAGTAGAAAATGGCATAGCTCTTGTTTGCGAGAACTTAAGAAATACATAAAGTTGTTTTATAGTACGATATCAAGCGGTTATAGATTAAACTAAAAATGGCGAGCAAATAATGCCATTTTTCACTAACGGGATGAACAACAAAAACAGTCCGCTCTCGAGAATAAAATTACTGTCAGTCTGTGTTTTTATTTTTTCCCTGGTCTTAATTTTTAAACTCTATCTGGTCCAAATTGTTCATAGTGAGAGCTTGAGTGATCAGGCCGACAAACAATACTATCGTCTGCAACCAAATATTTTTAACCGCGGATCAATTTATTTCAAAAATAAAGACGGCACGTTGCTTCCAGCGGCAATTCAAAAGATAGGGTTTTCCATTTCTATAAATCCTTCCGTTATCTCCAATTATGAATATGTTTATAAAGAGCTTTCCAACTTCGTCAAAATAGACGAGGAGTTTTTTGTGTCAAAGATGAAAAAAGGAGGCACTTATCAGAAGGTTGCCGAAAGAGTTGATATTGAAAATGCTGAAGAAATAAGAAAACTTAATTTAAAGGGTGTGGATGTTGAGCAAGAAAAATGGCGTTTTTATCCAGCAGGGCAAACTGCCGCTAGGGTTTTAGGAATTGTTGCTTACGATGATGATGAACTTGCGGGGAGATATGGTATTGAGCGGTATTATGAAGATGTTTTAAAAAGAGATAATAGTGCGGCCTTTGTTAATTTTTTTGCTGAAGTTTTTGCCAATGTAAAAGAATCAGTATCTTCGGATGGGTCAAAATCTAAAAAAGAAGGTGATGTTGTTACTACTTTGGAGCCAGTTATCCAGTCTTTCCTTGAAGAAAAACTCGAACTTTTAAATCAAAAATGGAATTCTGAATATTCTGGCGGAATTATTATCGATCCTGCAACCGGAGAAATAAAAGCGATGGGAGTTTTCCCTTCATTTGATCCCAATAATTTTCATGACGAGGAAAGCTCCACAATCTTCAGTAATCCAATGGTGGAAAATGTTTATGAAATGGGTTCGATTGTAAAACCGATTACTATGGCGGCGGGGATTGATTCTGGCGCTGTTACTTCGGACAGTGTTTATTTAGATACAGGAACTGTTACCTTGAATAATAAGCAATTTTCTAATTATGACGGTGTTGCTCGTGGGCTCGTCAGTATGCAGGAGGTTTTGAATAGTTCTTTAAATACAGGCGCGGCATACGTAGTCAGCCAGATGGGAAAAGAAAAATTTGCGGAGTACATGTTTGATTTTGGTCTAGGAGAAGTGACGGGCATTGATTTGCCAAACGAAGCCATGAATCTGGTGGATAATTTGAAAAGCAATCGCGATTTGGAATACGCAACTGCATCCTTTGGACAAGGAATCGCCCTCACGCCGGTTACGATGGTCCGCGCTTTGTCCGTCCTAGCCAATGGTGGAATGCTCATCAATCCTCATTTGGTGCAAAAAATAAATTACAAAACAGGACTTTCAAAATCAGTTTCTTACGGCGTAGAAAAAAGAGTTATAAAAAAAGAAACATCGGAAGAAATAACTCGGATGCTTGTAAAAGTCGTGGATGAGGCATTATTGGGCGGTAGTGTTAAAATGCCAAATTACAGTATTGCCGCCAAGACCGGTACAGCACAGATTGCCAAAGATAAGGAGCGTGGTTATTACGAAGATAGATTTCTTCATACTTTTTTTGGTTATTTTCCCGCATTTCAGGCGAAATTCTTAGTTTTTCTTTTTACTTATGATCCAAAAATAGTAAAATACTCCTCTGAATCTCTGACCCCGACATTTGTGGATTTAACCAAGTTTTTGATAAGTTATCAGGCTATTCCCCCAGATCGATGATTTTTGCACTACAAAAATCATGTCGTAAGATTTTCTATAACGCAGTTGTAGAAAATTTACGACCGGACATCATCTAAAATTGAATGAAAATATCTACGCAACTATGAAATCTATATTTAAAAAATTAGTGGTTTTGATTTTAACTTTTGAAGCCAAACTTATAATTCGGAAGTATAAACCGAAGATTATTGCTGTAACAGGTAGTGTCGGCAAGACCTCTAGTAAAGATGCTATTTTCACAGTATTTTCGAAAGTTTTTTCTACTAGAAAAAGCGATAAAAGTTTCAATAGTGAGACTGGCATTCCGCTAACTATTTTGGGGTGTCCGAGTGGTTGGAGTAATCCTCTTTTGTGGCTTAAGAATTTTTGGACAGGGCTCTCTTTGATTTTATTTCCAAACCATTATCCAAAGTGGCTGATTTTGGAAGTTGGAGCCGACAGACCGAACGATATAAAAAAAGTCGCAACATGGCTTCCTGTCGATATCGCAGTCTTTACCAGAATGAGCAGTGTGCCGGTGCATGTTGAGTTTTTTAAATCTCCAGAAGAATTATTTAAAGAGAAAATGAATCTACTTGCTGCTATCAAGAAGGACGGTGTGATAATTTTCAATTATGACGACGAGAAAATCAGAAAACATATTTTATCTCTTCCAGATCATAAAAAATTCTCGTACGGATTTGATGTGTCAGCCGACGTGTCGGCTTCAGATTACAAAATAATCTACGAAGATAATCCTACTGCGCGCCCAATCGGTATAAATTTCAAGGTTAATTTTGGCTCTAATAGTTTACCAATCAACCTCAATGGAACATTGGGAAGACAGCAGACCTATGCAATCCTTGCCGCGATGGTTTCTGCAATATCGGAGAAAATTAATTTAGTTGAAGCGTCGAAATCTCTGCTTTCTCATATGTTGCCTCCTGGCAGGATGAGAGTCTTGAATGGCGCATCAAATTCCACGATTATCGATGATACGTACAATTCTTCCCCGGTTGCTTTATTCGAGGCTTTGGATGTTATGGAAAGTTTAAAAATTTCTGGTAAAAAAATTGTGGTGCTTGGAGATATGATGGAGCTTGGAGAATATTCCATTGATGAACACAAGAAAGCTGGGCAGAAAGTAAAAGAGATAGCAGGTATACTCATAACTGTTGGAGTGAGGGCGAGATATATCGCTGAAGCGGCAGTTCAAGCTGGTTTTGCGTCAGAGAAAATTATGCAATTTACCGAAAGTCGACTTGCGGGCAAGGCGGTGGCATCTTTGCTTAAAGAAGGGGATGTTGTGTTAGTGAAAGGTTCTCAATCTATAAGGTTAGAAAGGGTGGTGGAAGAAGTAATGACAGACAAATCTCACAAAAAAGATCTCTTAGTACGTCAGGATGACGAATGGCTTTGTAGATGATATATTAAAAAAGTTAGGTATAACGGCCCTATCGTCCCTGCCTGCCGGCAGGCAGGTATCGGCCAGAACACAATGATGTTTTTTTAAAAGTTTTATTTATTATGGCCCTATCGTCTATCGGCTAGGACACAGCCTTCTCAAGGCTGGAAGCGCGGTTCGATTCCGCGTAGGGTCATCAAAGTTGACACAAACTCCATTTAATATTATCTTCACTCTAGAAAAACTTTGTTCTCTAACCAATCAACGAGGTAAGCAAAGATGCAGCAATCTACATTAGAGTCAGTTCAGGAATTCTTCTTCGATGGGATGTTGGCGGGCTGGTGTGGCACAGGAAGCCCAAAGGGTGACATAGCGGAGCTTCCTGGTTCCAGAAAGTTTACTTTCATTTCTGGCGAATTCCAGATGGTGGATTGTTTTATGGTGAACTCGCACTCCAACAAGAGTTCTGGGATGACCATAATCTTCTACCGAGACCAACCAGTCTGGATGATGCACTACGGTGGTTGGTATGATGAGAAGGCGATCCCGTTTCTCAAGACATGCCTTCAAAAGGCCTACAAGAAGCGTCAGTTTTTGGGTGGCCGTGGTCCAATGCTTGCACGAGGTAGAGGTCTGTTTTATCAAAATCAACCTCGATCAAGTGGTTTCGATGATTTTAGTGGAGAAGAATGGATCAGTGGTCCCACAAGATTCTTTGGACGCCATTGGTATCACGGGATGTCGCTTCTCAAGGATGTGAAGTAGGGGGTCAAAACTGGCAGCTGATTCAGATCGGCCGCCGGTTTTTTTATTTTATTAAACGCCTAGAAATATAGATATTTTGGAATATGTGGAGAGTCCTGTGGATCGCCCTTGACTTTTGCGTGGCATATGATACAATAGTAACAGAGTCATCGGAACATCTCTGATGATAAAACAGTTCGCTGATCGAGGCCCGACTGGGTGAGCAACCCTACGGTAAACCTGGCAGCTAAAACAAGGAGTCTGCGATGTCTGTGAACGTGTATCTGAAGGAAGCCATTCGGCAGGAGGAAGGATTCGAGGTGGAACAGAAGACCGGTGGTAAGCCGGTGCGGAACTGGGAGCAGACCACCTTCAAAGGTACTGGCCTCTCGGGAACAGAGGGACGCCTCCATCTTTGTCTGGGCTATCTGGACGACATGATCCCAGAAGCGCTCCTGCCCTTTGTGACCGACGTATCTTTCCATGGTTGCTTTCCTTTGCAGCCGCGGCGGGAGACGGGGATCTATCGTGATGAAGAGCAATTCGGAGACGCTGTTGTCAGACTGGAGGTGAACTCCTCGAATTACTTCTTGAGGGCTACGGGAACGAAGCTCGGGGAAGTGAGGAAACTCCACGACGCAATTCGTGCGGGCACCGTACGTCCGGCGGAAAGCTGGGAGCAACCTCAGCAGAGCCGACCCGTCGATGAGCTCGAAGCAGAGTTGGTCGCGAGTCGTCGAGATCTCGAGCGTGAGCGTAATGAATGTTTTCGATTGCGTGATGAACTCAGTGAAGAGCGTGCACGAATTACTTCCGTGAGAAAGGTCGCGGAAGCTCTTGGTGGTCAGGAATGGCCCATCTGTTTCAAGAAGACTGTGATGAACAAGCTCATCCAAACGCTCGCCGTCACGTAGGTTCGGCTTCGCCCGACCCACAAACAGGGAGTTCAACTCTCTTCGACAGCCCACCTAGACTTCGGTCTAGGTGGGCTGTTTTTTTATTTGATCCCGTAGTACCTGCCTACCGGCAAGGCAGGGATTTTGGCATAGCAACTTTGTTGCAAAGCAACGATGCCAAAATTCACTACGGGATTGACACGCGGTCATTAAAGGTATAATTTATTTGAGGAGTAGTTCTTTGGAGGAACCTGCTCGCATACTTCTTTTCAAGGTTTGAGGCACTCGTCCCAATGGGTTCTTTGGATGTTGAAAAGAGGTGAAAAGCATCCAAGTTTCTTGGGTGCTTTCGGTCACTCGATAGAAGGAAACGGTCATGCAAGTAGATACGTTCGTGGAGTCGAAGATGGTTTCTTCCCCGTGGGAGGAGATCGTGATTCCGGGAGTTGGCGCGACGAGTATCAGGATGCTCCGCGGCAAGTTTCCCAAGATGGGGATTCTCGAGACACAGGACAGTTCGGTCCTGTGTCCTGTGAAGATAGTGCCGAAAGGCCTGTCCACATGCTCCGTCGGGTCAGTCGATGGAGAGAGGTACGGTACGAAGCTCGAGTTGGAGATGAAGAGGTGCGGAAGGATGGCGGGAGTGGCTGGTTACCAGCACGCCAGATGGCTTCTCCAGAGTCGCCCTCAAGCACTTCTGGAACTTCTGCGAGATGGGTTCTGTCTCGAGTTCCCCGGCACGGTCATCACTGTGCCAAAGGTGGCAAGAGGGAAAGTGATTGGGCAACAGAGGCTCATTCCGCTCATGCCGAGGATCCATGGAGGTTCGGGTCTTCAAATGACATGGGGTTCTCTGGGTGCAGGGGACTTGGATCCCAGGACTCGGGTTGCTTTCGCTGTTCCGCCAGTGTGAGACGGATCGAACACCTCACAACTTCGTTCTAGGTTTATCCTGGAATCGAAGCGAACATTCGGACCCCGGAGATGCTGTTTAGCAGTGTCTCCGGGGTCTTTTTTATATTTATCTAATTAATTCGACCCCGTAGTGAATTTTGGCATCGTTGCTTTGCAACAAAGTTGCTATGCCAAAATCCCTGCCTTGCCGGTAGGCAGGTACTACGGGGTTGACACAACAGCACTAAAAATGCTATCTTGCAAGAGGAATAGTTCTTTGGAAGCGCTATTCGAAACTTCTTTTTAGGAAACGGTCAATCATGCAAATGCGTCGAGAAGCAGTCAGAAGTCACAGTGTTGCGATGATGAACATCTTGGTTCCGAAGCTCCGCAAGCCAACACGAAGAGAGCTTTGCGCCAGATTTCCGGAGATGCAGATTTCTGAAATGGAAGAGAGATCAATCGATGGTCTCTGTAGGGTGGAAGCGGAACGTCTCGCAACTTCTCCTCTTCCCGAGGTGGACAGCGAACGTTATGATCGGAACCTTGTCGATCTGGGGGTGGCTGGATGTCAGCAGGCACTGTGGCTCTTTGAGCACAAGCCGCCAGCTCTCCTACAGCTTCTTGAAGCGGGTAATTCTCTGGAATTTCCCGGAACAAGGGTTTTCTGCAAGGGAGGAAGGAAACTTCGCAACCCGAGGCTACACATCGTGAAAGGTCCCGAGCGGTTCATTCTGTACATGCCTCGGATGGACAATGGTACCCATTTTCGACTCCTCTGGACTTTGTTGGGAGCCGGGGACAGGGAACACGCAACTCGTTTCGCTCGAGCTTATCCGATGTGAGATTGGGTAGCGCAACATCGACCGCGTAGACACTGCAAGTGCAGGGTTTGCGCGGTTTTTTTATACACACGACACCAATTACGAATGATACAAATAAATTCAGGAATCAATAATTATAGATATTTTTCTTAAATCTGAAATCTCATATCTTAAATCATAAATCCTAGAATAGGCTTTCGATTACCTTTTTGACACTAGCTCCGTCTGCCTTACCCTTAAGTTCTTTCATCACTGCCCCAACCAAGATTCCAATTTTTGCTTTATCTGTAACTTTCAAAGCCACTTTTTTACTTTCGGCTACTTTTCTAATTTCTGCTTCACCAACTTCTTCAGGTAGATATTTTTTTAAAATTTGGAGTTCCTTTTCTTCGGTTAGAACCAGATCAGCGCGACCGCCGGTTTTAAATTGTTCGATTGAATCTTTTCTTTGTTTGCAAAGTCGTTTAATAACATTCAGGGCTTCTTCATCGGTCAATTCTTCTTGTGGTTTTCTTTTAGTCGCCACAAGCTCATTGGTGAATGCAGCCAAAACTCCTCGCAGAGTATTGAGACTCATTGTATCTTTTGCTCGCATTGCTACCTTAATTTCTTCTCTTATAGTATTTAAAATCATAAATTTTTTTATGCCTTATTTAATGTATTTGATATAATTGTATCAATGCAAAATATATTAATAATTATTCTGATAGTGGTAGTCCTGATATTGGTGTGGCTTCACTTTCGCCGCAAAGACACGAAACCAGAAACTGGTGGACTCAACTTAATTTTACAGCAAATGAACGAGCTTGCCAAAGTGGTGGATTCCAAGATGGGTGAGTCACGTCGAGAAATGCAGACAATGGTGCATCATCAATTCGGTGAGTCAAAGCGTTTGATTCAGGAAATAAATCAGGAGGTTAGCAAGAATTTGATTGAAGTTGCTCGCGAACAAACCAAGACCAATGAAGCCACGAGACAATTCATGGTGATTGCCGATCAACTTTCCAATCTTGAGAAAGTTCTTAAAAATCAAAAACAGCGAGGTTCTCTCGGCGAGGCTTCTCTCGAACTTGTGATGAGTAATATTCTGCCGCCGACCGCCTATAAAATGCAGTACAAATTTCCTGACGGCGATATCGTGGACGCGGCTATCATGACGCCTGATGGAATTATTCCGGTTGACGCCAAATTTCCCCTTGAAAATTATTCAAGGCTCCGAAGCGAGACCGACGAAACTCGTCGCATTGAATACGAAGAAGCATTCAAACGTGATCTTAAGAAGAGAATTGATGAGACCAGTAAATATGTGCGTCCCAAAGACAACACCCTGCCTTTTGCTTTCATGTACATTCCAGCCGAGAGTATTTATTACGATCTTTTGAACGATGGAGTGGGGGTTATCAATACTCGAAGCCTCATTGATTATGCACAGAATGATAGGAAGGTGATAATAGTTTCCCCGACTACTTTCGCCGCTTATTTACAATCCGTGCTTTATGGTTTCAAGGCTTTTAAGATAGAAGAAGCGACCAAAGATATTGCAAAAAATGTCGAAAAACTTTCGCGTCATCTCAAAGCCTACGAAGATTATTATAAAAAACTCGGCGCTTCGATTTCCACAACCGCTCGTCATTATGACGCTGGATATAAAGAACTTGGAAAGATTGATAAAGATATTTTAAAAATTACCGGTGAGTCTGCGGGTATGATTCCAGAGATAACGGATAAACCGATGCTTGAAGAATAGGGAAGATTTATGATATACGATTTAAGATTTTAAATTCATGAATCGTGAATCATAAATCTTGAATCTGCGTTTTGATGTTGACAAAATGCTTCACAAAGAGTATGTTTTTTCGAGTTGTTCTTTGACTTTGCCACGCTGTAGTTGGGGCGGAAGCGGGATGTAAGTAGTGTGGTCGTAGCCAAAAGTTCTTATGGAACATGAGGATTCTTGGCTATGACCACCAACTTCGGTGGATTTCTAGCAAGCTTCTTAAATGGAGAAATAGACCATGTCACACGATTGGCGCGAAGAGAATGGGGTCATCTACTTCTCTGTCACGAGCGACGGCACGACAGGCGAAGGGTGGATGAAATGGTTCGACGAGAATTTTTACCCACTTTCTGACGAAGCAAGAACTCTCTTGCGTTCTCCTTTTTTCGTGGCGACCTCTGGTGTTACCACTGAGATAGCGGTTCTTAAGGTGGGATTTATTCCTGTTGTTGAGCGTACTACGTTAGCTATACGTATTAGGGCCAGTCAACGAGATCTCAGGGTGCCAAATGCTGAAGTTGTCTGTCTGATACGCAGAATGTTCACAAACGATCAGATCCGGGAAATGGGTCTGTATTGGATTGTTGCTCTACATAATCCACTTCATTGTGGCAATGAACCTTTTTTTCTTGTTGCAAGATGGCATTCTACCCAGCCATGGTTGGTGGCATACTGCGTCAAACCTACTGATGTGTGGGATCAAGATGGTGGAGTTGCCTTTGCTGTCTCATCCACTTCTACTCCTGCTCAGGTAGCCTAGCCGAACTGTAAAAAGCTCCCTAGAATAGCGTTGACTCGGACCCTACACGTGAAGTGCAGGGTCTTTTTTTATGCATGTGCCACAGTGATTAAGCTCTGAGGATTTTTTGTAAAGTTTGAGGCACAAGCGAGCATTGCGACCAAGATGTATGTACTTATACATCGCATGGAAGCAAGCGGAGCTTGTAACAAAAAAATTTACAAATAAAGACCAGAGCGACTTGATTTTTTATAGAGAATAAGTATTATATACACCAATATGGCTATTGTTGCTCAAAAGACCAAAAAAGTTGAAACCGCAGTCGCGGCGAATAACTCTAGTGAATTCGCCATTATTTTGACTGGAGGCAAACAATACCAAGTAAAAGTTGGGGATATTTTGAAGATCGAAAAGATGCCAGGAGAGTTTAAAGCGGGGGATAAAATTACTTTTGATAAAGTTCTCTTGGTTGATAATGGCAGCGATACGACAATCGGTATGCCTTATATTACCGGAGCTAAAGTCATTGCAACTTTTGAAGAAGAAGGAAGAGGTAAAAAAGTTGATGTAGTAAAATACAAAGCTAAGAGCAGATATTTCAAATTACGCGGACATAGGCAACCACATTTTGTCGTCAAAATCGACTCCATAAAGTAAATTCTTTTATTTTTGACGCATTAGTTAAAAAAATTCTTACGATTCTTCGTAAGAATTTTTTTAAATCTTATATCTTAAATCGTAGATCATAAATCTACTTAATTCTTATCTCTCCCATACTCTCTCCGATAATTCCCTTGATCTCCATAACCGAAAGAAGCACTTGAGCGTCTTGGGAGGAGAAACCGCTTTCTCGTATAAGCTCGTCGCGAGTCATTGGGTTTTTCAAAAGTTCGATGATTTTCTTTTCATCTTCGGAACAGTCGGCGAATTTATCTTCCGGAGTAGGCTCTTTTAATCCTAATACGTCCAAAAGATCAGAAGGACTCGTGATTGTGCAGGCGCCATTTTTGATGAGCATATTTGTGCCTTCAGAGCTTGAACTAAAAATTGGTCCGGGCACTGCAAAAACATCACGGTTATAATCGAGTGCAAGTCTTGCGGTGATGAGCGTGCCTGATTTTTTCTCAGCTTCAATTACTAAAACAGCCGAAGATAACCCGGCCATGATTCTGTTTCTCTGGGGGAAAGAATATGCAGTGGCTTTAAAATCCGGTTCAAATTCTGAAATTAAACATCCGCCCTTCTCGACAATCTGTCTCGCCAGGTTTTTGTGGGTGCTAGGATAAAGCACTTTTTCATCTAATCCAGAGCCTGGAATTGCGAGAGTTGTAAGTCCAATTTCCAGAGCTTTTTTGTGAGCGATCGAATCAATTCCTAAAGCTAGCCCAGAAACTATCACAACCGGCTGTCCTCGTAAGCTCTCAATAAGGGCTTCGCAAGCCGACTTTCCGTAATTTGTGTATTTTCGGGAACCAACTACGCTTAAAAATAGGAAATCTTCTCCCGGGAAGACACCTCTTATGTAAAGTTTTTTTGGCGGATCGTTTATTTCAAGGAGAAGTTTCGGCCAATCTTTTTTATTTAAGACTTTAATACTGTCCATTTCTTATTTTTCTAATAATAACATTTCTGTTACAATTTACAGTATTAAACTAAATTCATGCTAGACATTAAATTCATAAGAGAAAACAAGGACTTGGTTGCATTCGGTGCCAAGAAAAAGAACATCAAATTTGATGTGGATGCGCTTCTTTCTCTAGATGATAAGAGGAAAGAGCTTATTTTGGCCGTGGAAGAATTGCGTAAAAAACAGAATGAAGCTACCAATTTGATTAGTCTCAAAACATATCAGAATGAAAAGTTAAGGCTCATTCAGGAAATGAAACCTCTTAAAAAGGAACTTCAAGGAAAAGAGAGCGAACTTGCAGAGGTGATCAAATCTTGGCAAATGCTCATGGTAAGCGTGCCGAATATTCCAGACGTGTCTGTGCCGGAAGGAGAAAGCGACGCAGATAATCTCGAAACAAAAGTTTGGGGTGAAATTCCAAAATTTGATTTTGAACCAAAGAGTCATGTTGAACTCATGACTTCTTTAAAGATGCTTGATTTGGAGCGTGGTACAAAGGTGGCTGGTTTTCGCGGATATTTTTTGAAGAACGATGGAGCCCGACTACAGTTTGCTCTCTGGCAATTTTTAAATGATTTCTTTTTGAAAAAAGGAGGTTTTTCCCCGATGATTGTGCCGTCTTTAATTAAACGCGAACCATTTGTTGGTACAGGATATTTGCCACAAAGCGAAGAAGATTTGTACAAAACACAAGATGGAGAATATTTGTCTGGTACTGCCGAAGTGGCCACCATGGGATATTTTATGGATGAAGTGATAGATAAAAAAGATTTACCGATTAAGATTTTGGCATTTTCTCCTGCGTTTAGGCGTGAAGCTGGAAGCCATGGCAAAGACACTAAGGGCATTATGCGTGTCCATGAATTTTACAAGTTCGAACAAGTGGTCTTGTGCGAGGCTAGTCACGAGACCTCGGTTGCACTACACGAAGAAATTACCGCAAACGCCGAAGAAATTATGCAAGCTCTTAAACTTCCATATCGAATCGTTATAAATTGTGGCGGGGATTTAGGATTAGGTCAGGTTAAAAAATACGATATCGAAGCTTGGGTTCCTTCAGAGAAAAAATATCGCGAAACTCATTCATCGTCCTATTTCCATGATTTTCAAACTCGTAGACTTAATATTAAGTATCGCGATAATGATCCTGCGGTTGCTGGAGGACAAACTAAATTGAAATTCGTTCATTCATTAAATAACACGGCGCTTTCTGGAAGACCGATGATAGCTATTATGGAAAATTATCAGCAGGCAGACGGCAGGGTTAAAATTCCAGAAGTCTTGCGACCATATCTCGGTGACAAAGAATTCTTTGGGTAAGTTTTTGTAGATTTAAGATATAAGATTTATGATTCCTGCCTGCCGGCAGGCAGGTAAGATTTTAAAGTCATGAATCTTGAATCATGAATCTATTTAATATGTTTCGTACAAAGTTAAAATTCAAAACTTCCAATATAGTTAAAAAGAGAAGAAAAAAAATTATTATCAGAATAGTTTTATATTTTTTGTTAGTAGTTGTGTTTGTCGGCACACTGTCTTTGCTTTCCCATGCTAAATTTCTTGGCATTAAAGAAATAAAAACAACAGGAGAAGAGGTTGTAAACACGAAAGAAATAATTCAAATTGCTGAAAATAAAATAGACGGCGCCATGCTCGGCCTATTTTCAAAATCAAATATTCTTCTTTATCCAAGATATGAAATTGAAAGTGATATTTTGAGTCAATTTAAAAGAATTTCAGATGTTACGGTTTCAATTGAAAAATTTTCAATTCTGAACATTAAAATTCTAGAAAGACAGCCCTTTGGTCTTTGGTGCGAATCATCGTCCGATCAAATTTCAAATGAAAAATGTTCGTATTTGGATAAAACAGGCTTTTTATTTGATGACGCCCCTAACTTTAGTGGAAACTCTTTTGTAAAATATTATACTGCCACATCTACCGAATCCATGAACGATTATTTTCTAGAAACAAAAAATTTCGAAGATTTAAATAGTTTTTTAAATAATGTTTCGAAGACTTTTAATGTAGAAATTATTAAGGTCATCAATAATCGAGAGAATCTTGAAATACGCTTAAGCGGGGATATTAAATTAATTTTAAATCCAGAAAATGATTTTGAAAAAACATTTGAGAATCTCACTGCGCTTATAGACGAACTCGAGTTTCAAAAAGAAATTGATTCCTTAGGGTCTCTTGAACAAATTAATCTTCAGTTTGGTAATAAAATCTTCTATAAGGTAAGATAGTTTCCTGTATGAATAACTTCTGGGAAAAACTAAACAAGCCTTTTTTCTGTTTGGCACCTATGGCCGATGTTACTGATGCGGCTTTTAGACGTGTGATTGCAAAATGTGGCAAGCCAGATGTTTTTTGGACTGAATTTGTTTCGGCTGATGGGTTATTTTATCGCAATGACCGTCCAGGCGGCCGCGCAGTTTTAATGAAAGATTTGATATTCACTAAGGAAGAGAAACCCATCGTTGCTCAATTTTTTACTTCGAAACCAGAAATGATGGAACGTGCGGCGAGAACTGCTCTCGAACTTGGTTTTGATGGAATAGATATCAATATGGGGTGTCCCGATAAAAGCATCGAAAAGCAGGGAGCTGGAGCATCTCTATGTAAAAATCCGACGCTTGCAAGAGAATTAATACAAAGCGCAAAACGAGGATGTGACAATAAACTGCCAGTTTCAGTTAAAATTCGTTTGGGTTACAACACAGACATTTTAGAGAGTTGGTTGCCAGAACTTTTGGACGAAGAAGTGGCGGCTGTAACAATTCATGCACGTACCCGAAAAGAAATGTCTAAAGTTCCAGCTCGCTGGGAAAGGATCAAAGCGGCAGTTTTGATACGAAATGAATTAAAATCAAAAACTTTAATAATTGGAAATGGCGATGTTTTGAGCTTGGATGATGCTAGAAAAAAGATAGAAGAAACTGGTTGTGATGGAGTGATGCTTGGTAAAGCAATTTTTGGCAATCCGTGGCTTTTTGCCAATTTGAATAATTCTAAAATTAAGACACCAACTCCGAGAGAAAAACTTTCCGTTTTAGTTGAACATACTAATCTTTTTGAAGATCTTTTGGGTGATGTAAAACATTTTGCCATTATGAAAAAGCATTTTAAAGCCTATGTGAGTGGTTGGGATGGGGCAAAAGAACTCCGAATGAAGCTCATGGAGACAAACAATAGCGGGGAAGTAGAATTCTTAATAACTGAATATCTGAAGAAAGAAAATATTTAAAAAAACCTATATTTCAAGCCATCTGATACGAAATGTCTAATTTTCGCTTGACATTATTTTGTTAGTATGCTAGGCTCTTAGCAGATTAGTCAAGGCAGGAGGAGGCTAAACCGGCACCCAAGTGGTGTGTCGGTTGCCCCTTTGTGCTTTTTTTGGCTAACTCAAAGTGTTCTTTCCCACCCAACTGGCAGGTGGTAAAACAAGGCCTAGTGGAGGAGAAAACTGGGGACCCCGACCTGATTGTGAGAGATCACAAAAAGGGAAGGGCTGGAATCCAGACGTAAGAGTTCGCCACTCAAAAAGGCGATCCAAAAAAATGAGACGACCGTCAACCCACAACCTCGAAAAGGAGTAGAGTCACTGGAACCCATAAGCGGACACGACCATAAATCGTGAACGTGGAAGGGCTGGATAACGACACGCAAGAGTGTTTAGCCACTCAAAAGGCTAAGAGGTGGACCCCCTCTATCTGGGTCCGAAAAATGCGCAACGACAGGGGAAGATCTTCGGATCGGCCCCTGTTCTTTTTTTATAACCAATTTTTTAAAATTTCGACTTATGAATCTCTTTCGATTATAATTATTAGAACTTTATGGTTAGTGACATTGCCTTATACAGAAAATATCGTCCCAAGGGTTTTGAAGATGTCTTGGGCCAAGATCACATAATAAAAGTTATTGAGAATTCAATTAAACTCAAACGTATTTCGCATGCCTATCTTTTTACTGGTGCGCGCGGAACAGGGAAGACGAGTGTGGCAAGAATTTTGGCGAGGGAGATTGGTTGTGAGAGCGAAGATTTGTATGAAATAGATGCCGCTTCAAACAGGGGAATTGATGATATTAGAGAAATAAAAGAATCGGTGTCGGCTTCTCCATTTAAATCGCCTTACAAAGTTTATATTGTGGACGAGGTGCACATGCTCACTAAGGATGCTTTTAATGCTCTTCTTAAAACATTGGAAGAACCTCCCGCGTACGTTGTTTTTATTCTAGCAACCACCGAAGTTGAGAAATTGCCAGAGACAGTTGTTTCAAGATGTCAGGTTTTTAATTTTAAGAAACCAAGTCACAGTGTTTTGCGCGAGATGATTATAAATGTCGGAAAGAAAGAAGGTTTTGTGATAGAGCCTGCATCGGCGGATTTAATCTCTTTGCTTTCCGAAGGATCTTTCCGCGATGCTCAAGGAACTTTGCAAAAAGTATTAAGCTACTCAAAAGACAAAAAAATTATCTTGGAAGAGGTTGAACTTGTTACTGGTGCCCCAAAAAGTGAACTTATCAATTCTTTTGTCGAGGCTTTATCCGATGGTAATTTAGAAGTTGGTTTGCAGACTATTTCTAAAGTCGTCGAACAGAATATTGATGTTAAAACTTTTCTAAAGCTAATCTTGCAGAGAATGAGGTTTGTTATGCTCCTCCGTCTCAAAGCTGGTTTAGACGCAGATATTGAAAAGGAACTGCGGAAAGAAGATTTTGATTTCTTGAAAAATTTAAGCGTTAAAAAAGAGTCGAAAGTAAATTCCCAAGCGCTTCTCGAATTTCTCGGCGCTTATGACCAAATCGGTTCGTCTTACGTACCTCAACTTCCACTCGAGTTAGCCCTAATCAAGATCTGTAAGAAGTAGAACTTCCACATTTGGCCAATTTGCTTGCTAAAATTTCCGTGTCTCACTTCATCGTATTATTAAATACGTCTCGTTTCGATACTCAATTTTATCAAACAACTTGTCTCAAATCTGAAAGTTCTAGCAAGTTAATTAAGATTATTTTTCGAGATCGAGTACTTCGTCTATGCGGATTTGGGAGACGAATTCTGGAACGTGGCTTACCAAAATCATAGCGCCTTCGAAGCTGTCGAGTGCAGCAGCAATAATAGGCAAATGGCGGAAGTTAATGTGATTGGTCGGTTCATCAAGAATCAAAAGTCCCGGTTTTTGGAGAACGAGGCGAGCAAATGCCACAAGTCCTTTTTGTCCTGGTGAGAGACTGCCGATTTTTGCTCTGATCATATCTCCGGTAATAAGAAATCCGGCGGCAGTGGAGCGCAATTCCTGATCAATATGCTTTTCCATTACACTTTTAAGAGAATCATAAACTGTTTCATCAAAATTTAAAGTTGAGAAATCTTGGCGATAATATCCGACGCGCACGCCTTCTTTTATAATCGCGCCAGCGTTTCCATTTGCTATAGATTCGAGCAAAGTGCTTTTGCCGATGCCGTTTGGTCCTTTAAGCAGAAGATGCTGTTTTCTTTTTAAAATTATTTTGGTTTTGCGACTCATCGGTTTATGAGTTTTGGGATTCATGGTCGTAAAAGAAGTAAGCGAAAGGATATCTCCCAAAAGATCATTTTGAGAGGGAATTGTGAAAGGTCGAATGGTTCTGTCTTCTCTTCGCACATCCACTTTTTCTTCTTCGAGCTCTTCCGCTTTTTCTCGCATACGTTTTGCAACTAGACGCATCTGACCTCCTTTGTTGGCGAAGAAATTTGCTTTGTCTTTGTTTTCTTGAATTTCTTTTCCGAGTTGGGCATTTTTGCGATTTTCTTTTTCGATTCTTGCGGTGATTTCTTCGAGCACGTCAAAATAGTTACCAACATACTGCTCTACCTTTTGAGTAAAAACATCGAGATACAACACTCCATCTGTAAATGAATTTAAGAATTCTGCATCGTGGGAAATGACAAGACAGGTTTTTTTATAATTTTTTATAAACTGAATAAGGTGGGCGATGCCGGATTTGTCGAGATTGTTTGTGGGCTCGTCTAAAAGAAGCACGTCCGGGTCTTGAATAAGAGCACTTGCAAGAAGGAGCCGCGCTTGTTGGCCGCCGGAAAAACTTTTAATTATTCTGTCATGTGGAGCATGCAGATTTACAACTTCTAAAATTGAATCAATTCTGGGATCAATATCATAGATTTTTCCATGAAAACTCTTTTCAAAAAATTCTCGAACATTGAGGGTAAGTTCTTCGGGAGAAATAACCTGACGCGAAATAGCGATAGTCGCATCTTTACCAATATGGATTTCTCCCTCTTCCGGAGAAATGCCACCTGTCATGAGTTTAAAAATTGTGCTTTTGCCAGCGCCGTTTTGTCCCATGATAGAGATTTTGGATCCGTTTCGTACAGAAAAACTTACCTCATCTAATAAGGGTTTATTTTCCTCGTAATGAAACGAGACATTTTCGAATCTGACGACAACTCCGTTTTGAGACATAGACATCACCATAGCACTAATTTTTGTGTTAGTATAGCGAGACTTGTTAATATGGCGTTAAATAAAAGCAAAAATGAGATGGAAATCTGGGACGTGGCTGTAATTGGCGGCGGGCCTTCGGGTATGATGGCGGCAGGACGTGCGGCAGAATTGGGCGCCAAGGTAATTCTCATTGAAAAGAATGACACTCTTGGCAAAAAACTTCTCATAACGGGGGGAGGTAGATGTAATGTTACCAACTCCGAATTAGACACTCGGAAGTTTCTTCAAAAATTTAAAGATGACGGGAAATTTCTTTTTTCGACTTTTTCACAGTATAGCGTGAAAGAGACTCTAGAATTTTTCCATTCTCGTGGTATGTATACAAAGGTTGAAAACGAATTGCGTACTTTTCCTGTTTCAAATTCGGCGCAGTCGGTTTGGGATGTTCTCGTTAAATATATGAAAGAGCATAATGTTACCGTCCTTTCCAATTCTCCTGTTACGGAAATTGTTCGTGAAGAAAATATTATTGTTGGCATGAAGCTTAAAAATAAAAAGATCGTAAGAGCGCGCTCAATTGTTGTTGCAACTGGTGGGACGTCTCGTCCGGAAACTGGTTCAACCGGAGATGGTTTTGCATGGCTTAAAAATATCGGGCACACGGTGATCGATCCGACTCCGTCCCTTGTGCCTATCGCCGTAAAAGATGCTTGGGTGAAAAGACTCTCTGGTGTGAGTTTAAATCCTGTAAAAATTACTATATTTCAAAATAATGAGAAACAGAATGTGATAAAAGGAAAAATTCTTTTTACTCATGTTGGAGTGAGTGGTCCAACTATTCTCAATATGAGCAAAGACATTGGAGAACTTTTGAAATATGGAGAAGTAGTAATTTCTTTAGATCTTTTACCTGCACAAGATTACGGCGTTCTTAATAAAACTCTCCAAGATCTTTTTAAGGAACATGCCAAGAAAAAGTTTAGAAATGCACTTTCTAATTTAATCCCAAGCGCCCTTGCTCCTATCGTAGTAGAACTCTCCGGAATCGATCCAGAGATTTTATGCAGTACTATTTCTCGCTCCGAGCGTCTGAAGCTTGTGACTCTACTTAAGGGCATACCGATCGCGGTAGATAAACTTCTGGGAATAGATAAAGCAATCATCTCTCAAGGTGGAGTAATTCTGGACGAGATAGATTTTAAAACAATGCGTTCTAAACTTTTCTCAAATTTATATTTGGTGGGGGATATATTAAATATTGATCGGCCATCGGGAGGGTATAGTCTGCAACTTTGCTGGACCACCGGCTATGTCGCGGGAACAGCCGTAGGCTCTAGGAATTAGGCACTAGGCTTTAGGGATAAACAACTTGTCTCACCTGCCTGCCGGCAGGCAGGAATCTGGAAGTACCTAATCGGGGTTATTTTTCTTGGATCATTAATCCACTTTTTGATATAATTTATCTATGAAGAAAAAAGTGAAATCTAAAGATAATATATCTGATCAGAAGTATAAATTGATGATCGATAATCTAAATCGAATCCAAAGACTCGAAGATCGTATGCTAGTTCTCGAAACTAGCCAGTTAAGGAAATAAATTCAAAACACAACGCTTGAATAAACTCTATTTTTCAAGTATCTTTTAGTCTGTGTATTTACCTAATGCCTAGAGCCTAATCTACTAGCGCCTAGCATTTTTTGGGGGATCGCCCGTCTCGCTAAGGCGATAGCCGAGGCGGATCTAATGGTAGGACCTATGTATACTGTGTACATCTTAAAAAGTCAGAAGTATAAAAAGAGTTACGTTGGGTATACAAATGATATAAACCGTAGATTAGAAGAACATAACAATAGAGAAAGTAATTTTACTTCTAAATATGCTCCATGGGACTTGTTTTATACGGAGACATTTGTAAGCAGAATTGAAGCAATAAATAGAGAAAAATATTTAAAAAGTAAAAAAGGTAGAAAATTCATGAAAAATTTATTTGATAACAAATAATATTTTGGGGGATCGTCTAATGGTAGGACTGCGCCCTTTGGAGGCGCCTATCTAGGTCCGAATCCTAGTCCCCCAGCCGATTTGAGCTAGCTCAAGATGTGTCAATACGACAATTCTCTAGTTTTGCGTAGCTACGGGATTTGAGAAAAAGAGATATAATGAAACCTATGGGAAGTATTATAGAAATCAATGACACACTACAAATATCTAAGGAGCAAGGATTTCCTGTTGATCTTGACTATGGAAAACATAAGATTAATCCCCTTAAGGTTGAACAATTCTCTGATCGTATATTCGAATTCAGAAACAAACCAGGCATTCGGCTCTATCAATCGCCACCCGTCAGGAACTTTCTTGTTGAAAATAGGAATGGCAAATGGATTTATTGGGGTCTAATTCATATTCTTGAGATAACTCATGATCACATTAATAAAACTACTTCAGGGAAATATAAAATTATTTACTTCAATACTCCTGATGAGATGAACAAAGCACATGAACTTATTGACCGAACTCCCGAAACAAGACTATAGTGCTTGAGACGCGTCGATTTGTTATTATAAAACTCACTCTTTCCCTCCAGTAGAATGGTTCTAACGTCATCCAAGAGCCCCAGCACTTCGGCAAGCTCAGCACGAGCCATTTTTTGAAGAATGAAGTGCTAAAATAAGGAGATGAAATTTATTCTAGATTTTCTAAAAAAATACTGGTTGGTGATCATATTGTTTTTTTTGATTTTACTGATTACGGGAGGGATCGAGTATTTAACAGGGAGGTCACTATTAGGTCCGGACGGTATGTTTGGTTGGTGGGAATCCAGCGTGTGGAGTTCCGAGAATTCTCAGCGTGTGGCAGATGCATATACATTTTCACACATCATTCATGGAATGCTTTTCTACGCGTTTCTTTGGTGGATAGCCCCTAAGGTTCCAATGAAGTACAGGTTTATCATGGCACTTATTATGGAGGCGGCGTGGGAGCTTTTGGAGAATTCACCAATTATTATTGATCGCTACAGAGCAGTGACTATTGCACAGGGGTATGTTGGTGACAGTATTCTCAATTCTGTTTCGGATGTTGTTTTTGCAGGGTTTGGTTTTATTATTTCTAAGTGTTCAAAATTTTGGACTTCAGTTGTACTTATTGTGCTTATGGAGGTCGGGTGTCTCTTTTGGGTTCGAGATAATTTGGCACTAAATGTAATCATGCTTGTGCACCCATCTGAAACAATAAAGACTTGGCAATCCGAAGGACAAAAATAAAAAAGATCATATTCCTACATAGGACAACCGTATGTAGGAAAATGACTCCGAGGAGCCTAAAAATACTTCTATGAAAAAAATTTTATTTTATCCCGGAACTTTCAATCCTCCTCACTTTGGCCACGCTTCGGCGGTTAAGGTTGCACTTGAAAATATTACTTTTGATGAAGTATGGATTTTGCCATCAGGCAAGAGAGTTGATAGAGAAATACCTACGAGTCCGAAAGATAGGAAGGATTTAGGAAACGTTTTCGTTAAATACTTAAGATCAGTAATTAGTATTCCAGTGAAGCTGATAATGGCCGCAATAGAGAACGATGGAAGATACACACATGAAATCATAGTGGAATTGAAATCTCAGTCAGAAAATGAAATCTTCCAATTGTGCGGTATCGATGGATTTTTGGCTATTAAAGAAAGAGTTATTGGTCTGAACGAAAAGTTCGTGATCATCAAAAGGTCTGGATATGAATTTCCTGAAGAGTTGACCTTAAACAACAATTTAGTAATTTTAGAAGAGGAGGTTGGGGGGATTTCAAGTACAAAAATACGAGAGATGGTCAAAAATGGTGATGAGAGGTACAAGAAGTTGGTTCCAGAGGGAATTACATCTTATATCGAAGAGAATGGTCTTTACCGATAAACAAAACTTCTTCTCGTTGCCGGGAGGAGGTGAGGATTCAGACTTGGCAATCTGAAGGACAAAAATAAAGTAAAAAACATAGGTGCTCAAGTTGCGTCGATTTGATACAATAAAATTCAACCAGAAAGCCTTACGGGGCAATGAAGTAAAAGGTTCTAGCTCAAGATGGCCAGCTAGTTTGAGATAGGTTCGGATTTCGAAGAGCCTAGTGATTTTAAGAACGCTTATTAAAATAGCTAAGGGTTAAAAACTTTGGTAAAATTATATATATGAAAAAGACAATAATATTTATATTGGTCGTCATTGCTTTGGCGGCACTTTATCTAATAGTTTCCTCTTCAAATAAGACCAACAATTCGTCTTCTGAAGAAAACACTATCCGCATCGGATACATTGTATATCCACCTCTTTTAGTTAAAGATCCTACAACTGGCGCCTTGTCGGGTGTTTCTTATGACATTGTTGAAGCTGTAGCAAAGAGACTTGATCTCAAAACTGATTGGGCAGAAGAGGTTGGTTGGGGTACGGCTTTGGAGGGATTGAACACAAATAGATATGACGTTCTTGGAACACAGATGTGGCCGAACGAGGCAAGAGAAAAAGTCGCTACATTTTCTATCGCACCAATGGATAGCGTTCTTTACCCTTATGTCAAAAAAGGAGATATCAGATTTAACAGCGACCTTAGTGTACTTAATTCCAGCGAATATACAATTAGCGCAATAGACGGAGAATTGGCAGTCTTTATCGCTCAGGAAGATTATCCAAAAGCCAGATTGGTGACTTTGTCTCAACTATCGTCTTATGCTGAAGTCTTCTTAAATATCGTTCAAAAAAAGGCCGACGTGTCATTCAATGAACCATCAGCCGCAGCAGACTTTCTAAAGTCACATCCAAACACTATTGAGAGAATTGGTAATGAGCCCGTTCGCGCTTATGGAGATAGTTTCGCATTCAATAAAAATAATCCGCTTGTAAATGAGTGGAGTGGGGCTATTCAAGAGCTTCTCAATAATGGCGAGATAGAGAAAATTCTTAAGAAATACGAAGTCGAAACCCTTTATCGGATTAATTAAATATGATTGATATTCTAATCGAATACCGTCATCTTTTTCTCCAAGGTCTTTTAACGACCGTTGAGCTTCTTTTTCTTATAGTCCTGATCGGTGTTCCCCTTGGAATATTACTCGGCGCTATAGGAGGAAGATCTTCTAAATCTATTTCTTCTGTTGTTAGTAGTTTGAAGTTCTTAACCAAAATAGTGCCGGTTTTGGTTTTATTGTTTTGGCTTCATTTTCCATTACAAGCGATTCTCGGTATAGTCGTAGATCCTTTTTGGACAACAGTAGTTGCTCTCGGTTTTGTTAACATGGTTGCAGTTGCCTTTATCATCCAATCAGAGTTAAAACTTTTGCCTATTGCATACAAGGAAGCAGGCGTGACGCTCGGCATGACGAATAGTCAGATCATTAAACATATAGAATTGCCGATCCTTATGAAAAGAGCTTTGCCAAGTATCGCTCTTAATCAAGCTACAATGCTCGAATATACTCTATTCGCAAGTCTTATCTCTGTTCCCGAACTCTTCAAAGTCTCTCAAACTATAAACTCCATGGTATATGATCCGGTAGCCATCTATTCTTTGCTTGTTCTATTCTTCGCCATCATTCTTGCTCCTCTCCATATCCTGATAACGATCTATAAGAAAAGAAATGTAATTCAATATGATTAAAGTTAAAAACCTCACAAAGAAATACTCCAACTTTGCTGGCTCTGAAGAAGGGGTTATTAACGTTTCGTTCGAGGTTAAAAAAGGAGAAGTGATTGCTATCCTCGGCCCTAGTGGTGCTGGCAAGTCCACTCTCCTTAAATTACTTTCGGGGTTAAAGAAACCAGATAAAGGATCATTCTCTTTTGAAACAGGAGCAAATTTTGGCTATGTATCCCAAGAATATACACTGTGGCCACATTTGAATGTCTTAGAAAATCTTACTTTAGCCCCTTCTTTAAATTCTAAAAATAGTAGCCATAAAATTACAGAAGAAGCCCTTGGATTGCTTAAAAGATTTGGATTAGAAAAATACAAGAATTCCTACCCTCATGATTTGTCAGGAGGTCAAAAGCAAAGAGTCGCCCTTCTTCGCTCTATCATGATGAAGCCAGAGATATTATTTTTGGATGAAATCACATCATCTTTAGATCCAGAACTCACAAAAAGTGTTCTTGATTTGGTCCGTACACTAGCAAGTGATGGGTACACGATGCTAATAGTCACTCATCATATTTCGTTTGCCAAATCCATTGCTGATAGAGTTTTCTTCTTGAAAAAAGGAAGACTATTAGCTGATGAAGACGCGAACGCCTTCTTTTCAGCTCAAAATGATCAGGAAATAAAATCTTTTATAACAGATATTATTCACGAATATAATTAATATGATGAATAGTGCAAACAAGGTTGTTACAAAATGAATAAAATATTAACTTACATTTTTATAGTGATTGTCGTGGTTGTGGGTGTTTTCTATTTGCTTAACAGCTCTGTAAATAAAGAAAGAGATTCAGTTCTCATGGTGGATCATAAGAACGCTGAATATGTGGTTGCGGGCGAACGTATCAAATTAACAAATGGTATTTCTGAAATTACTGATTCCTCCAATTCCGTATCGAAGATCACAACAAAATATTTTGGGAATGAATTGCGTGAAGATTTGAATGATGACGGCCGAGAAGATATTGTATTTCTACTTACTCAAGAAACCGGGGGAAGCGGAATATTTTATTATGTTGTAGCGGCCCTTAATACCGGGCGTGGATATGTTGGCGGAGAGGCATTGTTTTTAGGAGATCGAATCGCCCCTCAAACAACAGAAAAAGGTAAAGGAAAAATTATTATTGTGAATTACGCAGACCGCGCACAGGGGGAACCATTCTCCACATCGCCATCAATTGGGAAAAGTATTTGGCTTATTTTAGATACGGAGACGATGCAATTTGGTGAAGTTGTTCAAAATTTTGAAGGAGAGGCTGATCCGAAAAGAATGAAGTTAGACATGAAAACCTGGAATTGGGTGAGGGCTTTGTATAATGACGGACGAGAAATAATACCTAAACAACCAAATAAATTTACCCTTACTTTTTTAAATGATGGAAGATTCTCTGCGGGAACAGATTGTAATAGTATGGGTGGGCATTACGAAGCAGAAAAAGGCACAATATCTTTTGACCAAATTGTTTCAACACTGATGTTCTGTGAAGGTTCGCAAGAGGCCGAATTTGTAAATCTTCTTCAAGACACACAAGGATATCATTTCACTTCGAAAGGTGAATTGGTTTTGGATCTCAAATTTGATAGCGGCTCTGTGATCTTTAGATAATTATTTAATTCAGAAATTTTAACAATTGATCGTTTAATAAAGGGTATTAAACCCTTTGATCCGTCTTCGCTCGCGGATCATGAGAATGCCGTCCACAGGTGTCGACAATGATCCTGTCGACTCATTCTCGCGATGCCACTCGCTAGCCGGAATAAAAAATTATATGACTTATATACCAGGAATCGTAATTGTAATAATATTTGTTATTCTGATTTCAATTCGTCAGATCAACCAATATGAACGAGGGGTAAAATTCATGTTTGGTAAATATCACAAACTCATGAATCCAGGTTGGCGCCTTGTATTTCCTGTAATTCAGACGTACCAAAAAATTGATATGCGCACCAAAGCCGTTGATGTGCCAGATCAAAACGCTATTACAAAAGATAATGTGCCTGTAAATGTAAATGCTGTAATTTATTACAAGATCAATTCTGCAGATAAAGCGATTCTTGAAATAGAAAATTATCAATACGCAATTATGCAATACGCGCAGACTACCATGCGTAATGTGGTTGGCGAAGCTACACTTGATGAACTTTTGGCAAGTCGCGACAAAGTTGCTGATAGGATTGAGAAACTCGTCGAGGAAGTTACAACTGCATGGGGCATTGATGTTTCAAGCGTTGAATTAAAAGACGTCAAACTTCCTGAAAATATGGAGCGAACTATTGCAAAACAAGCAGAAGCTGAAAGAGAAAAACGAGCAGTGATTATTACATCCGAAGGTGAATTGGCCGCTTCTCAAAACATGGCGCAAGCCGCTCAAATTCTATCTGCTGTCCCTGGAGCATTGCATCTGCGAACATTGCAATCAATAAATGATATTTCTTCAGACGCTTCAAATACAGTTGTGTTTACAGTACCTCTTGAAACAATCCAAGCATTTACAGGATTTCTAAAAAAGCAGTAAGTGGGATGTTATTGTTTGTAAGATATTTAACAGATTAAAAAATTCTATGAAGTCTAAAATTTTAATTGGTCTAATTTCTCTATTTTCTTTCACTACTGTGCTTTTGTTGAGTTCTATTTTTACTCTAAATCAGTTTGCGGAAGCGGCTAGGCCAAATTTCACACCGCCTCCTGTGGGCACGATTGTTGTTTACAAAGTTGCGGGGCTTCCTCCTTATAATCATGGTACCCAGATAAGGTTTGCCGAAGTCGGATCAACTGGCCTTATAAATCCTCCAAGAATCTTGGCTCAATCTCAATCTTTAGGACTAAGCCTGTCGCAAATGTCTGCTGTTCGACGTGGAGGGAATATCGATATTGTTTATGAAATCGAAAATGTAACCCCCTTGAATTTGAATTATCCAACGGTGGCATTCAAGCACCGCAGTTATGATAATTTCATGCGTACTTTTGTGGAGCAAGATCTGCCATTGCCTCAAGGATATATTTTGAGAGATATATGGACAACAACTGACCAGAATAATAATTTGCATGTTATTGCTACTGGAAAAACTGGTGTAAATCAACTTTCAGAAATTAAATTATATGCAATAGATAGCAGTAACGCTTTGGTTAGCACTTCGACTATTCCTCTTTCAAATCTAGCCGATTCCATAAGTATATTAAAGGGAGCGATTGATCCATCAACCGGAAATATTCATATCATAGCCAATGTATACAATGTGAATAATTCCTTTTTTTGTCAAAGAACTATTTTTGTTTTTGATTCTATAACATTCAATCAAGTACAAACAATTTCTTTTCCAGTTTGTGGTCCTACTATTTCAAATCTTCAAATTGGTCCTCAAGGAGACGGGGCTGTCATACTTCCGGATGTTGGCGGAAATCTTATAGCTTCTTATATAGATCCAATCACACACCAGTGGTCTCCGCAGGTTTCGTTGCCTCTTCCTCAATTAGCTGGTGGGGGTACATTAGGAACTTATTTATTCCCCGGAAGCAATAGTCCGACGAATGCTTTCACTTTAGCTACAACAGAATACTCAAGCACTACTCCTGATATAGAATTTAAACTTAGGCTTTCTCACGATACAGGCAGGACATTTTTAAACATTCCAGTTTCTATATTTTCTAATTCTTCCGTTCCGCTCCCAATTTATGACGAATTTCTTTCAGCGCGATTTAAAGACCGGCCTTCAGATGTGCCTTTTGTACTTGGAAAATCAACTCCTGAATTGAGAATATTTCATGATCCAGGTTTCTTAGGTCAAATAACCGAATATGTCGTAGATCAGGCTTCTGGCACACAATATTTCGGAGACGTCTCGGTGGTAGAGTTTTAAAATTTATGAAAAGTTTTTCATTTGGTGATAGTCCTGAGATGGGAAAAGAATTACTTGATCTAGTACTCCAAGGACGAAAGACTGCTACAGCTTGGGCGCAGGTTCAGGGTGATTTTGGTACTAAAGTCGGCGGAAAGATGATCATCAAAGATTGGCAAGATCGTCCGCGAGTTCTAATCGAAACAACAGAATTAACCTGCCGGCCATTTAATGAGGTTGATAAATCATTTGCTCATGATGAGGGGGAGGGGGATTTATCGCTCGAATATTGGAGAAGAGAACACCAAAAATATTTCATTCGTGAAGGAACTTTTTCTGATGATATGAAAGTTTATTGCCAGCGATTTAAAGTTATAGAAATTTTAAAAATATGAATGTGAAAAGTAAACAAATAAAAAATAATATTGTAATCTATCAGGCAAAAAATGGTGCTATTGAATTACGAGCTGATACTCAGAAAGAAACGATATGGGCAAGTCTAAATCAAATCGCTGAACTTTTTGGTGTACAGAAGGCAGCTATATCTAAACATACAAGAAATATCTTGGAGACAGGAGAACTTACCTTAAAGGCAACTGTTTCCAAAATGGAAACAGTTCAAAAAGAGGGCAAAAGATCAGATGGTTGCGCTCGTTACACAGATGTTAAACTAATGTTAGTAAATTAGTTAATTAATAAATATTTTTATGATAATTCCACAAAATTTTGGTCCATGGACATTAGCTGGTATTCTTATATTTGTTGGGTTATTTTTCTTATTAAGAGAGTTTTGGTGTTGGTATTGGAAAATAAATGAGAGATTAAATCTCTTGAAAAAAATTGAAGAGAATACAAGACAAAAAAACTAATATGAAAAAGCAGATTGTGGTCATTCATGGAGGGGACACGTTTGAAACTTATGAAGAATATTTGAATTTTCTGCGTAAGTATGAGATTGATATAGAGAAATATAAAACAGATAAGAAAAGGTGGAGATCGTGGATAAGAAAAGGACTCGGGAAAGATTATGAGGTTATCATTCCGGAGATGCCAAATGATTATAATGCTCAATATGAAGAATGGAAATTGTGGTTTGAAAAGCTTATCCCATTTTTAAACGATGAAGTTGTACTGATAGGACATTCGCTGGGCGGTACATTTTTAGCTAAGTATTTAAGCGAAAATAAGTTTCCGAAAAAAATTAAAGCAGTGTTTTTGGTTGCCGCGGTTTACGACAAAGACTCCGATGGATATGGATTGGTAAGTTTTGCGTTGCCCAATAAATTGAATTTACAAACAACAAATGTCTATCTGTATCACAGCGAGGACGATGAAGTTGTACCTCTTTCCGCGCTTAATAAATATAAAGAAGCCTTGCCAAAAGCGTATACGAAGATATTCAATGATAGAGGACATTTCATCCAGGAAACGTTCCCGGAGATTGTTGGGGATATCATTAATTTAGATCGTTAATGAATGTAAGTTTAAGGTCTAAGGTACGTCAATTAACAAGTAAATAATCAATAATTAATTAAACTAATATGAAAAAATTACTAGGAATTGGCTTAATTATCATAGTTATTATCGCAATAGCTTGGTTTTCGAATCAATCGTCTAAGGTAAACGCTCCAATTTCCACAGGGCAAAATTTAAACGAGTCGCAGGATTCTATTTTGTGGACAGATTGGGAATGGCAAAACACAGCTTTGGCTAATGGCACAAAGATAGAAGCTCCTGGCAACGACAAGTTTAAAATCAATCTAGGAGAAGATAATACTTTTACAGGAACTGCCGACTGCAACACTATTCAAGGAGGATACGCTCTTAGTGGAGGAACAATAAATATTGATTCAATTGCAACGACGAAGATGGCATGTGCCACAGGTTCTCTTGAGGCAGAATTCTCTCAAGGGTTGTCACAGGCCGATTCGTTTGAGATTGTGGACGATGAATTAAGAATCACACTTGCCGACAATTCAGGAATTATGGTTTTTGCTCGTAAATACAGACCACTTCAACCAGCGCCAAATGATCCAAATACGGTAAAACTCGACGATTCAACATTTCGTTTGACAAGTTTTAATGATGTAAAACTTCCAGCTTCTCAAAGTTATTCTCTCACTTTTAAAGATGGGGAAATTACTACAAGATTTTGTAATGCCGTGAGCGGTCCCTATACAATTAAAAGCGATGTGATGCAGGCAGAACTCATATCAACTGACATGGCCTGTAGCGAGCCAGCAAATATTATGGAGATAGAGTATGCGTTTGGATCAATTCTACAAAACGGAGCAAAATTTTCTTTAAATGGCAGTACTCTCACACTTATTGGGAACGATAATCAAGAATTAGTCTTCATCGTAGTCACACAATAATTATTTGTATGGAAATAATTCTCTCAAGCCGAAATAAAAGCAAGATCGAACAGATCAAGGCGGTTTTTTCCGGTCTCGATATTAAAGTTCTGTCTTTGGAAGATGCAGGAGTAGAAGGAGAAGTAATTGAAGACGGAACAACTCTCGAAGAAAATGCCTTAAAGAAAGCTGTCTTTGGTCACAAACACACGGGCGCATGGTGCATCGCTGAAGATACTGGGCTTTTCATCGATACCTTGGACGGTCAGCCGGGAATTTATGCGGCAAGATGGGCAGGAAAGGGTGTAACGACAGAGGCTACCCGAGATTTTACTTTGAAGAAACTTGAAGGGGTGCCGCTCCATAAACGTACAGCAACCTTTCAAACAGTAGCCGTAGTGGTTTCTCCGACAGGAGAACATAAATTTTTTAGTGGGGAAGTAAAAGGTAAAATTTTACTAAAGCCTCGCACCGAGTGTCAGCCAAATATGCCGTATAGCGGAATTTTTATGCCCGACGGTCAAAGTAAAGTTTGGGCTGAGATGGAAGTGGAAGAGGAAAACAAAATTAGCCATCGTGGTAAAGCGTTTCGACAAGTTAGAGATTTCTTTCTGAAAATACTGTAAAACCGCTTGTTTCGTTAATGGTGAGTTGCTTTGATATATCAAAAGACTTAGAATGATATGAGATGTTTAAACAAACGTTTTTGTCGTTTTTATTAAATTATTCTAAAACATTATGAATCCCGTAGTAGAATTTCAGGTTGCAAATACTTGATGCGCGGGAATATAATTGGATAACCTATCTTATTAAAAATAAACTGAATTTCGAGGATAGTCCCGTAGTGAAAGCTTCGCTTCTACTACAGGACGACCTGAAATTTCACTATCGGGATGAAAAAATTTATACTAATAATTGTAATCATCATTCTCATCGGTCTTGGTTTCTATTTTATTAAAAACAAAGAAAAAGCAGTGCCAGCTCCTGTCGAACCAGTTCCAGTGGTTACTGAACCAATCGTGCAGGTGCCAGTTGATAAAACCAAAACTGTTATCGGAACTTCAGTCGAAGGACGTGAAATCGTTGCCTATCACTTCGGTGAAGGGGACACAGAGCTTCTATTTGTTGGAGGTATCCACGGAGGGTATTCTTGGAATACAACTTTGGTCGCTTACCGACTCATGGATTATTTATTGGAAGAAGGCACTACTAATGTCATCCCAACAAACGTAAAAGTAACAGTTATCCCAGTGTTAAATCCAGATGGTCTAAGCAAGGTTGCTACAACCACAGGACGTTTTACAAAAGCTGATATTAGAGCATCACAAACAACACAAGTTGCCGGCCGTTTCAATGGAAACACTGTTGATTTAAACAGAAATTTTGATTGTGATTGGCAAGCTACAGGCAAGTGGCAAAGTAAAGATGTAAGCGGTGGAGATGCAGTATTTTCTGAACCAGAAAGCCAAGCAATAAAAAATTATGTGGAGACAAAAAAACCAGATGCAGTTGTTGTTTGGTATAGTGCCGCAGGAGGTGTGTTCGCATCAAATTGTCACAAAGGTATTTTGCCTGAAACAAGCACTCTAACAAAAACTTACGCTGATGCTTCCGGATACCCAGCTTCAGATGATTTTGATTTCTACGAAATAACAGGAGACATGGTAAATTGGCTCGCTAAAATAAATGTTCCAGCAATCAGCGTTCTTCTCTCAACACACAATGAGGTTGAATGGGACAAGAATCAGAAGGGTATAGATGCTCTTCTCAAATATTATTCCAAATAGTCTTAACAGTTTAATTCTCAAATCTAAATTTTCTAATGAAAATTATCAAAGCAATTATTGTGATTGTTGTTCTTGGCGCTTGTGTGTTTCTGGCCATTTCATTCTTTAGCAGAGAAACAGGTGTAGAGGTTTTACCGACTCCTACAACACTGGAAATTCCAGGATACAAAGTAGTTGGAAAGTCTGTGGAAGGACGTAATATTGAAAGCTATACATTTGGAAATGGTGTACAACATCTCTTGTTTGTGGGAGGCATTCACGGAGGTTATGAATGGAACAGTGTGCTTCTCGCCTATGAATTTATAGATTATCTCAAAGAAAATTCAACCATTCCAGGAAATGTTACCGTTACAATAATTCCATCAGCTAATCCTGACGGGGTATACAAAGTGATTGGAAAAGAAGGCCGCTTTACTTTGGCAGATATTCCAAAAGAAGCTCCAGCAACTCCAGGACTTGGACGATTCAATGCTCACGATGTTGATTTGAATCGCAACTTCGATTGTAAGTGGAAACCTGAAAGCACTTGGCGATCACAAATTGTAAGTGCTGGTACTAAACCATTTTCCGAACCAGAAGCAGTAGCTATCAGAGATTTTGTCTTAAATAATAAACCAGAGGCTGTTATTTTCTGGCACAGCCAAGCAAATGCTGTCTATGCATCAGAATGTAATGCCGGAATCTTACCAGAAACTCTCGACATCATGAATGCTTATTCGACCGCCGCAGGATACCAAGCAATCAAATCTTTTGATGCTTATCCGGTATCGGGCGACGCCGAAGGCTGGCTTGCTTCTATCAACATTCCAGCAATCACAGTAGAACTTAAAACTCACGAAACTGTTGAGTGGGAGAGAAATCTAGACGGTTTTAAAGCAGTTTTGGGATATTACGGCAAAAAAATTAAATAGAGGAATAGAAAAATATATTTAGTAATACTTACAAACTTCTTTCTCATTTTTTTGATAGTGAAAACCACCAACTATATGCTGGTCGTTTTCACTAAGATTGACTTGTTGGAAGAAGTTATATAGTCTAAGAAATAGGTTGTTCTTCTGAAATCACAAAAATCAAACAAAGGATCGAACCGTGCCAACAACCCATGTGGCGTGTGTTGCTTTTACTCACATTCCAGAACTTGGCGGATGGGTAACTATCTGTCAACAGAGGAATGAGTTCAATGCTGAAAGTCCGACTGGCTATAAGAAACAGTCATTTGCCGGCGTTTTCTCTCCCATGTTCAATGAGAAAATGGAGGCGAATGATGAGGGATCCCTTTCCTCTACTCTGAGTCGTGGAGCCAATGAGGAATTGGATCACGAAGCCGCAGATATTCTCCTTCAGATTCTGGAGAAATCCGGAGGTCCGTTCTCTATTTACGATGAGATCGACCAGGACGGAGATCGGCACGTTGTGTTTGTTGCTTCAGTTCCATCCACGATCCTCAAGGAGATTCGCGGGGAAGTTTCTGGCACCTTCAAGCTTCGGACGAAGAGTCAAATCGAGGAGGCTGTAGAATCAACGGATGGAGACAAGAACGGGGTACAAGATGGACAGATGAAGTTCCGTCCACATCACCTCATCGCAATGAGGAAAGCTTGGAAATGGCTAGAGTCCACTCACCCGAGTAGATGAGTTGAATGAAGGTCATCGTGCGCACTTCGAAAGAGGTGCGCTTTTTTTATATACCCACCTAAATTTTTTCTTCGAAAAAACTTTGGCGGGTAAATTTCAGACTTTAAAAAAGGCGAAAAATATAGTAGTCTTATTTCGGCTAGCGAGCGGTCTATCGTTCATGATAGACACCTGTGTAGACGGTCAAAGGGTTTAATACCATTTATTTTGATGAAAAAAATACCTCCTAAAAAAGCCCATATTAAAACTTCTTGGGAACCTGTGGCGGGTTGGTACGATAAGATGTTAAAAGGAGAAGATACCTACCAAGAGAAGGTAGTCTTGCCTAATCTTTTGCGAATTTTACCAGCAACTCCCGGTAAAAAAATGATAGATATTGCTTGTGGACAAGGGTTTTTCTCAAAAGTTTATGCCGCGGGAGGCGCGACTGTGCTTGGAATCGATTTGTCTCGCGAACTTATAAAAAAGGCAAAACTAGTATCGGGCGAAAATTTAAAATTTGAAGTGGCAAACGCCAACAAGATACCCGCGGACAAAGAATCTTTTGATGGAGCGTTTATTGTATTAGCCCTGCAAAACATCAAAGAAATGTCGGCCGTGATCAAAGAAGCATGTCGAGTTCTTGTTCGTGGTGGAAAATTAGTTATTGTCTTGAATCATCCAGCATTTAGAATATTAAAAGCTTCGTCGTGGCAATATGATGAAGAAAAAGAAATTCAATATCGTAGAATTGATAAGTACGGTATTCCTTTTGAAGTTGAAGTAGATATGACACCCGGAGCAAAGTCAGAAGAGGAAAAAGTACATACCGTCTCTTTTCATCGACCGATCCAAGATTATTTCAAAGCTATTGTGAATGCAGGTTTTTGTGTTACAGGTCTTGAAGAATGGATCTCTCACAAACAAAGTGAATTTGGACCAAGATCTTTGGCAGAAAATATTGCGCGCAAAGAATTTCCAATGTTCATGGCGATTGTAGCGGAGAAAAGGTAAAATAGTATTTTAGTACTAGTGTATTAGTAAGTAGAAATAAAATATGGAAAATGAGATTAAGACAAAACTTGAGGAACAAGATGCCAAACTCAATGCAATTTATGCATCGGTAGAGAAAATGAGAAAGTATTTTTTGATTGCAACTTGGATCACGGTTCTCGCCATTGTCTTACCGCTAATCGGACTTGTTTTTGCAATACCATCGTTTCTAAATACTTATACGAGTGTTATTAATATATAATATAAAAAAATATGAATCCCGTAGTAGAATTTCAGGTTGCAATTGTTTGACTCATGGGAATATTATTAACCAATAGAATATATTAAAAAATAAATAGAATTTTCTAGATAGTCCTGTAGTAGAAGCGAAGCTGTCACTACGGGATGACCTGAAATTTCACTAACGGGATGAATAAATTAATAGGTATTATTGCTCTCTTAATTATTGTTTTGGGCGGGATGTGGTTTCTAACTAAAGATACCAACACTGTTCCTGTAACAACAGAAGAAGATGTCACTAAAATTATTGCAGAGCCAACGTCTACGATAAGAGAATTCACAGTTGTAGGAACAGATTTCAAATTCTTGCCCGCCGAAATTAAGGTTAATGTTGGAGATACCGTAAAAATAACTCTTAAAAATCCTGATGTTATGCCGCACGATTTTAAAATTGATGAATTTAACGCCGCAACAAAAATTATTACCAAAGGAGGCGCAGATGACACAATCGAATTTGTCGCAGATAAGATAGGAACTTTTGAATATTATTGTTCAGTTGGATCTCATAGAGCTAAGGGGATGGTAGGAAAACTTATCGTTGAATAGGGTAGACGCTCGATTATCTTTTCTAAAACACGAATATTTGTCTGCTGACAAATTTCTCTGCTCGCCCCGTCGGTCCGTCTACAGGTGTCGACGCCTAATCCGTCGACCTGCGCAAGGTTTTAGAAAAGACAATCTCGCTAAATTTGATACACACTTTTCTTCTTGTGATTTGAATCTTAACCTTATTTTAATTATGTTCTGGCTTATAATAATTATTGCGATTTTTATTTTTATAACCTCATTATTTTTTGTCGTGCGTACCATAAAGCAAGAATTTAGCGAAAAAAATAATTCTAAACAACTGTAGAAATGGAAACAGGATTTTTCTCATTCTTAATAAAGTACGATTCTTTGTGGAGATTTTTTCATATTGCTGGAGTAATTATTGCTCTTGGTTCGGTAGTTATGGCGGATCTTGTTTTAGTTTGGCTTAAATTTAAACCGAAAGAAGCAAATCTGGTTGCTAAAATTACCCCCATGCTTTCACTTCAAGTATGGCTTGGCCTTATTATTATATCTATTTCGGGGCTTTTTATGTTTTTGCCAAATCCAGGAATTGCAGGAAGTTCCATTTTTCAATTCAAAATGTTCCTCGTCCTCATAGTTTTCTTAAATGGAATACTTTTAAATGTTTGGATTACTCCAAAATTTGAAAAATTAGTACCAGAGTGGTCACAAAATACTCTGAAGGTTAAAAGTTTTACAAAAATCGCTGGCATCGCAACCGCTGTTTCTTTCTTCAGTTGGTGGGGGATTATTGTACTCATGGAGCTTTTCTACTAGGAATGATATCTACGTGATCAGTGATAATTTAGATTTTTATTTTACCCAATTCAAATCTCAAAAGGCAAAAATCAAAATTAAAATTCAAAAGTAAAAAATAGATGGAAATTTGGGCAAAATTAAAGGGCAACTATTTCTAGTCGCCCATGTGTTCTTGACTCGTCCTGCACAAATCAAGAATTGGCCTCAACCTCCATTTCCCTTAGCTCGATCCAGCCTGGATCTGCAACTCCACAAAAAAGCCTCGTTTCGTTTTCATACCAGAACAAAAACGGAACTTTTTTGAACGCTTCGTGTTCGTAAGCCGCCAGACTTTCCAGGTCGTGTATCTGGCGCTTTGTCATCATCTGCGGACCCCACCATCTCATCAGGGTTGCAATACGCCCAACACTGAAGCTCCCTCTGATTCTCCAGCTCGGCCTCACTAAACTCATTATGAAAGCTTTAGCGTTCGGTCCAGGCACGTAATCTGTCTGGTGAAACACCTTGCCTCGAATAAAAGCCTGCAGAACCCAGAAAAAGTCACGGATCGCTTGCGTGGTCATGACGACCTCCTTGTGGTTTTGGGAAGAACAATATATCTATATCTAGTATAGCAGATTACTACATATCTGTCAAACTGGCCTAACTTAGAGATTCCCACACTCGCATTTGCTTTATACCCTAGGGGGGTATATACTGTATTTATATGACACACCCATCAAAACAAAAGTTAATGCGTCGTCTTAAAATCATCGAGGGTCAGGTAAGGGGTTTGCAGGAAATGGTCGAAAAAGATACTTATTGCATTGACGTGATTACTCAAACATCCGCCGTAAAGCAAGCTCTTTCAGGAGTGGAAGATGTGCTTATGGAAAATCATTTAGGTTCTTGCGCTATCAATCAGGTGAAAAAAGGAGAGGAAAATAAAGCAAAAAAAGAAATTCTTAAAGTTTATAGATTAAAAAGAAAGTAGTTTGTAATTTTTTGTTAAAAAATATGTCTACTACTAAAACTTATAGAGTAAAAGGTATGCACTGCGCTTCATGTGCAGGGATTATCGAAAAAACTTTTAAGAAAGTTGATGGTGTTGAATCGGTCGAAGTAAATTATGGTACCGAAAAGGCAAAAGTTTCTTTTAATGAAAACAAAACAACTCCCCAACATCTTTCGGAAAAAATAGAACCATTTGGATATTCTCTTGATCTTAAAGATAACAATCCTAAAGGCCACTCTAATACTGCAGAGGAGATGGGTATGAGCGCGGAAGAACATGCCGCTCATATGGGGATAGGACAATCAAAAGCGGAAAAATTGGCGGAAATTAAAGATATGAAAGGCAAAATATTGTCGGCGATTCCTCTTGCGATTTTCAGTATTTTTGTGATGGGCTGGGATATTCTTGCAAATTTTAATATTGTTTCCGAGATGAATGTGGTGACCGAAGAATTTGTGCATCACTTTCTGCCGATTGCCGCGACCTACATGCTTTTTGTTGTCGGAAAGCCCTATCTTTTAGGTTTCTACCGCTTTCTTCGATATGGCAAAGCAAATATGGACACATTGATTGGCATTGGAACATCCGTTGCTTTTATCTACAGTTTTATTATCGCCGCTTTTGAAGAACCACTTAGGCAATTTGTAAACGTGGATCAAAATTATTACGACGTTACCATCATTGTTATTGCTTTTATAGCTTTGGGAAAATATTTGGAAGCTCGTTCCAAGCTCCGAACTGGCGATGCTATCGAAAAACTTCTAAATCTCCAAGCAAAGACCGCTTTGATTGTTCAAAACGGAGTAGAAAAAGAAATTTCTATAAATGACGTGAAGCATGGTGATCTTTTGATTGTAAAACCGGGCGCTAAAATTCCGGTTGATGGGGAAATTACCGAAGGCACTTCTTTCATTGATGAATCAATGGTGACAGGGGAGCCCATGCCGGTAAAAAAGAAAATAGGGGACGCGGTGGTTTCTGGAACAATCAATACAAACAGTACATTTACATTTAAAGCGACAAAAGTTGGCTCCGAAACATTGCTTGCTCACATAATTAAAATGGTTGAAGAAGCCCAAGGTAGCAAGGCACCGATCCAAGCTCTTGCTGACAAGATTTCAAGCGTTTTTGTGCCAATCGTGCTTGTGATTTCATTTATTACACTCGGTGCATGGCTTCTTATCGGGACAAATATTCTCGGGTTTTCTCTTGCGCTTTCATACGGATTAACATCATTTGTGGGAATTCTTGTCATCGCTTGTCCTTGTGCGCTTGGGCTTGCGACACCCACTGCGATTATTGTGGGGGTTGGAAAGGGGGCGAGAGAAGGGATACTTATTAAAGATGCGGCAACTTTGGAAAAACTCCATAAAGTGAAAATGGTGGTGGTGGATAAAACTGGAACTCTTACACGTGGCAAACCGGAGCTTGTTAGTATCAAAAAATATTCTGTCCAAAGCGAAGACGAAATTATTTCTATTCTTGCATCTCTTGAAAGCAAGTCAGAGCATCCTATTGCTCATGCAGTTGTAGAATATGCTCGAAGTCGAAAAAATATTAAATTGGGAAATGTGCAGGATTTTGAAATCATCAAAGGCAAGGGACTCCGAGGTATCGTGGATGGGAAACAATATTATGTTGGAAATACCAAACTCGTTTCTGATCTTAAAATTTCTTTCGATATTCAAAGCATTGAGGAAGAAACACGGCAAGGTAAAACTCCTGTTATTTTAGCTAGCCACACAGAAGTCTTGGCTGTTGTTATGGTTGCTGATGCCATAAAGCCCGAAGCTCTCGCGGCGGTAAAAAATCTTCACAAACTTGGTATTAAAACAGTAATGCTAACAGGCGATAATAAAAATACTGCTCTCGCTATTGCCAAAGAAGTTGGGATTGACGAAGTTGTTGCGGAAGTTCTGCCTGCCGATAAATTAAATAAAATAAAAGAATTTCAGACAAAAGGTTATATCGTTGCTATGGCGGGGGACGGGGTGAATGATGCGCCGGCTCTCGCGCAGGCTGATGTGGGTATTGCGATGGGAACTGGCACTGATGTTGCTATTGAAACCGCGGGCATCACACTTTTGGGTGGAGATATTTCAAAAATCGTAAAGGCAATCAAACTTTCGAAGATGACCATGCGGGGGATCAAACAAAATCTTTTCTGGGCATTCATATATAATATTGTTGGCATTCCGCTTGCCGCCGGATTGTTTTACCCAATTTTCGGTTGGCTTCTCTCGCCAGTATTCGCCGGATTTGCCATGGCATTTAGCAGTGTATCTGTGGTCGGAAACTCGCTCCGAATCAAGATTAAAAAGTTATGATTTCACCACTTCTCGCCCCGTACGAAATTTTATATGCATTTGATATAAAATTTTCGTTCTGGGGTGGCGATGTCTTCCGTGTCTGTAGTTGGAAATTCACTTAGAATTAAAGCTAAAAAATTATAATTCAAAATTACCATGACTAATCAAACACAAAAATATACATTCCATGTGCACGGCATGCATTGTAATGCGTGTGTCTTAATGATCGAAAACGAACTTCAGGACTTACCAAATATTGAAAGTGCTAAATCGAGCCTTCAAAATCACTCTGTGGAAGTTGTGGGGGATTTCGGCGGGAAAACCCAAGAAGAAATTGCAAAAGAATTAACTGTTCCACTCGCGTCAAAGGGTTATACGGTTTCCATTCAAAAACAGGAACGTAGAGTGAATTGGAGAGATTTTAAAATTGCGGTGCCGATCGCGCTCGGTTTTGCTCTACTTTTTTACATTCTTCAAAAGATGGGAATAATAAACTTGGTGAATTCTGGGAATGTAACTTATGGCACAGCTTTTGTGATCGGAATTATCGCTTCGCTTTCCACGTGCATGGCCGTAGTTGGTGGACTCGTTCTTTCTATGTCTGCAACTTTTGCAAAAGAAGGGGACAAAGTCAGACCTCAAATTTTGTTTCATTTGGGTCGGATAGTTGCGTTCTTTATTTTGGGAGGAGTAATAGGCGCAATTGGTTCAGCATTTACTCTTAACACTGCCGGGACATTTATTTTAAATTTAGTGATTGGTGTTGTAATGCTCATTCTTGGAATTAATCTGCTCGAAGTATTTCATTTTACGAAAAAATTTCAGCTCACGATGCCGAAATTTATTGCGCGACATGCTCATGGGATATCGAAATTCAATCACACGCTTACACCACTTCTCGTTGGTATCGCTACATTCTTTTTGCCTTGCGGTTTTACCCAATCGATGCAAATCTTCACTCTCACCACGGGAAGTTTCATGGGCGGAGGACTCACGATGCTCGCGTTTGCACTCGGCACTTTCCCGGTTCTCGCGCTTTTAAGTTTCAGTTCGTTTAGTATTAAGAATAGTTCGAAATCGGGGATTTTCTTCAAGTCGGCCGGTCTTGTAGTGATTATGTTCGCGCTCTTTAACCTTATAAATAGTTTTGTTATAATTGGCCTACTACCACCGATTTTTAATTTTTGAGGGATGAATCCCGTAGTAGAATTTCAGGTTGTAAATACTTACTACGGAACACATAAAAGAATTAAGTTTACTTATTAAGAATACTCAAAAAAATATCAGGATAGTCCCGTAGTGAAAGCTTCGCTTCTACTACGGGACGACCTGAAATTTCACTACGGGATGAAATTTACCCTTATATCAATTTTAGTTGCGGTCGCTCTCATTGGGGGCGCTTTTGCGCTCTCAAAAAATGGAAATAGTTCGGGGGAAATTCCGAATGGAAATAATGTTTCCATTGTGGATGGCAAGCAAATCATTGAAATAAAAGCTAAGGGCGGATATCAACCAAGGAAGAGTATTGCAAAGGCTGGCATCCCAACAATTATTCGTTTTGACACAAACGGAACTTTCGATTGTTCATCTTCGGTGCGTATTCCAAGTATGAACATTAGTAAAATACTTCCTCAAAGTGGTTCGACAGATATCGATATTGGAACTCCGCAGTTAGCGACTCTCCAAGGGAGCTGTGGTATGGGAATGTACCCTTTTGAAGTTGAATTCCAAAGTTAATTTCTTGTTATGCCAATGCAAGTTCATGCAAGAATGCATGCAACTCATCTCCTTCGATTTTTCGATGTTCTCCTCCCTTAAGACTTCCAAGTTGAATATTCATTATTCGAATTCTTTTTAAATTATCAACTTCCTGAAACAAGGCAACACACATACGTCTGATCTGATGTTTTTTTCCTTCCGTTAAAACAACTTTAAAGGTTTGTTCATTCAAAATATGCACTTTGCATGGTTTTGTTGTTTCTTTTTCAATCTGGACTCCAGCTTCCATTTTCTGTTTGAAATTTCCTCGAAGTTTTTCTTTAACTGTAACTAGATATTCTTTTTCGTGGTTAAAGCGGGGACTCAAAAGTCTTTCGGTAATTCTTCCATCGTTGGTTAAAATCATTAAACCTTCCGAGTCTTTATCAAGTCGCCCAATCGGAAAAACATCTTTTAATTCGCTAACATCTCTAATTTCCTTATCTTCGCCCTTGGCGCTATGAGTCAATACGCCTCTTGGTTTGTTGTATGCAATATAAACACGCGGATGATTTAAAGCTTTTTGTTTTACTTCAACTTTATCTTCTTCATTTACCTTGTCGCCTAAAACAGCCAGTCTGCCGTTTATTAAAACCTGCTTTTTCTCGATCATTAAATCAGCACCACGACGAGTCGTGTATTTTTTGAGTGCCAAATATTTGTTTATCCTCATTGGGAATTTTTCTTCTTTATCGTTCATATTTGTAATCTTACACCTCAAATCTTAAATCTCAAATTTTTTTGACAAAAAATATCAACTATGTTTAGATAATAAACGGAAAAGCTGGCCTGAAGCTTTCTCTAAAATGAAGTATTCGAGACTGGCCTGAAGTCAGTTTCGAATGGAGCCCTGAAGCTCCCATTTTAGTCAAATCAGGTTAAAAGGAGTTTGTTATGGGACATCTTCTCGACGCGTTCTTTGAGAGAGTGGCATCAGTCACTCTGGTTGATAGGTGGGAAAGAGTTGGTTGCACCTCATCACCTTTTGAAGCCGTAAAGAGCAGGAGGGAATGTGAGTACGGTTTTTTGTTGCTTGTTGTGACCACAACCCTCCTTATTTTGGGTGGCGAGCATCTGTGGGGTCAAAATAGTACGGCGTTTGGTCTGTTGCTCTTTCTTGTAGCGAGTGTGGGTTGTACGTTTTTTCTCTCCTCTGGGTACGCATACCTATTCACTCACCGACTAGCAGATCGGAGATTCTTGAGGGATTGCTACAAACTCAAAGAGTACAGTAGCTGTGCTGGAGTGCTCAACGACGAAGCACTCTCAAAGATGGCAGAGAGGGTTCTGGTATCATTTGCTGTGTCGCATTTTCTCTGTGAAGCCCAGCATGGCCTCGGAGATTCTCTCACTGAAAAGTCTCGTCTTGAGTTCAAGGAAGCCCACAAAGTGATGCTTCTCTTTGGTCTCGCAGAGGAGAAGTGGGACAGCTACTTCGACAAAGCTAAAGAGCAAATCGCGAATGGTGATGAGGACACTCTTCTCGCCGATGATTCTCGCGATCCTCCCGCAGAAGCAGGAATTGGTGCAGAAGTTGCGCCTGTTCCCCAGGAAGCACCCGCAGAAGCTTCCAAGATTTTGCCGGACTAGACCCATAGACCCGTTGCCTAGTGCACGGGTCTTTTTTTATTAGAATTGACGGGAACAATTCATTGTAGTAACTTATTTTAAGAAGTTCTTTCACATCACAAAAACCAAGGAGAAGATATGTTGTCCATTCATCTAATCATCATCCTCTGTATGAGCGTTGTCTACCTCTTACTGTGCTGGACGCTTCATATGCGGGCCTTGAGCGGACGACTGTGGTGTCTCACGTCAAAAGGCCTCGTACTAAACAAGGAAAGCTCGAGGACAGCCAAACTAGCTTTTATTCTCGCCGTCAGTATTTGTGTTTACGATGTAGTTCTCATGATATTTAGCGAAGTATCATGGGTCACATTCATTGCCCCACTCGCGGTGTTTCTCCCAATGGTTGGTACGGGTATTGCCTCACGGAGACCCAAGCTTTTGCCAACACCTGATGACCCCGTTCAGAAAAGCTGATCGGGGTTTGTTTTTTCTAAAAGCATTGACAATAATTTGTTTTTAATATACTATAGACCTATAACTAATATCTCTTAAGTTTTCCTTCCTGAAGCAAATTTGGAAGGTATAGGCTCTAATTAGACGGCTTAAACTCTCGAGATAAGCCAGTCACGTTGTTTATTATAAAGATTGGGCGGTTATGAGACTCTAGCTTAAATGCAATTTGAGTCGTAACTATATATGTACACAAAAAATCACACATCCTCGGCTAGACCGGGATCAAAATTTTCTCATCCAAGCAGGCACTCTGCAGGAGGAGGGCCACGTAAATCTTTCGGTGGTAGTTTTCGAGGTGGAAGACCTTCAGGTGGTAGACGTTTTACTTCAAATAAAAGAGGCAAAGATGAACGAATTGATTATTCTCGTTTTATAAATAAAGTAAAAGTGATTGAAGAATCAGTAGTCTTTAAGCCAGAACATAAATTCACCGATTTTCTCATAGGCGAAACTCTTAAAGGCGCAATTACAAAAAGGGGATATGTTTTACCAACCCCAATTCAAGACAAATGTATTCCTTACATTCTTCAAGGACAGGATGTGGTTGGAATTGCCAATACTGGTACTGGAAAAACCGGAGCTTTTCTTATTCCTTTAATAGATAAAATAATCAAGAATCCTCGTGAGAGAGTTTTGGTAATTGTCCCAACAAGGGAATTGGCTGGTCAAATTGATCAAGAATTAAAACACCTAACTCCTGGCATGAGGATTTTCTCTGTCTGTTGTGTTGGAGGTTTAAGTATTTCGCATCAAATCAAACAATTGCGATTACAGCATAATTTTATAATCGGAACTCCCGGCCGACTCAAAGATTTAATTCAAAGAAAATTTATTCGCTTGAATGAATTTAAGACAGTAGTACTAGACGAAGCAGATAGAATGCTTGATATGGGATTTATTGCTGACATGAGAGCAGTTATGGCGGGAATGCCAAAAGACAGACATACCCTGTTTTTCTCTGCGACCATGTCGAAAGATATTGAAAAATTGATTAATGAATTCTTGAAAAATCCAATAAAAATTTCAGTTAAAACCGGTGACACAGCAAAAAATGTTGAGCAAGATGTTGTTAAAATTCCTCGAGGTAAAGATAAGGTGGAAGTGTTGCATGATCTTTTAAAACAAAAAGAATTTAACAAAGTCTTGGTCTTTTCTCGCACAAAACATGGTACTGAAAAGCTGGCGAAATTGTTATCTGTAAAAGGATTTCGTGTTGAATCAATCCACGGGAATAAAACCCAGAGTAATAGAAAACGCGCCCTAACGGCCTTTAAAGAAGGGAAGGTGCAGGTGCTTGTTGCGACCGACGTGGCCGCGCGAGGACTCGATATCCCAGATGTGTCTCATGTGATCAACTTTGATATTCCAGCAACTTATGATGATTATGTGCACAGGATTGGAAGAACAGGCCGTGGAAACAAGTATGGCAAAGCTTTGACTTTCATATCCTAAATTCTTAGTAATTTCTACACCATGAACAATAAAACAGTAAAAATTGAAAATAAAAATAAATTTACCCAAAGAGGAAAGTGGGTAGAAAAACCCCGCAGATGTGAGATTCTGATCTGTGTTTGTGGTGGAAAATATCTTAAAACTCGTCCAGGACAAATAAATTGTCTTAGGTGTGTATTCGATCTAGACGAGAAAAAACTTCGTAAAAATAAATAATATGAAAAAACTATATAGAAGCAAAACAAACAGAGTTTTTGGAGGAGTATTGGGAGGCTTGGGTGAATATTTTAATGTTGACCCAGTTATTTTACGCCTCGTATTTCTTTTTGTTTTGATTTTTACAGCAGTTGTGCCAGGGATATTGTTTTACATTATTTCAATTTTTGTAATTCCTGAAAACAGAATTATAGACGTCAAAAAGTAAACATTCTTGTTTAAAATTCTTTCAAAAATACTTCAAGTCGGGGTATTTTTTGTATATTTGCCGGTGGACAATGATGTTGTTCATAGTATTGATATCTCTTATAATCAAAGTGTTGAAATTGTTTAAGATTTTATAAATTTAATTAAGAATTTTATGGATAATCTTATAATAAATTACTGGGCAGTATTGGTATCTGCCATTGTTTCGTTTGTTATTGGTGGAATTTGGTACGGACCTTTATTTGGAAAAAAGTGGATGGCTCTTATGGGTATTACAAAAGATGGTATGAAATCGATGAGTCTCACTCCCGCTCGAGCAATGACTCTTGGTTTTCTGTTCACACTTCTTCAATCATACGTAGTAGCTCATTTTGTTGTTTTGTTAGGGGCGGTAGATGCTGGAACATCTTGGTCACTAGCGTTTTGGATTTGGTTAGGAATTATGGTGCCAATTTGCATTGGAAGTTTCCTCTGGGAGAATAAACCGATTAAGCTTTTTGTACTTAACGCCGCTTATCAATTGATTTCTTTGTTTGTGATGGTCCTAATTTTAGCCTTGTGGAAGTAGATATAGTTTGACCCATATATTCTGAAGTAGTATGTTTTAGGTGGTTGTTCCTCACATTCTACTTCTGCCTACTGGAGTAATGGACATGGTGTGGTGGCTTTTGATCGGAGCTCTCGCTGTCTTCTTCGGGGCTTTCTTTTGGGTGATTTATGATGATGACAAAGATTCTGAAGGGGTTGCTTGAGGTGTTTGGGGGCGACCAGTGATGGCCGCTCTTTCTTTTTACCTTTTAAATTTTATAAATCCGTGTTATATTGGATCTACCCACAGAACGTGGGCTTTTGTTTTAAATATAGAGCTTAAACTGAAACTTTCAGATTTGAGACAAGTTGTTTAATAAAATTGAGTATCGAAACGAGACGTATTTAATAATACGATGAAGTGAGACACGGAAATTTTAGCAAGCAAATTGGCCAAATATGAAAGTTGACACTATGGAAATTAGAAATATAGCAATCATAGCCCACGTAGATCACGGCAAAACCACCATCACTGATGCCATCATGAAGCAAACCGGTATGTCGCCGGAAGGAGGCAGTATGGATTCAAATTCTCTTGAAAGAGAGCGTGGTATTACTATTTATGCCAAAAATGCTTCGATAATCTACAAAGGCACTAAAATAAATATCGTTGACACTCCGGGACATGCTGATTTCGGATCCGAAGTTGAACGAGTTTTAAAATCAATTGATTCAGTTGTTCTTGTTGTTGACGCTCAAGAAGGGCCGATGCCACAAACTAGATTCGTTTTGAAAAAATCACTTGAAATCGGACACAAACCAATAGTCGTTTTAAATAAAATAGATAAACCGGCCGCTGACCCAGAAAGAGCTCACAATGAAGTTTTGGAACTCTTTTTTGAACTTGGAGCAAATGAAGAACAATTAGATTTTGTAACCGTATATGCGATTGGAAAACAAGGGGTTACTATGAAGAAACTTTCGGACGAAAAGAAAGATATGTCGCCACTTTTGGATACCATCCTTGAAAAAGTCGCACCAGCTAATGCATCAAAAACCGCGCCGCTTAAAGCCCAGCCTTTTAATCTGGGATACGATAATTTCTTGGGGAGACTCGCGATTTGTCGTATTTACGAAGGAACTGTAAAAGTCGGATCTAAAGTTTTTGTAAAGAAACTTGGGGGTGAAATAAAAGAAGAAAAAATAACCAAGATTTTTACTTTTGAAGGAACTTCCAGAAAAGAAGTTGCGGAAGCTGAAGCAGGGGATATTGCTATGCTCGCTGGTCTACCAGAGATTTATATTGGCGATACCATAACCGATTCGCAAGATACAGAAATTCTTCCAGTGATAAAGGTTGATGAACCAACCATCGCTCTTAATTTTTTGGTTAATAATTCGCCTTTTGCCGGCAAAGAAGGAAAATTCGTTACTAGCAGGCAGATAAGAGAAAGGCTCGAAAAAGAACTTGAAATCAACGTCGGGTTACGGGTGGACTTTTCAGGTGACGATATGAGAGTGTACGGCCGTGGAGAAATGCACATCGCTATTTTGCTTGAAAACATGCGCCGAGAAGGTTATGAAATGCAGGTATCTCAACCACAAGTTATTATCAAAGATATTGATGGTGTGAAAAGTGAACCGTTTGAGGAGGTGACTATCGAAGTTCCAGAATCAATGCAGGGAGGTATTATCGAAAATCTATCAAAGAGAGGGGTAATGATGACAAATATGAAGCCGGACGGATCACGCGTAAGACTCACCTTTGAAGGTCCAACTAGAGGCATTTTGGGTTTCCGTGGGCAGTTTATAGTCGATACAAAAGGAGAGGGAATTATGGCAAGCCGAGTGCTTGGTTTTCGTCCATATTTTGGAGAGATTAAAAAGAGAAGTGTTGGCTCAATGATTTCACAAGCGACCGGCAAAGCTCTTGGATTCTCTTTGGACAATCTTCAAAATCGAGGCACTTTATATATCGGACCAACTGAAGAAGTTTACGAAGGAATGGTTATTGGTAATACTTCAAAAGGTGAAGAGATGACTGTGAATCCCACTAAAGGAAAGCAACTCACCAACATGCGCGCAAGTGGGTCTGATGAAAATATTATGCTCGCCCCTCCGGTGCCAATTACGCTTGAGCGAGGACTTGAAATAATGGCAGACGATGAATATTTGGAAGTAACTCCCAAGAGTGTGAGACTAAGAAAGCAGTATTTAAGTGATACTGACCGATCAAGAGCAAGAAGAAAAGAGTAAATCTAATCATATGATTTCTATCGAAGATTTTAAAAAATTAGAAATTAAAATCGGTAAGATTATTTCTGCAGAGAAAGTTGAGAAAAGCACTAAGTTACTCAAACTTATAGTTGATTTTGGAAACGAAACTAGGCAAATTCTCTCTGGAATTGGCGAGTCATTTGATGATCCACAAATTTTAGTTGGCAAGCAAGTACCCGTTTTGACTAATTTAGAACCACGCATGATTATGGGATTAGAAAGTCAGGGAATGATTCTTGCAACAAGTTCGGACAGCAAAGTTGTCCTGCTTCATCCTTCCGAAGAAATATTACCTGGAAGTGTTGTGAGATAAATTCATGGTTTGACTTTTTGAGGGTTTTTGTGTAATTTTTTAAGCAAGTAAGCGTTAAAGGTTCGATCGACTTACTTGGGGTTTCTGACCTCATTTATAAGACAAACAAAGTTCTCTATAATAATGAAAAAGTTATATGTAGGTGGTCTGCCATACAGCACCACTGAAAACGATTTATCCGCTTTTTTTTCAAAAGCTGGAAAAGTTGCTTCCGCAACAATCATTTCTGACAAAATGTCAGGTCGTTCAAAAGGGTTTGGTTTCGTTGAAATGGCATCCGATGAAGAAGCTAAGACAGCGATTCAAATGTTTAACGGCAAAGAAATGGAAGGAAGAAAAATCACCGTTGACGAAGCTCGCGCAAAAGAAGAACGACCACGTGGAGGAAGTTCTAGTTTCCGAAAAGAATACTAAAAAATATAATTTAAAAAACCCGCCGAAATGGCGGGTTTTTTTAAATTACATTTTTTCTATAGTCTCTTACAAAAGGTTTTTTATCGTAGCTTTCCCTCGAAGAAATTCAACAAAACTTTGTGACTCGACGTTGATCTTCTGTCCTCTTAATTGTTCCATAAGTAAGACTTTTGCATCTTCAAACGAAGGGATTGCTTCTGTTGAGGGAGGGACTTCCGCCTTTGCCTCTTTAACTAAAGTGTTGTAAGTGTCCAATGCTTCTGCTTCAGTTACTAGTAATTTTTCTGCTCCAACGTATTTTTCTACGGACTTGTTAAAAATCAAAGCGGAACGGATATCTTCGTTAAGTTGGGCTTTGGTTATATTAAAGTTCTTGAGTTGAGTTTCCAAACCCGCCTCACCACCAGCTGAAGTAACCACTTTTGCAAACTCTACTTCTAATTCTGCATTTGTAACCGCAATATTATTTTCTGTCGCATAATCCGCTACCAGTTTTTCAGTTATCATACCTTCCAAAACATTCTTTTTGAGGTCTATTTCTTGTTGGGCTGTAAGCACGTCGGTGTTCCCATTTCCCTTTAGAAAATCTTTTGTCTTTACTACCTTTTTATCTAAATCACTCTGTGTGATTTGCGCTCCATTTACTTCCGCCACCACATTCTTTGTTTGTGGCATTAAAAATACAATGATTAAAATAACGGCTACCAAAACCACGATTAAACTAATGACTTTAAAACCACCACCGCTTGTTTTATTATTTTCCATATTAAAGAAAAAAAATTAAGCTAAAAATAATTGTTGATAATTTGGTTCTATAAATTCCGCTCGCTAGCCAGAATAAATTTATCACAAAATCAGTTATTTTGAAAATTGGTTGCAATACCTTGAAAGGTGTTGGAGTTATCCACATTATCTTTATAAACATGACCGCTTGTAGTATAATATTCTTAAATGGGGAATCTAAATTAATATTCAATGCCTCCAGAAAATATTCAAAATCACAATTTCTCAATCTCCAAACATTTTTTTCGTATTGTGGGAGTGATTATTTTGATTGTTGTAGTGGCTTTTCTAATTTCTTTTTTCTTTAGCAAGAATGCTTCGCAAGGTTTGACTGAAACTGAAAGAGAAAATTTTCTTAATCAAGAACTTCAAAAAAATGCCGTTGGTATGACCGATGAAGAAAAACAAGCTTTTTTCGATTCTGCTATATAAAATAGAAGATGAACCTGCTGAATAGAGATTTTCAGAAAACATCTTCTCATTCGTGGATTTAAAACAAAAAATTGAAAAATTTAAAACAAAAAATTCTGTCGGTCACAAAAATCATCGTTCTTTCCCTTATGATTAGCATTTTTGCTGGGCAAACTTCTGCGCAGTGGGTTCCACCTACATCAACTCCTCCTCCAGAAGATCCATTTGTAGCCGTAGAAAGAATAGATCTGCCGTTAAATACCGGTTCTTCTCCTCAATTAAAAGATGGGGCACTACTTATAAACGCAAACAATGTTGCCCAATATTTCGGCTTAACCATTCCTTATTGGGGCATGTTGATTAGCACTGTTTTGGCACAGATTGATACCGTTACTGCCCCACAAGGATTGTTGCATATTTTTCACAATACCTACCGACGGATATTTATTCGTATTGAGGGGTCTGGTCCGGCACTTGTTACCGACTCTGCAGATGCAAAAATAGGTATTGGAACATTAAATCCGAATTACACTGTTGATATACCTTGGGGAAATATAACTCCTAACAACATCAGTATCCCGATCGTTCGGCTTGGTGGTGATGAGCCAAATGGTAGTCTACAGGACGATGAAGTCTCTCTTCAAGTTAACGGTCGAGTAAAAATAATGGGAGGTGGTCCATCTCTCGATAGTGGCAATCAATATGACGGCAATGGTCCATCCACTGATTTTGCCGGTCCATTCCCTGGCGCTTATCTGGCCACTTTGAATGGGACCGGAGAAACACTTTGGAAGGTTCCGTATCATGCAAGGCGATCTTTATATAACCACAACCCTTCCTTGCTTCAGTATGTTAGTTGGCCTGAAGCATTCTCGGAAAGTGGAGTCGCTTCCACCGCGTCTATTTCGCCCGATCCACTTAACTTTCTACAACCGGGTTTTTGGCACGTGACGGCTTTTGGTACTATTGGAAATGCCTGTGATACTTGCTCTTACACAGTTACTGTTTCAATGAGACTTGGCGCGAATGGTTCACTTGGAACTGTCGATACCCCTTTTTTCATAAGAGATCATCCAGATGGAAATGCGGAGTTTTCTATTACTAGGATTGTTTATGTTCCCCAAAATACCAACTTAAACTACGGCAAAATAACAGTCAGTGTTACGGATAACATTTCTGGCACGGCAGAACCACTTATAAACGGAGTTAGCGCATATTGGACGCAATATTAATTTAAGACAAAAAATTGAAAAATTTAAAGCAAAAAATTCTGTCGATTGCAAAAATAATCATTCTTTTTTTAGTGATTAGTTTTGTTACTGCGCATACTTTGGCACAGCCGACTTCTTCGGCACCTGTAACAGTTGCTTTTCCGGGCGGGAACATAGCATTGCCTTTAAATACAGGAAGTACGCCGCAAATAAAAGATGGGCCACTACTTATAAATGCAAACAATGTCAGAACTGAATTTCCGTATGTTTCATCATCTTTTGGTTTCAGTATTATTCATGGGAATGCGATGGGTGTTAATAATGGAGGCGTATTGCTCGGGAATAGAGATCCTGAAACCATTTCAACCTCATCTCGTCCTCAATTCCATATTTATAAAGATCCGGCAAATTTACAACGACCTGCTATTCGTGTGGAAGGGGCAGGTCCAGCATTGGTCACTCCAACTCAATGGACAATGATTGGCATTGGAACAGACCCAGCCTTAAATCCGGAATATACCATCGATATTCCGCAAGGGAACCCTGTTATGCGAATTGGCGGTGGCACTGTTCCGTCTGGAGTTTCTCTTCAAACTTCTGGCACGTTGCAAATTATGGATACAGGTAATCCTTTTCCCATACCTTTAGTTGATGCTTATTTACAATCAGTGGATGCCGACGGAACAGGATCATGGACAGCAACAGGCCGTCCACGCATTATTCCAGATCCAAACATGATTCCTTCTTCTGCGCTTCATACTATCGATGAATCTTGGGGACAGGGGGTTAACAATAATAATTATTCAACCAGCAATCTTGAGCCGGGCTATTGGTATATTACGGTTTTTGGCACTACCGGAGCGGCATACTCTCCAAACACTACAGTAACTATCGAAGTTTCGAACAATCAGATGCCAACTCCAGATGGTAGATCTTTTCGAATAGAAACCCCTACACACGGCACTGCTCCATATTCTATTTCTCTGGTTGTTAGAGTACTGCCTGGCAATCCTGGCTTAAATTTTTCTGTGAATGATAATGGTGGAGGAGGCGGAATCAATGCGCCAACTATAAATGGTATTAGCGGGTATTTGATAGGAAGTTAAAAAACTTTTTGTAGAAAGTCATAGTGTTTAGAATAAATTTAAAACAAAAAATTGAAAAATTTAAAACAAAACTTTCTTTCGGTCTCTAAGATCATCATTCTTTCTTTGATGATCGCTGTTTCTACTCAAGATGTATTGGCAACACATTGGAATGTGTATCCTTGGCTTTTGACACCTTCTAACCCATGGTTTACATCACCACATCCTTGGACTCCACCACCTCTATCTTTTCTCCCCCCCAATCCTCTGTTAAAAAACGTGGGTGTACCTTTGAATGTTAGTGATTCTCCTCAAATAAAAAATGGTCCACTGCACCTAGACACGCATGATCTTGTTCCGGTTCCAAACACCATACCTCCTTTTGCCGTAACTATTCCATATAAAGGTTTATTGATCGGAAATAAAAATCCCGCAACCATCCCAGGCATCCCAGGCATACTACATATCTTTAAAGATAGGGCAAACCCACAACAATCAGCTATTCGCCTAGAAGGACCAGGGAATTCCGAAGTAGGACTAGGCACATCGATTATTGCTGACTCCCCGGATGCAAGAATTGGTATTGGGACACTGAATCCCGAATACACCATTGATATTCCTCGTGGGCCAGGTAGTACTGTCCGAATCGGTAGTGGCACTATTAATTCACCAGAAGTTTCTCTTTATACTCTTGGTAGGATAAGAATTATGGGTGGTAAACCATATCCAGATACTTATCTATCCTCGCTCGATTATGAGGGAGAAGCGGTGTGGGTAAACACTCCTACTCAACAAGCCTCATATACTTTTCATAAATCACTTGTTAATTTCAGTTCTCCTCTAGGAATTACTACTACTGTTACAGGTCAGACTAATCCACTTAATTTCCTCCAGCCTGGTTTGTGGCAGGTAACAGTCTGGGGCACGACAGGAAATACTTGCGATTCTTGTTCTAAGGCAACCAGAATTAGAATGTTTTGGGACGGAGGTGCAGGAGGTAACTTCGGAAATCCATTTAGTGAGGATATTCTTTTTGAAACAAAGGATAATCCTGATGGGACTGATCCGTTTTCTGTCACTAGGATTATTCGTATTTGGCATAATCAATTTAATATTTCTGTGGAAAATACTGATAATACCTCCATCACTCCACCATATATAAAAGGAATTACAGCTGTTTGGTTGGGACAATAACAATCTAAAAAGGTAAATTTATTTCTTTTCTAAACCAACACTCAAAGATTAAAATGAAAAATTTAAAAAATAAAATACAAACAAATAAAAAATATTTTATTTTTTTGAATTTTTTAATTGTTTTAACTCTAGGCTTTCTCTTTGTTTCTCCTGTTAAATCAAACGCTCAAGCAAATCTTTGTCCTTTACTTGGATGGGCATGGTCCGGGTACACTAATCCGGAGTGGGGTTATATTACAACAGGTGGAGGCGACAGACCTCTTTCGGAAAGATTGGAAGGCATGGGATGGTTGAGTTTTAGTGGTTCAACCCCAAGCGGAACTCCTTACAGGGTAGTAAAAAATAATGATGGCACTTTGGTCGGCTACGCATGGTCGTCAGACATTGGCTGGGTACGTTTTGGAGGACTAGTTGGTCCTTTCCCGGGAGGTGGATATGTTGCAAGGGACAACGCTAAAATCGAAACTAATAATAAAGTAACTGGTTGGGCTAGGGCTTGTGCAGTTTTTGTTTCAGATTGTACTGGAACGCTTGCACCGGCTTATTATCGTGGTGGCTGGGATGGTTGGATAGCTTTAAGTGGGGGTACAGGTGCAGGAAAATATGGTGTTACATACGCTCCATCAAATAATGAATTGGCTGGTTGGGCTTGGGGCGGAGATATGGTTGGTTGGATAAGTTTTCGTGATGGCCAGAATTACGGTGTTACTTTAGCTTCGGGTAATCAATGTAATTTACCGAATATTTTTGATTACACGGCGAGCGTCAATCCGAACCTTGTTCCACTGGCATTTCCGTCTAGTAGTTGGGTTGGGACAATGCCAGCCGCATCTTCTGTGGTGATTACTCATACGAGCGGTACAGCTGAAGATCTTAAGATTTTAAATATTGTTCCAAATCCAATCTATCAGTGGCCAACTGGCGTAAGTGTTACCTATCAAGGAATTGGTACAGTGTGTCCAAATGCTTCTTGTACGCCGCTTCCTATTTCAGTTAATCTGACATTTGACGGCTCTTATAGAGCAAATAACCCAACTATAAATCTAATTAGATTTATAGTAACTGTTGATAATCATCCTGATCCAAACCGCTCTCCGTCTGCTAAAAATATAGATTTTGTTGTTTCGGTTGATTCATCTGGCACTGGAGGAAATCAGTTTGATTACACAGTGGCAATGAACCCGGTGTCAGTGTTAATTACACCTCCCCAAACCGGGCAGTGGAGTACGCCAGTCAACTCTGTGGTTGAGATTAATCATACTCGTGGCACAGCTGAAGATGTCAGAATCGTAAGTATTACTCAAACTTCTCCATCTATACCAGGAATAACGATTAGTAATGTTCAAGGTGGTGGCGAAGTGTGTCCAGGCGCTTCTTGCGATATTGGTATTTCCATGGATGTGGCAGTTGCTCCTGGCTATGTACGTTCTGGCACTGATTCCATTACATTTAGAGTGACCGTTGATAACGTAGTCGCAGGCCCACCAGATGAGAAAGAAGCTTTTTTCAATGTCGTAATTAACAACCCATCATCACCTAACGAATGCACCGTCTCACCAAATATGGCTCTTATAGGTCAAAGTGTAACGTGGCAGGCTCCGTCGAATAATCTTAATGTCAGCCTTCCATCCACATATGCTTGGTTTTATCAAAATAATAATATAAATAGTTTTGGAAATGGACAATCTCGGCCAGAGAGCTATTCGACTCTAGGCACAAGAACTGCTTATGTCAGGATATGTGATTCAGTAGGCAGTGGATGTGTGAATAGTGATGTTTGTCATGTTCGAATTGTTACAATTCCAGAATTTGAACAGCGATAACAATAATTAGAATTCTAATTCAAAAACATCCGCTCTGCGTAGCGGATGTTTTGATATACTTGTAACATAATAAATCAGCGTAAGAGTAAAAGTTAAAATTTACTCGCAACTAACTTTAGTCTATAGGCTAAAGTTAGTGTATGGTGAAATTTATGGAGAAAAAGAAAATAGTCATAATCGGGGCGGGATTTGGGGGGATTTATGTTGCAAGAAAACTGAAAAAACTGATTAAAAGTGGTTTAATTGAGGTAACTCTTATAAACAAGACAAATTACTTTCTTTTCACACCACTCTTGCATGAGGTTGCAACTGGTGGTCTTTCTCCTATAAGCGCGACCGAGCCAATCAGAGAAATTATCCGAAATAAAAGACACCTGCCTGCCGGCAGTCAGGTACAATTTAGACAGGCCGAAGTTACGGCCATTAACTTAGACGAAAAAATTGTTGAAACGAATAATGAAAAAATAAAATTTGATTACCTTGTTTTGGCCACGGGTGCAGAAACAAATTTTCATGGAATTTCCGGCGCAAAAGAAAATAGCTTGCCACTCAAAAGCCTACGGGACGCTCTTTCGATTCGAGCGAGAATAATCGATTCATTTGAGAAGGCCGCTTCAGAACCTGTGGGCGAAAAAAGAACAAAACTTTTAACATTCGTGGTGGTTGGAGCGGGGGCTACTGGCGCGGAATTGGTCGCGGAGATTGCTGAATTCGTCGTAGGCACCCTTTATCCGTATTACGCAGACACTTTTTGCAAGAAAAGAGATATAAAAATCATTCTTATTAGCAGGGAAGCCGAGATTTTGTCTCACTTTCCCAAGAAACTGCGAGATTGGTCTCTTCAAATATTAAACAAGAAGGGGATTTCTGTGCTTCGAGATACGTCAGTTACGAAAATTCACGAAAATGGCGTAAGTTTAGGAGGTGGACAGAAAATTTTATCATCAAATATATTTTGGACCGCGGGAGTTTCTCCGGTATTGCCTAAAATAATAGGAAATATTGAGTTAACAGAAAATAACAGAGTAAAAGTTGATCAAAATCTTTTAGCGCTTAATCAAGATTCAGTTTTTGTCTTAGGAGATGTTGCTTATTTTAAGAGTGATGAAAATGGTGCGGTTCCAATGCTGGCACAAGTGGCCGTAAACCAAGCGAAGACGGTGGCAGAAAATTTACAAAATATTTTAAGCGGAAAACAACTGCGATCTTTTAAGTATAAATCAATGGGTAGTTTGATTTCGCTCGGTGAGTGGCAGGCGGTAGGGGATATTTTTGGATTTAAAATTAAAGGAAGATTTGCCTGGTGGCTTTGGCGCACAGTTTATCTTTTTAAATTTTTATCTTGGAAAAAGAGATTCCGAATAGCTTTTGAGTGGACAATCAATCTGTTTTTCTCGAGAGATACCACCAAGATAAACTGATTTATGATTCAAGATTTAAGAATAAATCAGAATTAAATACCGCTCAATTATAAGGCTTTATTTAAGGCTATAATTTGGGTTAAATAAAGCACAAAATCTCCTTGACAGAAAAGGTGCCTTGTGCTATGCTCAAAATGTTCCTGAAATGCAGTAGGGAATCCGAGTTACGACGGTGGTCGTGACAAGTTCTTCTGGAGATGATATCGGTGCGAGACCTACCAATTGCGTTGATCGGCCTCTTGAGTGTGATGAGCGGTGTGTTTTTTGTTGTTGCCGCATTCGCTGCGTGTTGGGACATGATGCTAGTGTTTGCACTCATGACCTTCACGTCCGGAGTATTCTTCCTTTCCTTCATCCGTCGTAGGGCACACGAGATGAGTGGAAGGAGGCCGATGTAGCTGTGCCACGTTCTCGGTGTTCGAGTCCCTTGCAGGAATGTTTCTGCGGGGGCTCTTCTTTTTTATTCCGGCTAGCGAGTGTAATCGCGAGAATCTTTATTCTCATGATGCACGAGCGAAGACGGATCAAATGGTTTTTACCATTTATATTAAAACAACCTTTCTAATCAAATTATTTTAAAAAATCTTAAATCCTAAATCGTAAATCTTGAATCTACTTCTTGCTTTTCTGCAAATACGAATTAATTAATTGCTGGGCGGCAATGGTTTTCGCACATTTAAGCCACTCTTTTACAGGCTCAATCTTAGAGTCAGTTTCAATTTCGACAATGTCTCCGTTTCTAAGTTCTTGAGCAAACGGACACTCCTTGTGATCTATTCGCACAGAACGTATGTGATTTCCTACCTCTGACCCCATAGTGTAAGCAAAATCCACCCCACTTGATCCTTGAGGCAAATCGACAACATCACCACGTGATGTAAAAACGAAAATTCGATGATTGAGAAAGTCGCGAGTTAAACCATCAATAAAATCTTTTGGCTTTATTATACTTTTTTGGGTTTCTACCATTTTTTGAAGCCATGCGGGGATATCAATTTTTCCTTTTATTAAATTTACACTTTCTCTTTTAGTAAAAACTTTAAATAAAGAGTAAATAAAATTACTAAAAGAAAATGATTGTTTTTCCGCGTCGCCTAAAGTAGGTAGAAATTCTTTTGGTGATAAAAGAAAAGCTATTCCGTACTTTGCCTGGAGCAACATCTCTTTTGTGAAGATATGGATTTCGAGAAGTTCTCCGTCATCAGAAAAAACTGTTGTCTCTATTCCTTGGTAGCCGTTGGGTTTGGGGAAAGCAATAAAATCTTTGATCTTGTTTGGTAACGGTCGCCATTTACTATGAATCGCGCCCATAGTTTTGTAACAATCGCTCGGGGTGGGTACAACCACCGAAAACGTAAAGTAATCGTATATTTGATCCAAATTTCCTCCCTTTCTTTCTATTTTTTTATAAAGTCTATAGAGACCTTTTTCGTGAATTTCTGTTTGAAAATAAGCTGTTTTGAGCTTCGCGAGCTCTATTTTTAAAGCCTTATGTAAAGAATCAATCCTTTTTTTATTAATTAAAAGTTTTTCCTTCTGAAGTTTTTGTGTTTCTTTATATTTTTCTGGGTGAATAAAAGAAAAAGATAAATCTTCCAAGTCCTGGCGGAGCCTACCGATGCCAAGTCTGTCAGCAATCGGAGCGTACAATTCCATTGTTTCTTTTGCTTTTTCTTGTTGCTTCTCTTTGGTATGAAACTCCAAAGTTTGCATGTTATGGAGGCGGTCAACCAGCTTTATTATGATCGTTCTAATATCTTGGGCTGTTGTCCAAAATAATCGTCGGAGACTCTCGGTATGACCTTCCCACCCATAGCCTTCGTGTTTGATGCTTCCAAGCCTTGTGACCCCTTCAACCAAAACTTTGATTTCTGTTCCAAATTTTTCTTCTAAGACCGCCGAACTTGTCGGAGTATCTTCCAAAATGTCATGAAGCAATCCAGCGGCAATCGTATTTCTGTCCATGCCAATTTCCGCCAAATAAAGAGCAACGAGGGATGGATGATTGAAATACGGATCTCCAGAAAGTCGTTTTTGTCCACTGTGAGATTTTTCTCCAAACTGCCAAGCGTTTTCTATGAGTTTCTTCGCATCTGTACTTTGATCGCACATTATGGAAAGGAGAGTTTTTAGAGTGGGAGGTCTCATAATTTATATTAGAGGCATTAGAATTCAGAGGATTGAGAGAGATGATGTCTCTTATTCATCTAGTATCCTAGAACAATCCTCAATTATGCCAGAAAAACAAAAAAAGTCATATAGGTGATCGTGCTGAAAACATCTGTGTTCATGGCTTGCCCAGAGGTCTAGTACCCTTTATAATATAGGGATATGGCAGACAGTAATAATCAAAAAGATGTTAAAAAAGATGGGGACGAGCATGTTGATTTAAAGGGGTTACGGACTCTAGACGGCGATTTAAAAGAATACAAAAAAAACTTGGAAAAATATGGTGAAGACCAAGTATTTTCTTACGATCCTTATTTATCCACCGAGAATGACGCTAAGGAAAATGGAGCGAAAACACATGTGGATGCCACTCAAGTAGAAACTAAGAAAGAAAGTAAGAAAGTAGAAAAAACTGATGAAAATTCAGAAGAAGATATCCCATTTATTGAACTTTTGAAAAATAGAAAAAATAAGATGGAATCAGAGCACCGAGAAGATGCTCGGGTTTATAGTATCGATGATTTAACGCCGACCACCGACCAAATTCAGCTCTCAAAAGAAGCACGCATCGAAAAGAAAACACCAAAAACTCAAGAAATGAGTAATGATGATATTTTACAGGATGAGGAAAATACTCTTAGAGAAAATCTTGTTGCTATTACGAAAGAACATGCAGAATGGAAGCAAAAACTAGAATATTACAAAAAAAACCAGAGTAAGGTCTTGGAAGAAAGGGAGGATTTTGTGTTAAACAAGGAGGATATCGAAAAAATGTTAAATCCGATTTTGGAAGAAGAAAAAAAACTGGAATCCGTTATAAAAGTCATTGAAGATAAAATAGAAGCGACAACAGATGAAGACCAAAAAAGAACGGAAGAAAAAAATCGATGGGGAAAAGAAGATCAGAGACAGAAATTAGAACGAGAGAAATGGGCGCATATGGAAGATTTAAGCGCGGCGCTCAAGCTTATTGAGGAGAAAGATAAAACTTATGAAACTCTAGTCTCCAAACAAAATGAGGCCGAAAGCAAGTTGGTTGAATTAGAAAAAACAAAACAAGCCGTTGAAGCCAAGCTCCGCCTTCGTGAAATCAAAAGACTGAAAATTGATATTGAGACCAATAAAACCAAACTGGAGGCTCAAATCAAGAATTTTAAAGAAACGATAGAGAGACTCAATAAAATTGAAAAGGACATTATTCTAGAAAAAAAAGCAATAAATGAGAAGGAGCATCGAACAAAAGACTCGGCTGAAGAAAAAATAATAGAAACCAAGAGATGGGAAGTTGAAGATAAATTACGAAAAGTAGAGCAGGAGAGATGGCAAAGTGTAGACAAACAGAAAAGATTGGTAGAAATTATGAACGATATAAACGAGCAATACAGTAAAATAACAAGAGAAGAAAAGGAAAACCTATCTAAGATACATAATTAGGAATTTAAAGGCATTAGTATTTTCCTAATTGCTCCATAACCTCTAGAACATAACCGCCATTAGGCTTAATGGCGATACTGTTCCCAGAGATATCTTCTCCTTGCTTACGCTCTTTGTCAGTTGAGACAAGCACTTTGAACTTATTAGGCGGCAAAGGCTCTTCAATTTGGTTATCGGAAAAATTTAGTATCACTAATATTCTTTTTCCTTCGCGTTCTCGAACATAAGAAAAAATATCAGGTGATTTAGTTTTTAAGGATTTATAAGATCCGAGCTTTAGCACAATAGAATTATTTCTTAAATGAATTAATTCCTTGTACAAAGTCAATAAAGAATTTGGATTTTTTGATTCAATTTCAACGTTTGTTTCTTTGTAATCATCAGAAAGAGGAAGCCATGGTTTTACATCTCCAAATCCAGCATTCAAATCGCTATTCCATTGCATTGGTGAACGCTCTGGATCACGGCTAGATTTCGGATTATTCGCTCGTAAAGCGAACATGTCTTTTATTTCTGATTCAGGAATGTTTGCATTTTTCATACCGATCTCTTCACCATAGTAAATAAAAGGCATGCCTCGAAGTGTTAAGAGGAGCATTGCTGCGACTTTGAGTTTCGCTTCACCAATTCTGTCCTGAAGACGGGGTCTGTCGTGATTACCGAAAACATAGTTAGGCCAGTCTTCCTTATGGAGAGATTTCTCGTATTCATCAACGAATTTTTTAAATTCTGTCGCTTTCCATGGCAGTTTCATTAAATTGAAATTGAAAGGGGAGTGTATTTTTTTATCACACGACTTAAACATCTCTGCCATCAGAGGAATTTTTGCGTAGGCTTCACTTATTATAAATTTATTTTCAAACTCACTCACTGTATTGCATAAAATATTAGTGCAATATTTAGTTTCAGACGGCATCCGACTGAAAGAATGTTTTAAAGATGTATACTCCCCATCAATTTTCGCATCATACTTTGGATTGGCAGGATCATCACGAAGATACCCATCCTCCACTAATGTGTCGAGTGCATCAACACGAAAACCGTCGACTCCGCGTTTAAGCCAAAATCTCACCACATTCATCATTTCACCTCGAACGGCTTCAGTTCGCCAATTCAAATCTGGTTGTTCGGGCAAAAAAGAATGAAAATAGTATTGTTTGGTGGTCTCATCAAATGTCCACGCTGACCCTCCAGAGATTGAAAGCCAATTATTGGGTGGGGAACCATCCTCTTTTGGGTCACGCCAAATATACCAATCCCTCCGAGGGTTATTTAGTGAAGACTTAGATTCCAAAAACCACGGATGTTCATTCGAGGTATGGTTTATGACAAAATCCATTATGATCCTAACACCTCTTTTGTGAGCTTCCTTAATAAGCCGATCAAAATCTTCTAAAGTTCCAAAAAGCGGATTAATATCGTAATAATCTGAAATGTCATAACCGCAATCTTTCATCGGAGATTTGTATATTGGAGAAATCCAAATCGCGCCGATTCCCAAAGAATTTGGTGTACCGTCGTTCAGATAATCGAGAGCGGAGATAATCCCATTTAAGTCTCCAGAACCATCATGATTGGAATCTTTAAAACTTAACGGGTAAATTTGATACACGACAGCATTTCGCGACCAATTGTTTTTTAAATCGTCGTTTTTCATAATCTATAGTTTTGTATATTATATCAGGAATGTGTATCATTATTAATATGTCTAAAGGTAACTACAAACTAATATTTGAAGGAGCCGAATTAACCGGCAAGAGTTCTATAATGGGCCGTATCTATGATTTTCTAGAGAAAAAATATAATACTAACCCCAAAATATTAGATGGATGTCATTGGTTTAACTCTGATGTTGGAATTTTTGGCACAAAATATGGCAAGGATATTATTGAAAAATATGTAGAAATGGCTGAACTTATGCCAGAACGGAATATAATGTTCGAAAAATTACACATAAGTGATATGGTCTATCATAATCTGTATAAAAAGCAGGAATTAGATTATTCTGCAATAGAAGAGAGACTTCTTAAGCTCAATACAAAAATAATTTTCTGCTCAATTGAAGATGATCCTAAAATTTTTGAAAAAAGACTCGGTGATCGTCTAAATCTATATAATCACTATGGACGAATTGCTCAAAAACCATCTGATTATGTAGAACAACAGAAGAAATTCAGAGAATTTATTACTAAAAGCAAACTGCCGGTTTTGAATGTAGATTTAACCACTTTGCCTAACGAGAGAGTCGTCAAGGAGATTCTTACCTGGATTGGAGAAACACAATAACTCTACTTTTTGTTTGTAAGTTTTCTGTACAGTGCTTCGTAACCGTCCACCATGGTTTCAACACTGAAATTTTTCTCCACCCACTCTCGGCATTTTTTGCGATCGATAGTTTTAATTTTTGAAACAGCCTCTATCATCTGTTCTTCGTTTTCTACGACAAAACCAGTGTTACCATGATCAATAATTTCAGGGGCCGCTCCATTTCGAAAGGAGATGACAGGAGTTCCGCATGCTTGCGATTCAACAATAGTTAAACCAAATGGTTCTTGCCAACGAATCGGAGCCAAAGTTGCCAAGGCATTTTTATATAACTCGTTTTTCTTTTTAAAATCAACTGGCCCCACATACTTAATTTTATCGTTCAAATAAGGTTCGATTTCTTTTTTGAAAAAATCTATTTCAGTTGAATTATCTCCAGCTAATATTAGATTCATTCCCATTTTTTTTGCTACTCTGACAGCAATATCAGCTCCTTTATTTTTATTTATATATCCAATAAAAAACAGATAATTATTGGGATTATTATTAAATTCAAAGTCATTAATCGGAATACCGTTGTAAATATTGGTATAATTTTTAAAATAACTTGATTTGCTTCCTAAATATTCATTCAGTTGGTTTTTACTAACAGAAACATAGTTGATTTTACTGTAGTGATCTAAAATAAATCTTAAATTAGCTTCGCCTATCTCATTATCAAAAAATGGATGATGGAATGATGCGGGATGATGAAGAGTTTGAACGACTGGTATTTTAATTTGAGACATGAAATAAACAATCGAGCGAGAGTGGGAATGGATAATATCAAAATTACCAGATTGCGCAGCAACCAAAGCCGAATTCCACATATCAGCTTGGGGCTGTTTCCAATTTTGAGTTTTATTGTCTTGGTTTGATAGACAAACAGAGACCAGTGGCACCAGTTTCGCTTTAGTTTTCGAATCTGCTGGGGCAAATAAGGTGACATCATGGCCACGTTTTATTAATTCTTCTGTAATCCAAGATACGACGAATTCCAAACCGTTTTTGTGTTTTGGTGGAACACTTTCTTCAAGTGAAACTATTTGGGCAATTTTCATAAAAATTATTTCTTAGACTCTCTTTCCCAATGTTTTTGCCAGATAAGTGTTCGAAGATTATTAAAATCTTTTTCAGCTTTAATTTTTATCTTTCCATCTAGTTTATTAAGCGATCTAATAGATCTAAGTAATTCATTTAACCCCTTTTCTATCTCGGTTGGGTTCCAAGAAATGGGGGAGAACACATCAATTTTTCTCTCTGATGCCCACCAAAAATAGCAACTAGACACTCCTTTATCATAGTGGCTTTTAGCCTCCTTAAAATTTGGATCACTTTCATTCTTTGATATTATGCTGTACACCAATTCCTCGAGACTCCATAATTCTTTTTGAATTTTATTTTTTGAAGTATTCCACAGAGCATATGGATTTCCATTCTTTATTTCTTCACCAAGAGACTCCCAGTTGGCTTCTACCGGTTCAACTTCTTGTGTTTCTTTTAATTCATTTAGATATTCAGAAACTAGAAGATTTTTAATATCTTGATTCTTGAAAGCTTTGTCATAATAACCTTTTTCTTCTTTGTGCCAATGACCATAAAGCTCTCCGTCGTGAGCAGTTATTAAATATTTTTCATTAATTTTTTCCAAGTTTTCAACAACTGATTCCGGTGGAAAACTTTTTGAGAATTTTCTATCACGGAATAATACTTCTAAGCCAATATCTTTAAGTATGTATTTTGTCTTATCACTTACTTGTCCATTTGGAAAATGAATCTCATCTAAAATAATCCATTTAAAACCAGCGTCTTTAATTATCTTAGCCACCTTTTTACTGTAGGCCATTTCAGGTAGGTAAAAACCAGTTGGTTTATACAGATCTCCAAAGACTTCCTCACATTTTTTATTATTTAGAGCAATTTGATCTATCACTTCACTTTCTGGAATTAGAGGAAGGATGGGATGATACATAGCACTACCAGTTAATTCTATTCTCCTGGATTCCAAAAGTTTTTTATATCCTTCTATAAGTTCACCCATATGGTTCTCTTGAAATTTTTCAAGTAAAGAACCAGAAATATTCAAAGTTAATTTAAGATCCGGATATTTATCAGCTAATTTTAGTATATGAGAATAGCTTTCTTCAGAGACCTTTTTAAGGATTGCTGAATCTTGAGTAGGCGGTTGATATATGTGTAGGAAATTGATCCACTTAATCATAGGTTTATAACTTCCATATTTGGCACATTTCGTCGTTACTTTGCTCCGAGGCTCCCTCGTCCTATTGTTAAATAGGCCTCAGTACACTTCTCGCTCGTGCCTAGAACTGTGCTCAAATCTGGAAGTTTTATAAGTTTCGTTTTATCAAATTTTTTAAATCTTAAATCTACTTTCCGTTGTGACCATTATGTTCATTTTTCTTTTTTAACTTAAAAGTCTCTCGGTATAAATCGACATACTTCTTAGCTGGGATTTTCCAAGAGTTAGCTTCTTTAAGACCAGTAATCACGAGTCTTTTCCAAATTTCTGGATGTTTATAATTTTCAGTAGCACGGGTAATTGCTACCACCAAATCTAATACATTGTATTCTTTAAAAGTAAAACCGTTTCCTGTTTCTTTGTGTGGATTAAAATCTACAATTGTATCGGCTAAGCCACCAATATGGTGAACAACTGGAATGCATCCATATCTTAAAGCAATCATTTGATTTATTCCACATGGTTCAAAACGAGATGGAAGGAGAAAAATATCAGCTCCGGCGTACATTGAGGTTTCATATTTAGGATTAAAAGGAGTTAGAACGAATTTTTTGGGGAATTTCTTTTGGATTTTTTCTAAAGCATTAACTATCGTCTTATCTCCATCACCCATAATGACAAACTGTAGATCTCTTTTGAGAATCGTTGGCAAAACTTCTATTAAGAGATTAAAACCCTTTTGTTCTACTACTCTAGAAGTCATGGTTATTATCGGAATGTTCGGATCGATTTTTAATTTGAAATGTTTTTGCAACCATTCTTTATTAGCTCCCTTCTTTTTATAGGATTCATAATCGTAATTAGAAGTGAGACCTGGATCGGTTACTGGATTATAATCGTCATAATTTATACCATTTACAATACCAAAGACTCTTTTTTCTCTATTTTTTAAAATTCTGTTAAGATCTTCGCCGAAGTTTTTAGTCATTATTTCTTCCCGGTAAGTTTCAGAAACAGCGTTTATAGCGTCAACGGTCATAATCGCTCTTTTTGCAAAATTTATAGTTTCAACTCTCTCGGTTTCATGAAGTGGGGGAAGTCCAGAACGTCCATCATCTCTTTTTTCTTGTGGAATAAGCCACCAATCGTGACCCAACTGATAAACAAGATTATGAATCGTAAAAAGGGTAGCTGTATTATCCCAAAAAGTATCACTTTTAAATCTACCTTTTAGAAAGTATGGAATGAGACCAGTATGCCAATCATGACAGTGAATTATATCCGGGCTTTTCTCAAGTTTCTTTATTAGGCTTAATGCGGCTATATCAAAAAAGAAAAATCGGGAATTTTCTGAACGGGAGCCATATATTTTTTCTCTGGGTTTGAAAAATTTCTTATCGGCAATAAAATAAATTGGAAGATCTTTTGATAGATAACCTTTTAGATAGGAAACAGGATATTTAACGTCATTAATTAACAATTCTTCACTGAATATTTCTTCAACCGGATGATCTTTGAGATTTATAAGTCCTTCGTAAAATGGAGTAATAACAGAAACATCGTGCCCTAACTCTTTTTGCATTCTAGGCAAAGATGAGGTAATACTAGCCAAACCACCCGTCTTAGAAAACGGTTCAACTTCCGAGGCAATATGAAATATTTTAAGCTTCTTCCTTTTCATAAGAATTCTACAAAACCTCGGCAACTAGAGATTGGCCGTTAGGCGGATAAAAGCATTGAATTGTAACTTTATGTATAGATTTTAGAGATGAATTTCTGTATAACAGTTTAAAATTGTAGCAGTTTTAAATAATAGATTCAAGGATTGAGATGAAAGCAAAAAACATAGATATTCTAAAAAGTGGAGGAATTGGGGTGATTTTAACCGATACTATTTACGGTATTCTAGGTAGCGCCTTAAATCCAAAAACGGTAGAGAGAATATACGAAGTTAAAGGGCGTAATAAAAACAAACCCCTAATTATTCTGATTAGCCAATTATCAGATTTGAGAGTGTTCAACATTAAACTTTCATTGGAAATTAAGAAGATTTTGAGTGAGTATTGGCCTGGAAAAATCAGTATTATTTTACCTGTGTCCCGAAAAGAATTTGAATATTTACATCGTGGAACGAAAAGTTTAGCTTTTAGATTTCCTAAAAATAAAAGATTGATCAGTCTCTTAGAAAAAACTGGTCCACTTGTTGCTCCAAGTGCTAATCCACAAGGAAAAGACCCAGCAAAATCAATTGCAGAAGCTAAAGAATATTTTGGTGAAAAAGTAGATTTTTATGAAGAAGGAAAACTTAAAGAATCTAAACCCTCAATTTTAATAAAGGTGGTAGGAAATAGTGTAGAAGTTATAAGAAAGTAAAAAGGTCTAAGTTTTAAGCCATATTTTTACGATTCTTGCAAATACTATTGACAAATACCTACAATATGATATACTGTTACCAGTGACGATCAATTCGATTGTCTTTACCGGTCATCCGTGTCACAGGAGGATTTCATGTTCGCAGCACGATTCGAGAGTTTCATGGTCGCAAGTGGTCGCAGTACTCTCGCTCAGATTCGTGGCAATCGGCCACAGAGCAATGGTTTCCGTCGGCTCGCTCCGAAGAGTGTGCAGACGCAAGAGACCCGTCGGCCAGAGATCGTTCAGATGCCTCGGATCCGTCAGCAGTTGCCGACGCTCGAGGTGCAGTTCCGGTCACTGTGCGCGGCGATGTAGAAGGGAGGAGGGCACGAACCCCGTCAATCAAATGGTTTCCAACGGTTGGAAATCAGATGAGAGACGGGGTTTATTTTTTGTTTAATTTAAGAGAAGACTAACTAGTGGAAGTAATTGTAATACGCCTTAAAATATAGGTTTTTATAAAAATAATGACAAATTCTTAAAATGTCCTTGACAAATATCTATAATGTGCTATACTGTACCCAGAGACAGTAAGTACGCTGTCTGTCTGATCTTTTCGAAACTCATAGATAGATAGGAGGACACAGTCATGCAGTTTTCTTTCCGTTCGGTTCCTCATCACGTAACCCAGAAGCCTCAGTGGCAGCACCGGTGCTTCGAGGGGGACGTGAAGACGATGTACGTCCCGCATTGGGAGAGTCCCTTCAAGGTGACCTGCGAGGGTCGCTACGAAGGCAACGTCGTCGGACAGATCTCGAAGTCGGGCGATGTGCCGCGGATCCTCACGGTCATGGTGACTGGTGAGGTCAAGGTGGTGGCTCCCGAGGTGAAGGCTGTTCCGAAGGTGGAGGCACCAGCTCCGCAAGTCGCGGTGGCTCCGAAGCCGCCGGTTGTGATGGAAGGTCGGTTCAAACTCGAACCATACCTCGCATCCGACAACCTGCAGTGGAAGCGTCGCTTGAAGGATGTGGACGGCAACACGATCGCCATCCACATCGTGGACGAGCGGAGTGCGAAGAAGCCGCAGATCGAAACGGAGGACTGGCAATACAGTCTCGCGGTGCGTCTCTCTTTGCCGGGAGAAGTACCGGAGATCTGGAGGGTGGAGACCATGCAGGAGATCGTGAGCGAACGCGCTCTCCGTCGTCGCAAGCAGGCAAGTCGCCGGCAAGCTCTCGTCCAGGCCAGGATCGCGGATCTGCTGAAGGCACAGGAGGAACGCCAAAAGTTCGGCAAGGAACTCGAGATCCAGCGTGCCGGTGGTGGCAAGAACAAGCAGGGCAAGGGCAAGAAGAGCAAGCAGCTCGCACACGCGAGCTGATCGAGAGTCGGGAAGAAGATCGCTTCCTCCCGCCCTCACACGGGTCCCGTTACCTAGAAAGTTTCCAAGTGGAAACTCGATGGGTACGGGACCTTTTTAATTCAAATAGATTCAACCTGCCTGCCGGCAGGCAGGGACACAAGATTCATGAATAGAAACAAAATCTAAATCAAGATATATCTTTAATCTTCGTTGCAACGATAAAATCATTCTCCGTAAGGCCTTTTACAGAATGAGTGGAAAGAGAAATTTTAACTTTATTATAATTAAAAAGGAGGATATCAGGGTGGTGTGCTTCGTCTTCCGCAATTTCACCAACTCGATTTATAAAAATTAAAGCATCAGAAAAATTAAGAAAACTGAAAATTTTGGATATTTTTTTATTACTGTCCTCGAGTTCCCATCCTTTGATTTTCTTTAGCTTCGATTGAATTTCCAGTGCATTTAAAAGCCCTGTTTTTTCTTCACACGGCACACAATTCTTATCTTTTAACATAATTTACATCTGTAATTTAATTAATTGGGAGCAAGTCCGTTCCTGATAGGAGCATTTCTTATAATCTCAATTATTTGATCGATATCTTCTGTAATAGTGAAAAAATCAGTGTCTCCATCGTCAATTGTTTTAAATTTTTTAATAAGTTTTTCTTTAAGTATTTTTTCAAAATCATCCCAGTAATCGTGACCTACTAAAATTATTGGCACCTCGGTAATTTTATTTGTTTGAACTAGTGTGAAAATCTCAAAAAATTCATCAAGAGTTCCTAGGCCTCCGGGATAAAAGATATAAGCTTCAGCAAAAAAAGATAAACAGACCTTTCGGCTAAAAAAGTAATAGAGAGGTAAGTGTTCGGTCAAAAACATGTTCGTCGTCTGTTCGTGAGGCAAACTAATTGTAATTCCAATCGAGGTTCCTCCAGCTTCGAACGCGCCTCTATTAGCAGCTTCCATGATTCCAGGGCCACCCCCAGTCACAACTGTGTAATCAAGTTCTGTAGCTATCTTGCCGGTGAGTTTTCTCGCATGGATGTAATATGGATTATCTTCTTTAAACCTAGCAGAACCAAAAACTGTCACCGATCGAGGGTATTTTTTTAAGAATTTAAAACCCTCTTCAAATTCTTTACTTATAACCGCAAGTTTTTCCGCGGTTGTTTTGTCATATTGGTCTAGTGTATGTGATTCTTCTTTCATAGTATTAAAACTTCCACATTCGGCGCATCTCTGCGTTACTTCGCTCCGGTGCTCCCTCGTCCTATTTATTAATAGGCCTCGGTACGCTCCTCGCTCGCGCCTTGATCTGCATCCGAATCTGAAAGTTTTTATTTTCTATATTGTAACGCATTATCGCCTTTTTCAAAATACTTCACCGTGCATAGTGGAAAAAGATTCATTGCTTAGTTATTTACGAAAGAATATAATTTAACAATATTAATCTTTAAAAGAAAAAATCATGAATTGGTATAAAACCGTTTTAAAAAAGTACGCGGTGTTTAGTGGGCGAGCCCAAAGAGCAGAATATTGGTATTTTGTTTTGTTCAACATACTTATCAGTATTGCGTTCAGTATTGTGAGCTCTATACTTGGCGACGATAAAGGAATTCTTGGAACCTTATATACTTTAGCGGTGCTGGTTCCTTGTTTAGCTGTTTCTGTGAGAAGGTTACATGATACGGGCAGAAGTGGGTGGATGTTACTTATAAGCTTAATTCCTATAATAGGTGCAATTTGGCTTTTGGTTCTTATGATTATGGACAGCAACCCTGGTGATAACAAATACGGACCAAATCCAAAATCGACAGTGGCAGTTAATTAAAAAAAATTAAAATTATCTTTTTTAATAATCCTAATAGTTATAAAATATGAGGAAATTAAATATAAACGAATGGGTAGCTATAACTTGTTCTTTGGCAGTCGTTATCATAATCGTTTTTTTTAGCTTTAGAACATCTCCGGTCATTCAAAGCAGAAGCGGAGCAGATGTAATTCAATCAATAACAGCCGAGGTTAATAACACAAATACTATGGATTTCGATAAAATAATAAATAATGGCGATTCTTATACAGATGTAAAAGAGTTAAAAATTGAAACGATAAACGAGGGAAATGGAGAAGTGGCAATCCTAGGGAATACGGTTTCGGTGCATTACTCGGGATTTTTAACAGATGGGTCTAAATTCGATAGTAGTTTTGATAGAAATGAACCTTTTGAATTCACTTTAGGAGAAGGATCTGTGATTCAGGGCTGGGAACAAGGAGTTCTTGGAATGAAAATCGGCGAAACTAGAAAGTTAGTGATCCCTTCAACTCTTGCTTATGGAGAACGAGGCACAGGACCTATTCCTGGAAATGCAACTCTTATCTTCGTCGTACGGCTATTAGGAGTAAAGTAAAATAGATTCAAGACACAAGATTTATGATTCAAGAATAGGAAATCACTTCTGAATTTTTGATATTTTTATCTTGATTCTTGGATCATGAATCTTAGATCTATTTATTAAATGATTTTTAAAATAGAAAAGAAAATTCCAAACAGCTTAGGAAGAGCTGGAGTTTTGCAAACTCCTCACGGAGAGATAAAAACTCCGGCTTTTGCGACTGTCGGAACCAAAGGAACGGTTAAAGCGCTAACTCCAAGAGAAGTTAAAGAAACTGGCAGTCAAGTTGTTTTGGCAAATACATATCACCTGTATCTCCAGCCTGGAGAGAAAATCGTGAAAAAAGCCGGCGGCCTTCATAAATTTATGAATTGGTCGGGTCCAATAATCACTGATTCGGGCGGTTTTCAAGTATTCTCTTTGGGAGCGGCCTACGGAGAGAGAATTTCTAAAATTTCCAAAACTGGAGTTTCGCTTGACGAAGAGATAGTAGAAAAAATTGAAGGAGAAAAGGTGCCCATTCGCTCTAAGAAACTACTCCAGGCTAAAGATAAACTCGCCGTGATCGATGAAGACGGGGTTACTTTTAAAAATCCGATAAACGGTGATAAACATAGATTTACTCCCGAAACATCTATGGAAATTCAACGGGCTTTGGGCACCGATATAATTTTTGCTTTTGACGAATGCACTTCGCCACATGCTGATATTGAATATCAAAGAGAAGCGATGGAACGTACTCATAGATGGGCCGAGAGATGTATTATTGCTCACAAAAATCGAGGTGAAGGAAAAATAAAGAGATTCGCCAAAAGTATTTTACGAATCGAGGAAGAAAAAATTCAAGAGCAATTCCTTTTTGGAATAGTTCAGGGCGGACGTTTTGAAGAATTACGTAAAATTAGCGCTCAAAAAATTGCTGGTATGGATTTTCAAGGCTTTGGGATAGGTGGATCATTTGATAAAGAGGATATCGATAAGGCTCTTACTTGGATAAACACAATTTTACCAGAAGAAAAACCGCGTCATCTTCTAGGAATAGGAGAACCGCTTGATATTATTTCCGGCATTGAAAATGGAGCCGATTTATTTGATTGTGTTATGCCAACAAGAATCGCTAGAAACGGAACACTTCTTACACGCTTTGGAAAAATTAATATCGAGAACCGAAAATTTGCTCAAGATTTAACTCCAATTGAAGAGGGTTGCTTGTGCTACTCTTGTCAGAATTTTACTAAATGTTATCTTTCTCACTTGTTTAGAGCAAAAGAGATTTTGGCCTGTACATTAGCCTCAATACATAACTTGTATTTTACAAACAATCTTTTTAAGCAGGCTAGAGAAAGTATACTTCAAGGGACTTATTCTAAATTTAAGGAAGAATTTAAGAGGAAATATAAAAAATAGGAGCGAGAACCTACTCAAAATGACCGATTTTAAACTCAAAAATCCCTTTACTCCTGCCGGCGATCAGCCAAAAGCAATAAAAGAGCTGTGCGAGGGAATTAGTAAAGATAATCGATACCAAACTCTGTTCGGGGTGACCGGCTCCGGAAAGACTTTTACTGTTGCTAATGTTATACAACAAATAAATAAACCGACGCTGGTAATTGCTCACAATAAGACTTTAGCGGCGCAACTGGCGCAAGAATACAAAGATTTCTTTCCTGAAAATGCAGTGCATTATTTTGTTTCTTACTATGATTATTATCAACCGGAGGCTTACATGCATGTTACAGATACCTACATTGAAAAAGAGGCTCAAATAAACGAAGAAATCGATAGATTGCGTCATGCTTCCACTCAAGCATTACTTACAAGAAAAGATGTGATAATTGTGGCGTCAGTTTCTTGTATCTATGGTTTGGGAAGCCCAGCAGAATACAAATCGGTAAATTTAATTCTTAAGGTGGGGGATACAGCCAAACGAATTGATTTAACCAGAAGATTGGTTGAAATCCGCTTCGAACGAACAAATGCTGATTTAAATCCGGGAAATTTCAGAGTAATCGGAAATTTTTTGGAAATAATGCCAACAAATGAAAAAATAGTTTATCGCATTGAACTCGAGGATAACAAAATCAGAAGTATTCAAATATTAAATTATTTAAGCCGAAGTATTATCGAAGAAAAAGAGGCTATTACTATTTTCCCCGGAAAGCATTTTATTACAGATAAGGAAAGATTGGGTGTCGCCATAGGACGCATAAAAGCCGAGCTTAAAGAACAGCTGAAGTATTTTACCAAAGAGGGAAAATTGCTTGAGGCGGACAGATTGAAGAGAAGAACTGGTTATGATTTGGCATTACTCAAAGAAGTCGGTTACTGTAACGGCATTGAAAATTATTCAAGACATCTTTCTTTGCGCAACGCAGGGGATGCGCCGGATACTCTCTTGTCTTATTTTCCTCGTGATAAAGACGGAAAACCAGGCTTTCTAACTGTTATAGATGAATCTCACGTAACAATACCCCAAATAGGCGGGATGTACGCAGGAGATGCTTCTCGTAAGAAAAATCTTATAGATCATGGTTTCCGTTTACCGTCGGCTCGTGACAATAGACCTCTTAATTTTAAGGAATTTGAAGAAAGGATTGGTCAGGCTATTTTTACTTCAGCAACCCCGGGAAATTTTGAAAGGGAAAAAAGCCAGAAAATAGTTGAGCAGATTATTCGACCAACAGGACTGATTGATCCACTCTTGGAAGTGCGACCAATATCCGAAAAAATAGAAGTTCCTGGCAAGAAAAATGCAAAAAGAGGCGGTCAGGTTTTTGATTTTATCGAGGAAGCTCTAAAAGCGATAAAAAAAGGCGGGAGAGTGCTCACAACAACTCTTACAAAAAAAATGGCCGAGGAATTAAGCGAATTTCTCAAGGAACGAGGAGTAAAAGCAGAATTTTTGCATAGCGATATTAAAACAATGGAACGAATAGAAATTCTGAATGATTTTAGAAGAGGGAAGTTTGACTGTTTGGTTGGGGTGAATCTTTTAAGAGAGGGTTTGGATTTGCCGGAAGTAACTTTAATCGGAATTTTAGACGCGGACAAGGAAGGATTCCTGCGAAGTGAAACCTCGCTTATTCAAACTATCGGAAGAGCGGCTAGGAACATTGATGGAAAAGTTATTTTGTACGCTGATAAAATTACAGACTCACTAAAACACGCCATCCACGAAACAGAAAGAAGGCGACAAATTCAAACTGCTCACAATTTAAAAAACAATATAACTCCGCAAACTATTATAAAAAAAGTTGGAGAATCTATCGGACAAGCCGAAAGGGAACGTCAAAAGGCTGTTGAATCATTGGCTAATATGGACGGAGGCATCTATAAAGGTAATAGCAAAAAACTAATCAGAGAGAAAGAAAAACAAATGAACGAGGCTGTTAAATCTCTAGATTTTGAAACAGCCGCAATACTTAGAGATGAGATAAAGTTTTTACTAAAGAAAAAGAAAAAAACCACAAATTAGTATCCACAACAATAAAATAAAAGTTTATCGTCTTCTGATATAATCGTAATATGAAATTGGTTCACAGTAATAAGTTCGAAGCCAATAAATGGCTCATTGTGGCACGGTGGTTTTATGCTCCGGCCATTTTTGCTATGGGCCTTCTTTCAAAACTTGATCCTTTGGGAGAAAATGTTTTCCCTTTACCGATGATGCTTTTACTCTTCTCAATATTTATTTTAATCAACGTCATATTTCTGGTTATTATAAAAAAATTAGAATTTGCAAACAATGTTAAGTGGGTCAATTTGTTCGGAACTTGTCAGATACTCGCGGAACTAGCTTTCTTTATGATAGTTTTGCATTTTTCAGGCGGTGTCGAAAATGTGGCTCCAATTTTCTTCTTTATTCCAATAGTTTCCTCGATTATTCTTTTTAGTCCGCTTGGGTCTTTATTTATAGCCCTGGTATCTGGATCACTTATAAACGGCTACCTTCTACTCGAAAATTATGGCATGGTCCAGAACATTTTTGGCTATTCCGGACAAGGTAAGTTGGAATACGCAGAATTTTTATCTAAACTCTCCACAACCGTCGTCATTACGGCCGTTTATTTCATTGTCGGATCATTGTCCGGATATCTTTCATCTGCACTCAAAAAAAGAGAGATGCAGCTTTCAGAAAGTAAGAGACAGACCCAGCTGCAATCCGAGAAATTGAAATTATTAAATGAAGAATATAACTCATTTGCCAGAAGGTTGGTCAGAAAAGATTTAGAGCTCAAAAAAGAAAATGCCGAGATAAGCAAACTGGATATGGACAGAAGGGATTTCGTCTCCACTGTTGCTCACCAACTCCGAACACCTCTTTCAGCCATAAAGTGGACACTTAACATTTTACTTGAAGAATCAAGCGGCAAGCTAAACACTGACCAAAGGATGCTTCTTTTAAAGACATACGAAAGTAATGAAAGAATAATCAATTTAATCCAAGATATGTTGGGCGCCGACAAAGCGGAGTTTAAGACAGCAGATTTTTCTCCAGTTGAAATTAATTTGCTAGATTTGATTTCCAATATTCTTCCTGATTTCAGATCACCTGTTGAGAAAAAAAATATAAAGATTGAAGTTCAATCAGAAAAAGATATACCAAGAGCTTTCGTCGATCCGCAAAAAATGAGAGCGGTCTTTCAAAATTTGATAGAAAACGCAGTTAAATATTCAAAAAGGAATGGCTGGATTAAAATAATCATTTTACGAGAAGGCAACAAATTAAAAGTATCAGTGGAAGATAATGGAATAGGCATTCCAACAAGTGAACAGCCTAATCTTTTCAAAAAGTTCTTTCGAGCTCAAAATGCGATCAAATTGGAGACGAATGGTACCGGTCTAGGATTGTTTATAATAAAAAGTATCATTGAAAAGCATGGTGGAAACATAAGCTTTGAAAGTCAAGAAAATCATGGTACAAAATTCATGTTCACACTACCAATTGCTAACGCATGATTTTCACGATAAAATAAAGAGAAAATAGAAACTCAAAAAACCTGACACCTAATTTACTAGAACCTAATTTTATGTCTAAAATATTAATTGTAATAGAAGAAGACCTTTTTTTGGGGAACATAATAAATGAAAAGGTAAAAAAAGAAGGATACGAAACTCTTTATATCAATAATGGAGCAGTGGCCATTGATCAGATGAAACTTTTTAAACCGGAAGTGGTCATTTTGGATATGGAGCTTTTGTCAGTAAACGCATTAAAAGTTCTCCGAGAAAAGAAAGAGAATCCTGAAATTTCCGGAATCCCAATTATAATTATTTCTCCATCTGGTGACGCCGAAGAAATCAGAAACGTATTAGATTTGGGCGTTCGTGATTACATAGTAAAATCACAATTCAATGCTGAAGAAGTTATAACTAAAATAAAGAGCGTCCTTTCAATATCCGAAAGGAAAACAAGAGAAAATAATCTGCTTGTCGACAAAAAAATAATGTGGGTGGAAGACGATAAGTTCTTAAGTGACTTAATTGCTCGAAAATTAACTCAACAAAAATGCAAATTGCTTTTTAGTAGGACAGGCGAAGAAGCCCTTGAACTTTTGAAAAAAGAAAAACCTGATTTGATACTTTTAGACTTGCTTTTGCCTGGGATAAGCGGTTTTGAGGTCTTGGAATATATCAAAAAAGATCCAGGGTTAAAGGATATTCCTGTCATTGTTCTATCAAATTTCACTCAAAATAATGAGATGGAAAAAACTAAAATCTTGGGAGCCGATCGGTTCTTAACCAAAGCAACCGTTGTACTTGATGATATCGTTCGAGAAATTCAGATGATTTTACTTAATAAACAAGCCGCTTCCAGAGCCTAGAACAACCAGACAATTCAGAATGTAAGCCATATGGAAAATACCAAAAAACAAAATAAATTTTTTCTACATAAGAAAATAATGTGGATTGAGGACGACGAGTTTTTTAGCGCCCTCATGACCAAGCGTTTGAGCGAAACTGGTTGCACTTTAGTATTTATTTCAACAGGCGAAGAAGCTGTGAAAGTAGTTGGTGAGGAAAATCCTGATTTGATTATCTTAGATATCTTACTTCCTGGAATGGGTGGTTTTAAAGTTTTAGAGAAAATAAGAGAAGATGAGAGACTAAAAAGTACACCTGTCATGATTCTTTCAAATGTCGGCGGACAAGAAAATATTGATAAAGCTTTTGCCCTTGGAGTTGAAAAGTATTTTATAAAAACCGCAATAAGTTTTCAGGATATTATTACGGAAATTGAAAATATTCTAAGAAGGAAAATGTAAATGAACGTGCGATTCAATGTTTGGAATTGAGTCTTTGCCCTAAGTTTATCCTGTGATACTCTATATCATCTATATACCTCGAACCAAGGGGTTATTTTGTATTTTATGCCAAATCCACACGAAAATATAAATGGGGCTCAAAAAATCGTTATAAAAGGGGCTAGAACTCACAATCTGAAAAATATCAGTTTGGAGCTACCTCGAAATAAAATTATCGCTTTCACGGGACTTTCTGGATCAGGAAAGTCTTCTTTGGCGTTTGATACTATTTTTGCCGAAGGACAAAGACGTTACATTGAATCCTTGTCTTCTTATGCAAGACAATTTCTAAGACAGATGCAGAAACCAGACGTTGATGAGATAACAGGTCTTTCTCCCGCAATTTCGATTGACCAAAAATCACATTCAAGCAATCCACGCTCAACCGTCGCAACCATCACAGAAATATATGATTATTTAAGGATTCTTTACGCAAGAATTGGACATCCACTTTGTCTTACTTGTGGACAAATAATCAGAAAAGTTTCGAACGAAGAAATCAAAGGATTGATTTTAAAACAAGTTAGAACAAGTAGTCGAAATAAAGAAAATATCAAAAGCGTCGAAATGTTCTCTCCTGTTGTAAGAGGTAGAAAGGGAGAATATTATCAGCTTCTATATGATTTTTTAAATAAGGGTTACTCCGAAGTTTTAGTTGATGGAGAGAGAAAAAAATTACGGGAACAAATACTCTTGTCGAAAAATACTAAGCACAACATCGATGTATTAGTTGATCGGATCGATATTCAAGATTTCAAAGGAAAAGTGAAGGATACCGAGATGCGTCTCGCGGAAGACTTGGAAAAAGCGCTGGAAGAATCAAATGGGCTTGTAAAAATTATTTTTGTAAACGAAAGCGACGAGAAAAATCAAGAATATATTTGGTCTTCAAAATTTTCTTGTCCAAACGACGGCTATTCTTATCCAGAGATTGAACCGAGAATCTTTTCTTTCAACTCTCCTTATGGAGCGTGTCCAGATTGTAATGGTTTAGGAACCAAACATTTTTGGGGTGAAGAAAAATGTCCAAAGTGTCGCGGACGCCGCCTTCGAGAAGAGGCGCTCAATGTAAAAATCAATGACAAAAACATTATTGACGTTACGGATTTAAACATCACGGACAGCTTTAATTTCTTTAAGAATCTTGATTTAACCGCTAAAGAAAAAAGTATTTCCGAGCCACTCATAAAAGAAATCTCTGCAAGACTTGAATTCATGCTAAACGTCGGCATCGAATATCTAACTTTGAGCAGAAAAGCAGGCACTCTTTCAGGTGGAGAAGCGCAAAGAATTAGACTTGCATCCCAACTTGGCTCGGGCCTTGTAGGAGCGCTCTACGTTCTGGACGAGCCAACAATTGGCTTACACCAGAGAGATAACGATCGTTTGATTGCTACTCTTAAAACCCTCCGTGATTTAGGTAACACTATAATTGTCGTGGAGCACGATGAAGATACTATTTTTTCTTCTGATTTTTTGGTGGACATTGGTCCAGGAGCAGGTGTTCACGGCGGAGAAATTGTAGTTGCTGGATATTTAGATGATCTTATTACTGCCGCTAAAAATAAAAGCGGATCTGTCACTTTGGACTATCTTAGAGGGGACAAGATGATTGCCATACCAGAAAGAAGAGATTCGCAGAAAGGTAAAATCACAATTAAAGGAGGAAAGATTTTTAATATAAAGGGTTTGAATGTTGAAATTCCTCTCGGGAAACTTATCAGTGTCACGGGAGTTTCTGGTTCTGGGAAATCATCTTTTCTTTATGAAATCCTTTATAAAAATTTACAGGCTAGATTTGATAGACGATATAGAAGCGCTGAAACATTCAACTGCGAGTCTTTTTCTGGTTCGGAATACTTAACCCGCGCAATATTGATTGAACAGTCGCCAATCGGACGCACTCCAAGATCAAACCCTGCAACTTACACGGGGGCTTTCACTTTCATTCGAGAAATTTTTGCAGAAACAGTTGATGCAAGATCTCGTGGATGGACTGCTAGCCGATTTTCTTTCAACGTCAAAGGTGGTAGATGTGAGGCTTGTGGAGGAAATGGCATGATTGAAGTTGAAATGCACTTTTTACCAACAGTTTATGTTACTTGTGATGTCTGCAACGGTAAAAGATTCATGAAAGAGACTCTCGAAGTAAAGTATAAAAAGAAAAATATATACGATGTGCTCCAAATGACCGTTGAAGAGGCTTTAAATTTCTTTCAGGATATCCCAGCGATTTCCGACAGATTAAAAACCATGCAGGAAGTGGGCTTGGATTATTTAGAGCTCGGCCAATCAGCTACAACTCTCTCTGGTGGGGAAGCTCAAAGAATTAAAATCTCTTCTGAGCTTTATAAGCCACACTTACAGAAGACTATTTACCTTTTAGATGAGCCGACAATTGGGCTTCATTATGAAGACGTTAAGAAACTCATAGAAATTCTGCAAAAATTGGTAGACAAAGGAAATACTGTAATTGTCATTGAACACAACATGGATTTTATCAAAAGCTGTGATTACTTAATTGATATTGGCCCAGAAGGAGGAGAAAAAGGAGGAAAAATTATCGCTCGAGGCACCCCTGAAGAAGTTGCTGGAAATACAAATTCTTATACCGGACAATATTTGAAGAAAGTACTTAAGAAATCAAAGTAGATACACAGTATTTGATATACGGTATGGAAAAAATAAATTTTTCAAACTTGCTAACCAAAAGTAAACTCCCGGCTTCTCCCGGTGTCTATTTTTTCTTGGGAAAAAACAACGAGATTCTTTATATTGGAAAGGCGGCTTCCCTTAAGAATCGAGTCAGAAGTTATTTTGCTAAAAATTTAGAAGATTCCAGGAATCCTTTGATTTTGGATATGGTTCAAAAAATTAGAAAAATAAACCACAGAATTACAGATTCAAGTCTTGAAGCTTTGATTCTTGAAGCGGCTCTCATAAAACGACATCAGCCAAAATACAATACGGCTGAAAAAGATGGAAAAAGCTTTAACTGTGTTGTCATTACCAAAGAAGAATTTCCGCGAGTTTTAATTGTTCGTCAAAAAGATATTAATTTTTCAAAAAATATCTTAAATCTTAATTCTGAAGCATTATTCATTAGCTCTATTTTCGGTCCTTTTCCTCAAGGTCAATTATTGAAAGTAGCCTTAAAAATTATCAGAAAAATTTTTCCTTTTAGAGATAAATGTACTCCTGCAAGCAAAAAAAGTTCTAAACCATGTTTTATGCGACAACTCGGTCTTTGTCCTGGGGTTTGTAGTGGCGAAATCGATAAAAAATTCTACGGAGAAACGGTAAAAAACATCAAATTATTTCTTTCTGGGCAGAAAAAGAAGCTTTTGAAGAATCTTGAGAAACAGATGTCGCAACTTGCCAAAGAAGAGAAATTTGAAGAAGCACAAATTATTAGGAACAAGATTTTTGCCCTAAAGCATATTCAGGATGTTTCTTTAATAAATAGAGATTTTACGACAAGTAGTATAGAAACTCTCGGCACCATGGAAAAAGAATTTCGAATCGAAAGTTATGACATTGCACATATTATGGGTACCCACGTTGTCGGAGCGATGGTTGTTGTAGAAGGCAAAAGACTCAAAAAATCTGACTACCGCAAATTCAAAATCAAAATAAATCCAGGGATTAATGATGTGGCTGCATTAAAAGAAATCCTAAAAAGGAGGCTTGGACATAAAGAATGGTTGTTACCGAATTTAATCGTTGTGGATGGAGCTGTGGCCCAAAAAAATGCGATAGAAGCGGTACTCGAAGAAGAAAAGCTGACTATTCCTGTAGTTGCAGTTACCAAGGACGAAAGACACAAACAAAAAATGATTCTAGGAGACCCTGCTCTTATAGAAAAGTACGAACAAGAAATCTTGTTGTCTAACCTCGAAGCGCATAGGTTTGCTATCAATTACCACCGCAACCTCCGCGACAAAATTGAGTAATACCGGTATGAATCGAGTTCTAGTATAAATTTCTATCTTATTTACTCTATTCCGTAATTTTGCAAAATATCGGAATAGAGTATAATTAATATTCTATGAAAGTCGCACAAAAAGAAACTCATGCGAGATCATACAAAAGATTAGAGATAATCATAAAAGGATTTGCTAATAAAAGAAGGATTCAAATACTAGAATTACTTAAGGAAGAACCAGAACTTTCAGTAGACGAAATTTCAGAGAGAATTAAATGCGGTTATACAAATACTTCTGACCACATTCGAAAATTATTTATTGCGGATCTCATTTTAAAAAGAAGTGACGGTGTTAATGTTCGACACAAACTTACTCCTCTTGCTCAAGATATTCTAGTATTTTGCAAAAAACTGGAATATAGATAAATTGTTTAAAAACTCCTATTCCTATATCTGTATAATAAAAAATCGGCGGTCGAGACATTTCTGTCTACAAGACCGCCGATGTGACGATACTAATCCGCTCTTACCTTCACGGGTACCTTGAGCCATCGCTTGGAAACGAGCTCCCAGTTGAGAATCCCGAGTACCGCTCCAATGAGTCCGGCATAAGTGGAGAAGAACAAGGACTCAACCAATGAAGCGGATTGCCCCAAGGCCAAGATGTAGCCTGTTGCCACACCAATTGCGCTGTCTACTCCACAGAGCAGACGCTTGTCCGAGTGGATGATCTTGAAGAGTTCCCAGCACCATGCTCCCAAGACAAAGATCACTAGAAATACCCACTTCGGTATGGTCCACAGAACGATCTTCACGCTGGCTGTCCAGAAGACGAACTTCAGAACTCGACCGACTCCGACAGTGGCGTGGTTGAGAGCTTCTCTATACCCACCAAAAAAATCGTCTGGCACGAAACCAATCTCATCACGAGCTCCTATCAACACGACAGTAACACCAATAAGCCCGGAACAGAATCCAGACCCAAGGAAAGTGATGAGATAGAGAGCAACGAAATCGTCTATTTGGGGTAATTGGCCATCCAATCTCTTTGGAGGACTAACATCAAACAGTACCTCAATGATGGTCCACAAGAGTCCTGAACACAGCCCGAAGTAAACAATCGGATGAGGCTTGGCAAACCATTTTTTTGTTCCCTGAAAACAAGCTCTCACGAAATCGAGACTGAATTCCTTCTGCACCTGCAAAAACGCCTTGGGAATCGCCTGAAGCACCGAACGGAACTCGTAGCTCACGTAGCCACCCGCAAACCCAGCAATGAGACCGAGCCACCAGAAGGCCGGTGTACAGATGAGCGCCACGATACAACCGAGGAAACCACCGATGAAGCAGGCAAGACCAATCTTTCTTGTTTCCGTATTCACGAGACCCTCTTTTTTGAAAGAACTGCCCGCGGAATTTCGCGGATTACTTTCGGACGATGTGTCCGAATCTGATATAGACATTAATATATTACTTTGGTGTAGTCAACCACGTCAATAATTTCAGATTTTAGATATAAGATTTATGATTTATCTTTGGTATAATGTTTGTTATGAAAGATCATTTGGCACACAGAAAAAATAAAACCTCTAAAATTAGAGTGGGGGTTTTGCGTGGAGGGCCATCCGGAGAACACGATGTCTCTCTAAAAACTGGTGCGACTGTTTTAGAACATTTGGGAAATAAATATCATCCAGTCGATATTTATATTGACGAGAACGGAAAATGGCACTTTGATGGAATGATTCAGGAGCCGGAAAATATTCTCAAACACTTAGACGTTGTGTTTAATGGCCTTCATGGCGAATATGGCGAAGACGGAAAACTGCAGAAAATTCTTGAAGCTCATAATGTTCCATACACAGGTTCCGATTCTTTTTCCTCATCGGTTGCAATGAATAAGGATTTATCAAAGAAAGTCTTTATAAGAGAGGGAATAAAAACCGCAAGAGGCGCAACACTCAATAAAAACAAAACGAATTATCTGGAGATATTTGAAATATTTAACACCCTAAACAAGCCTTTGGTAACAAAGCCTGCGACTTCCGGATCGTCTCTAGGTGTACGGATTTCCAACACTTTTGAAGAATTCAAAGGAGCGATTGAATACGCTTTTAAATATTCTTCGCAAGTATTGGTGGAGGAATTTGTGAAGGGTAGGGAAGTAACCTGCGGTGTTGTCGATAGTTTGGATGACGGTTCTGTTTTCCCTTTGCCTCCGGTTGAAATAAAGCCTGTCGGTTCGGAATTTTTTGATTACGAGGCAAAATACGGTGGAAAGACGCAGGAAATTTGTCCCGCACAGCTTCCTCCAAATATCACGAAGAACGTACAGGATATTGCTCTTCAGGCTCACAAAGCACTCGGCCTCCGACATTATTCTAGAACAGACATGATCCTCTCGGATAACGGAGAGATATATATTCTTGAAGTAAATACTTTACCCGGACTTACTACTGAATCTCTTCTGCCAAAATCTTTGAAAGCCGCTGGAACAAGTTTGGGAGAGTTCCTTGATCACGTTATAATATTAGCGCTTAACAAATAGTTCCGTTTGTTGTAAGGTAGTATAGATTTGAGATTTAAGATATCAGACTTAAATTCCATTATATTTTCGGGCCCTTAGCTCATCTGGTAGAGCGCCACATTTGCAATGTGGAGGCGACCGGTTCGATCCCGGTAGGGTCCACAAACTTACTTACAAGTAGTCATTAATTCTCGTTATATTTTGGTATATAAATAACATACAGAATGTCTATTCCATCAGAGATCTACAAGAAAATAAAACCCGCAGTTGTAGCTATAGTCTCTAAATATTCAAAAAGTCCTGATTTTCCAGACATCATTGGTACTGGGTTCATAGTTGATGAAAGTGGAATTATCCTGACAAATAATCATGTTATTAATGCAATTAATTTGCTCCCAAGACGAAAAAATGACCCCACATCAATACCTATACAAGTAATTTTATTTCATAATGTGCCTGACTTAGGAATGCTAACGATTCATGTTGATGTTGAGGCAGTTAGTAACACAATTAGAGAAAAAGAAATTGATGGAGTCCACTACGGTGAGGACATACCTGATATTGGAGCAATTTATGTAAAAGCGAAGGGCCTACCATTTGTAGAAATCGATAAAGCATTGAGTGTAGAGGAAGGAGATGAAGTATTTATTTCAGGATTTCCAATGGGAACTAGTACATTAAAATCCGCTGGTTGGCTTCATCAATTTTCTCCCATTCTACAGAGAGGAATTGTTAGTGCAATACTTCCTTTTGTGTGTGAGAGCCCACATGGAATAATTGTAGAGGCGGTAACTCACGGAGGATCTAGTGGCTCACCCATATTTAATCCAACAAACGGAAAAATTGTGGCTATTCTTTTTGCTGGTTTTCCTGAAACTAAAATATTAGGAAAAGGTGAAAATGGAAAACTTATTACCTACACTAATAGTACCTCTCTAACATATGCCATCCCTTCACCGTTACTTCATATAATGTATAAAAAAATACTAAGACCAACTGATCCAGAAACTGGCAACGAAGTAATAAGAAATCTTGATTCTTATAAAACTCTCGAAGAAATAATCCTGACCCAGAAAAAAATAAAACGAGAACCTAAAAAAATTTCCACAGATGGTTACGATGTATTGGGACCAGATGATTTTATTAAACCTAATACAATTTAAAAAATAAATAAATAAAGGACATTAACAATGATATAATTTCAGAATAACAATGTTTGAAAAAGATCCGATTCAAAATATTGAGAAGAATACGAAAAATCTTCACGACAATATTAGTAAATATTCCAAACCGGTCTTGAGACGTTATCCTCTTTTGTTTTTATTTCTTACCGTTTTTAGCGTTGCTGCTATTTTGCACGGATTCGAAATTTTTACTGATCAAATAAGTCTTTTTAGAGAACACCCAACTTCCCTTATTCTAATCGGAATTTTAGCTCTATTTTTTACAGGCACCCTGTACAAATCGTTAAGATAGACATTCAACTAGTATTGATAACCTTATAGATCAGATAGTTAAAAGTATAGAAATAAAATAATTTATCTTGCTCTTGACTTTCAACTATTAAGTATGTTACGTTTTAAAGAGCGAGTGTTCTTTGTTTAAAGCAAACTCAAATCGAAGGGAGACAAACGATGAAAGCTCTAGTGAAAGCTCTGGCTGCATTGATGGCCATTATCATCTGTTTTGGTGTTTATTACATACTATTCGGAGTGATACCTGTAGCCATCGCAAGTTCTGAGATCGGGCCGTCAATTATTGCTACGCATCCGGATGGACTTACTGGCCCGGGAAGGTGGGTGAAAGTTGCTCACATGCCGGTGAAGGTGATCGACCTCGATGGCCCTAAAGGGCAAGACTTTGTTGGACTCATGCAGGTGGAGTTTGAAACTCACACCGGTGGGACTCTTACGGCCTTTGTCAATTTTGTAGCTATGCCTGCCAGCATCTCTCCGGCATTCATTCCGTGGAAAGTAGGAGATTCAATTCGCATCGTGGAAGTTCCGATTCTGGTTTCCGACCATACGTTAGTCAGTGTTTTCTTAGTTGTCGATTGGCAACAAAAGAAGATGGACTGAAAAAACCAAGTTGGCAACCCCTCACCTCCAACACCGCTTCGCTTAAATCTAGCTAGTCTAGGTCAGCAAGCGGTGTTTTCTTTTATCAAAAATAATTATATATTTGTTGGATATGCAAACGACTTGTGAATGGTCAGGGGAAGATAAATTAATGCAGACATACCACGACGAAGAATGGGATATGTTGGTTTTTTAAGAAAGCGTTTGTAAATTTTGATTTACCTGTGCGTATCTTTGATTGGAAATCGTAGCTACGAGGGATTATAATCAATGCGTGAAAAATAAGGACTCCAAGATTAAAAATTCCGATACTCTCATTAAAAATCCACTCCGCAAGGCGGCGGTGGAAATAATGGAAGCCGGCCTCCAGGCTATAGATACAAAGCATGCAATTAAGGAGGGAATAAAGCTCGAAAATAACCATCTTTTTATCAAAGAAACATCCTATGCGCTAGATAAAATCAAGCGTATTTTTGTTGTTGGAGTGGGAAAATGTTCTCTGGAAGCGGCACTCGCTCTTGAAGATATTCTCGGTGACAAACTGACGGACGGAATTGTTATTGATTTAGTCTGCAATGAAACGCCAAAGAAAATCAAATTTTGCCAAGGCGATCATCCCTTCCCAACAGAAAACAATGTTGATTCAACTAAAAAAATAATCGATCTACTCGAAAATTCTGAAGAAAGCGATCTGATAATTTTTATAATTTCTGGCGGGGGTTCAACTCTGCTTTGCCAACCAGATAACTTTACCTGTTTTCAAGAATCAGACATGGTGAGCTGTCTTATGGGCGCGGGAGCCAATATTATTGAAATAAACACTGTCAGAAAACATCTATCTTTGGCAAGGGGCGGGTATTTGGCCAAGTATGCTTTTCCAGCTAAATCAATATCTTTGATTTTTTCCGATGTCGGTAGCGATATGGAGTTCGTGGCTTCCGGCCCAACAATCAAAGATTCTTCCACGATAGAGGATGCCAAACTGGTCATCGAAAAATACAGCGCCAATACGGCCTGCGGTTTTGACATAAATAATCTTATTGAAACACCCAAAGATGATAAATATTTTGAAAATGTAAAAAATATTCTTTTCCTTTCTAACACTACTGCTTTGAACAAAATGGCAGAAAAAGCGAGCGAGCTTGGTTTTGATTCAGAAATAAAAACTAATGACCTAAAAGGAGAAGCGAGAGAAATTGGCGAGCAAATCGCTAAAGAAATAAATAAAGCTAAAATAAACAAAGTGTTGATTTGTGGCGGCGAGACGACTGTAACTGCAAGAAAACTTGGAAGAGGTGGAAGAAATCAGGAGTTGGTTTTGTCTGCTTCACGTTTCATAAATGATGACTGTTTGGTGGCCGCCATAAATAGCGATGGTTGGGACAACACCGACTTTGCCGGCGCTTTGTGCGATAATCTAACAATAAAAAGAATCCGCGAGCTTAATATGGATACGTCTGAATTTCTGGCGGGCAACACGTCTTACAATTTTTTCGAGAAAGTTGGCGATTATTTTAGGACTGGTTTAACCGGTTCCAATGTCGCAGATTTAATATTAGCCATCAAAAAAAATGAATAAAGAAAAATCTTTCATTCTCTGGTTTAAAGATATTGGCATCAAGGACGTGCCACTTGTTGGTGGTAAAAATGCAGCGTTGGGAGAAATGATTGCAAATCTTGTTCCGCTCGGAATAAACGTTCCGGATGGTTTTGCCGTCACTTCTTTTGCCTACAACCATTTTCTGGAAAAATCAGGTTTGAAAGAAAAAATCGCTAAAGTTTTAGAAGGTCTGGATACCAGTAATATGAGAAATCTGTCCAAGAAAGGCCAAGCGATAAGAAAACTAATATTGAAAGGCAAGATTCCTCCCGATCTGGCGGAAGAAATATCGAAAGCCTACACAAACTTAGAAAAACTGTACGGTAAAAATGTTGATACTGCCGTAAGATCATCAGCCACAGCCGAAGATCTACCAGGAGCTTCTTTTGCCGGACAACAAGAAACTTATCTGAATGTGTTTGGCGTTGATGAAATTCTCCTTGCAGTCAGGAAATGCTTCGCTTCACTTTTTACAGACAGAGCAATATCATACAGGCAAGACAAGGGATTTTCTCACTTCGATATCTCACTCTCGGTCGGAATTCAAAAAATGGCAAGAAGCGATTTGGCTTCGAGTGGGGTCGCTTTTTCGATTGACACAGAAACAGGTTTTGAGAACGCTATCATAATTAACAGCATATACGGTTTGGGTGAACTTATCGTGCAAGGCAAAGTCATCCCTGACGAATTTATTGTCTTCAAGCCACTTTTGGGCAAAAGCGCAAACCCCATCATCTCCAAAAATTTGGGAAAAAAGAACGAAAAACTCGTATATTCCGGAAAGGGTATAAAGAGCATGAAAGTCCCTGAAGCTGGTATAAGAAAATACAGCTTGACCGACAATGAAATCTTGAAACTCGCCGGATGGATATTGCAAATAGAAGAACATTTCTCCAAAGTGCATGGACATCTCCAGCCAATGGACATTGAATGGGCAAAAGACGGTAAGACGGGAGAACTTTTCATAATTCAGGCAAGACCAGAGACAGTCATTTCAACCCGAGATAAGAATATCTATAAAGAATACCGATTAAAGAAAACCGGAAAGATACTTCTGTCTGGAATCGCCGTCGGTTCCAAAATAGCAACCGGAAAAGTCAGGATGATCAAAGATGTAAAGAATATCGAGGAATTTAAAAAGGGTGAAGTTTTGGTGACTGAAATTACAGATCCAGACTGGGAACCGATAATGAAAATCGCTTCGGCCATCGTTACCGACAAAGGAGGTAGAACAAGCCACGCCGCCATAGTTTCCCGCGAATTAGAAATCCCAGCCATAGTTGGAACAGAGATTGCAACAAAGACTTTTAAAGACGGCGATATAATCACTGTCGACTGTTCATCTGGCGGGAGCGGCCTGATTTATGAAGGATCTCTGCCCTTTGAGGTATTGGAACATCATTTGGACAAAATTCCAAAAACAAAGACAAAAATCATGGTGAATATTGGCTCCCCAGATGAAGCTTTTAAGAATCATATTCTGCCAGTTAGTGGTGTGGGTCTCGGGAGACTCGAATTTATCATAGCTTCGCATATTCGAATGCATCCAAACGCTCTCATAAATTACGAAAAATATAAAAACAGCGAGAATGCCGATTTGAGATTGCTGGCAAAAAAAATCGATTCTCTGACGGCAGGTTATGAAGACAAAAAAAAGTTTTATATAGACGAAGTGGCAGAAGGTATAGCAAAAATAGCCGCCGCTTTTTGGCCGAATGAAGTGATTATCAGATTCTCTGATTTTAAAACAAATGAATACCGCAAACTTTTAGGCGGAGAATTGTACGAACCAAGCGAAGAAAACCCTATGATTGGTTGGCGTGGCGCTTCAAGATACTATCATCCAGACTTCAAAGAAGCTTTTGGATTGGAGTGCCTTGCGTTCAAAAAAGTCCGCGAAGAGATAGGACTTAAAAATGTTGTGGCTTTGATTCCTTTCTGCAGAACAGTTGAGGAAGGGAAAAAAGTTTTAGAAAGCATGGCGTCTTACGGATTGGATAAAAACGCCGATAAGACATTGAAAGTGTATCTGATGTGCGAAATCCCTTCGAACGTAATTCTGGCAAATGAATTTCTTGACCTCTTTGATGGATTCTCAATAGGCTCAAACGACCTGACACAATTAGTCTTGGGTTTGGACAGAGATTCGTCCATCGTTGACGAGATATCCAACGAAAACGACCCAGCAGTCAAAAAAATGATAAAAGACGTGATAAAAATCGCCAAAGCAAAAAATAAATACATCGGCATCTGCGGGCAGGCTCCATCTGATTTTCCGGATTTTGCCGATTTTCTTGTGGAAGAGGGAATAGTGAGCATTTCTCTGAATCCAGACACTGTTATCAAAACCTTGAGCTCCATTGCGGAAAAAGAGCGAACGATTTTGGGTAATCTCTAACATTTCAAAATATGAAAGACGGCTCAATAAATGGTATTAAACCCCAGGGCAAAGCCCTGGACACAAAGTCCGCGGCAGAGCCGCGGGATATTAAACCATTTGATCCGTCTTCGCTCGCGCATCATGAGAATAAATTCTCGCGATGCCGCTCGCTAGCCGGAATAAAAAAAATATCGGGATATGAAATAAAAGATTCAACGGGCAAACCGACTTTGAAGGTTGTTTTGGAATCAAATAATTTTACCGTTACATCTTTTGTGCCACGCGGTCAATCAACAGGATCATTGGAAGCCGCAGAACTTCGCGATGAAGATGGTGGAATGAAAAAAGCTATCGAGATCATAGCAACCAAAATATCGCCGGCGCTTGTAGGTAAAAAACCAGATCAAAAGCAAATAGATGATCTCTTAATTTCTTTGGACGGAACAAAAAATAAGTCCGTTCTTGGAGGAAATACGACAATAGGAATTTCGATGGCTGTAGCCATGCTTAGAGCCGAGGAAAATGGATTGCCTCTATGGAAAAACATCGCCGAGGAAAATAAAACTTCTCCGAAAATGCCCAGTCTATTTATGAATATCATAAACGGAGGAGTGCACGCCAACTTTCGACTACCTTTTCAGGAATACATGATTGTTATAAGAGAGAAAAGCGCCAAGCAGTCTTTTCAAGTAGGACAAGAAATTTTTAAAAATCTTGGAGAGATAATTAAAACGCGGTTTGGAAATGTGCCTTTCGGCGATGAAGGTGGATATTCTCCAATTTGTGAAAAAATCGAAGAACCATTCAGCCTTCTTGAAGAAGCGTCAGGCAGACAAAATGTTTTCTTTGCCATTGATTCGGCCGCTTCGGAGTTTTTCAAAAACGGAAGCTATAACATATTAGGGAAATCATATTCTCCCGATGAACTTTTAAATTTATATAAATATCTTACTTCAAAATTCCGTCTCAAAAGCATTGAAGATCCTTTTGAAGAAAGTTCCGAAACTTACTTTAAAAAAATAGTGGGTGAAATTGGAAAAGACACTATTATTGTTGGAGATGATCTGACAGTAACCAATCCAGAAAGAATATCCAAACTGTCAAAAGAACACGCCGCGAACGCTGTTATAATCAAACCGAACCAAATCGGCACCGTTTCAGAAGTTTTTGAAGCGGTCCGTCTAGCACACAAAGCGGGATGGAAAACAATCGTCTCTCACAGATCCGGAGACACTCCAGACTCATTTATCGCTGATTTGGCAGTCGGACTCGGCACATACGGTATCAAAGCAGGATCACCCAATCCACCGGAACGTAAAGCAAAATACGAAAGATTAATAGAAATAGAAAAAGAAATGAAAATTGATCAAAAAATAAATTAAATAGTGCGTAAGGCCTATTAAAAAAATGAAAATTCTTTACTCACACAGAACAGAAGAAGAAAAAAATCATGTAGCAAAAGCTCTTTCATCTTTTGAGATGGTCTTTCACGACGGTTCGCTCCAGAAAGGAGAAAAATGGGATGGTAAGGGGATTGAGATTGTATCTGTTTTCGTGGATTCAATATTAGGCAAAGAAGAATTTGAAAAAATGCCCGATTTAAAATTTATAGCGACCAGATCAACAGGTTTCGACCATATAGATCTTAAAATAGCCAAAAAAAAGGGAGTAATAGTTTCAAATGTGCCAACATACGGAGAACACACGGTTGCGGAATTTACTTTCGCTTTACTGCTCAATCTTTCTCGCAATATATTAGCTGCTAACAGCAGAGTCGTAAAAGAAGGATCTTTTAGCCCTAATGGTTTGACTGGTTTTGATTTATTTGAAAAAACAATCGGGGTTTTAGGAACCGGTAAAATTGGAAAAAATGTTATAAAAATTGCTAAAGGTTTCGGTATGAATGTAATTGCCTTCGACGCCTTTCCGGATACAAACTTTGCCAAAGAGCAAAATTTCAAATACGTGACAATTGATGAACTAATCCAAACTTCGGATATTATTTCTTTACATTTGCCAGAAAATAAAGACACTCACCACATCATAAATAAAGAAAAAATCCTCAAAATGAAAAAAGGGGTGGTAATAATAAATACAGCTCGTGGCTCTCTGATTGATACCGCGGCCTTAGTTTTTGGGTTAGAAGAAAAAATAATCTCCGCCGCAGGATTAGATGTTCTGTCTGAAGAAAAATATATTAATGACGAAACGCAACTCTTATCTAATCCTCATCCAAACCAAGACGATCTGAAAACTCTCCTCATGAACCACTATTTGATTGATCGTCCAAAAGTAATTATCACTCCGCACACAGCCTTTAACACCAAAGAAGCGAACCAAAGAATAATAAACACTTCTATAGAAAATATAATAAAATTCGAAAAAGGCAATCCTCAAAATATTGTCTTGTAAAAAATTTATGCTTTTAGTAGTAGATTTGATAAAAAAATACGTATGAAAAAGACTTGCGAATGGCCGGGAGAGGATAAGTTGATGCAGAAATACCATGATAAAGAATGGGGTGTGCCAGTTTTTGATGACAGAGTGATTTTTGAATTTCTAGTTTTGGAGAGCATGCAAGCCGGACTTTCCTGGAAAACAATACTTCACAAGAGAGAGAATTTTAAGAAAGCGTTTGTAAATTTTGATTACAAAAAAATTGCCAAGTTCGGAGATTCTCATGTTGAAAAACTGATGCAGGATGCCGGCATCATTCGCAATCTTCTTAAAATCAAAGCGGTAATAAATAATGCAAAGCAGTTTATCAAAATCCAAAAGGAATTTGGGAGTTTTTCGGATTATATGTGGGGCTTTGTTAAAAATAAAACAATTTTAGGTAAAAGAAAAATAATGAAAGATATTCCGGCAGTAACCAAAGAAGCCGAAATATTCGCAAAAGATTTGAAGAACAGGGGATTTAAATTCTTGGGCGGAACTGTCGTCTACGCTCACATGCAGGCGGTTGGAATGGCTAATGATCATGTTATAGAATGTTTTCGGTATAAACAATTAACTAATTAGATATAAAAATTTTGAATTCCTGCCTTGCCGGTAGGCGGGTAAATTTTGAGTTTTGATTTTTGCCTTTTGAATTTAGTTTGGGCCTATAGTTCAGTGGTAAAATGCTACATTCGCATTGTAGAGGCGCGAGTTCGATTCTCGCTAGGTCCACCAAAAATAATTTTCTCTAGACTTTTTATATTACATATACTACTATCAAAACGGATGAGACGATGGCATAATGTTATCGTCCTAGAACATACACGTCACAAAAGGAGGTGGTCATGAACAATAACGGCCTTCTCTCAAAGGCACAGCTTGATGGTCTAACCAGATGCATTCAAGATACGCATCGTGAACAATGCGAGGATGGCGAATGCCTCTGTGTTACAACAGAAGAACACGAACGAAGGCTTGCTGAAGGCAGGTTGAGAAGGAATAGACCAGCATCAGATCACGAACAACAGGAGGGGTAAGAATGGCTCACAGAACATACAACACCGTGTGGGCAGGAAGATTCAAGTGTGGAGATATCGTAAGATATCGAGATCGCCTAGCAAGGGTGGTCGCATTTCCAGCCGACGCAGTTCCCTTTGGATGTGTGCCGATCTTGCACAGAGATGAACTAGGTTGCATCATGAAGGTTCCCGCTGATGTCCTAGAACGTCTTCCGCAAAAACCGATGATGATTCGGCACAGAACTCGTGCTATTCTCGATTTGCTCTTCTTGCTTGTTCTTGTGGCAGTTTTCACGGTCTTGGCGCAAACGCGTTGAGGCCGTTTTTTTATTAAAATTCTCACTATTTGACATTATTCTAAAGGTATACTAATATCTTCCTCGGAAATAGTTCCAAGCCCACAAGGAGGGCAAAATGACAGTGCTACTGAAGGAAATCTTGAGTCGGGCAGAGGGCGTTCCTCTCGCGGATATTCAATGTCCGACGGGGAAGGTGGAGGAGGGCGAGAAAGTCATCGGCACGTTGCCGGACGATCTCAAGCGTCTCTACACGGTCATGAGAATCGCGGAAAACGAACGCGGTGAGCTCAAGCACCGGATCTCGAAGTTGGGGAGTCTTCTCGATCTGGATGAGAGGCAGACAAACGATGCCACAAGAGCACTTGGGGTGATCAGAAATCGATTCGACCTTGCCCACTCTTGTTTCTGGCACAGTGTGCGGCATACATTCCCTGAGATTGTCAACACAGAACAGATCGGCCTGCGCGAGAACTGGCAACTGGTAACCATTCCAGACCGCCAAATCCGTTGCGTGGCCATCCCGATTCCGGCATCCATTCTCCCAGATTGAGTGCGGTAGTCGTACGTCAAAGTGCCTTGCGGAAATTCGTGAAAACGATTTAAACGCGAGGCGCTTTTTTTATACAAAATTTTGATATAATACTTGGGTCAAGATATGAAAAAACTAGTAATTTTAATTCTGATTGCAGTAATAGTTTTTGGGATTTACTTTATTTTAAAAGATAATTCGGAAGAAGTTTCTTTGTTTTTTGTAAAAGCGGGAAGTGAAGAAGTTGTTGCTGTTCAAATACAAGTAGACAAGGAAAATGCCGAAAAAAACACTCTTGTAGAGCTTTTAAAAGGTCCGGCAGAACCTGAAAAATATTTTAGTGTTATACCAAAAGGCGTAAAAATTCAAAGTTTCAAAATAGAAAACAAGACGGCCGAAGTTGATTTTAGCGAGGAGCTTGAAAGGGGGATTGCGGGTTCGATGCAGGTTTTGGTAATACGAGAACAAATCGAAAAGACTTTAAAACAATTTGATAGTATTAGCGAAGTAATAATTGGAATCAATGGACGAACAGAAGACATCCTACAACCCTAAAGATTGCTCGGAACCAACGTCAAAGAAATATTTGGCTGAATTTGTCTATGGAGCAACCGACGGAGCAGTAACGACATTCGCTATTATTGCTGGAGCAGTCGGAGCTGTTTTGAGCGCCAAAGTAATTTTAATCTTAGGTTTTGCTAACTTATTGGCTGACGGTTTTTCGATGGCTTCCTCAAACTATCTTTCAACCAAATCACAGAGAGACTTAGACGGGGGTAGAAATATAAATCATAAAAGACCGATAAAAACGGCTATCGCCACATTCTTCTCTTTTGTAATAGTTGGATTCATTCCGTTATTTTCTTTTGTAATTGCTCCGCTTAATTTTTATATTGATCAAAATAAATTTGTTATCTCGGCCATTTTGACAGGTGTTGCATTTTTAGTGATTGGATTTATAAAAGCAGTGATAACAAAAAAGGGGAAGATTCATTCCGCTATCGAAAGCTTTCTTATTGGTGGCCTCGCCGCAGTAATTTCTTTTAGTGTCGGATACCTTCTCCGAGATCTTTTCTAAGGAATTAGAAGAATTTTGTATAAAAGAAAACCGCCCCGAACGCAGAGACAGTTCTCTTTGTTGGTGACGGTTGTGACAGAGCAGCCTAGGGTCTTCCACCTTGCCGCATGGTTTCGTATCTGAAGCAGATCTCCCGGATCAGGTCACCGTATTGATGCCACAAGTCATGGTAACGGTCTCCCTCTCCGAAATTGACAAAAACGTACTTACCCGAGTGCTTCGGATCGGCAACGGCAAGTGCAGCTTCGAAAATTGCAATCAAGTCACTACGGTTTGTTTCTTGATGCTGATGGATTAGGCCACTTCTGATGTAGATGAGCATGACCTCTACATCTGCCCTTTTCATCATGTATGGTTCCATAAGTCCTCCTGTGGGTTGGATGTTCTATTTAGATAATATCATAATACAGGAAAATGTCAAGTAAAATTAGCATAATTCCACAAAAACGTCTAAAAACAAAGCTTTTTATCTTTATGATATAATTGTTATATTCGCTTTTTTGCTTTTTATTCGCATCACACATCTACAAATACCTAAAAATTTGCAATAAAAAAGGGCCGAAGCAAACGACTGAATCGTTGCTCCGGCCCGTGGTCAAAGTATCATCACCCAGTACGCGGCCTATGGGACGCGAGGAGACCAATCCTCAGGGTGCTCGGTTGTGGCATCTTGGCCTTATGTTCGCCCAGGATTTAACCCGGGATCGCGAACAGATTCTCACCGTCTAGAACCTTCGATCGCACGGGAACTTTCCCGGGATCATAGCAGAATTTGTCTTTTTTGTTGTCTCTTTTTTGCTTCGTTCCAGGATGGAGACACGGCCTGGAACTTATTTCTCTTTCTTCTTCCGTTACCGTTTGTGGTATGTCGGATGGGGAGAGAAAACATACTACGCTGGCCTCACATATCGCTGTACCCCGTAGTGACATGTGTTCGCCATTTAAGGATTTGGCGCCGAACGTATCCTTGTATATTATACACACATCTAGTTTATTGTCAAGCGAATTTTCTATAAAATCCTCCTAATTCCATAACTAGGCCTAAAAACAAGGGTTTTTATCTTTATGATATAATTGTAAGATTGTCTTTTTGACCCTAAAGTCAAAAGCTTCATGGATCCCGTAGTAGAAAATGGCATAGCTCTTATTTGCGAGAAATAATTTTGGGGGTGTGTTAAATTTTGTATCATAGATGATATTACTCATTAAAATAAAAACGGCGAGCAAATAATGCCATTTTTCACTAACGGGATGGATCACACTTTATTTCGAAAATTACTGGCTTGGCGGAATCAAACAGCCAAAAAAGAGGGTGTTGAAGCCTATCGGGTCTTTTCTAATGAAACGATGAGGATGATTTTAGAAGTTGGGCCAAAATCAAAAGAAGAACTTATCGGTATAAAAGGAATTAAAGAAAAAAAGTTTGAAAAGTATGGAGCCTCAATATTATCTTTGGTAAATGGAAATTTAGATTTTGATGAGAAAGAAGCCAATATAAAAAATGAAACCGATCAAAGTATTCTGTATTCGGTTGGCACATATTTAACTTTAATCAATAAAAGTCTGGAAAAACAAAACGCCAGAATTCAGGGAGAAATTAGTAGTTTAGATATTCGAGGAACTTATTTATTTTTTTCCTTGAAAGACAAAATCGACAAGAGTATTTTAAGCTGTTTCATGTGGCAGAATTCCTATCAAATGTCTGGGGTTAATTTACTCGAGGGAATGGAAATAGTTGTATCTGGATTCCCTGAAGTGCATAAACCAACAGGTAAATTTACTTTTAGGACTGAAACTGTTGAACTTGTGGGAGAAGGCGCACTTAAAAAAGCGTACGACGAGCTTAAAAAGAAATTGGAAAGTGAGGGTTTATTCAAAATTGAACGAAAAAGAGCTTTACCAAATTTTCCACAAAGGATCGGCATAATTACTTCCAAAGAAGGAGCGGCCATAGGTGATTTTCTAGCCAATATTGGAAAGTTCGGTTTCAAAATTTCTCTTATTGATTCGAGGGTCGAGGGGCAACTAGCAATCAAACAGCTTCTAGGATCTCTCCGCACTTTTCGCAAAAAAAAGGATATTGACGTGCTTGTAATTATGCGTGGAGGCGGATCTATGGAATCACTTTTACCTTTTAATAACGAAACTCTTATTCGAGAAATTGTGGATTTTCCTGTGCCGGTTCTCGCGGGTATTGGTCATGAGAAAGATGTACCACTTTTCGCATTAGTTTCTGATAGAATGGTTTCAACACCAACCGCGGCCGCCAAAGCCTTGAACGAATCGTGGGAAAAGATAGTCTTTAAGATTGAAATGTTGCAAAAAAAGATTTTCTCTATTTTTGAAAGCGGTCTGTTAAGCAATAAAGATGCCGTAACACGAGCACTGGAAATTATGAAAGAAAGTTTTAATGCGATTTTCCAAAGGTTTGATCGGGCACAAAGTGCCTTAAAACAAGCTTTTGTTTCAATGCGTCTTCGATTTACGGAAATAAACAAAAACTTATCTTCATTTCTAAGCACTGGGGTTCGACTCTTTGAAGAAAGCACTAAAAAAATCATTTTAAGGCTTGAAACTTCACAAAAATTGCTTCAAACGCACGATCCTGATAGGCAATTAAATTTAGGGTATAGTATTGTGAAGGCAGGAAATAGAATTGTGCGCAATGTATCGCAAATAAAAAAAGATGATTTAGTGAATATAAAAGTGTTAGATGGCAGTTTTGATTCTAAAGTAACAAACATAGATTAAAATATGACAAAAATAAATTTAAAAGAATCGCTCAAAAAATTAGATGATATTGTGAATTGGTTTGAAAAACAGGATGAAGTGGATGTGGAAGCAGGCCTCTTGCGTATTAAAGATGGGGCAGAACTGGTAAAATTGTGCAAGAAACGATTGTCTGAAATTGAAAATGAATTTGAACAAATAAAACGAGATACTGGAACAGAAGAATAATGAGTATGTTAATAAATTTTACAAATTACGTGAGGGGCATTGATCAATCTATCTTTCGCTTTTTCCATAATCTAGCTGGAAATTCGAAGGCCGGTGATTTTATCATCGTATTTTTTGGAGAATATCTGGTCTATTTGGTAGTTATTGTTTTTGGTTATTTTTTATACAAAAATGGAAAAAGTGTCATTAAAAATGTTTATCCTTACGTTACCGCAATTATCGCGGCAATTATCGCCCGCTTTGGAGTAATCGTCCTATTTCGCTATTTTTATCATCGTCCAAGACCCTTTCTGGCATTATCACTCGAGCATTTACTTATAAATGACTCTTATTCATTCCCATCTGGCCACACAATATTTTTATTCGCTCTCGGCACCGCTACGTATTTTTTCAACAAAAAATTAGCTTATTTTATTTTTGTTTCAGGGCTTCTCGTGGGCTTAGGTCGTATTGCTGGAGGCGTTCATTATCCATCAGACATTCTTGGAGGAATACTTCTTGGAGCACTTATTGGTTTTATAACTTATAAGATTTACTACTACTTTATCCAGAGATTCAAAGTATTGTAGACCTGAAAGAACGAGTATTTCCTTTGTGGAATCTTTTTATCAACTAGACCCTGTGATCCCATTTTACAACTGTAGTGTGATGCATTTTAAAGTACTCTTTTTTTCGCATATAGGCTTTCACAACCTCAATAAAGATTAATCTAAAGACCCCTGTTCCCAAAGCAAGCGAGAGAGCAAAAATTCCAAGTGGCATTGTGCCAAGGAGTGTATTTAGAAATGGCACGTAGATAGCGCTAAACATCAAGACAAAACCGACCCCAACTGCAATAAGAAGATATTTATTATTTAGGGCTTCTCTGCTAAAGGCCGATTTGTGAAGTGTTTTAATAGAAAATATAAAGATGAGTGTATCCATTCCGAGAGCCGCAAACATAATAGTTTGAATATGGAGAACATCGTACCCTGAAAATTTTGCGAGCCAGATAAACAAACCAACCAAAACAAAATCACTAACAATCCCAACAAGACCGATTATATAAAGTCCCAACCTATTTATAATTGGTTCAACACGTTTAAATGGCATCCGCCTCATAATGTCTTTCTCTCCAGGATCAAAGGCAAGCGACAAAGCGGGGAGTCCATCCTCGATCAGATTGGCCCAAAGAATCTGGACTGCGGTTATTGCGAGATATGGCAAACCCATGATGAGCGACGTGAGGATAATGATTACCTCTGTAAAGCTGTCGGTCAAAGCAAAAATTGTAACCTTGCGAATATTATCAAAAGCGATTCTGCCTTGGCGAATTGCCGCAACAATCGTGGAAAAACTGTCATCAACCAAAACAAGGTCAGATGCTTCCTTGGTCACATCTGTTCCGGATCCCAAAGCAATCCCGATGTCAGAACTGCGAAGCGCTGGAGCGTCGTTTACCCCGTCCCCGGTCATCGCCACAACTTCGCCATTGGCCCGCAGAGCTTCAATAATGAGCATCTTATGACTTGGATTTGCACGCGAAATAATATCAATATCAACAATTCTTTTTCGGAGTTCTTCTTTAGATAAATTATCCAATTCAATTCCATCAACAATATTTTTATCTCCTGTTCGGAATTTCAATTCATCTCCAATAGCTCGAGCTGTGAGTTTATGATCTCCAGTAATCATAATTACTCTTATTCCCGCGCCACGAACCAAAGCCATAGACTCATTCACGTCCGCGCGAATTGGATCCCTGATAGCCGCAATGCCAACAAATTCAAGTTGGGTAACCGCGCTTCGCAGAGATTCCTGTTTTTTAAAATTCAAACCAAGAAGTGGCGATAATTTTCGCTCGAATAAACCAATGAGACGAAACCCTTTTCCTGCCAATTCCAATATTTCTTCTGAAATTTCTTTTTTCTCTGCCTCATCGCAAGTTGAAACTTGAAGTAACTTTTCCGGAGCGCCGGACACGTACATTCCCGCATATCCGTTTTCTAATTTATGAAAAGCGGCAATGAATTTGTCTTCAGAATTAAAAGGCAAGATCGCAAGTCTAGGTGTAGCCGCCAAATCTTCCTTCAAATTACCACCGTGTTCCAAATAATATTCAAGTTTTGCTTTGTCTGTTGTCTCTCCGCTCACTTTTCCTCCCTCAATAATCTCTGCTTCATTTGAGAAAGCCATGATGAGCGCGGCCTTTTTCTCATCTTTTACATGATGCACACTTTCTACTGTCATCACACCCTTTGTGAGTGTTCCTGTTTTGTCTGTGCAAATAACAGTGGTAGAACCAAGAGTTTCAGCTCCGATTAAGGTTTTAACCAACCCTTTTTTCTTTAATATTTTTTGGGAAGCAACTGCAAGCACGATGGAAAGCGCGGCTGGCAAACCTTCAGGTATGGCGGCAACGGCAACGGCAACAGCCAAAGTAAACATTTCTACAAATTTTGCCCCCGTGAGTTTTCCTTGTTCAAAAATTCCGACAGCGAAAATTATTATTGCCAGGATAACAACAAAAATTGTGATTTTTTTACCTAAATTAGCCAAACGCTCCTGAAGCGGCGTTTTTTGGTCTGTCACATTAGTTGTGAGCAAAGCAATTTGTCCAAGTTCTGTGTGAGAACCTATGGCAACCACAACGGCTTCTGCCGTCCCTTTTTCTACTGTTGTACCGGTGTAAACCATATTGACCCGATCAGCCAAAGCTGTGTTTGCGGAAATTCCATCTTCTACTTTCTTTTTTACTGGCACCGATTCACCTGTGAGAAGCGCTTCGTTAACCTCCAAATCATCCGCACTAATAAGCCTGGCATCAGCTGGGATTTTGACACCAGAATAAAGCAGAATAATATCTCCCGGGACCAAATCTTCCGAATTAACTTCGTAAAGCTTTCCATTTCTCTTAACTCTCGTAGTTATTGTTATGAGTTTCTGGAGCTTTTCAAAAATATTATTAGAACGAAATTCCTGCCAAAAACTAATCGCGATGTTTACTGTAACCGCAAGCATGATGACAAGAGTGTCTAATTTTTCATCAAGCAGAAAAGTAATCAGAGCGGCGATTAAAAGAATTATGATGAGCGGATTTTTAAACTGCTCAAAAAGCATCTCCCACCAATGCACAACTTTCCCACGAGGCAAAACGTTTGGTCCCACATTAAGTTTTCTGTCTGAAACCTCTTTTGTCGACAAACCACTGGTAATATCTGCCCCTAACTCTTTGGTCAAATCTTTAAGCGAACCAGAATGCCAATTTTTAGAATTCATCCCATTAGAAAGCATGTCGCGGTTAAGGCGCTCTTGCTAGAATAATATTTATAAATAGTTCGACTCATTTTATTCTTTGTCTTTACTTTTTGATCAGTAACCACGGCTTCTAACGGGACAGGTATTCTTCTATTCTACTATAAATTTGAGATTTTCTTAGGTTTTAAGTTAGAATATATGAATGAAATCTAAAAGTTTTAAAGACAGGATGGGGGATATATGCACTTCCATCCAAAACAGGCTTTGGTATATCATCGTAATAGCGATCCTGGCTTTTGCCTCGGGATTTATGTTTCTTTATGATTATTTTGGGAAAGATTTAAGCCCGCTCACCATTGATTTATTATATAATCTGGATTTAGCTATCGCTTATATCTTCTTAACTGATTTTTTAGTGAGTATGTTTTTTTCTGGTCGAGGACTAAAATACATTCCGGAAAATTTACTCGATTTTCTCGGATCACTTCCATTCTCCGACGGTTTTTTCCGAGTGCTCCGTATTCTACGATTTACTCGCCTAGTAAGATTGTTGCGAGGAATAAATACTGGACTCAACATTCGTGACGGTATCAAAAAGCTAAAAGAGGATCAAAAAAAGAAAGAGAGAAGGATGGAAAAAATTGGTCTTTAGTTAGGAATTAGATTCAACCTGCCTGCCGGCAGGCAGGAATCATAAATTTAAAGGGCCATTAGCTCATTTGGTAGAGCGCGCGCATGGCATGTGCGAGGTGAGCGGTTCGATCCCGCTATGGTCCACAACGAACGCAGTGAGTTAGGAACCGGAGGAGTGAACTGCTTCACTCCGTAGCGGGATCGAAAGGGTTTTCGTTATTGAGTTTACGAAATCGAAAACCACCCGCCACGGTAGGTGGAGATCCCGCTATGGTCCACCAAATTTTGACAAGCTAAAGAATCCACGATAACGTAAAAGTAGATTGATCTTCTTAGAAAACGCAACAATGACGATGACATACCATCGCAAGGACGACAGATGGCAGATATAGTAAACGCGAGAGACTACCTAGAAAGAATAGCGACACCAAGAACCGCTGGGCTTGTCAAAGCCCTTCTGGTTGGTATTCCTGGCAATATGTCTCTTTACGAAGGACAGCAGGATTTCCTTAGAGATATGTTGGAAGGGTTTGCAGATTACCGAGACAACTTTGAGGCTGCTCTTGCAGTTACACAATTGGCAATCGTAATCAGCTCTTGGCGCTAAAGTTGGATGGCAAATCGCGGTAGAGGGTCATACGACACTCCCGCGGTTTTTTTATTTACCCGCCTAAATTTTTTCTTCGAAAAAACTTTGGCGGGTTTGATTTTTAACTTTCTTCCGCATATACTCGTTCCGGACTAACAAGGAGAACAAAAATGGACGAAGTAGCAGTCACACTCGAACGCAGATGCCAAGGTTTCAGGTTTAGCGTCAGAAGGGGTGGTAAAGAGGTTGCTCGAGCATTTCTCTATGTTTTGGGCAACGATCTGCACGAAGAACCATTCGGACTTATGGAAGATGTGTATGTTGATCCGCACTTGCGAGGAAAGAGCATTGGGAGTTCTCTCGTCGTCAAACTCATCGAAAAAGCGAGGTCTTTGGGGTGCTACAAACTGATCGCCACAAGCCGACGCATTCGTGTTAGTGTGCACAGACTCTATATCGATTTGGGTTTCAAAGAATACGGTAAAGAGTTCCGAATGAACCTCAAACAATCAGCATAGGAGTTCGTTCAAATCGCGGTAGAGAATCTTCAAGATTTTCCCGCGATTTTTTTATACATAAAAAAAGCGACCCGTTTAAGAGTCGCTCGTACGAATTGTGACCGATCAGCACCCAGAACGAATGGTTTCGGGAATCCGAAGAGAATCCCAATTCACTCCGTCCCATCTGACGAGACCGTTCACTACCCAGTCGGTAACTTGTGGTTGGAGACGATGCCCCCATTCACCAACACGTTTTGCCAAAGCTTCTGGCATCTCACGCTCCAGGATCGGAATCCTGTGTCGAAAGAAAACCGGACCGCAATTGTATCCATTGGCAGTGACGAATTGCATGGTGACAGCGGTGTCTCTTATCTCACCTCGCCGAAATGTTGCTATGACTCTTCTGTGAACACGATGTCCATACATTCCTTGTCCACCGGAATCCGGTAGAGGGCCATGATGAATATTGAACACTGTCTTCGAACTGAAGCAAGTGTCGAGGTCAAGACCTACCACATACTTGTCCCATCCAGAAAGAGCGAAGAAATTCGCGTCGCTTCGCATGGCAACTTCTTGGTATCTTGTGGCATTCCAAGGACTTGCAAAATGGAAGAACGGAACTTCCAATCTCCCAGCGCGCGCACGCACACCGCCGTTTGCATGGTTCGATACCACTCCAACGATCTCGGCGTTCAATTCTCCTTTCCGTGAAGCATGAACCAGGTTTTCGAATTCTGACCCGCCGATCTCTGGGGCTACCCCACCTGACTCAAACACGAGAAGCCGTGCCTTTTTCAAGTTTCCTCCTATTTGGTTTGTGCAGTTCTGGAATTAGTATCAATCAAAAAATAATTTTTTGCAATGATGGATGTTTCGTGCAAAGTTAAGGAGGGCGTAGTAAAATCGAAGCATCATGGATAACTCAAAAAAGGCGACTACTATCATAATTTTAGGCGCGACAGGAGACCTTGCACGAAAAAAACTTTTCCCAGCACTTTTTGGTTTGTATAAAAAAGATAAACTGCCTAAAAATATGAAAGTAGTGGGCTTTTCGCGAAGAAATTTTAAAAGTTCTGATTTTAGACAGTTTCTCATTGAAAATGTTCCAAATTTTAAAGACAGGGATGAAAAAATTACAGACTTTTTGAATTTAGTTGAGTATTCAGAAGGGAAGTTTGATGATCCAACCTCTTACGAATCTCTAATAAATTTGCTTCAAAAAATCGACGAAAAATTTGGAAATTGTTCTGATAAATTGTTTCATCTTGCGGTCTCGCCAGCATTTTACGAATTAGTTCTCCAAAATATGCACAAAACAGGACTCACCCTCTCATGCACAGACGGCACGGGAAAAACTAAAATTATTATCGAAAAACCAATTGGTCATGATCTCAAAACAGCTAAAGAAATTCATTCTTTGATAAATAAAATTGCAACAAGGGATCAAATTTACGAAATTGACCACTATCTCACCAAAGAAACTTTACATGCGGCAAAAACACTTTCAGAAAAAGAAAACTTAAGAAAAATTTGGAATAATGAACATATTGAATCAATTGATATAACTCTTTTTGAGACGAAAGATATTGAGGGTCGAGGTGAATTTTATGATTCACTTGGCGCTCTACGAGATGTCGGACAAAATCACGCACTGATTGTCCTTTCTCATATGCTTCAAGAAAACGGAGCGGAAAAAAATGTTCAAAAAAGACGAGCGGATATTTTAAAAAACGCACTCAAATTAGAGGCTGTTGCCATTAAAGATATAGTTCGTGGCCAATATATCGGTTATCTTAAAGAAAAAGGAGTAGAGAACGATTCGGAAACTGAAACTTTTTTTAAATTTCCAGTAGCACTTGGAGACAAAAAATGGGAAGGGGTAAAAATCACTGTTGCTGGAGGGAAGGGATTGTCAAAAAATGAAGTTGGAGTGAAAGTCATTTTTAAAAAACCAGAAACTTTCAAATTAGAATCAAAACATTTAACAGATATCAAAGAAATTCTCTTTAGAATCCAGCCGGAACCAGAAGCAATTTTTACTGATAAGACCGATAAAAAGGAAGTAATAAATCTCAAGGGAAAAACGTATCAAGGACACTCGAGTGAATCGTACGAAAAACTTTTCCTGGAAGTTTTTAAGGGAAATGAAGATCTTTTTGTCTCGGAAGAAGAAGTAGAGGCTTCATGGGTCATTGTTGATCAAATCCACGAAATTTGGACAAAACTGCCACTTATCAAATACGAAAAAGGTAAATTCCCAAATTAATATATAAAATAAGAACCCCAGCATCCGTAGATGCTGGGGTTCGAGACGTCACGACCGAGAGGTGATGCCTCCGTGCCAAAGAGCGAGCGAGATCTCCTGTTCTTCGCATCGCCTGACCTTCGTGGAGCGAACCAGAGCGATCTGACCACCAGGGGAACTGGTAGTCAGCCTAGCTGGCTCTTCAGGAAGTCGATCCATCGCCATCCGAACCCCCAGTACGCGCCCGAATGGTCGCTGACTGGTTTCCACCTCTGTTGTCGGTTGCTTTCTCATGACCGTTTCTCCAAACTAACGCATGGAAACAAATGACCGAGAATTGGCCTCCTTGCCAACTCTTCTGACTACCAGTGTAATATATTAGGATTTTTATGTCAAGGAGAAGTGCGTAACTTTTTTGACAGACAAAACTCCCCATGAGAAGATTGACCGCAGATCTCGAGGCAACAACGCCAAGAGAAAGTTCTCAACCTCGTAGGAGAAACGCAGGATGAATCACGGTCATCGTCCACGTCCCAGAGAAAGCAGAGGGTCAATGCGCCCTCTGATGCAGGAACAGCCGCCCCCGAAGCTTCGCGAAATCAATCCCGAGTTGGGCCTCGTGAAGATGATTCTCGAGAGCGGTGGAGCGAACCACCTCGACGCGAGAGTGTTGAGTCGGATCAAGGATGCTCTGAAGAGGAGACAACCGATCAGGAAGGTTGCCCAAGGGTTGCTCAACCAACGTCCACTCGATCGGCTGGAACTCCTCCAGCAGGCCTGATCGTAGGCCCTCGAGAGAAGTAGTAGAGATCCGTCTGTCAGAACCAGCGGGAATCCACATTCGTGGGTTCCCGCTTTTAATTTTTGCACTACAAAAATTACGTCGCAAGATTTTTCATGGCGTAGTCATGAAAAATTTGTGACGCTTCTTTTTCTTGAATCATAGATATTACATCGTGAATCCACTAATATGTTATTATTGATATATGGAAGAATCGATTAGAAACATTGCTTCGCAGTTTAATTTCAATCCAGAAATCGAGAATCTGGAAAAACTTGGAAATCACAAAAGATATGTGGTTTCTGGAATGGGTGGTTCCCACTTGTCCGCGGATATTTTGAAAAATTTACTGCCCAATACCTCAATAATAGTTCACCAAGATTATGGATTTCCACACGAGGTTGATCCGTCTGACACTCTTTTTATCGCAAGTTCATTTTCTGGAAATACAGAGGAAACTTTAGACTTTGCAAAGTGTGTTTTAGAGAAAAAATGGCCGCTTGGTGTCGTAACCAAAGGAGGAAATCTTTTAAAACTAGCCCAGGATAATAAATTGCCGTTTGTTTTATTGCCCGATGTCAAAATCCAACCTAGAATCGCTTTGGGATATTCAATTTTAGCTTTATCTAGACTACTCAATCAAAAAAAGTTAACTCAAGAGTTTCAGTCTCTGTCTGGTAAGTTAAATAGTGTTCTTTTGGAAGAAAAGGGAAAAGAACTTCAAAAAGAATTGAGTGGCAAAATACCTGTTATTTATTCTTCCAAAAGAAATGAGATTATCGCTTATAATTGGAAAATTAAATTCAATGAGACAGGGAAAATTCCAGCCTTTTTTAATACCTTTCCAGAACTTAACCATAATGAACTAGAAGGTTTTGATCATAATGAAAAAAGCGCCTCTTTGTCCCAAAAATTTTTAGTTATAGCGTTTCTAGACACTGAAGATAATAAAAGAATTCAGAAAAGAATGAATGTAACATTGGATGTTTTAAGTCAAAAGGGAGTTGCTGTGAAAAAAATAAATTTAGAGGGAGAAACCCGAGTGTTAAAAATCTTCAATTCACTCATCTTCGCCGATTGGACCGCATTTTATACTGCCAAGGCCTACGGGCATGAGCCGAATGATGTTCCATTAGTTGAGGAATTCAAACGTAAATTAGTATAGGGTATTTTTAGATGAAAATGTAAAATTTTAAATACAAGAGCGTTGAAATTTTTAACTTTGCATTGTCATTTTGATTTTTGATTTTTAAATTTTGAATTTACTACAATGTACATCTTATTTGATCTAGGAAAAACCAAGCTCCGAGTGGCTGGAACGGAGGATAAAAAAAATATTACGCCGGTGGAAATTTTAAAAAGTCCAAACAACCTTAAATCTGCTCTAGATTTGTTGGTAGAAACGGCATTAAAAATTTCTGGCAGCAAGATTGATGGATTTGTTGGAGGAATCACCGCCGCATTAGACAAAAGCCGCGGAAAAGAGACTTCTTTGATTATAAGAGAGAAAATTGATCGACCAGTTTTTATTCAAAACGACTCTAGTTTGGGGGCTTTAGGCGAAGCGATCTATGGTGCAGGGAAGAATGAAAAAATTGTAGGGTATATCACAGTAAGCACTGGAATCGGAGGGGCAAGAATCGCAGACAGCAAGATTGATGAAGAAACGCAAGGATTTGAACCAGGGCATCAAATTATTTCCTATAAAGAAAATGAAACTTTACAAAATCTAGCTTCTGGAGAGGCTCTGCAGAAAAAATATAACAAACCGCCGAAGGAAATTCATGACCCAGAGCTTTGGAAAGAATTAGGCGCAATTTTAGCTGTTGGAGTTTATAATTCCATTCTTCACTGGATGCCAGACATTGTGGTCTTGGGAGGGTCAATGATAACCGGGAGCCCCGCAATACCAATATCGGAAATTGAAAAACGTTTAAGAGAGATAAATACGATTCTGCCATCATTACCTCAACTCAAAATGTCTGAATTGGGGGATGAGAATGGAATTTATGGAGCGCTCACATACTTAAAGCAAAAGACTGGTAATCAGTTTTAAAATTAAATCAAAAAAAACAAACATGATAAAAAATTTCTTAATGAAACAGCTGATTAAATCTAAACTCAAAAGTTTACCAGAAGCAGATCGAGTAAAGGTCATGGGTATCTTGGAAAAAGATCCTGAATTTTTCGCAAAAATGGCGGAAAGTGTCAAACAAAAAATGGCGACAGGTAAAGATCAGATGACAGCTATTATGGAAATTGCGCAGGAAAATAAGGACACGATAGGGAAACTGTTAGGAAAATAATTAGTGGGCAATTATTGCGAAATAGTCAAAAAAAGTGTATCTTGAGATTAGATTAGTTCATTCTAGACACCCTAACAAAAAGGACCGCTATGTGTAGTGAAGAAAGCATAAGCCCGCTTGACCGGTACAACGCAGCTGTTGATGATTTTGCCAGACAAGTTGTCGAGATTGAGACTGAAAGCAAGAGGGTGAATGAGGGCAACTACCAAGGAGTGTCGAGCTGGTCGAGAAGCCAGCAAGAACGACGACAGGCTGCTCTGGCAGAACTTCGAAAGCTTGCGTTTTTGGCTGGCAAAACCGAAAACGAACACCACGTATTCTTGAGGGAGAGGCACTATGCAATCAGGGACAAACTTCAGGAGTAGTTTCTCGATTACCGACGAGGATTCGTCTTCGTCGGTAATTTATTTTTCATAACTTTCACGTTATATTTAAAATATGAGCTTATCTATTGGGATTGTAGGATTGCCAAACGTCGGCCCCAGAAGCAAAGCAGAGCTTGCTACGGAGCGAGGAGTAGTTATTTATTATTAAGTATCATCGCATTTACTATGTCTTTAAGTATTGGGATAGTTGGACTACCGAATGTTGGTAAATCGACGCTTTTTAATGCATTAACCCAAAAATCGGTTCCGGCCGAGAATTACCCATTCTGCACAATCGATCCATCGGTGGGAGTTGTGGCCGTACCAGACGAGAGACTTTGGAAATTGTCAGAATTTAGCAAATCAAAAAAAACTGTTCCTGCGGCAGTAGAATTTGTGGATATTGCTGGAATCGTAAAGGGTGCTTCGACTGGGGAAGGATTGGGAAATAAATTTTTAAGTAATATTAGGGAGGTGGATGCGATCGCTGAAGTCGTTCGTATTTTTGAGGATGATAAAGTCATTCATGTTGATGGAAAAGTTGATCCAATAAAAGACATCGAGATTATCAATTTCGAACTTATTCTTGCTGATTCTGAAACAGTTGCCAAAAGAAAGAATAATATTATTCGGGATGTGAAAAGGGGGGACAAAAACGCAATTTTAGAGGAAGCTCTACTCCTCAAAATTGAAAAGTTCTTAAAAGAAGGAAAATTGGCTTCGAGCGCAAGTATTTTAAAAGAAGAAAGAGATATAGTAAAAAGCTTGCATCTTCTCACCATGAAGCCTTTTCTGTATGTTTTGAATAAAAAATCGGGTGGAAAAAATTTGGACGAAATTAAAGACGAAAAATGGGAGAAACTCATGAATTTCATGAAAGACACAAACTCCAATTACGTAATTGTAGACGCGGGGATCGAGCAGGAATTAAAAGATCTTGATTCGGCTGACAAACAGACATTTAGAACAGAACTAACGGGGAGCGCGACCGGAGAAGATGGAGTGAATAATTTGATAAAAAGCGGATATAAACTTTTAGATTTAATTACATATTTTACAACCGGAGAAGATGAGACTCGGGCTTGGACAATTTTGCGCGACTCAACAGCCCCGGTCGCAGGACAGGCCATTCACACAGATTTCAAAGAAAAATTTATCAAAGCCGAAGTTATTGAATGGGATAAACTCCTAGAATCAGGCAGTTACGCAAACGCCCGCGAAAAAGGATTGGTCCGAACGGAAGGGAAAGACTACATTGTGAAAGACGGCAACGTGATTGAGTTTAAAATTTAAAAAAAATTGTATAAAAAAACACGCCTCTCGTAAGAGGACGTGTGAAGGGTGGTGTGATGAAGATACCGCGCGCCAAGGATTTTATCCATGGGTTTCCCCGTAGCGTGGGAACTTTGCTTGATGTGTTTTCTCGCTACATTCACGCCAAGCCAGAAACCCTGCAGGGAATTCTGGGGGACGCGCTAACTCATGGCCTGTTTGCGCTTTGCACTCCACCACACCACTGCCGACAGTATATATCAAAAGTTATCTTTTAATCAAGACTCTCATAGACAAAACAAATATAAGGGTTACAATTACACTATTAATATTATTTTAAGCTCTAAAAATATGAAAACGTCTGCCAAAGATTTCTTTCTCCATATTGCCAAAGTTGCTCTCCTTTACACCGGAGTTGTAGCTTTGCTCAATCTTTTATTTCGGATTATTAACGTCGCATTTCCACAAATCAATCAGTATTACTACGGATATGATCAATCTTCCATGAGTCTCCAGGTAGCCACTCTTATCGTTGTCTTTCCGATATTTTTAGTTTTATCCAATATCATTCAAAAAGGATATATCGCAACACCGGAAAAGAAAGAATATGCACTTCGAAAATGGCTTATATACATAACTCTATTTGTGGCTGGAGCTGTTTTGTCCGGGGACTTGGTTACATTGATTTATTACTTTTTAGACGGCAGGGAAATGACCACAGGCTTCATCCTAAAAGTTGTCGCATTCTTTGTAATTGCTGGATGTGTCTTTATGTACCAGTTGGACGATCTCAAAGAAAGATTGGCAGGTGGTCGCAGAAATATCTGGAAAATTATTGCTGTCGTTTTGGTTTTGGGCTCAATTATTTTAGGATTTAGCGTTGTCGGTTCTCCCGCAAGTCAACGTAAAGCACGATATGACGATCAGAAAATTACTGATTTGCAAAACATTCAGTGGCAAGTAATAAATTATTGGCAACAAAAAGGAGTAGTGCCACAAACTTTAACCGAGTTACAAGATCCAATTTCCGGATTTACCGTACCTCTCGACATTCAGACCAACAAACCATACGGCTATGAAAAATCTGGCGAACAATCATTCAAACTCTGCGCTGAATTTAATTTAACCAAAACCAACAATTTAACTAGCGGAGAAGTGTCAGTTTATAGCTCATCATACCCATCCAAACCAGCAGGAAGTGATGTTTGGAATCATGAGTCCGGTTATCAATGTTTTGAGAGAAAAATAGACTCTGATCTTTATCCTGTTTTCAAAAACGCTGTTCCTGTTCCAATACGATAGAATTATTAGGAGGTTTAAGATAAAAATAGGCTACCAAAGTGGTGGCCTATTTTAATGGTAGAATAAAAGTATGGCAAAAAAATCTCTGGTTGAAATAATGAATGCAAGTTTCATGAAGCTTGGAAGTCCGCGAAAAATAGAAAAAATAGAGGAAATTCCGGCACTCGCAATAGAGACTAGAGTTCTACAAGAAAAAAGAATAATGGTGGTGGACGATGTAAAAAGTTTACTGGTCTTTTTTGCGCCTTATTTTATAGCGGCAACGGGCGGGGAAGTTTCTTTTGTTTATTTTGAAAAGGAAACTCTGGAAGAATTAGTCGATAAAATCTTAAAAGAAAATCCAGAAATAGTCTTGCTCGACTATAATTTATCGCCCGTGTTAAAGGGAGATGCTGTCTGTAAAGAATTAAAAAATAAAAGCTTTAAGGGACTTATATTCGGTTTTTCTAGCTTGCATACAAAAGAAGAATTTTTAAAATCCGGCGCTTCCGGTTTCGTCCCAAAAAATACAGTTGACCCGGACTATACAATCGAACTCCTAGCAAAATACGTAAAAGAAGTAGACGACACAAAACACGCAAATAAGCCAAACTAAGCTTATTTCTAGCCGTGCATTTGTCCTTGACAAAATACACGAATGGGTGTATACTGGACGCAGAAAATTGTTCATTCAAAACTCACTGATTTTGTAGCTGGCCGCGGTTTTTAGGACGATAGAAAAAACTATTTTCTTGAGAATCGTGGCCAGTACATCGCTGTCACGAATCATACCCGAAAAGAAGGAGAACATGCCAAAAGTCACTTTCGAAACAATTCCCGGAGTCTATGTGAGCATAAGGGGAGAGCAAAAGGAAGCTCCTCCTTATCCCGTCTACGAAGATGGGGGACTTGTCAACAGATTTACCAGTTTTCAACTGAAGGAGGGCGTCTTCAGAGTCTCTGGTACTTCGGGGAGTAGCGGTCCTGGATACTACCGCGGATTCTTCTCAGCAGAAAATGCGAAGAGAATCGAGGCTTGGCTCGTCGAACAAGGTGCCGAGCGAAAAGAGTAAACGAAAGTGGAAGGCTCAAGAACAAACTTCCACCAGGGGCGACCAGCAATGGCCGCCCTTTCTTTTTGCCAATTTTTGTATTATCTCTTGAAATATTGGAGAAAATACGGGAGAATGGAGAGAGGGTATGAATCCCGTAGTGAAAAATGGCATTGTAAAATTACGAACTTAAATTATAACAAACGGTCATTAATTATATAAAATATATTTTAAAAAAATGAACAAGTTGCGAAGCAACTATGCCATTTTCTACTACGGGATGAAAGAGTACAACCACAAAAAAATAGAATCGAAATGGAAGAAAGTTTGGGACAAGAAAAAGATTTTCAAAACTGACGCCTCTCCAAAAGAAAAATGTTATGTCCTTGATATGTTCCCTTATCCATCCGGCGACGGGCTTCATGTAGGACACCCAAAAGGTTATATCGCAACGGACGTTTACTCCAGGTACAAAAAAGCTAAAGGATTTTCCATACTTCACCCCATGGGTTGGGATGCTTTTGGACTTCCAGCCGAAAATTTTGCTATAAAAAATAAAATTCACCCAGAAATTGCAGTTAAGAAAAATGTAAATACTTTTAAAAAACAGCTCGAGGTTTTGGGTTTTAATTATGATTGGAACAGAGAAATAAATACAACTGATCCAGAATATTACAAATGGACACAACTCATCTTCCTTGAGATGTTTAAAAGGGGATTAGCTTACGAATCATTTGAGCCAATCAATTGGTGTCCGTCATGCAAAACTGGTCTTGCAAACGAAGATTTAGAAGATGGAAAATGTGAACGATGTGGATCCGTTATCGAGAAAAAACCCATGCGCCAGTGGGTGCTTAAAATTACTGATTATGCTGAAAGACTTCTCGAAGATTTAAATCTTTTAAATTGGTCAGATTCAATAAAAGAATCACAAAGAAACTGGATAGGAAAAAGTGAGGGAATGATTTTTACGTCACCGATTAAGGGAACTGATATTAAAATTGAAACTTTCTCAGCACACTTTGAAGCATTTGCGGCCGATACTTTTGTGGTTATCGCGCCCGATCATCCACTTTTGCCAAAACTTTTAGAAGGAATTCCAAATAAAAAAGAAATTTTGGATTTTTCAGCCAGGCTTGTAAAAAATAGAAGTGAAGCAGGTTTTAAAGAGCAAAAAGAAGTGGAAGGAATATTTACCGGACGATACACAATCGACCCAGTGGAAAATGGGGAACTACCAATATGGGTTGCAAGCTATGCCCTGGCTGATTATGGAACCGGAATAGTAAAGTGCTCTGCTCATGATGAAAGAGATTTTAAATTTGCCAAGAAATACAAAATTCCGCTTAAACCTGTTCTGTTTCCAGCAGATTCTGTGCTCGCAGAAAAAGTCAGAAATCTGGAAATTTGTTTTACCGACATGAAGAGTGGAGTTCTTAAAAACCCGAAAGAATTTGATGGGAAAGTGGCTGGTAACATCCGGAATGAAATTATTAAATATTTAGAAAAAAATAAATTAGCAAAACGCAAAACCACTTATAAACTGCGAGACTGGGTTTTTTCAAGGCAAAGATATTGGGGGGAACCAATCCCACTTGTTTTTTGTGTACAGTGTAAAAAAAGAGCCGAGACGCAGGAGGGGAGGATTGAATACCACAAGAATTTTAATACTGGAGAATTATTGAATCCAGGATGGATTGCGATTCCTGACGAAGATTTACCGGTTAAATTGCCGAAAGTAAAATCATACGAACCATCCGGAACCGGAGAATCTCCGCTTGCGAATATTGCGAGCTTCGTGAACATAAAATGTCCGAAATGCGGTGGAAAAGCGCAAAGAGAAACCAATACCATGCCTCAATGGGCGGGGTCTTCTTGGTATTACGCGGCGTATGCAATGAAATCGAAAACTACTAGGTCGACAGGTTTATTGTCGACACCTGTAAACGGCCTAAAAGCAAAAACAGAAAAAGGATTGGAGCAATTTAAAAGCGCTTTCGAATCGTGGTTACCAGTTGATATGTATATTGGTGGAGCTGAACATGCAACACGGCATTTAATTTACGCTAGATTTTGGCATAAGTTTTTGTACGACATGAAGATTTTTGCAACCAAAGAACCGTTTATGAGATTTAAGAACGTCGGTCTCATCATGGCCCCTGACGGCCGAAAAATGAGCAAGCGTTTTGGAAATGTTATAAATCCGGATGAGATTGTAGCGACGTGGGGAGCCGATACGCTCCGCGTTTATGAAATGTTTATGGGTCCATTTGAAAATGCGATTGCTTGGGATACCCAAAACATGATTGGCTCCAGAAGATTCTTGGAAAAAATTTGGCGACTCCAAGAAAAAGTCACAAACAAAAAATTAGAGGTCATAAATTCTGATTTACAGAGCCTTCTTCACCAGACAATAAAAAAAGTTGGTGAAGATATAGAAAATTTTAATTTTAATACCGCAATTTCTTCTCTCATGATTCTTGCGGGCGCTCTAGAAAATCAAGAAAAAATTTCAAAAGAAATATACGAAACAGTTTTGCAACTCATCTCGCCATTTGCGCCCCATATCACAGAAGAATTGTGGGCAAATTTAGGAAATAAGAAATCAATTTATCTTTCTCCTTGGCCAATGTTTGATTCTCAAAAAATAAAACAAAGTTCTAAATTAGCTATTCAAATAAATGGTAAAACCAGAGATATTTTTGAGATGGAAAGCGAGATGTCAGAAAAAGATATAAAAGAGAAGATCCTTGACCTTCCTAGTGTTAAAAAATGGATAGAAGGAAAGGAGGTAAAAAGAATAATTTACGTTAAAGGCAAAATTTTGAATATTGTGTTATAGATCAAGGATATTAGATAGTAAACTTGTGTTAATATCAATGGGGTTTGACTTTATTATATAAACAGTGTTAGAATCAAAAAACCAAGAAAAAGAGAATTTACCAAACAAATTATAACTTCCGGATTTGAGACAAGTTTGTTGGAAAAATTGAGCACCGAAACGAGACGTATTTAATAATACGATGAAGTGAGGAGCGGAAGTTTTTACGACAAAATTGGCCAAATGTGGAAGTTCTAAAGAATATTTATGAATAAAAAAGCTAATATATTGAGTTTCAACCCTAAACAACTTAACCGAAAGTTGCTTGAGGTATTGCCTAAAAGAGCCGCAGAAATCTTAACTTTAAGATACGGTCTTGGAGAAGATACCAAGAAACAAACCCTCGAATCTATCGGGGATAAGCATGGTATTACCCGTGAAAGAATAAGACAAATAGAGAACTATTCTATTAAAACTATCAAAAAGTCTGATGTATATGGAAAAGAAAAAGCCGCTTATGATGAGCTAAAGGCTGTCTTGAAGAAACTTGGTGGAACAGTAAAAGAAAGTGAACTTCTAGAACATTTTTCAGATGATAAATCAGCACAAAATCATATAAATTTTATGTTGACGGTTTCCGAAGATTTTCATAGAGAAAAAGAGGATGAAGATTTCAATCATAGATGGCATATAGATGAGAAGCTAGCCGAAAAAATTCACGACGCTCTAAAGAATCTCTACAACAGTCTTTCTAGCGACGAAATTGTCCCTGAAGCAGAAATGGTCAAAGCTTTTCTCAAACATTTGAAAGATATTTCTGAAGAATACAAAAACGAGGAAATTATAAAAAGATGGTTGAATATTTCCAAAAAAATCGGAAAGAATCCGCTTGGTGAATGGGGTAAAGCTAATTCAACAAATGTGAAAGTAAAGGGAGTGCGAGATTACGCTTATTTAATCATCCGAAAACATGGTTCTCCGATTCACTTTAGAGAAGTAGCCAACTTAATCGAAAAAACTTTCAACAAAAGAGCTCATTTTGCAACAACCCATAACGAACTTATAAAAGACGCTCGTTTTGTGCTTGTCGGCCGAGGTCTATACGCCTTATCTGAATGGGGATATGAAAAAGGAGTGGTAAAAGACGTTATTGCAAGCATCCTAAAAAAAGAAGGTCCTCTTGCTAAAGACGAAGTCATTAAGAAGGTTTTGAAAGAAAGATACGTTAAAGAAAATACTGTTTTGGTGAATCTCCAGAATCCTAAATTCTTCAAGAAAAATAAAGAAGGAAAGTACACACTAGTTTAAAGTTATAAGGTTAAAAGTTATAAAGTCAAAATAAAAAGCAAAACCCCCGTTCCTTTCGGTTCGGGGGTTTTGCTTTATTCCGGTTAGCGAGCGTGTAGACGATCAAAGGGTTTAATACCATTTAACCTTTCTATTCTACATTACAGACTATTTATTTAATTAATTAAAAATTCTATGAATTTAAATGTGTAGAAAACAATTGGAACAAGAATATCCACAACTATCAGTAACAAACCTCCTAGTGTAAAGAGTACATGTGCATCTCCAAGCGCACCTTTTGATCCTGCCATCGGAAGTAAGTAAAATAGAAAATACTGGTAAAGAATCAGAATTATTAAAATGATAAAACAAATTAGAAGTAACATAAAAATTTAAAAAAAATAATCCCCCAAACTTGTTATGGTTTGGGGAATTGTCCCGCTTCAGTACCCGCTAGCACAGTTTCCGTCTATGCTTCCACACTTCCTTCTGCACTTCTTCCTGCACTTTTTACCAGCCCGACTAGGTTCGAGAACTGTCTGATCTTCACCAAACGTCTCACGGAAGAGGGCGTTGGTCTCATCGTAGCCTCCCTCCAACTTCTCTTCGCCGTAGGACGGTTCGTGGTGGACGAAGTGCCCGAAGACGTTCTGGCAGTCCAGCATGTACTTCTTGGTGTCGAGGATGTGAGCGTGCCAGAAGTCATCCACCAGTGTGTTGGGAACGATCTTTGCTTGCGGGTGGAAGAGAATGACCTGCAAGAAGCGGCGATACCACTTCTCGATGAGTTCTGCCTTCTCCGCATTCCACCCAGGCATCTCGGAACAAAGTTTGGCCTTGATTTGGGTGAAGTCGAGCCTTGCGAGCCTTCTCAGACGTACCTTTGCCTTTCTATCGGTTGCGAGTAGCATAATGAACCCTTGTTAAAGAACAGATTCCTACGAAGTGCAGGTTTATCCTCATATACAATTACAGAATTGGAGTGTCTTGTCAAGTAATAGAGATTATTTCACTGATGTTTTTATGATCCCGGAGGGATACCTAGCGCCTATTTTATTTTTACGTTAAAATAGAAATCATGGATTTTATATCAAATCTTTTTAACTCTGTCCTTGCACCGGCCTTTAATCTTTTTCTTTTTCTGTTGACCTTCGCTCTTCCTATAATACTGGCTATTATATTTTTCAAAATTTGGCAGCACTACATCCGAACCGACTATATCAATCAGCAAGAATTTATTCTGCTCGAAATAAAAATTTCCAAAGATATTACAAAGACCCCTCTTGCTATGGAAGTATTTTTAACTTCGATTTGGCAAAGCGGAGCAGTGACGTATACCGACACCTACTGGATCGGAAAAACCAGACCGTGGTTTTCTTTAGAGCTTGTATCTATTGGTGGCAATGTCAGATTTTTCATCTGGGCACAAGAGAAATTCAGAGGCTTAATAGAAACTCAGATATATGCTCAGTATCCAACTGTTGAAATTTACGAAGCAGAAGATTATGTAAAAGATGTTCAATATGATCCAAGTAAATTTACAGTATGGGGCACATATTGGAAATTGGACGAAAAAGATGTTTATCCAATAAAAACTTACATTGATTATGGACTCGACAAAAGCGCAGGGGAAGACGAGGAGTTTAAAGTTGATCCTTTTACAGCGGTAACGGAATATTTAGGATCTTTAAAAGCTGGTGAGCAAGTTTGGATTCAAATTTTAATTCAAGTTCATAAAAAAGAAGGCTTGCGAGAAGGACGACTCTTCAAAGAAGAAAATTGGAAAAACGAAGCCAAAGAAGAGATTGAAAAAATTCGAAAAGAAGCTACACCAGAAATTGAAGGTAGCGATTTTCCGGGGTTTCCAAACCCAACAAAAGGACAAGTGGAAAAAATTTCAGCAATTGAGAGAAGTTTAGGTAAATATCCTTTTGACACAATGATCCGAGGTTTTTACATAGCTAAAAATGAATCCTTTAACGCCGCAAACATTCCAGCTCTTATCGGAAGCATCAGGCAATACAATTCACTTTCCCTAAATAAATTCGGTTTGGGATGGTATACCGATCATAGTGATAATACTAAAGACTGGATAAATATTTTTAGCTGGGTTCCTGGAGTCAAAAATTATATGGCAAAATTACGAACGAGTTACGAGAAACACATGCTTGAAGCTTATAAGATGAGATCTTTTTTCAGGCCGCCCTATCATGACTATAATGCCGAACCTTTTATTTTGACCACCGAAGAGCTTGCAACGATTTATCATTTCCCTGGCCAAGTTGCCACAACTCCAACATTAACTAGAATCGAGGCTAAGAAAGCTAAACCACCTTCTAATTTACCGATCTAACAAATCCAAGTGAAAAAATTTTATTTTAGACAATATCTGGAAGATAAAAACCATCATTTTATTTTGGGCATTTTTTTTATTTTAATTCTTTTGACAATAACCCTTTTTTTGAATTTGCGTTTTCAGGCGCCAACCAACTTTCCAAACAAAATCATTTTTACTATTGAAAAAGGTGAAACTCTTGGAGAAATTGCGAAGAATTTAAAAAAAGAGAATTTAATAAAATCAACATTTTGGCTAAAAAATTCAGTTATTTTCCTAAAAAAAGAAAATAATATTCCAGCCGGTGATTATTTTTTCGACAAACCAATTGGCGCTTTTAACTTGGCAAAAAGAATTACGAGAGGGGATTTCGGACTCCAATCTATTCGTATTACAATCCAAGAAGGATTAAATATTTTTGAAATTGCTGATCTCCTCCAAAAAAACTTTACTAAGTTTGATCGAGAAGAGTTTATACAATTAGCAAAAGATAAAGAAGGTTATTTATTCCCCGACACTTATTTTTTTGCGCCTAACACCAAAACAAAAGATTTTATAGAGATAATGGAACGAAATTTTGAAGAAAAAATTAAAGTAATTAAAGATGAATTGGAAAACTTTGGTAAACCGCTCGACAAAGTATTAACAATGGCATCAATTGTGGAAAAAGAAGCTTCAACAACAGAAGCGCGTAGAATGATTGCAGGAATTCTTTGGAAAAGATTGGAAATAAAGATGCCTCTTCAAGTAGATGTGACGTTTAAATATATTAACGGCAAGAACACGTATCAACTCTCCAAGAAAGATTTAAAAATCGATTCACCTTATAACACTTATTTGTATTCTGGACTTACACCGACCCCGATTTCAAATCCAGGATTAAACGCCATCCTGGCAACAATTCAACCAGAAGAAAATGACTATTTATATTTTCTGTCCGACAAAAATGGTAATATGTTTTATGCCGAATCATTTGAAGAACATGTGGCAAATAAAAATGAACATCTCTATTAAAATATGATAAAAATAACAAAACAAAACGGCGAACTCGAGGATTTTGATCCTAATAAATTAAGAGATTCTCTTTTACGATCAAAAGCATCGGAAGAATTAACCGAAGAAATAATAGCTCACGTTGAAAAAGAACTCCGTGAAGGCATGGGCACCGATCAAATTTATAAGCACGCTTTTTTTCTGTTGGAGAAGAAATCAAAACCAGTTGCCTTAAGCTATTCTCTGCGAAGGGCTATTCTCACTCTGGGGCCATCAGGATTTCCTTTTGAAAAATATCTTGGTGAGATACTGAAAGAAAAGGGCTACACGGTTAAAACTGATCAAATAATTCGCGGAAAATGCGCCGAACATGAGATCGATGTGATCGCCTATAATAAAAATAAACTAATAGCGATAGAGGCCAAATTTCATAATTCACTTGGAGTAAAAAGTGATTTAAAAACCGCGCTCTATGTAAAGGCACGAAGTGAGGACTTGGCGAATATTGAATTTGATTACGGTGGAAAAAGAAAATTTGATGAGAATTGGCTAGTTACAAATACAAAATTTAGCTCTAGCGCGATAAATTACGGAAAGTGCGCAGGAATGATCATGATTGGCTGGAACTATCCAAATCAAGGAAATTTGCAGGATATAATCCAAGACTCAGGACTTCACCCAATTACTTGCTTACAAAGTTTGAGCAACACCCAAAAGACGGCAATTTTAAGTTCCGGCACAGTTTTGTGTAAAAGTCTTAGGCCAGATTCGGAAGTACTAAAATCTTTAAGACTTAACAAAGAAAAATTGGAAGAAATTGGAAAAGAAGTTTCCGTGGTTTGTCCAATTTAATTGGTATTTGGTATACGCTAGCGGTATAATGAATTTGAGAGAGATAATATTTCTTTACAATAAAAATAACATGGAATATATGCCTTACATCCAACTAATAGTCGCTATTATCTTAGGTACTTTGCTTGGCTCTGAAAGAACATTTGCTGGAAAAACCGCTGGAATGAGAACTTATGGACTAGTTTCCATGGGGTCATGCTTACTTATTATCACTTCCGCCACCATGAATAGCGGGTTTGTTGGGCTAACAAATTTCGATCCAATGAGAATAGCCGCCGGCATAGTAATGGGGGTTGGCTTTATTGGCTCTGGTCTCATCATCTTCAGAGAGAATAAAATTGAAGGGCTAACAACCGCCGCCGGTCTTTGGGTTGCTTGCGGGATTGGCATTGCTGTCGGTTTCAAATTATTTGCTTTAGCTTTATTTGCCTCATTTCTCACACTTTTTACTTTCACTATAGTCTGGGTCATCGAAGACAAACTCAAAAGATCGATTGGAAGAACGGAAACAAGATCTGTTTCAGAAACTCCCGAGAACAATTGATGAATCCCGTAGTAGAATTTCAGGTTGATACTACTAGATCTAAATAATATTACCGGTTAGTTTTTTCTTAATTTACAATTTTAAATATAATCTCGGTAAGTTTTGGTATCAAAACTACCTGAAATTTCACTACGGGATGAAACTTAGCAGATCTAAAATAGACTTATTTATCCAATGTAAACGCTGTTTTTATTTGGATCAAAAATTGCAAGTTAAGCGTCCCTCGATGCCAGCTTTTACCTTAAACAGCGCCGTCGACCATCTCTTAAAAAAAGAATTTGATATTCATAGGGCGAACAAAGAAGCTCACCCTCTCATGAAGAAATATGGGATAAATGCAATTCCATTTGCCCATGCCGAATTAGAAAAATGGCGACATAACTTTACCGGCATTCAACACAAACATGAAGCAACGGGTTTTTTGGTATACGGCGCAATTGACGATATTTGGAAGAATGATAATGGAGAACTTCACATTGTAGATTACAAGGCCACTTCCAAAAATGAAAAACCAAATCTCGACGGACATTGGCAACAGGCTTACAAAAGGCAGATGGAAATTTATCAGTGGCTTTTCAAACAAAATGGCCACAATGTTTCAAATACCGGCTACTTTGTTTATGTGAATGGCCGAAAGGACGAAAAAGCCTTTGATGGAAAATTAGAATTTGATGTTGATGTTATTACTTATGAAGGGGACAGTTCGTGGATTCCTGGAGTGCTTTTAGAGATTTCAGAATGTCTAAAACAAGACACTTTGCCGGATGCAAACAACGACTGCGAACATTGCTCTTACAGAAAAAACGCGAATTTAGTAATCAAAGAACTTTATAAAGATAAATTACCAGAAAATTCAACCAAAACGTCCGCACCAAAAACTAAAAAAATCGCTAAAATAAAAAATAATAGTCCAGAAGAAGAGATTCCAACTCTATTTGGTTAGAAATTATGTTGTTTAAAGAAAAAGTGTTAAGTGTAGTTTCCAAAATTCCGAAAGGAAAAGTTTTGACGTATAAAGAAGTGGCGACGAAAGCCAAGAGTCCTAAAGCGTTTCGAGCTGTCGGCAATATCTTAAATAAAAACTTTAATTCAGATATTCCGTGTCATAGGGTAATTCGCAGTGATGGAAAAACTGGTGGATATAATCGGGGGACAGAGAAAAAGAAAGAAATTCTGGAAGCTGAAAAATTATATTGACGGCAAGTTGATTTTTTGTTATGGTTTACACGGCAAGTTCCTCACAACAAAAGGGAAAGTATGACTCCAAAACAAGACGCATCTTCATGGGTTCCGCAATTGAAACCCATTCGTACCGGGTTAGACACACTACTCACCATCGCAATCTTTCTGGTGGGTGCCGTCATCTCTGGTTCTTTTCTTTGTGGAGTATGGTATGTAGTCGTTGTGTTACTCTGATTTGAAAACACAAATAACCACCTTGATAAAATCTGCAACAAACGGATGAATATCGGGGTGTTTTTTATTTAATTTTTTCTACTCTTGACTCGTATAGTCAAGTATTTTATATTCAAAGCAGATAAACACTTTGTGGCACTCCGCTACAGAGTTCCAGTTCTTTTGGAGGAGAAATTGAGATGGAATCCACGAAACTGAATGGGGAAAAGATCCTTGATGATCGTAGAGGTAAATGGCCACAGAGACTACCTGTGGCCATGTTGGCAGGTGCAATCTTTGGTCTCTCGGCTGCATGCATAGTCTTTAGCCAACTTACGTTTGAGACATCATCGAAACTTGGTCCTCGCGCGATGATCGAGAGGTGCCAGTGGTTCGAGGATACCGCTGCAGAAATCTACAAGAAGCAGAGAGACATCCTCATCTACGAGAGTTTCCTGAAATCGATGCGGGATTCCTTCGGTGATAATCCACAAACACAGTGGGCGATCAACCAGCTTTCCTCCTGGTCCCATGAGATGGAAGCCATCAAAAAGGAACAGGATGTACTTGCTAGCGTATTCAACGCAGAGATGACCGATGCCAATTGGAAACTCGTGAGTGAGATAGAGGGGCAAAAAGCAAAAGTCAAAGCAATCCCTCGACAGTTCACGGTTTATCACGCCCTTCCGCCTCCCACCAAACCGCAGTAGGTAGTAACAAATCTACAGCTCGCCCAACGGCGCCTTGCGAAATTCGTGAACAACGAATCGCGAGGCGCTTTTTTTATATAGATTGTGGGGTTATTATTATTGAATGTTAGATGTAGTAGAAACAGAAAAAAGGAAGGAACTCATGAGGCAGATCAAGGACGAGGTTGTTGCTCTCAAAAATTCTCCTTTATACAAAGAAAGAATCGCTAATAAAGTTTTCCCGGTGATTGGAGAGGGAAGTCATTTTGCCGAAATTGTATTCATCGGCGAAGCTCCAGGAAAAAACGAAGCGTTAACCGGCAAGCCTTTTTGTGGAGCGTCCGGTAGAGTTTTGGATGAACTTTTAGAGAGTGTGAAATTAGATCGAAAAGATATTTATATAACAAATATTGTAAAAGATCGGCCGACGGGGAATCGAGATCCGCTTCCGGAAGAAATAGAAGTTTACGGCCCTTTTTTGGACAGGCAGATTGAAATAATTAAGCCAAAAATCATTGCGACTCTCGGGCGTTTTTCAATGGATTATATTATGCGAAAATTCGGCCTAGATTTTGACATCGAACCAATTTCCAAAATTCACGGGAAAATTTTCGAAACCGACGCAAGTTTCGGAAAAATGAAAATTATTCCTCTCTATCACCCTGCCGTTGCCATCTATAATTCTCACACCAAAGACACTTTGAAAGAAGATTTTAAAGTTTTGAAGCAAAGTTAGTATATGGTATATAGTATTCAGTATGAATAGCCAAGAAATCAGAAAGAGATTCTTAAAATTTTTTGAAAAACGCGGACATGCGATTATTCCGTCTGCTTCTTTGATACCCGAAAATGACCCGTCGGTGCTTTTTAATACTGCCGGAATGCAACCACTTGTTCCATATCTTTTAGGCACTCCTCACCCAGCTGGGAAAAGATTGGCAAACATTCAGAAATGCGTAAGAACTGGCGATATAGACGAGATTGGGGACAATACTCACCTCACTTTTTTTGAAATGATGGGGAATTGGTCTTTGGGAGATTATTTTAAAAAAGAATCAATTGCCTGGAGCTATGAGCTTTTAACTTCAAAATCTGAAGGATTTGGACTCGATCCACAAAGACTTTATGTAACTTGTTTTGAAGGAAATGATGATGCACCCCGAGATGAAGAATCCGCAGAAATTTGGCGAGAAATTTTCAAAAAAAATAATGTAACGGGCGAACGAATTTATTTCATGCCAGCAAAGAATAATTGGTGGCAACCGGGGCCGAATGGCCCATGTGGTCCTGATACTGAAATGTTCTATGATCTCACCGGAAAGTTAGACAAAGGAATGACCAAAGACGAATATCTCAAGGCTGATGACGAGCAGAAAGTGGTTGAAATCTGGAACAACGTCTTCATGGAATATATCAAAAAAGACGACAAAGTTGTCGGCAAGCTTGAAAATAAAAACGTTGACACCGGATCCGGATTTGAACGGGTATGCGCGGTGCTTCAAGGAAAAACTAATATCTTTGATACTGATCTATTTGACGGGATTTTTGAAAAAATTGACTCATTAAGTAATAAGCCGCTTACAAAAAGCAAACGCGTAGTTGCTGACCACATTCGAACTTCTGTATTCATGATTGCTGAGGGAGTAACACCGTCTAACACAGACAGAGGATATATTTTGCGAAGACTTTTGCGCCGAGCTATTAATCATGCTGAAAAACTAGGTATAAAACCTGGATCGATTCTTTTAATCGCAGAAATAGTTATAGAAAAATATAAAGATGTATATCCAAATCTCTTTAATAAAAAAGAGACTATAAAACAGGAAATTGAAAAAGAAGAGCAAAAATTTCGAAATACTCTTTCTAAGGGCATGAAAGAATTTGAGAAAATAACTGATTTTAAACCTGAAGAAATCTTTAATTTATACCAATCATACGGATTCCCAATCGAACTAACTATTGAGTTAGCTCTTGAAAAGGGAATTAAAATAGAAAAGCAAGAAGTTGAGGAACTTTTTAAGAAGCATCAGGAACTTTCTCGTACGGGAGCGGAGAAAAAATTTAAAGGTGGACTTGGAGATACAAGTGAGATGTCAGTAAAGTACCATACGGCCACCCATCTTCTTCACCAAGCTTTGCGAGACGTTTTAGGATCAAGTGTCAGACAGAGAGGATCAAATATCACCCCAGAAAGACTGCGTTTTGACTTTGAACATCCAAAGAAAATGACGCCTGAAGAGAAAAAACTAGTTGAAGAGATTGTGAATGAAAAAATTGAAGAAAAACTGCCAATGAATAAAATAACTCTACCAAAGGCTGAAGCGGAAAAAGTTGGAGCTCTACATTTTTTTGGTGAAGAATACGGCAATGAAGTTGATGTTTATTTCTCTGGCAAAAATCTGGAAACTGCATACTCCAAAGAATTCTGTGGAGGTCCTCATGTTAAAAATACCGGTGATTTGAATGGAAAATTCAAAATCCTCAAAGAAGAAGCCGTTTCTGCTGGAGTAAGGAGGATCAAAGCAGTGTTGGAATAGGCACTAGACATCAGGATAAAAAGGAATTGGACAAAACTACTTAAAAAGAGTATGTTTTTTCGAGCAGTTCTTTCTCAACATCCACAAAAAAGGAGGCGACAATGGACACTGCCAGCAAGACTATCAGCGAGGATCAGATTCACAACATATTGATGCATTTTCAGATTGAATTGATGAGATCTCGTTTGCCGCATGAGCCAGTATCGCAAGTTATGAACTCACAAGTTGAGCAAGTAGCCAAAGAACTTGTTGATGTCATCCGCAAACATGTAGAGGCCCGAGGCACCGCTTCACGCTAATTTCACTAGTCGTGGGGCTTTTTTATTAATTTTACCTGTCTGCCGTAAGGCAGAAATCATAAATCTTAAATGATACATCTTAAATCTTAAAGAATCTGATATAATTTAGGTAATGTTTGGGCAAGATACAAAAGAAGGGGTGCATCTCGTTGTTGATATTGGAAACTTCAGTGTTGGAGTGGCTTTGGTTTATCTCAAAGAAAACCATATCCCTGAAATAATTTTAAATAGGCGACTAAGTCTGCCTTTAACTGAAAAATGGAACAAAGAAAAATCAATAGACGACATCTGCCAAAATCTCCAAAAACTTTTAAAGATTGTTCTTAAGGAATCAGCAAAAACTCTCCATGTAAGCTTAAGAAAACTAGAAACTAAGAAAATCAAAAATGTCTTGTGCATCGTTTCTTCGCCGTGGTGCATATCAAAAATCAAAACTTACGGAATTAAAGAAAAAAACCAGACAGAAATCACTCCAAAACTAATAGAACTCATCACTAAAAAAATAAATCTGTATGATTCTGAAACCCCAAATAATACTGGGAAACAAGGCGAAAATCTCACCAAGATAGGAGAAAAAGAAGATCTATATAAAACAATAGAGAAGAAGATAATACAGACCAAACTGAATGGCTATGTGGTGCTAGATCCAATAAACAAGACGGCTCGAGAAATAGAGCTTTCTGTGTTTGAAGGGAAAATTTTAAAGAAAGTGATGGATAAAATTGGAAGCACAATTCATTCCCAAGTTTCCAGCAATATTATCTTCCATTCTTTTTCTCTCACTGGTTTTGCAATAATCGAAGAAATGTTTCCAGAGGCGCACGACTATTTGCTAGTAGAGGTTGGTGGAGAAATAACCGAGATGACCTCTGTAAAAGATGGTTTGGTTACCGATTCGTCCTATTTAGAATCTGGCAAAAATCTCTTCTTGAGAAATGTGATTAAAGAGTTCGCAGTCAATCCTGATATTGCGTTGTCTTTTATAAAATTATTTTATGAACAAAGATCTGAAAAAACCTTCAACGACAAAATAAAAGAGGTTATAAAACACTCGGAAACAGAGTGGATGAATAATTTCAAAAAAACTTTATACACCTTAAAAGAAAAGTTGCCGCTCCGAATTTTTTTGGCAATGGAATCTCCTCTCGTTCCATTTTGGTCAGAATTCCTAAAAAGTCAGTTAATAGAATCGCCTTTATCAAAAAACTCGGAGATTATTTCCTTAAATACCAAGGCTCTTAGCCAGTTTTGTAAATTTAGCACTGATGAACCAGACACGCTTCTTGCGATTGATACAATTTTTCTTGATAAGATAATTCGTTAAAATTGTGTAGGAAACACACAACAAGCCAATTAAATAATTAATAATTAATTCGCAAATATTATGCCAGAAAATAAAGTGACTATTCGATCTCTCGCCAAAGATATCTCTATCGTCATTGGTTTGGTTTTGATTTGGCGCGGAATTTGGTATGTGTTAGATGAGTTCGATATATTGATTTTTAACAGCAGTCATATTTGGACCGCTGTTGGAGGAATCTTTATCGGGTTAATTATTTTATATCTACCAGATGGAGATTTAAAAGAAATCGAAAAATTATAAAACTATTTAACTATTTAAATAGTTATCCACTCCGGAGAAGAGCTTCACAAAAAGTGTTTAATCTTATAAAATAAGGCTAATGAACAATAACTCTAAACAAGTAGTGAGAGATATTCTGCCGCCAGAAAATCGGAGCATAAGAAATATACCGTTATCTTCAAAACGAGTTCCTATACGACAGATTGAAGAAGTGACAGAAGATACTCCGGAAGAAGATATTTTGCCGGAAATGCCACGAAAGAAAAAAATGCGGCCAGTCCTTTGGATCATAGGATTTATTTTATTATTCTTTGTCCTGTGGTCATTCACTGTAAACAGCGCTCTTATCAAAGTTACAATAAAAGAAGCGACGCATGATTTTGATGGAACTTTTACAGGAAGCAAGGTTAGCACCAAAACTGGTATTCCTTTTGAAATAATTAGTGTTTCAAAAGAATTGAGCAAAGAATTAACTGCGTCTGGAGAGGAAGAAGTAGAAAGAAAAGCCAGCGGGGAGATTGTTATATTCAATAAATACAGTGAAAAACCACAAACTTTAATCACAAATACACGATTTGAAACTCCTTTAGGCTTGATTTATAGAATTAGAGAATCAATCACAGTACCGGGCTTTACTAAAAAAGAAGGAGAGGTGATCCCAGGACAATTAAAAGTGAAGGTTTACGCCGATTTCCCTGGAGAAGAATACAATGTTGCCTTAACTGATTTTACAGTTCCAGGCTTTAAAGGAAAACCACAATTTAGTACCATTTTTGCAAGATCATCTACACCAATGACTGGTGGTCTGATCGGAAAAGTTAAAGTGGTTGATGAAAAAGCACTAGGAAGCGCCACTCTCGAGCTTCAAAATTCTTTGAGTTCAACAATCAGAGACAGTGTTATTACTGAAGTGCCAGAAAACTTTATTTTAATTCCACAAAGTTTGAAAACTAATTTTGAATCTTTACCACAAAAAAATACAGGGAACTTAGTTGAGGTTCGAGAAAAAATAACAGCTTCAGGAATAATTCTAAGCCGAAAATCTATAGAAAAAGCAATCATCGGAAAAGTTTCAGAAACCCCAGAAGAAGATATAACAGTTTCCAATATTGAAACTCTAACTTTTGAGTTTGAAGAAATAAAAGATATGCAAAATTTAAAATCTTTTGATTTTAAATTAAAAGGCAAAGCAAGACTTATATGGAATCTGGACGAGGAAGCATTAAAGACGGCAATAGCTGGTCATTCAAAATCTGAATTAACCCTAATTCTTTCTAATTTTGGCGCAATACAAGAAGCTGTTTCTTCAATTAAACCATTTTGGAAAAGAAATTTTCCAAAAAAACCAGAAAATATAAAGATAGAAAAATCTTCAGGGGCAAATTAGAATATAATTTGATCCCGCAGGATTTGGGTTGACCCCGTAGTGAATTTTGGCATTGTTGCTCCCGCAACGAAGTTGCTATGCCAAAATCCTTGCCTTGCCGGTAGGTAGGTACTACGGGGTTGACTAATTAGGGCTTTTTTTGTTAGTATGGCTAGCACTTGTTTTTAAAAAGTTAATGACCACCCAAAAGGCAAAAGAAAGCGTTAACGGCATTGTAGTTGAGGCTTTGCCTAATACTTTATTTAAACTCAAAATTGATAACCAGAAAGAAGAATTGCTGGCCTATTTATCAGGTAAAATGAGGCTTTACCGAATAAAGGTGTTGGTTGGAGACAAGGTTATCGTTGAGCTTGAGCCTTATGGTGGTAAAGGAAGAATAATTAAAAGAGTTTAAATAATCTAAGATTTTAGATATATGATTTGAGATTTAAATCTTATATCGTAAATCATAAATCTTAAATCATATGAAGGTCAGAGCCGCAGTAAAAAAAATATGTCCTAAATGCCAAACGGTAAGGCGTCGTGGGCGTGTTCATGTGATTTGCAAAAGTAATCCCAGACACAAACAAAGACAAGGATAAATCATAAATCTTAAATTCAATGAGAATACTAGGCATCAACATCCCAGATGAAAAAAGACTTGAAATCGGCTTGACGGCTGTTTATGGTATTGGCCGCGCTCGCGCCCAAAAGGTTTTAAAAGAAGCTGGAGTGGACTTCGGAAAAAAATCTAAAGAACTGACTGGAGAAGAAGAAAATAAAATAAGAAAATCTATTGAGATTTACAAATTGGAAGGGGACTTAAAAAGAGAGGTGGCCGGTAACATAAAGAGACTCAAAGACATAAAGGCTTACAGAGGACTTCGACACATGAAAAGTTTACCAGTAAGAGGGCAGAGGACAAAAACCAATTCCAGAACCAGAAGAGGAAACGTCAGAAAGACCATGGGTAGCGGAAAAAGAGCAGTAGATAAGAAGTAAGTAATCTAAGATTTCAGATATATGATTTATGATTTTAAATCTCATATCTGAAATCAGAAATCTTAAATTTATTTTATGGGTAAAAAAAGAATAGTAAAAAAATCAGATACTGAAGAAAAAAACGGTGTAGCAACCAAGGAAATTAGCGTTTCAAAGAAAAACGTTGATTACGGAATTCTTCATGTTCAATCTACATACAACAACACCAAATTGGCCTTAACTGACGGAAAAGGCAATCTTCTTTGTGCATCTTCAAGCGGGGCATTAGGTTTTAAAGGAGCCAAGAAAGGTACACCGTTTGCGGCAGCAAAAATTGGAGAAACTTTGGCCTTAAAAGCTCAAGGAATGGGAATCAAAGAGGTCGGAGTAATCGTAAAGGGTGTCGGTTCAGGACGTGAGTCTGCTATAAGAGGATTTGTTGCGCGTGGTATAAATTTGAGTTTCATAAAAGATAAAACACCAATTCCGCACAATGGTCCAAAGGCTCCCAAACCAAGAAGAGTTTAAACAATTTCAGATATAGGATGTAAGATTTAAGATTTTAAATCACTTCCTGTATCATCAAATTAATTGAAATCATACATCTTAAATCGTAAATCTTAAATCTATGAAGATAGGTCCAAAATACAAAATAGCAAGAAGATTAGGAGCTCCAGTTTTTGAGAAAACCCAAACTCAAAAATATACCCTATCCCTTGCCAGAAAAGCCAACGCTCGTTCGACAAAGAAACATATGTCTCAAGTCACAGACTATGGTATTCAAATGAAAGAGAAGCAGAAAGCAAGATACACTTATCTTTTGAGCGAAAAGCAATTTTCAAATTATGTAAAAAAAGCGTTAGAATCTCAAAACAAAAACAAATCTGATTTTCTATTTAGCCTCCTTGAAAGCCGTCTCGATAGCGCGATCTTTAGACTTGGTTTTGCGGGAACTCGTTCCGCCGCTAGACAATTCGTGTCCCATGGACACATCACAATAGATGGCCGAAAGATGACCATCCCTTCATATAGTGTGAAAATCGGAGAAAAGATTGGTATAAGAATTGGAAGCCAAAAGAAAGGACTTTTCAAAACTCTAGACGAAAGACTTAAAGGCATAACTCTGCCACATTGGATAAAATTTAATAGTGAGAAAAAAGAAGGTGCTTTTTTGAGTGTGCCGACTTTAGAAAAAATGAATAATGTGCTTTATGATCTGGACGTGGTGCTAGAATTTTATAGTAGATAAAAAATTTTAATATTTTATAAATTTATAGATATGATTTATCACGACATAGTTTTACCAACAAAACCAAAGGTTATATCAGAAGATGGTTTTTCAGCATCTTACGAGATTGATGGTCTATATCCTGGATATGGACACACTTTGGGAAATTCACTAAGAAGGATTATTTTGTCTTCTTTGCCTGGTGTTGCTATAACTTCAGTCAAAATTGCGGGGGTTAACCACGAGTTTTCAACAATGGAGGGTGTAAAAGAAGATGTTATAACAATTATTCTCAACTTAAAAAAGATTAGAATAAAGGCACTCACTGACGAACCTCAAACAATCAGACTCAAAGTAAAAGGTCCTCAAGAAGTAAAAGCTTCGGATATAAAGCTCCCAGGCCAATTACAGATAACAAATCCTGATCTAGCGATAGCTACAGTTACCGGCAAAAACACCGTCCTTGATATTGAAATGAGCATCGAAAGAGGATTGGGCTACGTTTCAAAAGAAGTGCTTCAAAAAGATAAAGTGGATATTGGCACAATTGCCTTAGACGCAATATTTGCTCCAATTCGAAGAGTAAATTATGAGGTTGAAAATATGCGAGTCGGCGATAGAACGGACTTCAACAGACTTCGAATTTTTATCGAAACTGATGGAACAATAACTCCTAAAGAATCTCTCGAGAAATCTATCGAGATAATGATAAACCAACTTAATTCTATAGTTGGTTTCCAAAAGGAGGCAAAAGAAGAAAGTGCTGTGGAAGACAAGAAAAAGAGCAAAAAAGTGGAAGAAGAAAAGGAGACTGTAGTTGATAATGATGCTTTGAAGACCAGAATTGAATCTTTAAATCTTTCCACCCGAACAATGAATGCCCTTTCTGGAGAAAACATAAGAACCTTGGGAGGATTAGCTCTTAAAAAAGAAAGCGATCTTCTAGAAATTAACGGATTGGGAAACAAGGGAATTGGAGAGATAAAAAAAGCATTGGGTAAGTACGGCATCACCCTAGTAGAATAGAGAAATTAGAAGATTTAGAGTGATTAGGATTTCCTAATTCCTCTAATCCCTCTAAACACCTAATTAACTAAAATATGATACACGGAAATAAACTTAGAAAATTTAATAGGGAAAGAAACCAGCGAAGAGCCTTGCTTGCAGGACTCGCTCGTTCTTTGGTTTTGAAAGAAAGAATAAAAACCACTGAAGCCAAAGCAAAGTCCTTACGACCATATGTAGAGAAACTCATAACTCAATCTAAGATTGGAACACTTTCTTCAAGAAAACTTCTAATTAGCAAGATCGGCATGGATGGAGCAAAGAAACTTATGGAAGTTATTGGTCCAAAATACAAAGAGAGGAAGGGCGGGTACCTCCGAATTACCAAGGTACCAAGGAGAGTAAGTGATGGAAGTAAGATAGCTGTGATAGAAATGGTGTAGATAGAGCTAGAAATTAGGTAAAGAATTGACGTAAAGAGGAAGAACAAGTAAGATAACACCTCGAACAAAGAAGATGAAATACACAATTGACGCAAAAAATAAAAAACTCGGAAGACTCGCGACAGAAATCGCAGTTATTTTGATGGGCAAAAATACACCAGAATTCAGGAGAGAAAGAATTGCCGATGCCGAAGTTACTGTTACCAATGCTTCAAAAATGGATATTGATGAGAAAAAGCTCACCACAAAAAAGTATGTGAGATACACTGGCTACCCTGGCGGTATCAGAACTGAAGGAATGGACAATGTGGTCAACAGAAAAGGATACAAAGATGTTCTTAAAACTGCTGTTTACGGAATGCTTCCAAAAAATAAACTTCGAGCAAAAATGATAAAAAATTTAGAAGTGAGCGAGTAGATTCAAGATCCAACCTGCCTGCCGGCAGGCAGGGAATAAAAAAATATAAGATTGAAACATATGATAGTTAAAGCAAAAACAGAAAAAACGGAAGAAAAAAAGTCTAGCAAAGAGACTTATTTTGAAGCTGTCGGACGAAGAAAGACTTCTATCGCCAGAGTCAGAATGTTTGAAGCTCCAAAAAATTCTTTTACAATAAACGATAAAGATATCGAAGCTTATTTTCCAACAGAAACTTTGCGCATGACCGTCAAAGAACCGATGGTCAAATCAAAAGTAACTAAGAAATTTAAAGTTACAGTACTTTTAAAAGGAGGTGGTATCAGTTCTCAAGCTGGCGCAATGCGTCACGGAATTTCAAGAGCATTAATGATATTTGACTCTGAACTACGAAAGAAACTTAAACAAGCTGGATTTATCAAACGTGATCCTAGAGCAAAAGAAAGAAGAAAATTCGGTCTCAAGAAGGCCCGCAAGGCCCCTCAATGGTCTAAACGATAAAGAGTGTTTGGAAGGAAATTTCAACCCAAAAAAGCCCTTATCAAGGGCTTTTTTAGTATCCCGATTAACTAGTCTTGACTTTTATCTGTCTTATGTTACACTAGTAGCCAGAAGATTCTAGGCAAGTCCGAGCGTTCGCATTTTGTGAACAGGATGGATAAGTCATGGATCTGAAGAGGAGTAGTAGCCGTCATGGCAAGCAAGAATTCGTCGTCGTCGCTCGTGTCGGGTCTCGGCATGGCGATGGTCTTCATTCAGGCTCTCGTGAACGAGATCGTGAGGTTGGGAGGCTTCGAAGAGATGCTTCACTTCCTCACCAGCGAGCGGGGCAAGGACATCGTCACGAAGCTCGCCCAGGTGATTGTGGATAGCCCGTGGCGTGTGCCGAGGACTCTCATCGAGAAGCTCGCTCGCGAGAAGTCTGCAAAGGAGTATGAGGATGCTGCCGAATACGATTCACGGTTCTGGTGGAACATTCTCGATCTGGAATCAACCTTCAAGATTCCGGTCATCAGATTCGATCCCAGTTGCGGATCTCCTCCTCCACCAGAGAAGATCTTGGACCAACTGCGAGGTAAGGAAATCTGCTACCCGCTCATCGTGGAATGGGAAGGCGAGCCGCACGTTGTGGTCAGCATCGGACACGGCTACGACATGGAGGTGGGCGTTAAGCATCCCGATGATTTCGGTCTCGAGTACATCTCGCTTGCTCCCGCCAAGTACTTCGATCTCGAGCGATAGTTCGCTCGAAGGTTAGACAGCCACCTCTCAAGTGTTGTCACAACTGGCACCGTTCTCACGACGGTGCCTTTTTTTATTTTCGTTAATTTTATAAAGAAACTATGCATTTGCTATTTCTGCTTTTGTTAAGTTTAATTATGTGCTATAATGGTTTTACTTATGGAAGAAAAAAACAAAGAAAATAAATTAAACGAAGAAGAAACAAAGGTTGATGATGTTTCGTTTGAAGAAACAGAAGAAGGTTCTCTCGCTTCGGATCCCAAAAAAACAATCGCTAAGCTTCGGGAAAAGTTAAAAGAAGCAGAGGCTGTAAAAAATAAGTATCTGGATGATTTACACCGAGTAAAAGCAGATTTTGTAAATACAACAAGAAAGAATTCAGAAGACACCAAACAAATCATCAAATTCGCCAATCAAAATTTAATCCTCGATATCATTCCTGTTTTAGATAGCTTCGATATGGCCTTTTCAAACAAAGAAGCATGGGAGAGTGTTTCAAAGAATTGGCGTCTTGGCATAGAGCATATATATTCACAGCTTCTCCGGACACTTGAGGGCGCTGGAGTTAAACAATTATCACCCGAGGGTCAAGTGTTTAATTCAGAAATGCACGAAATCTTAGAAACGACTCCAACAACAAAAAAAGAGGAAGATCACAAGATTATTTCCGTAACACAAAAAGGATATACTCTGTATGAGCGACCTATCCGACCAGCAAAGGTGAAGATCTTTGAGTACAAAGATTAATAGATTCAAGAAACAAGATTCAGGATTCAGGATTCAAGAATAAAACAATGGACTTGATTTAACCGAACGCAATAATATAAAATAACAAAATAACCTTATAACTATAAAAAATAAACTTAGAAATTTCAGATTTGGATGCAGACCGAGGCGCGAGCGAGAACCGTACCGAGCCGTATGTACTAATACGGTGAGGGAGGCTCGGAGCGAAGTAACAAAGGTATGCGCCAAATATGGAATTTATAAACACTATGTCTAAAATTATTGGTATCGATCTAGGAACAACAAACTCTGCGGTGGCAATAATGGAAGCCGGCACACCAAAGATTCTGGAAAACAGCGAAGGTGCGAGAACCACCCCTTCTATTGTGGCAATCTCAAAAACCGGAGAAAGACTTGTAGGACTCCTTGCAAAACGACAGGCCGTTACGAATCCTACTAACACTGTTTTTGTCATAAAAAGATTTATTGGTCACAGTTTTTCTGATCCAATGGTGCAAAAAGACCGTGCAACAGTTCCTTATGAAATTGTGGAATCCAAAACCGGCGGAGTAGAAGTAAAGATGGGAAATAAAAATCATAGCGCTGAAGAAATTTCGGCCATGATTCTAAGTAAAATCAAAGCTGACGCTGAAGCAAAATTAGGAGAAAAAATTACCGAAGCTGTTATTACTGTTCCAGCATATTTTGATGATAACCAAAGAAAAGCAACTCAAGCGGCAGGAAAAATCGCAGGCCTCGACGTAAAGAGAATCATAAATGAACCGACAGCCGCTGCGCTCGCTTACGGATTCGACAAAAAAAAGAACGAGAAAATCGCCGTCTACGATTTTGGAGGTGGGACTTTTGATATTTCAGTACTCGAGATAGGGGATGATGCGACAGAATCAACTATAGAAGTTAAATCGACTGACGGAGATAGCCACATGGGCGGAAAAGACATCGATCAGAAAATCATAAAGTGGCTTGCAAGTGAATTTAAGAAAGAATCGGGAATTGATATAACAAAAGACAAGCTTGCTCTTCAAAGACTTGATGAGGCGGCAGAAAAAGCCAAAATCGAACTTTCAACCGCGACTGAAACGGAAGTTAACATTCCTTTCATCACTTCGGATTCTTCCGGACCAAGACATCTTCTTATAAAAATGACTCGAGCTTCTCTCGAAGACTTGGCAAAAGAATTCATCGACAAATCAATTGAGATTGCTAAAAGGGCTGTTGAGGCTTCTCCTTTCAAAATGTCAGAGATTGACGAAGTGATTTTGGTTGGAGGACAAACCAGAATGCCAAAAATTGTTGAAAGAGTGAAAGAGCTCTTTGGTAAAGTACCAAATCAATCAATCAATCCTGATGAGGTTGTGGCACTAGGTGCGGCAATTCAAGGCGCAGTGCTCTCTGGAGACGTCAAAGATGTTCTGCTCCTCGACGTTATTCCGCTCTCGCTCGGAATTGAAACTTTGGGTGGTGTTGCCACAAAACTTATTGAAAAAAATATGGCGATCCCGGCTTCGAAGTCACAAGTGTTCTCAACTGCCGCTGATAACCAAACATCAGTAGAGATTCATATTGTCCAAGGAGAACGACCGATGGCCTCTGATAATAAAAGTTTGGGAAGATTTATTTTGGATGGAATTCCTCCAGCACAACGTGGAATGCCACAAGTGGAAGTAACTTTCGATATTGATCGAAACGGGGTTTTGAATGTGAGTGCCAAAGAAAAGACAACCGGCAAAGTTCAATCGATAAAAATTGAAGCTCGTTCAGGACTTTCTCCAGAAGAAATTGAGAAGATGAAAAAGGAGGCCGAGCTTCACGCTGATGAAGATAAAAAGAAAAAAGAAATGATCGAGGTCAGAAATCTCGCAGAACAACTTATATACACTGCCGAGAAAGCTCTTAAAGACGCTGAAGGAAAAATCCCTGAAGATTTGAAGAAAAATATCGAAGAAAAAATTACCGTCCTCAAAAAAGAAAAAGATGGAACGGATATTGCTTCTGCAAAAAAAGCTACCGAAAGCTTATCTACAGAGCTCCAAAAAATTGGGGAACACATGAGCAAGAATCAAAAACAGGGTGAACCAGAAAAGAAGGATGGTGAGAATGTCAGAGACGCGGAGGTGAAGGAAGAGAAAAAAGAAGAAGGAAAGTAGATTCATGATTCATGAATTCTTGAACTTTGATTTTCGACTTCAAAGATATATGATTACGGGAAGAAAGTACTTACTTTAAAAAACCAAAAAAATGTCTAAAAGTTACTATGAAATTCTAGGTGTTGAGAAAGGCGCAGATAAAGAGGAAATAAAGAAGGCTTTTCGCAAACTGGCTCATAAGTACCATCCTGACAAGAAAGAAGGTGATGAGGCCAAGTTTAAAGAGATAAATGAGGCCTATAGCGTCCTCTCTGACGATAAAAAGCGCGCCGAGTATGATTCCTACGGCCGGGTCTTTTCGACTGGCACAGGAGACCAAAATGCAGGCGGATTTGCCGGAGGAAGACCTTTTGAATGGGGTGATTTTGGCGGTGGTTTTGAAGGGGGAGGGGATTTTGATGGATTTAACATTGGAGACATTTTTGGGGATCTTTTTGGCGGCAGTCGAGCTAAAGCAAGGAGGGGCCGTGACATTTCCATAGATCTCGAACTCTCTTTTAAAGAATCTGTTTTTGGAACACAAAGAAAAATTTTAATACATAAAACTGCTACCTGTGATACTTGTACGGGTACTGGAGCAAAACCAGGAGTTGAACTTATGACCTGCAAAACCTGTAACGGCCAAGGACAGATCCGCGAAGTTAAGAAATCATTCATTGGAAACTTTTCGGTAAACAGAGCTTGCGACAAATGCCATGGCAAAGGAAAAATCCCGAAAGAAAAATGTCAGAAATGCAGTGGACTTGGAATTGTTAAAAAAGAACAAGAAATTTCAATTAATGTTCCCGGAGGTGTGGAAAGCGGGGAAGTGATAAGACTCGTAGGAGAAGGAGAGGCCGTCTCGGGCGGCACTTCTGGAGACTTGTACGTAAAAGTTTACGTTAAAAAAGACTCTCAATTCAGAAAAGATAAAAACAACATTATAACTGACTTGAATATTAAATTGACCGATGCTCTTTTGGGCGGAGAATATAATTTGGAAACACTCGATGGCGTTTTAAAAATTAAAATTCCGGAAAATATTACTTTTGGCGAAACACTCCGAGTGAAAGGCAAAGGAGTTATGTATGAAAAAAACCATCGTGGCGATCTTCTAATTAAAATAAATATCGAACTTCCGAAAAAGCTTTCAAAAGACGCGAAGAAAATTGTTGAGACTTTGAGAGGAGAGGGTATTTAGGAAATACGAATTTTCAATTACCAATTTTCAATGCTCAAAGAATTTAATTGATAATTAGAGTTTGAAGCTTGATTGATAATTGTTTATTGATAATTGATAATTTTTGAAGCATGAATTTTGCATCCATTTTATCTAATCTTCGTGGAGAACTAATCCTTCTCATTCTCCTTTTTATTGTCTGTTTTGTAATCACTTACCTCTTAGGTCGTGGCAAGACGGTCGCTTTTATTTTGTCTTTTTATCCAGCGATTTTCTTATATTCTCAATTTCCGTTTTCAGACAAATTAATATTCTTTAAAGATACCGACTGGCAAATCTTTTTAAATAAGCTTGGAATTTTCTTAATTTTCTTTCTAATCACGTTCCTAATCCTTTGCAACATAACTGGCCGAACTATGGTCTATACGTCGAATAGAGGCATCACTAAAATGATTCTTCTTAGTTTGTTCGTCTTATCAATGATTCTGGTCACAGTAAACCGAGTAATTCCTTCCGAGAAAATATCAGAGCTTCTCCCAATAACCGGTGGAATCTTCGCCTCGCAAAATTACTTCTTTTGGCTTCTAACTATCCCTATAATCTTTATTGTTCTATTCGTACGAAAATAATTTAGGCTCTAGGAAAAGAAAAAATCAGAGCTCCTTTTCCACATTAAGTCGTACGTGCGGCTTAATGTGAAAAAGATTTTGTGTATAAAAAAAGAGCCTCCGTCAAACTTTCCATCAATCGCTTGCGCGAGAGAAAAATTTACCGAGAGGCTCGATTAGCTGTTGGCCTGAGTCTCATCAAGCATGTCGGCCAATTTTCGTCTCTTGCCCAACATGCCAAGTAGCCAACTCCCAAAGAATGGAATGCTAGTGACACAATAGACCACAATAACTGTCAGCAGACTCACTGGAGGAATCATGAAGTAACAGATATAGAAAACGAGAACAAGATTGTACATAAATCCTGCCGTCATCATACCCATTACCGTCCCAGGATTTGAACGACTATAACTCGACCCCCTTACGAGGTTAAGATAGTTTTGCCTGCAGATGATGAGATAACACGGTATCAGAGCAATCAAAATGCCAGTTTGCATGGTTGTCCCCACTTCTTTTCATTGTAAGGTACGCTTGTCTTGAGCCAAAGTAACCCAAAACGAATTCCTAGTCTATTTTAATATAAAGTTATCATTTTTGTCAAGTTAAAGTGATTTTTTAAATTCTAGTATCTAAAAACTTACATACACTATAATTACGCTATAGCGTAATTATAGTGTATGAGGAATTTTGAGGATTTGTGGGCGGCGTTTATCCTATATTTCCTAGAGACTAAAGCCTGTGTTAATATTTAGTGATTATGGCTAAAACTACAGAAAAGAAAATTTTACTCTCGGGAGTGAAGCCGACGGGGCGACCGCATATTGGCAACTACTTTGGAGCTATGAAGCAATTTGTGGATCTTCAGAATGATTTTTCTGGGCTCTATATGTTGGCTGACTATCACGCTCTTAACTTCATTCAGAATAAAAAAGAGATGCAGGACAATATTATTGATCTTGCTCTCGACTATTTAGCTATCGGACTCGATCCCGAAAGGTCTATTATCTTTAGACAATCCGACGTATCTGCTCACACGGAACTTGCATGGATTTTTGATACCGTAACCACCATGCCGTATCTCATGCGAGCACATGCCTTTAAAGATGCGGAAGCGAAAAATAAAGAAATAAGCGTTGGCACTTTTAATTATCCAATTCTCATGGCGGCCGATATATTACTTTACGATACCGACAAGGTGCCAGTCGGCCAGGATCAGAAACAGCACGTGGAATACACTCGCGATATCGCGGAAAAATTTAACCGTATCTTTGGAGAAACTTTTAAATTACCAGAACCGATTATTTTACCAAGCGTTCAAATCGTACCAGGCACTGACGGGCAGAAAATGAGTAAAAGTTATAAAAATACAATTCCACTTTTTGCGACAGAGGATGAAATTCGCAAGACGGTAATGGGAATCGTTACTGATTCGGGAAGTGGGGTTCCGGTGAATGTCCGAGCAATTCATGAACTGTTTAGAGATAAAAATTATCTAGATGTGCTCTATGAAAAACATAAAGGTAAGTATAAAGATCTAAAAGAAGCCTTGATTGCCGACATCGAAAAGTTTATTGCTCCCCTTAGGGAAAAGCGTGCCGAACTCGAGAAAGATAAAGAAGGTGTTCTCAAAATTTTGAAGAAAGGTGGTGAAATGGCTCGAGCCATTGCGGAAAAGAAAATGGAGATTGTAAAAGAAAAAATCGGACTAAAAATTTATTAAAACACTATGGAAAGAACATATATAAAAGATTTGAAAGAAAAAGTTGGAAAAGAAGTGTCCATTTCCGGATGGGTAGATGTTCGACGTGATCAGGGAAAAATGATTTTTTTTGATTTTCGGGATATGACTGGTTTTGTGCAGGGAGTTATTTTACCTAATGCAAAAGAAGCACATGCTGTTGGTGAAAAAATTCGTCCAGAATGGGTAGTTGAGGTAAAAGGAAAAGTAAATGAACGTCCAGCGAAAAATATTCAAAAAGAAAAACAAAATGGAAATATAGAATTAGAGATTTTATCTATCACAGTTTTAAACGAATCAGAAACTTTACCTTTTGATATTTCAGGAGACGGAAAAGAAATTGGTGAAGAGATTCGACTCAAACACAAATATATTGATTTAAGACGTACAAGACTTCAAAAAAATATTCGAAACCGACACAAAGTTTTACAGTTCATGCGAAATTATCTTACCGAAAGGGGATTTACAGAGATAGAAACTCCTATACTCACCAAATCGACCCCCGAAGGAGCAAGAGATTATATCGTTCCATCAAGACTTGATAAAGGTAAATTTTACGCTTTGCCCCAATCACCACAACAATATAAACAACTTTTAATGACAGCTGGGATAGAAAAGTATTTTCAGTTTCCAAAGTGTATGCGAGATGAAGATACCCGAGGCGACCGACAACCAGAATTTACCCAGTTTGATCTTGAAATGAGTTTTGTAACTCAAAAAGATATATTGGCATTAAATGAGTCACTTCTAATAGAAATAGTTCAAAAATTTTATCCAGAAAAAAAGATTCAGGAAATTCCTTTTCCCCATATTACATACAAGGATGCTATGGAAAAATATGGCAATGATAGGCCAGACATACGAACCGACAAAAGTGATCCAAATCTTCTAGCTTTTTGTTGGGTGGTGGATTTTCCTTTCTTTGAAAAAGTTGATAAGGAAAAACTAACTGGCCTCGAAAAAGGGGAGTGGACATTTACTCATAATCCTTTTTCTGCAGCAAAAGAAGAAGATCGACAAAAAATAAAAGAAAAGAAAGATATTAATACCGTGATCGCAGAGCAATACGATATTGTACTTAACGGCTATGAAATTGGAGGAGGGAGTATCCGCAATCACAAAGCAGATGATTTGTTAGCTGTATTTGAAATATTAGGATATATGAGAGAGGACGTGGAGAAAAATTTTGGCCACATGCTTAACGCATTTAGATCTGGAACACCGCCACATGGAGGTATTGCGTGGGGAATGGATAGACTAATCATGTTGCTCCAAGGAGAGCCAAATATTCGCGAAGTTATCGCTTTTCCAAAAACAGGAGAGGGGAGAGATCTAATGATGAGTTCTCCGTCTGAAGTAAGCGAAAAACAATTAAGAGATCTTGGAATCGATGTAAAAAAGAAGAAATAATATTTTATTAAATAAATTTATAAATAATATATGAGAAAGTCTATTATCATCGTCATAATTTTGCTTTTAATAATTTTGGGTATCTCCTATCTGGGTAAAACTAGGGAAATCGTCCCTCCAAATGGAGTAGCAGTAGAGACGGAAGAGGATGAAATGGCGTATTATTTTGAGCAACAAATTGTTGCTTTAGGAGTAAGAGATATCGGGCAACCAATCGAGGGCTTTGATGCGGAATTAGTAAGATTAGCTTTTCCAGGATTTATAACTACTGATTTTGAAGGAGTTGAAACTTTCGAAGGATATTACAAAGTGAATGGCGACGAAATAGAATATATTCGCACCGCTGCACGACCAATAACCTCAGCTGAAAAAACTATTGCGGGACGGGGTTATCGCACATTGCTTAAAAACGCCTCCGCTCGACTTAATATTCCAGCCACATCAAAAGCATCTGTCGATGCTCTTATACAAGCAGTAAATATTGCTGAAAAAATATCTCTCAGAATTGGTGAGAAAGTAGGTGCTTTGGGGGTAACAATTACTGCAATTGCTGTTGAAGAAGACAGCAGATGTCCAGCAGAAGTTAGTTGTATTCAAGCTGGCACAGTTAGATTAAAAACAGTGCTTGGAAGCGGCCTAGGAGAAGCAGGACAAATTTTTAAATTAATGGAACCCATCACAACGGAAGCTGAAGCTATTACTTTAGTAGCTGTTGAGCCAGAACCTACTGCGGGAGTTAAAATCAAGGATGCGGATTATATTTTCCACTTTGAAATACAAAAGATAGTGAGATAGATGCCAGATTCATGATTCAAGAAAAATTTTCTATTACAACACCAGCATTCACTGGGCCGCTTGATCTTTTACTCCAAGTCATCGAAAAGAGACAACTCTTTATAAACGATATCACTTTAGCTAAAGTTACAGACGATTTTATTTCCTACATTGAAGGCAAGGGGGGTTTCCCCGTGGGAGAGATCGCAGAATTTATTGTAATCGCTTCAACACTGCTTCTCATAAAGTCTAAGTCTTTACTACCCAACCTAGAACTAAGCCCCGAGGAAAAAGGTGATATTATCGATTTGGAAAACCGACTCAAAGAATATAAAATATTCAAAGACTTAAGCAGACATATACAAGAAAGATTCGGAAAGAAAATTATATACTTTCGAACTGACAAATTTATTGAACCTGTATTCACTCCTGGACCAGAAATTTCATTGCAATCCATTTATGGTGGAATTCAATCTGTAATTGCCGCTTTTCCTGCCCTTGAAAAATTACCGACAAAAACTGTAAGAAAAGTCATGAGTTTGGAAGAAACGATTGAAAAACTCTTGAAAAGAATTGGACAGAGTTTTAAAACAAGTTTTAAAGAATTTTCTGGAAAAACAGGAGGTAAAGAAAATATTATTGTGAGTTTCTTGGCCGTCCTCGAGCTAATCAAGCGGGGGACCGTGGAAGTGAGTCAAGAAAACCATTTCGGGGAAATAAATATAGAAAACGCCGCACAGACATCTTTAGAAAATTAAATATTATATGGACCAAAAATTACCATTAGATAGTCAGATTGAAGCTATTTTGTTTAGTAGGGGGGAACCGATAGCTACAAAAAAACTTACAGAGGTTTTGGAGAAAAGTCATGCAGAAATTGAAGATGGACTTGGAATTCTGCGACAAAAAATGGAGGGCAGGGGAATAAAACTAATAACCCTAAACGATAAGGTTATGCTCGGCACTGATCCAAATTTTAGCTCCCTCATCTCGAAAATAAACAAAGAAGAGATGGAAAAAGAATTGGGAAAAGCGTCACTTGAAACCTTGTCAGTTATTTTCTATAAAGGACCGATAAGTAAGAAAGAAATTGAGTATATAAGAGGAGTAAATTCAAGTTATATTTTAAGAAATTTGGCTATTCGAGGTTTGATTGAAAAAACAAATGACGAGAACAGCAGGAGTGGTCTATATAAAATCACTTTTGATCTTTTAACAAATTTGGGTTTGAAAAACATTGATGAACTGCCTGAATATAAAGAGATGAGAATGGAAATCGATAAATTGAAATTAAGACAGGAAGAAGAAAAAAGTGATGAAAAAAGAATTTAATATTAAAAAAATTATTCCTGCAAGCGCGATGGCGATTTTACTTGCCGGATCTTTTATTTTGCCTGCGGAACCAATGAAGCAACAGCTATCTGAACCAGAAAATACTGTTTCAGAAAAGATAGAAAAAGAAGTTGAACAAGAAAACCCATTTAACAATATCGGACTGATTGGAAAATCAGCAATTGTTTTTGATATTAAAAATAATAAATCAATATTTGAATTAAACTCTGATGAGGTTTTGCCCCTAGCATCTGTTACAAAAATGCTGCTTGCGCCGGTCGCTTTTGATATTCTCCCTGGAGAAACAGAAATTTCAATAAAAAAAGAATTTTTACAGCCAGAAGGAGATAACGGACTCCTTGTGGATGAACGCTGGTTACTTAAAGACTTGGTGGCCTTTAGCTTAACAGTCTCTTCAAATGATGGGGCGAGAGCAATAGCGTCTTACGCAGGTGCCAAAAATTTAAACATCGATGACTACGAGCTTGGACGAATTCATTTTGTCAGTCTAATGAATAAAAAGGCTAAGGAGTTTGGAATGTTGAAAACTCAAATCAAAAACGAAACTGGTTTGGATGAAGACGAAGAAATAAGTGGCGCGTATTCAACAGCCAGAGAAGTTGCTCTCATGTTTGAAAAATTACTTTTGCAATATCCAGAACTCGTGGGCGAAACATCGGAAAGAGAAGCAAAATTTACATCTTTAAATGGAATTGACCATGAAATTAAAAACACTAATTTGATAGTGAATTCTATTCCGGGAATAATGTTTTCTAAAACTGGATTTACTGACCTTGCTGGCGGAAATTTAGCTATTTTATTTGATCCTGGAATTGGCCGACCGGTTGTCGCAGTAATTTTAGGATCAACAATAGACGGAAGATTTGAAGATATTCAAGCACTAGTAAAGGCAACCCGTGAATATATTCTGCAAGAAAAAACAGAAAATTAGTATCTGGTATACGTTATAAAAAAACCTAAACAGTAACAAAGATTGAGGAGGGGGTTAGGAATAAGTATTGATAATTTGATAAAATAAAACTATGACGACCAAACAAGCCAACAATCTAAAATTTATGGATTTCTGTGCAGGAATTGGTGCAGGTCGTCTTGGTCTTGAAAAAACAGGTCTATCGTGTGTCGGTTTTTCTGAAATAGACAAACAAGCAGAAATAACTTATAGAAAATTTTTTGGTGAAGAAGAGACAAACCACGGCGATTTGACAAAAATTGATCCTCAAAAACTTCCCGACTTCGAGATGATGATCGCGGGTTTTCCTTGTCAAACTTTTTCCGTTATCGGGCAGAGAAAAGGAATGGGGGACGAACGGGGGCAGATTATTTTCAGTTTAATAAAAATAATGCTCGCAAAAAATTTGAAGTATTTTATCTTGGAAAATGTAAAAGGTCTGACAAACCACGACAACGGAAATTCGCTTAAAGTCATCTTGCAAGAATTGGGAAAAGCAGGATACAAAGTTTTTTATCAAGTATTGAATAGTCTTGATTACGGGGTTCCTCAAATGAGAGAAAGGATATATTTTGTTGGCATAAGAAAAGATTTAGTACCAGATGATTTTCAGTTTTTCTTTCCAGAACGCCAACAAAAAACAAATGTTAAGGATTACTTAATTGACACTAAAGAACTTGAGTTTGATGAAAAGAAAGTCGCGTACGAAACTTTTTTGAAATATTTGGATAATAAATATAACAAAGGACAATATGATATTAAAGAAATTCTCGGGCAAGATTATTTAGTGATTGACACAAGGCAATCTGATTTGAGAATATACCACAATAAAGTGCCAACACTCCGAACTGGCAGACATGGGATTTTATACGTTAGAGATGGAAAGTTTAGAAAATTATCTGGCTATGAATCGCTACTGCTTCAAGGTTTTCCAAAGGAATTGGCAAAAAAAGTTGACGGGGTTATCGAAGAAATGCATTTATTAAAGCAAACAGGCAATGCTATGACAGTCAATACCATAGAAGCAATTGCAAAAGAACTATTTAAAACATTGGAAGTCTATGAAAAATAAAAAGAAAAATTTAAAACAAATGATAGCTCTTGGTTCAAAGACCGCTAGAGGTGGATTTACTAACGAACAAGATGTCATTGATCGTTTCAATAATTGGAAAACAGACAAGGTCGCTCAAGAATGGCTGACGGAAATGAATTACAAAATTGACGACATTGAGTTTGTAAAAGCATCAAAGGTTAGAGGTCAATACAAGGCGGATATTCAAGTTAGAATAACAGTTTTAATTAAATTGAAATCACAGGAAGATTTGCAAAACTTGCAAGTAAAACTCGTCAGTAATCCGCAAGGTTTTAACCAAATAGACAAAAGAAAAGTCGATAAATATGTTGAGTTTTGGAATATTCCTCAAGACATAGCAAAAATACTTAAACTTTTTACTGGTGAAATTGCTCCGAAAAAAATCGGACTTCGCGATTCTCGCAGGATGTTTTTAGACGAGATGAGTAAATCAGATCAAGACAAAATTGTGGATTTTTTCAAACACAAAAAAATATTAGTTGTTTCGGATATTCTAAAAGGTAGAGGAGAATTTTCAGCAGATTGGACTTTAGTGATTTTGAAAATGAATGGAGAAAGCAGATGGGTGTTGAAATCTATAAATGAGGTAATGAATGTTTTTGGTGCCGGAGATGTCCGCATAACACGAGAAGGAAGTTTAAAAATCGGTAAAATTGGAATGCAGAGAAAGGGTGGGGATGGCGGTCGTGAAAGTGCTAAAATGTTGCAATTCAAAATCAATCCAGTTGAGTTATTTCATGAATAAAAATTTATTAGATTGGATCAAAAAATGTTCTGACGAGGAAGTGTGGGAAACTTTTGCGTTATCAAAAAAAGAACTTAAAAATAGAAATCTAATACGAACAAATAATATAGTTGGCGAGAGAGGAGAATTTTTAGTTATAGCAACCTATAATAACACTCCCGGGTTTCCTAATTTGCAAGCTGCACCGGAAGGAACTCAAAATGTCGATGCTTTAAGTAGAAAGGGTGAGAGATATAGCATTAAGACGATGTCTATACCCAGTAAAACTACGAGTGTTTTTTATAACTGCGGTGAGTTGGGTGACAGAAGTGTTCCCCAAAAGAAATTTGAATATGTAGTTATTGTTATGATAGATGATAATTTGGAACCAAAAAAAATTATCGAGCTTACCTGGGAACAATTTTTGAAATATAGAAAATGGCATAAGACAATGCGGGGATGGAATATCTCTGTAACTAATGAATTATTAAAACAATCAAAAGTTATTTTCTAATGAATATATGGGCATGATTTGACAAAGAAAGATTTTAAATTTATTAAAATTAAGGTATAATCAAGACTATGGACTCGAAACAAAAAATTGTCGGCATCACTTTCGGTATAAGATTTAATCGCTCCTTTCGTGTCCCTGAAATATCGGGAGAAATGATTGATGATATCTTGTATGGTAACAAAACTCCTTTTGGTACAGAGTTTTTTCCAAAGGTTCAAGAGACAGCAAGGGAAAAAACTTTATTTAATAATAAGACAAATGAGTATTTAAGAATTAACACGGACGATATCATTTTGGGTATTGAAATTAAAGATGATTTTGAAAAGAAATTTGAGTGGCTAAAAAATGAAGTTCTAACTTATTTTAAAGACATACTCTTTAAAGAGTATGGATTAAAAAATATAAGAAGGGTTGGTATAGTTTTTTCACATAAAGTAGAAAAAGATCCTAATCTAGACAGTGCAATAAAAGTTTTAACAAAAAATAAAATCGATGGCGTTGATAATGTCAATATTTCTTTTTCAAAAAAGCTTCCAGCCACAGATGCTTTAGTTAGAAAAAATGTAAATGATTATAAAAATACTATTTATAATATAACTGAAATGGACAATTCTATTTTAGCTGAATTAGATTACCAATATTACTATAATCCACCAATTGAGGATTTAAGAGAGTGTTTTATTGATAAAGTTCTTGCGGACGCCAAAACTTTTTTAGAAGGAAGTTACTATAATTGGCTTAAATTAGAAAATAAAAATGCAGAGGATAAATAGAAAAGCACATGTTGGAAAAAGTTCTAATGAAAAAGAAGCTTATAAAAATTTTCTAAGCCAGCGTTTTTCTCTTGATAAAACAGAAGAAGACCCTGAAAACCCATCAAAAACTGACTCTTCAAATTTTGACAGCGAAGAACGTTTGAGCAATATAAAATCACGGGGTAAGTCTTGGAAACTTAAAATAGGAGATTTTTTCCAGAATAATTGGGTCGTAAGTTTAGGGACTGGTTTAATACTTTTTGTAATAGGGTTGACTGTATCTTTTGCGATTAATCAAGGAGTTCAAGAGGAAAAAATTTCTGGTATGGAAACTAGGGTTGGAAAAGTAGAAGGAAAAGTTGATAGCTTAACAACTACCGTTGGTGAATTAAATACAAATATTAGTACTATGCAAACTGGGTTTAATAAAGATATTGAATTTATAAAAGATAAATTATCTGGCAGGAAATAAAGGGAGCCCTCGCATCCTTCTTCTCTTCTGCTGATGATTGAGTGAAACGAAGCGGTAGCAAAGTGATTCATTCCTCGTCGGGATTACTGTAATTACAATACCGTATACTGTATACTCAATACCATACCCCGTAGTGAATTTTGGCATGGTTTTCAACTTATTTAGATAAAATCTAAATAATGCCAAAATCTACTACGGGGCCATATACTACTTCATCATGATTCTCGACACTGTAAAAGTATTTCTACCGGCGGTTATCGCCTTTATATTAGGAATTGCAATGACGCCAATTGTGGCTGGTTTTCTTTATAAACACCAAATGTGGAAAAAGAAAGCGGGGAAAATCGCCTATGACGGCAAAGAAGCAACTGTCTTTAATGGATTGCATAAAGAGAAGGAAGTCGGCACTCCAAGAATGGGGGGGATGATTATCTGGCTTAGCGCTTTTTTAACTATCCTTGGCATTTGGATTATTTCAAAAATTTCTCCATCAGAAGCAATTCTAAAAATCGACTTTTTAAGCCGCGATCAGACATGGTTGCCTTTCTTTACGCTCATTATCGGGTCTTTAGTCGGACTAATTGATGATTTTTTAGAAACAAAAGGAAGTGTTGAGAAGATCAGCATGGGTCTATCTCTAAAAAAAAGATTGCTTGTCGTCGGTCTCATTGGCGCTCTAATCGGTTTTTGGTTTTTCTTCAAACTTGATGTCAGAGGAATAAATATTCCGGGATGGGGGATATTCGAATTGGGATGGCTATTTATTCCATTCTTTGCGCTCGTAACGCTCGCTATTTATTCCGGTGGCGTGATTGATGGAATAGATGGTTTAGCTGGAGGAATATTCGCAATTATTTTTTCTGCTTATACTGCTATTGCTTTTACTCTTAACCAAATAAACTTGGCTGCTTTTTGCGCCATGCTTACTGGAGCAATTTTAGCTTTTCTTTGGTTTAATATTCCTCCGGCAAGATTCTATATGTCAGAAACAGGGACTATGGGGCTTACCCTTACTCTTGCTGTTGTCGCTTTTATAACAGACACTCTCGGCGGGGGATACGGCATAATAGTCTTGCCAATAATCGCTTTTCCTCTCGTCGCCACCACGTTATCTAATATAATTCAGATTACTTCAAAGAAATTCCGAGGAAAGAAAGTGTTTCTTGTCGCCCCGATTCATCATCATTTTGAAGCCCTTGGTTGGCCAGCGTACAAAGTTGTAATGCGATTTTGGGTAATTGGAGTTATCTTCGCTTTAATTGGAGTGATTTTGACTTTAATTTGGTAAATCTAAATGGACGCATCATGAATCCCGTAGTAGAAAATGGCATAGCTCTTATTTGCGAGAAATAATGTTTAAGAAACAAAACAGTGTTTGTATTACAATAGAAGATATTAATATTTTAAATTGAATATAGAATGGCGAGCAAATGATGCCATTTTTCACTACAGGATGAAGTTACCAAAAGTAAATAAACTGTTTTTAACTTCTACCATTCTCTTAACAGTGGCTGGTTTTTTTATTTTTACTTCTGCTTCCCTCGGTCTTCTCGCAAAAGAAAAAGGCGCTCTCAAGGACATTGCTTTCAACCAAATATTCTTGGGACTTTTTTTGGGAACAATAGCGCTCATAGTCATTTCCCGTATTGATTATCGTGTATGGAGAAAATATTCTTTATACATCTTTCTTTTCTCAATAGCCCTAACTCTTCTGGTCTTTGTGCCAAGTCTAGGTTTTGAACACGGAGGGGCTAGACGATGGCTTTTTTTGGGGCCAATTTCTTTTCAACCTTCAGAGTTTCTTAAACTTGGTTTTATAATTTATTTTGCCACCTGGCTTTCTGGAATTAAAAGTGAGATAAGTAGAATCGGGCTTGGGCTCATTCCTTTTATTATTTTGATTTTGACAACTTCGTTTCTTTTAATCCAACCCGACACAGACACCTTTCTCATAATTTGTGTAACTGGACTCGCAATGTTTATCGCCGCTGGTTGCAAATGGAGGGATATAATAATTATTTTATTGATTGGAATCATTGGTTTTACTTTCATTGCCTTTAGCAAGCCCTATATAATGCAGAGAATTTCAACCTTTTTTAATCCGTCAGAAGATTCTCTTGGAGCAAGCTATCAAATTCAACAATCATTGATCGCAATCGGTTCTGGTGGTTTTTCTGGACGAGGACTGGGGCAAAGCATTCAAAAATTCGGATTTCTACCGGAACCAATAGGGGACTCGATTTTTGCTGTTGCGGCGGAAGAATTTGGGTTCTTGGGAAGTGTTACTCTAATATTTTTGTTTGTATTTTTTACCATTCAAGGCCTTAGGGTTGCGCGAGAAGCCCCTGATTTATTCGGTGGACTAGTAACCGTGGGAATTGTTATACTCATAGTGTCGCAATCATTTTTTAATATTGCGGCAATGCTTGGAATCGTACCTCTTTCTGGTATGCCACTTCTATTTGTGAGCCATGGTGGAACAGCATTATTTTTTACACTAGCTTCGGTAGGAATTGTTTTGAACGTTTCAAGACATAGGAAATAATTTCAGATTTCCGATATAAGATTTCCGATTTATAAACAAAGAATTACTTAAGAATGATAGTAACTCGCAAACTGACTCAAATAAATCATAAATCTTAAATCGAATATCATAAATCCATGAAGATACTATTTACAGGAGGAGGCTCCGGAGGACATTTCTACCCAATCATAGCCATTGCAGAATCCATAAAAGAAATAAGCGAGAAGAAACATTTGGTATCTCCGTCGCTCTTTTTTATTGCTCCAGAAGCATACAACCAAGATATTCTCTCGGAAAATAAAATAATCTTTAAAAAAAGTTCTGCCGGAAAAGCACGAAGATATTTTTCTCTTTTAAATATAATTGATCTTTTTAAAACACTCTGGGGAATCATAAAATCTGTGGGGATAGTTTTTAGTATCTATCCTGATGTTATTTTCGGAAAAGGAGGCTTTGGAAGTTTCCCCACATTATTTGCTGCAAAAATACTTCGAATTCCAGTCGTCATTCATGAATCCGACAGTGTTCCGGGCAGAGTAAATTTGTGGGCTTCAAAATTTGCCAGACGCATCGCTATTTCATGGAAAGAAGCGGCAGAATATTTTCCACAAGAAAAAACGGCTTACACAGGACAACCTGTGAGAAAAGAGTTCAAGAAAATTTTAAAAGAAGGAGCCAGAGAATTTCTCAAACTTGAAGAAAAAACACCGATTATTTTAATTTTGGGCGGATCTTTAGGTTCACAACTTATAAATGATCATTTGGTTTCGGCTTTGGGAGAATTAGTAAAAAAATACCAAGTTATCCACCAAACTGGAAAAAATAATCTTGATGAGGTAACAGAACGCGCCGAAGTAGTATTGGAAAATAACCCGAACAAAGCTCGCTACCATGCCTTTGATTATCTAAATAATATGGCTTTGCGGATGTCTGCGGGAGCCTCGGACTTGATTGTGTCTCGCGCTGGATCAACAATTTTTGAGATTGCCAGTTGGAACAAACCGAGCATCATTATTCCGATCACTGATTCAAACGGAGACCATCAAAGAAAAAATGCTTTTAATTATGAGAGAAGTGGAGCATGTTCTGTTGTGGAAGAGATAAATTTAACTTCGAACATTTTAGTTTCCGAGATAAATAGAATACTGGAAAATCCAACCGTCGCAGAAAAAATGACATCGTCCGCAAAAAACTTTGCTAAACCAGATGCGGCGGATAAGATAGCGGAGGAGATATTAAATATCGCCCTAGAACATGAGAGATAATTTCAGATTTTAGATTTACGATTTCAGATTTAGATCAAGAAATCTTAAAGTTTAAAAAATCATAAATCATAAATCTTATATCTTAAATCGTATATCGTAAATCATATGAAAATCGTAACTAGATTCGCTCCAAGTCCAACAGGTTTTATGCATGTGGGAGGTGTCCGCACGGCTCTTTTTGCGTGGGCTTTTGCCAGAAAACACGGCGGCACTTTTATCCTACGTTTCGAAGATACTGACAAAGAGAGGGAAGTGGAAGGGTCCAAAGAACACATTATTAAGTCCTTAACCTGGCTTGGCATCACTTGGGATGAAGGACCTGATATTGGTGGTCCTAACGCTCCGTACATTCAATCAGAACGCCTCCAAAGCTACAAGAAATACGCACAAACTCTTATTGATAAGGGCTATGCATACGCTGATCCATATACCGAAGAAGAGCTTGAGGGGCTTCGCAAAAAATCAGAAGAAGCAAAGAAACCATTTCTTTATAGAGAATATCGACCGGAAAATCCTCCCGCTTGGGACGGAACGCAACCACTCCGATTAAAAGTTCCAGAAATAAAATCTTACAAGTGGCACGATGAAGTGCGAGGGGATTTGAGCGCCGGTCCGGAAGCAATTGATGATTTTATTCTCATAAAAAGCGACGGTTACCCAACCTATAATTTCGCTCACATCATCGATGATATTGAAATGAAAGTGACTCACATATTACGCGGTGATGAGTTTATTTCTTCGACTCCAAAATTTCTTTCTCTTTATGAAGCACTTGGAGTGGAACATCCAAAATTTGTAACCTTGCCGCCAATTATGCGAGCAGACGGCAAGAAAAAACTCGGCAAGCGTGACGGTGCTAAAGACATTCTTGAATATAAAGAAGAAGGATACTTAAAAGAAGCGATGATGAACTTCTTGGCCTTTATCGGCTGGAATCCTGGCGGAGAAAAAGAAATATTTTCACCGGAGGAGTTTGTCAAAGAATTTTCTATCGAACATATTCAGATTGCTGGCGGTAAATTCAATGAAGAAAAGCTTGATTGGGTAAACAAAGAATATTTGAAAAAATTGGGGGATAAAGAAAAGGCTGAAGCGGTAAAAAATTATTTGGAAAAATATAAAAAGGACTCTTGGAATACTATCGAAATAAAAGAGGCTTTGGTGAACCTAATCACGGAGAGAGTAAAAAAATGGGGGGAAATAAAAGAATTAGTTACGAGTGGGGAACTAGATTGTTTCTTCGAAGAGCCGATATTAAAGAGGGAACTCATTGTCTGGAAAAAAGACAAGGACGCGTCTTCCGCTATCGCCCACTTAAATGCTGCATCAAAAATCATAGAAAGCTTGGAAGAGCAGGATTGTAATGCTAAAATCATAAAAGAAAAGCTTATGGTGTATGCAGAAAAGGAGGGAAAAGGGTCAGTTCTCTGGCCACTACGATATGCTCTATCAGGCAAAGAACAATCTCCGGATCCATTTGCTTTAATCGAAATTTTGGGCAAAAACAAAACTCTGCACAGATGGAAAAAAGCAAAAGAAATTCTAGAAAATTAGCATTCGGAACAATTGCCACCTTAGGCATGATATTTTTGCTTGCGGGAGGGGAAGTACTAGCGCAAAACAATTCAGAAATAATTGAGCTTCAAAAAAAGATCGAGGAAAAAAATAAAGCGGTAGCAGAATTAAATAAAGAGATAAATAAATACCAAACTGATCTTATTGAGGTTTCCAAATCAGCTAACACTCTCCAAGGAGCTGTTAAATCCCTCGATCTAACTCGCAACAAACTTTTAAAAGATATCAAAGTTACAGAAAACGAAGTTGAATCGACCACCCTTAACCTTTCAAAGTTGGATATTCAAATTGGAGAAAATGAAAAGCGAATAGAAAAAAACAGTGAAAGTTTAGGGGAAACTTTGAGACTTATCAATGAAACATCGGAAAATTCGATGGTTGAGATTTTTCTAAAATATGACGATTTTGGATCTGCTTGGGAAGAAGTGGACACGCTAAGTCGTTTCCAAACAAGTGTTCAACAAAAGGTTAATGACTTAAAAGTCACCAAAGAAGTTCTCGAGGATCAAAAAACAGAAACGGAGGAAGAAAAGAATGAATTAGAAAGGCTTGAAGCTGAATACAATTCACAACATAAAATAGTCGAAGCAAATAAAAAACAAAAAGAACAACTTTTAAAAGAAACGAGAAATACGGAGTCCGAATATAAAAAAATTCTAGCTAGAAATTTGGCGCGTAAAGCTGAAGTTGAACGAGAAATATTCGAATTTGAATCCCGACTCCAAATTTTCATTGATCCGTCAAAAATCCCGTCTGCGCGCTCTGGAGTGCTTGCGTGGCCGCTCGATAATATATCAGTTAGTCAATTCTTCGGACGCACCGCAGACTCTATCAGACTTTATGTTTCTGGCACTCACAACGGAGTCGATTTCCGCGCAGCGGTCGGCACAAGGGTCAAGGCGGCTGATTCTGGAGTCGTTAGCGCGCTCGGAAATACTGACGAAGTCCGGGGTTGTTATTCCTTTGGTAGGTGGATTTTAATCGCGCATAACAATGGTTTATCCACTCTATATTCGCATTTGTCGGCTTCACAGGTATCAGTCGTCGGCCAACAAGTGGAAAGGGGAGCCACAATCGCTTTTAGCGGTGGAGCTCCTGGAATGTTTGGCGCGGGGTATTCCACTGGCCCCCATCTGCATTTTGGTGCCTATATTACCGAAGGATTACGTCCTCAAAGATACACTTCGGCTACGCCTTGCAACGGGGCATATATGCCATTAGCCGATCAGAGGGCGTATTTGGACCCTATGGCCTTCCTTCCGTCCTTATAACTCTCATATTCGGTCTATTTCGTCGTTGACCGCTCCGCTTCTTCCATGCACTATATCAGTATATACAGCTTGGTCAGAACGCTCGCGGATCGCCTAGAACTAGCCTCGAATCTGAAAGTTCTAAAATTGTATATAAGATGTATTTTTAATTTTAAAAAAAAAGTTTAAAATGAGAGTAATATGAAAATTAAAAAAAGTGGAAAGGGGGGATTTATAAAATTAATAATTTTAATAATTATCGGGTTGGCTATTCTAAAACTTGTTTGGAATATAAACATCAGCGATATTATTGATTTTCTAAATAAACCTCAAGTAAAAATGATCTGGGAAGCTCTGTGGGGCTTTCTAAAAATGGTTTGGGAATTTGTGACAAATCTATTCACGAAAAATTAGTATGTAGTATCTAGTATTTTGTATTTAGAAAAATCTTAAATCTTGAATCGTAAATCTTAAATTAAAGAGGGAAGTCCCCTACTCGAAATAAAAAATTTTTAAGAGCTGATTAAGAGGGAAAAAGTTCTCCTTAAATGAGTATAAGGATCCAAAGGGGATAAGTAGTTCCAAAACAACCTCGAGAGAGTAAGTTGGAGGTATGTAGATACCTTCCTGCCTGCCGGCAGGCAAGGGAAAAGATCTCAGAGAACCAAATTATTTTTTGAGTTGAGATTGTTGTTTTTCCACAACTCATTCGTTTTACATATATTGTGCGAATGACTGTTAATTTGATATTATATAAGCATGAAGACTCTAGAACCCATCAAAGATCAAATCCTCCCCTTCCTCGACTACTGCGAAATTGAAAAAGGTCTCGCGGACAATACTCAAAGAAATTACAAACAATACCTCTCTCTCTTTGTCGGCTGGCTCAAAGTCGTGGGAATGGAAAATCTTTTGCCGCATGAATTAAATGCCAGACACATTTGGGATTATCGATTGTACTTGGCTCGAACCTATAAAACGCCTAGTGATGAAAATTTAGGTAAGAAATCTCAAAACTACTATCTTATAGCTTTAAGAGCCTTGCTGGACTACCTTGCTGAAAAAGATATAGAAACTCTCCCCTCATCAAAAATAAAACTAGCCAAACAAAAGACAGATGAGAATATTTCTTTTCTTGAGATGCGAGATGTTGAAAAGATGCTAAAGATCCCTGACACAGAAACTCCAAACGGTTTACGTGACCGAACCATCATGGAACTTTTTTTCTCCTCTGGAATGCGTATTTCGGAACTGGTGGCATTAAACGTCGATCAAATGTCTTTTCTTCAAGACAAGAATCCAAACAGAACATTCGAGCTTTCGATTATCGGTAAAGGAAAATATGTCCGTACTATATTCATATCACCAACTGCGGCAGAGTGGCTTCGAAAATATTTGAAAATCCGCCGAGATGTTTTCAAACCTCTTTTTATAAATTTTCGCTCTAAAGATCCGGAAAATAAAAGATTGTCACCACGTTATATTCAAAATATGGTTTCAAAATCCGCAATGCTTGCTGGCCTTTCAAAAAAAGTGACTCCGCACACCCTCCGCCATTCCTACGCAACCGATCTTCTCACTCATGGAGCGGACCTCCGAAGCGTCCAAGAGCTTTTGGGACACAAAAATGTCTCCACCACCCAAGTCTACACCCACGTTACAAATAAACGCCTACGAGACATCCACGAAAAATTCCACGGTGAAAAAGGTGAAAATAACAAATAGATACTGTTCAATAATTTATTTTATTCCCAATTCCTCTTTTATTGTTGATTTAATGCTGTAAAAATCTTTGTTTTTCTTTGATATAAAATCTTTAATTTGTTGTTCTAATTTTGTATTAGAATATAAAAGAGCCTCACCAATAATTCCCGCCTCTTTAACATCCAGGGTATCTAATCTGGGTAATACACCCAGTAATTTAGAATAGCAGGTCCTTTTAGATTCAAAAATCAATTCTTCCCTTCTTCTTTTTGCATCAAAAAATGATTGAAACACACCTCCCAAGAAAGTTAATGTTCCTCCAGCAATAAGTAATAAAAAATCTTTTAACATTTTATAATTATATCATTTGTCTCTATCTTCTACTTCTGCACCATCTAACGCAATCATTGCTGTGGAATGAAGGTCATCGATCATTTTTTGTTTTGTCTGTCTCATAAGTATTTTATCCTTACCATACATCAAATTCTTAAATTTACCATGCGCTAAATCATTTCTTAAGGTATTTATTTTGTCACTAAATGCTATAAATTTTTTATATCTTGGGAACGAATTCTCCTTCAAGATTTTGATTTTTCCTCGAAAATGAAGTTCGCTGATTGTTAACCCAATTAACTGGTTTACTTCTTTAGTATTTTTAAAGTCATTTTTTATAAAAATTTTAAATATACCATTTAAAACTCTGGTGATAAGATTCTCAACCTTACTGACAAATAAAAAAGAAAAGGTAATTGTTTCTAATTCTTCAGAATTTAGCGTTGGGGCTAAATAACTATATAATTCTTCTTTTGATATGGTATCAAGACTGATCTCAACTTTTTTATATCTCTCTTTTAGATAATCTTTTGTTAATATTTTTTTCATTATTTTTAAGAATCAAAATAATTTCTACCTGTTTTCAGAGCTTCGATATAATTGGCTAAAGTAGCAAACAACGGCTTGGGTAAATTATCTAAACTGTACCAATTCCAACCTTCGCATTTTTCCGGCTCCAATACCTTCGGAGTTCCACTTTTCCAATCTGCAACAAGTCCAATATCAAGATAATGCTTGGGAGCGTAAGTTTTTAAATTACTAACACACAAAAGCTTGATATTCTCTATTTCTATTCCAGCTTCTTCTTTTACCTCTCTTTTAGCACAGTCTTCGATGGATTCCATGTATTCCAAATGTCCTCCCGGACCAGCATACATACCCGGTGCATGGGACCCCTTCCTCTTTCCTAACAGAACTTTTCCATCTTTAAAAACAAAAACCCCTATTCCCACTTTTGGTCTATTTAAATTATTTTCTACCATATTTAATTTGAAAATCTTAGACTATTTTTCTTTAATTCTTTTCTCATTTCAAGATAATTCGGAACCGTCTCCCCTACTAAACTCCAAAATTTCTTGGAATGATTAAATTCTTTTAAGTGACAAAGTTCATGGACCACAACGTAATCTGCCAATCTTTCTGGAAGAAGCGCGATTTTATAGTTAAAGTTTAAATTCCCTCTTTTAGAGCAGCTGCCCCAACGAGTCTTCTGATTTTTTATTGCGATCTTACCTACCGAATAATTATATATTTTATTAAAATGTAAAATTCTCTGCTCTACCAAATTCAAAGTAATCCCTTTATATTTTTGATAATCTCTCCTTCCCCACCGTTTAATGGGTTCAAATTTAAACTTCTTAAAATAAGCAATTTTCTCAAAAATCCAACGACTTTTGAGACGCAAAAATCGATCAATTACGCCATCCCCTACCGCAATAGGTGCTGACACAGCGATAGACCCATTATGATATACAGAAAGTCGTAGACGTCTTGAACGACGACTTTTCTGCAACTTATAACTAATCTCCCTATTTTCCAAAATAATCCGCTTTTCCATCTTACTTAGCGTTCACATCCGGTTGGTGTATTCCAAAGGTGTTTCCTTCTGTATCCAGATAATAAGCCTGCCAAGCCATACCAACGAGTGCGAATTTAGGCATAGCAACTTTCCCTCCAGCTTTTACAATATCTGACCCAATTTTATCTAAGTCAGAAACCATCATGGTGCAGACAAAAGCATTTGAACCGCACATTCCTTCTTTTAATTTTTGTGGTCGAGGCAAAAGTCCGCCATTTATTCCCATTTCTTTACTGTCTTTTGGGGCAGTCATGACCATCCAATATTCCATCTGACCTCCTTCCCATTTGGTAATCTCCCAACCAAAAACTTTCTTGTAAAACTTCACTGCACGGTTACAATCATCAGCATGTATCTCAAAATGTACCACTCGATTATTCATAGTCTTATATATTTAAATATTAAATTTATTGAAACAGTATAGCAAAAACAGTTCTAAAATTTACAATTTTACAGTAGCAAGCAATGTATAAAAGTCTTTATATATATTGTCCTCTAGAGAATTAAAGGTGACATTAAACACGTAAATAAAATCGCCGTTTACACTCACTACAGTTTCATTCCTGTAAAGTCCATCTGATCGATAACTTAGTGCTTCCCTATTTCCCAAAGTCATATCCTTCGCCTCTCCTATTATTTGTTTGAAATTAGAAAGAGGACTTTTCTTTAACCAGTTCTCTGTGGTCAGGTTCTCTTTATTATTTATTATAAAAACAGTTATTCCAGGAGGTCCTTCTCTCGCAACACCATTTTTTATATCTTCAACAAGTTTTTGATTTTCACTTTCTTCAACCAAAGTCAGCATCCGAAGAAGATCTGGTTCACTCTTTTTAGCTAATTCAAAGTATTTACGATCAGAAAAAGCATACGTATCTATTCCCGTATTGTACGAAAAAGATAACGGATATTCTTTGTCTGAATAAGTTTCAGGATTCAACGTCTTTTCATACCCAATTTTGACGGCAAATAAAATACCCAAGACAATAAACACACTGATTATAAGCAGGGTGGAATATTTCGACTTCAACATAGTTTCAAGATTACCTAGTTTTTCGGCTTAATTTCAATCCGTGATATCCCAAAATCGCAGCAATCAAAAAAGCGACTGTGTTTACCCAGATAGGAACTGACCATCCCGCAATCACAAGACCAAACCCTGTGATAACTCTAAGTAAATGTACTATCGCTACTATTGAAAAAACGGCGCTCGCAAATGTAAAAAATGTATGAGCTTTCATAAGAACCAATCTTAAATATAAGTTAATAATAAAGGGTATCAAAACCCTTTGATCCGTCTTCGCTCGCGCATCATGAGAATAAATTCTCGCGATGCCGCTCGCTAGCCGGAATAATCTTGTTTAATTATACCTCTCTCCTCGCTCCCCACCAATTAAGTTAATAACAAGCGGGATTCAAGATTTAAGATTCATGAATACAAAAACCCCGCTTACGCGGGGTTTTTGTGGAATTATCTTTATTTAGACGTTTCCTTTACCTTTCCAACATTTTTCTGAAGCTTTCCAAGGTTTTGTACCTTGTTTCTCATATAGATGTCTGGCATATTCCAGATTTCCATCTATAGAATAAATGTCGACATTCATCTTTTCTGCAGTATCACCGTGAAAACGTTCGTTAATTTGCATAACACCAACGTCACGGCTGTTAACTACACCCCTCAAGACTTCTCCTTTAGAGTTGATTTGTCTAAAGGTCGATTCACATCTGGCGATTTCCACCATGATGGGAGCATCGGCGAAATAGTTTTTTACTATTTCTTCAGTCGATTGAACAGTTTTTTCACTCTCTATCTCTTTAATCCCAGAATCAACGATAGTTACTTTTTCACCAGAAGCTTCATGCATTGGCGTAAGCAGACTAACCGGTGAGTTTATACCGGTTAAGCTTGTCGCCAAAAACAGTATAATCATTTTTGTCATAGGTTATTTTTCTATTTAATTTGCCCGGTTACTTGTCTTGGTTTCGTTAGTAATCGGGTTTGCCGAACTCACATAAAATCACATGATTTGGTGAGAGCTCGGTTTAAAATTGAAAACCCAGCCTTTCAGCTGAGTTGCAATAAGACTAGCACAGTCTAGTCTATTTGTCAATGACAAAAATCGATTTTTATTGTTTAATTGCTTATGTGATAGTTCTAAAAAATGGCTCTATAGAGCCATTTTTTAATATAAATCTTGACTAAATCTTCCATGGAATTTTCATGGATTTGAACTCCGGATACAGAGACTTGTCGTGAAGCAACCTCATGAAAGCTTCGGCCTCCCATTTTGCACCCCTAAAAGCGTTATGAGGCTTCGGTTCGGGAGAAATTCCAACATAGCTCATCACTGTGTCCGATGTTAAAGCGCTTCTTCCTTTGTTTGTCGGCGGTTCAATCCCCTTTTTTATCATGTGATAGAAACATATTGAATGAAGATCAACCATTCTGTGAGCTAAAGGGAAATTGAGTTTGTGAACTTCGCAGGCAAACTGTAAAAACAAAACGTCAAAAAATGGATTATGCCCGCCGATGGTGTGCTCTTTGCTTTGCATACACCAACCAAAAAAACTCTGTACTATTTCTTTTTCTGTTTTCTTTTTTGGATCTGCTATATCCTTGCGAGTAAAACCGTTTACAGCAAGACCTTCATCGTCTATATGCGCACCTTCTCGAAGCCTACACTCTTCATAGAACTCTCTAGACGAGTCATTGAAATCCAACGCTCCAATACTTAAAATACCGTTTTTCCAACAATTTGGTCCCGACGCTTCGATATCTAGAATAATCATGAATTTATTATATCTTAGTTTTGCACTTTTGATTTTTACACTACAAAAATCTTGCGACGATAACAATTTGACAAAAAATGTCAGTTTGCTAGAGTCTATGAGGAGCGTACTGAGTTCTCGGCGGTAAAAAAGCGGGGTCCAGAACCAACATGGTGAAAGTCGGGCATTACAACCTGATCATTAACCACCTCTTGCAATCTACGCCTCGGTCTCAACATAACTGCCCTCCCTCGGTACACTGGGACTCGATGACACACGTCGTCGAGTCCTTTTTTTATCTAAAAAATGAGAATATTTTCCCGCTCCTACTTTAACCCTTTGCAATTTCCGGCCGGAGTAAGACCTGCGGCCTTGGCTTCTTCTATCGATTTAAAATAAACTTTATTGGCTTCTGTGATTCTTTTAGCTCCGGAACACCAAGGAAAATGATATTTATCGCCAGTCTTTGAAGCTACCACTTCCCCACCCTCTTTACTTATATTTTCTCCCAAAACAGTTGGATTTGATTTTGCGCTAGAAGGTTTGCTTCCAGAAGGTAATACTTCTGAATCCGAGTCCTTAAATTCTTGCATTTCAATCGTAACAGGCTCTTTTTTTGATTCAAAAGCCGAAAGTCGGCCAAGACCAAACGAAGCCGTACCAACAAGCACTATTACGACAATGGTTAGGGCTTTGTCTTTTAAGCCAGTATCCGACTGCCAGAACCCCTTGATTTTTGTTGTAATATTCTTTATACTCATAGCCATTGATTTGGGTTTAATAATAACAAAGTTTTAGAAAAATTAAGCAGGAAGAAGAATATTGGCTACCCCAATTCTAAACTTTGCAAAATGCAATAAAAGTGAGGTGATTTATTGACGAACTGCCCCATTTTTATAAGCGCAACGCTTCGCTCAAAACCGGATTGGCTTATTCAGCCACCGCATTGCGCGGGAGATATCGTAAGGCAAAGTTAGAACGGGGTGCTCATAAAATATATTCGCTTCGCTCATTATTTTATGGCACATAAAAAGGCAGGGGGCTCAACAAAAAACGATAGAGATTCAGGTCCACAATACCTGGGAATTAAAGTAAATCAGGGAGAAAAAGCATCTGCTGGCGCTGTTTTAGTTAGACAACGTGGTACAGATGTTTTACCTGGTAAGAATGTTGGTATGGGAAAAGATCATACTCTTTACGCAGGAAAAGCAGGATTGATAGAATTTAAAAAGAAAAGAAAAGTCAACTTCGACAATACCGAATCGGTCAAGAAAGTAATAAATGTGATTTAAACCTTTCTGGCTTCTATAATAACTTTCAGATTGGCCTTAAGTCCGAATTTTTCCACTCCGACTTGATGCTCACCAGTTTCTTTTATAGGCTTTTTCAAAAAGATACACTCTGGCTCTAAATCGAGCGCGGTGTATTTTTTTATAGCCGCAATCAATTCTTCTTTACTTACAGCTTTAAATAAATGGCCTTTTTCGTTTGCGTTTTCTGCAATCTTAACTGGGGTATTTTTTATTATTTCAAGTTTTTCCTTAAATTCCTTAACTTGCTTCTCATTATTAGCCTCTTTATTCTTTTTCTGTTCTGTAATCTTTGTTATTTCGCTTGCTGAAGATTTTTTCACCAAACCTTTGGGTATCAAAAAATTTAAAGCGTATCCATCTGGCACCTTTTTGACTTGATCTTTCTTTCCTAATTTTGGAACATCTTTTAAGAATATAACTTCCATCCCGTAGTGAAATTTCAGGTCGTCCCGTAGTGAAAGCTTCGCTTCTACTACGGGACTATCCTGAATATTTTTATTAATTTTATAAATTATTCAGTTTTTATCAACATATTCTATCTACCCAAAATTTGCAACCTGAAATTCTACTACGGGATCCATATTTTTTAACTTATACAGCTTATTAAACTTTCCAACTACTTCAGCACTTCAAGAGCTTTCTCAAGTACAATATCTTTCTCTTCTTTAATATCTTCCTCTTTTACTTCCACCTTGTAGTCAGGCGTCAGACCCTCAACAGAAATTGAGTGCCCCAAAGGCGTGAGCCATCTTGCTACTGTGATTTTAACAGATGTATCTGAAGAAACTTGGATTAATTCTTGCACCGAACCTTTTCCGAATGATTGACTGCCAACAAGTTTGGCAATTTTATGATCTTGCAAGGCGCCAGCAACAATTTCCGAAGCTGAAGCTGATCCGCCATTGATAAGAATGGCCATCTTTAGATTCTTTGGAAATGCGTCGTAACCCTTACTGCGATGAATTATTTCTTCGCGTTTTCCCGCAAAGTCCTCTGTAACAATGACTTTTCCAGCTGGCAAAAACCATGAAGCAATCTCCACGGACGCCTCAAGAAAACCGCCGGGGTTACCTCGAAGATCCAAAATTAATTTAGAATTCTTTTTCTTTTGCTCTATAAATTTTCTGATTTCGCCCCTAAAAAGATCAGTGGCATTAGCAGAGAAATTATACAAACTTATAACAAACGTATCCTCAATCCATTTTGAATCTATGGTTGGAATCGCAATGGACCCCCTGGTAATCTTTATCTTTATTGGATCTTCAACTCCTTCCCTAATCAAAGTCAGTGTCACGCTCGTTCCTTGTTTACCGCGTATTAGAGACACCGCTTCATCGACACTCATCCCGGCAGTCAATTGTTCATCAATCTGAAAAATCTTATCTTCTGCTTTCACGCCAGCAAGTTCTGCTGGAGTGCCCTTAAGTGGAGAAATGACAATTAAAACTTCATCACGAATGCCAACTTCCATTCCAACACCTTCAAAATTTCCGCTAATTTCATTTTCGAAGATTTCAGCTTCCGGCGGCAAAAAGAAAACAGAATTTGGATCTTTTAAAGAATCAACCAATCCTTTTATCGCTCCATAAACCTTATCTTGAGGAGTTGCCGGTTTCGTTTCTAACTTAGGGTTCGGCATTACATATTTCTCTTCAATCAAATTCCAAACTTTCCAAAAATGTGAAAAATCAATTTTTTCCTCTAAAGGATTTTCTTTATTCTCTAAACCATAAACCTTTGAGACTTCCGGACGATTTCCAAAACCAATAAACGTTCCAGCAGAAAAAAATATCACCGCAGTAATTACAAAAATTTTGAGATTGCTGGATTTCTTTTGATCGGATGAGTTTTCCATTGATACCAGTATCTCAAAAAAAAATAGACAGGTCAACGATGACGTAATAGTTCGATGATTAAAATAGGGCTGGACCCCAAAAGGAATCCAGCCCTGCCATAACTTATTTTTATGCCTACTTTCTCGTCATGGCTCGAGGCGGCCACCACAACCGAAGCTTCACTGGCCTCCTGTCTCTCGTGCTTGTGTCCCCTTCTGCTTAAATTTTATACCCTTTTTAAAAAAACACCAACTTCGCCCAAAATCGCGTGAGTTTGTAAAGATAGCAGAAAAAAGATATGATTTTTACAACATGACTATCACTCTTTTCAATTCTCTTAAGAATAAAAAAGAAAAATTTAAACCGATAAAAACAGGTGAAGTTTCCATGTATCACTGTGGACCGACAGTTTATGACAGACAACATCTAGGCAATCTTCGTTCAGCTGTCATTTGGGATCTGTTGCGAAGATTTTTTGAATTAAGTGGATACGAAACAAACCAAGTTATAAATCTCACTGATTTTGGTCACCTCACTTCCGACCAAGACGAAGGTGAAGACAAAATGGCCAAAGGACTTAGACGGGAGAATCTGCCTTTTACTTTGGAAGCCATGAAAACGTTAGCGCAAAAATATGCGGCAATTTATGTTGAAGATAGAAATAAACTGAACTGTCTTAAGCCAACTCATTTACCTTTCGCAAGTGATCATATAAAAGAAAGTATTGAACTTATAAAAAAATTAGAAGAAAAAAATCTGACTTACAAGACAAGTGATGGAATATATTTTGATACGTCAAAAATTAAAAATTACATAAAATTTGGTAACCCAGAAGAAAATAGAGAATCCAGAATTGGAAAAAACCCAGAAAAGAAAGAAGATCGCGATTTCGCTCTTTGGAAATTCGCAAGTGATGAAAAAATTGGTTGGATGAGTCCTTGGGGATCTGGCTTCCCTGGTTGGCATGTAGAATGTTCGGTTATGTCAAAGAAATATCTAGGCGAGACTTTTGATATTCATACAGGAGGAATTGAACATAAGCCCATACATCACACAAATGAAATAGCTCAAAGTGAATCCGCCACAGAAAAGCCGATGGCTCATTTCTGGATGCATAACGAACATTTAATTCTTCAGAGTGGAAAAATGGCTAAGTCTGCCGGCAATTCTATTACACTAAAAGAATTGGAGGAAAAGAATCTTGATCCAATATCTTTGCGATTACTTTTTCTTCAAGCTCACTACCGATCACCTCAAATATTTTCCTGGGACGCCCTCGAAGCTTCGGAAACGGCTCTTTCTAAAATAAGACATTTTGTTGCTGAAGAAATTCTGAATGAAAAGAAGCCGAATGCAAAATATGTTTCGGAGTTTAAAACCATTATCGGGAATGATTTAGACACCCCAAAAGCTTTAGCTCTATTGTGGGAAGTCATGAAAGATGACTCCCTAGGTAAAGACGTGAGAAAAGCGACAATTTTAGAATTTGATAAAGTTTTTGGCTTAAATCTTAAAAACTATAAATCTCCCCTGCTTGAAATTCCACAAAATATTAAAGATCTGATGACACAGAGAGAAAATGCTCGCAAAGAAAAAGATTTTAAAAAAGCAGACGAACTTCGAGATTTAATTAAAAAAGAAGGTTTCAATGTAAATGATAATGACGGACCTTCGTCAATCTCATCAATGTAGTAAATAAAAAAGGAAGCCGTCTGTACGACCTCCTTTGACCGTAGGATCGTCACCGAGAGAACGATCTCACGCTTCGACCTCACTTCCACGCCCCAATACGACCACGAGGTCTCTGACACTCTGCCTAACGTGACTGGAATCCGTCGATTTCTCGACGTTTTCGAGCCTTGCAAGCAATTCGGTGAAATCTCGCCCTGGAGTCACCACGTCAATTGAGTGACAGATCTTCTGAATCGCCCCGACCAGTGTCAATCTGATCGCGGTAAAAGAAGAAGACCTCCTCTCCTGTTCCAGAAGCTCTATCACGGACAAAGCAGACGCGAGACAACACTTTGTGCAATCTGTTCCGCGCTCCATAAGATTCCTCCTTGGTCTTTGGAATGAACTAAGCCGATAAATATAATAGAATTTAAAAATATATGAGTCAAATAGATTTTAATTAATTTTTGAAATTAAAAAAACTTGCAAGTTGCCGAAGCTAATTGCAAGTTCTACTTTCCTTTTCCGACAAGTTCATCCCTATCATCCCTCTCCTTGAGACGATTGAGCAGAGCTTCCATTTGCCGGTTGAGGCCGTAGAGAGCGGCGTTCATTCGAGCAAACTCCTTGTTGAGAAACGCCAACTCTTCGAGTTCGGATCTGTTGTTGGAGGGAAGATTCATCATCCTCTCTTCGTGTTCAGAGATGAACAACCCGGAACAGCTAGAGAACAACACAGTGATGAGACACAGGAACAGGCTCCGCATACAGCCCCCTTTTTTTGTATGGTAGCAAACAAGTCGAAATTGACGAGTTTTCTAACTAGCAAAATACTACAGATACACTGACAAGTCAAAAAGGTACATTTAACATGCGAGTGCGCAGGACGCTATTATAAGAAGAAATTTGTCCTTCCATTGTCCCCAATTTACCAACATTATACGCACGTTTGAGCAACGCTTATCTTTGGTGATATGATTGCGTTATAAATCATGGCAACAAACACTCGATTAAAAATTCCACCACAAAACCTGGAAGCTGAAATGGCGCTCCTCGGTTCTTTGATGCTTCGTGCCGAAGCAATATATGAAATTGTGGACATAATTAATGGAAATTCCTTTTACTCAAAAAAACATAAGTTGATTTACGATGCAGTCCAAGATTTATTCAAGAAAAATAACCCGATTGATTTGCTTTCTGTGTCTGCTCGTCTCAAAGAAAAAAACAGTTTGGATGAAATAGGAGGATCGAGCTTTCTTGCCGAACTTTTAAATAGCGTCCCGACAGCTGTAAACGTCCGTCACTACGGCGAAATTGTTAAAACAAAACACGTCATGAGACGCCTTATTGAAGCGTCTGAACATATCGCAAATCTAGGCTATGAGGAAGAGAGCGATTTGGAAGAAATTTTAGACAGAGCAGAAAAGAAAATTTTTGATGTCACATCAAGCGGAGGCACATTTAAATTTACAGAAATAAAAGATGAATTGGAGGAAGCGTGGGAAAGATTAGATAAGTTGCACAACTCCAAAGGTGAAATGAGAGGTATCGCCACAGGTTTTCCTGACATTGATCACAAATTGGCGGGACTTCAAAAATCAGATTTGATTATTCTGGCGGCACGACCATCGATGGGAAAAACTTCTCTGGCTCTCGATATCGCTAGACAAACAGCGGTCATGCACAATAATTCAGTCGGCATATTCTCTCTGGAAATGAGTTCTCAACAGTTGGTTGATAGAATGCTTGCCGCTCAAGCCAATGTTGACGCGTGGAAACTCCGAACTGGAAAATTATCCCGAGAAGAAGATTTTACTTCGATTAGGCAATCTCTTGATAAACTCTCAACTGCCCCGATTTACATAGACGACCAACCGGGAAATAATATTATCAAGATGAGAGCGACAGCGAGAAGGCTTAAAGCCGAAAAAGATTTAAAACTTATCATCGTTGATTATCTACAACTGATGCTTCCCACAGGAAGTCGACACAATGAAAATCTCGTTCAGCAAGTAACGGAAATTTCCCGTTCACTTAAAAATTTAGCACGCGAGCTGGATGTTCCTGTTTTGGCGCTATCCCAACTTTCAAGAGCTGTCGAAAGCCGTGGAGGACGCCCAAGACTTTCTGATCTTCGTGATTCGGGCTCAATAGAACAAGACGCAGACGTCGTTATGTTTATTCATCGTGAAGATAAATATAAAGAAGATTCTGATCGGACAAATATCGCAGAAATTCTAATCGAGAAACATCGTAATGGTGAGACCGGCAAAGTTGATCTTTTCTTCAACGATAAAAAAGCGACCTTCCAAACTATTGCTAAAGGAAATTTTGGCGGATCAGAGAAAGAATTCGAAGAATTCTAATTATTACTAGTCCTTTTGGCGCATCTCTGCGTTGCTTCGCTCCGGTGCTCCCTCGTCGTATTGTCTAATACGCCTCGGTTCGCTCCTCACTTGCGCCTTGATCTGCAACCAAAATTTCTAGTAATAAAAGAATCTATTTATGGAACATACTAATAAATTAGCAGAACTATTCTCCCGTTTCCCAGGAATCGGTCAAAGACAAGCAAAAAGATTTGTCTTTTTTTTGTTGTCTCAAGATCAAGGATTCGTTGAAGATTTGGCCAGACAAATGTCTAATCTAAAAAAAACCGCCAGCACTTGCGGAAATTGTTTTCGATTTTTTTTCGGGCAACAGAAAGAAGAGAAATTATGCAAAATTTGCCGAGATACTAAACGCGAAAATACCCTAATGATTGTAAGCCGAGAAATTGATCTCGAAAATATTGAAAAATCTGGAATTTTTAGTGGTAAATATTTTGTCTTGGGTGGCACCATACCGATTCTTGATAAACCGCCATTCAAAAAATTAAGGATGAACAAACTTCTGGAAAAGGTTGATAAGGCTGGTCAAGCTGGAGAATTAAAAGAAATTATTATCGCTATGGATTTTAACCCAGAAGGAGAAAATACAACAATAATTGTGAAGAGAGAATTATCTGCCTTAAGTGAAAAATATAAATTTAATATTTCATCTTTAGGTAAGGGACTGTCACTTGGAACAGAACTTGAATACTCTGATCCAGAAACAATCAAAAATGCTCTTCAAGGAAGACACTAAAGGTGACTGTGGATATAATCAAAAAGTAAAGCAACTTCTCTCAAATAAAAAGCTTAAAAAGCCTTATATATAGGCTTATTATTTATTTCATCAAATTTCCACATATCTCCCTTCACAACAAACTTGGGGAAAAAGTAGTTGACACGAATTTTGTACTTGTTATTATTTATAGGTCTTTAGCTTTTCGGAGACTAAGTTTTAATGAAAAGCGACCGAGGATTTTGTTATAGGGATTTTTGACTTTGAAAGTGCTATGCGGTACACTAAAAAAGTAAAAGCTCTAATGACGGGTGCTTGCGGGGTCAAAAGCCCTGCGAGTGCAGGGTAGCAATGGGTAACTATTGCAACCTACAAGCCTCGGTCATTGGGGCTTTTTTGTTTGTCATTTATATCTCTCAATAAGTATCTCCATGTATATTTTTTGAGTGATTTGATGGTCGATGTAAAATCATTCCACGCCGTTGGTCTGTAACAGCGGATCGGAGTAAACGACAAACAAAATGAGTTCAAGATTCGCATTCTGTTTTCTTGGTCGTGATGGAAATATGGTTTGCCAACACCATAATGGTAGTTGGATCGTATTTCCAGCCAATGAAGACAGACGAGGCCAATTGAAAACCGCCCTCGTTAAAGTAGCGGTTTCAAAGTCTTCCTAGAAGTTGACTTGGCAAAGCATTCCCGAAAAGGGGATGTTTTGCTTTATTTAATTCTACAACTTATTAGCTCGCTATCCTAGCAAAACTGTGGATAAAAATCAATTTTTTAGTCAAACTATTATTTGACAGCAATTTTTGAATTATTTAAATATTCACGAAAGAAAAAACCTAGTGCAAATAAAGCAACAGCCTTTGCATTTAAGGCTATTTCTACAAAAAGCTGTGATAAAGCACGAACACCAGCAATATCTGGTAATACATCTTGTGTAACACCAGCAATTATTAGGAGAATAAGAAATGCAAGAAGAGATAAAGCAAGAATACACATTAAGAAAATTTGTATAGTAGTTTTTGCAGTTTCAAACCATTGGATTCGCCTAAACGCAGGGAGTTCAGTAGAGCGGATATCATCAATAGTATTTTTCTTGGTAGCCATAAATATTTACTTACAACAGGCGGAGATCAATGGCGTATTCTTCTTTTCCTTTTTTAATAGTAACTATGGAACCTTCTTTGGCTAGATCAATTAAATTAATTCCTTTAGTTAAAACTTCACCAAGTCGATCTTCTGATATATTCAAATCATTCGCTACTTTTTTTAGCTTTTTTAAGGCACCATTCTTAAATGTAATATTGAAGTTGTTATCCTTATCATCCATAGATTTTTATGCCATTATATACAAAATTATGACTAAATCCAAATTCCTCTCCATCCTTAAGCACGCAATAAAGTATTCAATAAAACCCCGAAACGCTGATTGTCGTTGCCTCGGTTGTTGTAATGAAAGACAAAAGCATCCAAGTAAGACTGTAAATGCTGTTTCGAAATAGCTTTGAATGTACCTTTTATACTTCGCTTTAAATGCGAGAAAAATGTCTCCACAGTATTAACGTGGGCTTTGCCTCTAACGTATTCTTTCTTAGAGTGATTTACAGATTCTCGTTTGTAAACTATATCGCTCCTCACATACACAGCACTGGTATCAGTGAATATCTTTGTAGCTTTTGATTCAATGTTTCTTTTGATAAAAGATTCCATGATTTGAGCAGAAGCTACGGGTATGATTTCTGCCTTAATCTTTCCACCTCTTTCTACGGCTACGTTAACAATAGATTTCTTCGTCATGACATGACTTAATCGTTCGTTGTTTTCTCCACCATATCCTTTACCCCCAAAGAAACCAGTATCTATCTCGACTTCGCCTTTAAGTTTGGTGTTGTCTTGCTTTAAGGACTTTCTAATCATAGAAAGAATCCTCCAAGCACACTTGTAGGTAACACCGAGCTGTCTTTCCATTTCTTTTGCGGAAATACCGCTCTTAGCGTTTGAGAATATAAAGATTGCATGAAACCACAAAGATAGTGGAGTATCTGACTTATTGAAGATTGTATTTGCAGTAGGGGCTATTTGATAACGGCAATTAGAGCAGTAGAACTGCTTACGGCCTTTAACTTGCTTGTATTCGCCTCCACATGAGCATTTACGGCTATGTAGGGTATCAAATATCAAGGCTAAACAGGCTTCGTCTGTAGGGAAATCCCTCTTTAAATCTCTTATTGAATATTTGGTTTCTTTTGCCATACATCCATCTTAGCAAATGGCTGTTTTGTTGTCAAGGGATAAGTGTGCAAATTTCCTATTGACAAAAATTATAGGTATGCTATCATGTCACGTATAGGAGTCGCAGAAATCCAAACAGTTTTAGGGATGATTCTGGCTCTCTCTTCGGAGGGGGCAGTAGGGAGGGTGGTGAAAACCAAAACCTCCTCATGGCATTCTTTCTTCCTGTTTGGTGGTCATACTCTGTATGAAGCTACAAAGAAATTAGCGATTCCTCTTAAGTCCCTGGCCAGCTTGCTGGTCGGGGGCTAATTTTTTATCTAAAAAATTTCTTTATAAATTGTATTTCTTTTTTGACTTTTAACTTCCTCTATAGTAGTAATGAATACAAATGCCTAATTTATTTATTGTTGAATCCCCCGCCAAAGCAAAAACAATTTCAAAATATCTTGGAAAAGATTTTATTGTAACGTCTTCTGTGGGACACATTCGAGATCTACCTAAAAGCAACAAAAAAGCCATCGACATCGAGGGTGGTTTTATTCCCCATTACGAAACTGTAAAAGGAAAAGAAAAAATAATCGACGAGATAAAAGAAGCTGCAAAAAAAAGTGAAATCGTCTATCTTGCAACCGACCCCGACCGCGAAGGCGAAGCAATCGCATGGCATATTGCAGAAGCCGCAAATATTAAAAACCCCAAAAGAGTTGTTTATCACGAAATCACCAAAGAAGCGATTCTAGAAGCAATTAAAAACCCTCGCCTCATAGATCAAAATTTACGTATTGCTCAAGAAGCTAGGCGTGTTCTTGATAGGCTCGTGGGCTATGATCTCTCCGGACTTATCTGGAAAAAAGTTAGATACGGCCTTTCGGCTGGACGCGTTCAATCCCCCGCTCTCCGAATAATAATGGAACGAGAGCGTGAAATTCGAGCTTTTAAAAGCAATAAGTTTTGGGTGATCACGGCCTCCGTCCAAAATAAAAAAAATGTTGGTTTTATTTTGACTTGTTCTGAAGAACCAACCGACCACGCTGAAGTATTAAAAATTTTAGAAGTTGGGAAAAAAGGAAAATGGATTATTTCAGAAATTAAAGAAACAGAAGCAAAAAGATCTCCCAAAGCGCCATTCATCACCTCAACCCTTCAACAATCAGCCAGTTCTCGCCTAGGATTTTCGCCTTCCAAAACAATGGGAGTTGCTCAAAAATTATATGAGGCAGGATTCATTACATACATGAGAACTGATAGCACCACTTTAAGCGCTGGGGCAAAAAGTCAGATTAGCGACATAATCGATAAAAAATTTGGCAAAGAATACAACTCTCCAAGAATCTACACCAAAAAAAGCAAGAGTGCCCAGGAAGCTCATGAGGCAGTCCGACCTACAAATATTGGAGTGGAAAACGCTGGAAATAACGAAGAACAAAATAGGTTGTATAGACTTATCTGGCAAAGAACAATCGCTTCTCAAATGAGCGATGCTAAAATTCTTCGAACTAAAGTCACAACTAAAATAAATGAAGGACAAATTCCTGATTTTTTCATAAATGGTTCTAGAATTCTTTTTGACGGATGGCTTCGTGGAGATCCGGAAGCAAAAGGAGAAGATGTTATTTTACCAGAGCTTAAAAAGGACGAGGAGTTGAAACTTGTTGAAATAAATTCAGAAGAAAAAGAAACTGAACCATTACCAAGGTATACAGAAGCCGGTTTGGTTAAGGAACTTGAAAAAAGAGGCATCGGCCGACCTTCTACTTACGCCTCCATCATTAAAACCATTGAAGATCGCGGTTATGTGGAAAAAATAAACAAAAGTCTGCATCCTACCGACACTGGAGATGTGGTAAGTTCATTTCTTGAAACAAATTTTGGGAGCTATATCAGCGATTCTTTCACTGCCGAAATGGAAGATAGTCTCGACCTTATCGCGGAAGGCAAACGCGGGTATGAAAAAACTTTAAAAGATTTCTACAAACCTTTTTCGAAAGAAATAAAAGAAAAACAAAAATTAGAAAAAGCTACCAACTTGGGAGACGCGCCGGCAGAATTTAAATGCCCAGTTTGCGGTGAAGCCATGATTATAAAGCTGGGCAAGGCTGGCAAGTTTTTAAGTTGTAAGAAATTTCCTGATTGTAATGGTGCAAGAACAATTGACGGAAAGGAACTTGAGGGACCGAAGGAAACAGGCGAAGCGTGCCCGGAATGTAAAGATGGAAAACTGATTGAAAGAGATGGTAAGTTCGGCAGATTCATCTCATGCAACAAATACCCAAAGTGCAAATATATAAAAAAAGATCCCGAACAAGAAAGAAAGAATTCTACGGGAGTTAAATGTACACAATGTAGTGATGGAGTATTAACAGAAAAAAAAGGTAGGTTTGGTATCTTCTACGCATGCACCAATTATCCTAAGTGTAAATTTACCATCAAAGCAAAACCGACTGGAGCAAAATGTTCTATGTGCGGAGCTCTAATGATGGCTGGCACAAAAACCATTCCCGAACGTTGCAGCGACAAAACCTGCCCTAACCATAATCCGCATAAACTAAACAAAGACTAAATTCAAAATTTATAATGAAGATTGAAATAGATAAAATCTCTCCCCAAGATATTATCGACCTAATGAATAAACGAGAAAAGCAAGATATCGATCTTGTAGTTCACGCTTTTGAATTTGCAAAAGAAACCCACGAAGAAATTCTACAAATTTCTGGTGAACCACATTTTATTCATTCGTACGAAACAGCTAAAATCTTAGCGTCCATCGACGGCAGTAGCCAAACTATCGCCGCAGGACTTCTTCATGCCGTCCTAGAAAACCCCAAAGTAACAAGTGATATTTTAAAAAAAGAATTTGGAGAAGAAATGGTTTTTCTTATTGAAGGAGTAAACAAGCTTCGAAAATTAAAATACCATGGGGTTAAAAAGCATCAGGAAGGGCTCCGCAAGCTCTTTGTAGCAATGTCGCAAGATATTAGAGTGATTATCATAAAGCTCGCCCTAAGGCTGGCTCAAATGGCATTGCTGGGTTCCCATACCGAAAGTGAGCGAAAGGAAATCGCGGAAGAAACTTTGGAAATTTTCGCGCCAATTGCAAATCGATTGGGTATCGGCTATCTAAAAAAACAACTTGAAGATTCAGCCTTCCCTTTTGTTTTTCCAGAAGACTACAAAAAAGTAAAAGAGCTCATGAAACACAGAGGGAGCGATACCCAAAAAAAACTGGAGAAAGTTTATCGTACCCTGCAGAAAAAATTTGGAGAAGAAAATATTAAAGTTCTGAAAACAGATTACCGCCTAAAGGGGCTTTATAGTCTTTACAATAAACTCAAGAAACATGACATGGATATTGAAAAAATCTATGACATTTCGGCTCTCCGAATTATTGTGGGAGAAGTAATAGATTGCTATAAAGTTTTGGGAATTATTCACAGCTTATGGAAACCGCTTCCTGGAAGGATAAAAGACTATATAGCTTCAAAAAAACCAAATGGTTATCAAAGTATCCACACCACCGTTTTTACTGGTGAAACAGGAATTGTAGAAATTCAAATTAGAACTCTTCAAATGCACAAAGAGGCGGAATTTGGAGTTGCTTCTCATCTTTCTTACAAAGAAAAAGCGGATAAGGAAAACTCTGGGTTAGCATGGGTTTTTAAACTCCTGCCTTTTAGATTGGATTTTTTTAGAGGAAATAAAGATAAAGAAAAAAATGGAGTGGAAGATGTTCCCAGATGGGTTAAAGAATTGGCAGAATTTCAGTTATCTTCACACGGTGAAAAATTTATTGAAAATTTAAAAGCGGATTTCTTCAAAGAAAGAATTTTTGTTTTCACACCAAAAGGAGACGTGCTTGATATTCCAATAGAATCAACCCCGATAGATTTTGCCTATGCTATTCACTCTGATATCGGCAATCATATTTTTGGAGCGAAAGTAAATGCTAAATTTGTTGCGCTTGATACCAAACTTCAAAATGGCGATGTTATAGAAATACAAACAAAACCTAATAGTCACCCTTCAGAAAAATGGCTTCAGGTTGCCAAAACCAGCTTCGCTCAAAAGCAGATAAAAATGGCACTGGATAAACAGAAGTAGAGGATTAAGGAAATTTAGAGACATTAAAGACACATCTTTCTTGACACAGAAAATACAAGTTGTAGCATGCTTAAAGAATTTCTGAAGTCTTCAGGAATCCGTGCCACGACGGGATCGTGGTAACAGCTCTTTGGAAAAAACCATGGGTAAGAAGTGCAGGACAACACTGTCTGTTTTGTGTGTCATCGCCTGTGTTTCTATGCTTTGTTTAGCGTTCAATTATATAACGAAACAAGATTGGACCGGAACAACAGTAAGCTCGGTGCTTATGGCTGTTTTGGTAGTAGTTGCTGTGCTCGTCGTTATAAGACCGAAACAAAGCGATAGAGCATGAAATCGCGTACCCCCTCGTCAAACCCTAACCACCGAGAAGAACCATGAGCTGGGGAAAGATAAACTTCTATCTGCTTTCGCTGTTCGTCATCGGATTCGCCGGAAGTGCGAGTTTTTGTCTTATGGAACTGATGCTCGGTGGTGATAAGGAAATGATAGACACTGGCATATTTTGGACAATCATCTCCGGCTTCGGCGTCATTATGGTATTGGCCATGGTAGTGCCAATCGACACCCCTAACCCATCAGAAAAATGAGATCTGTGCCATCCAATCTCTCGGCCAATATTTCCTTTGGTCTATGCATTTTGTGCGGCGCTTCCGCCATAGTGTCGGCTAACGACAACAACATGACAAGGATGACCTTATTGGTCTTTTTGGCGGTTATCTTCGGGGTTCTAACCGTACTCAATGAACCCAAAGAGATAGAGTAACAGAGCCTTTTGTGAGATTCATTTCACAAGGCTCTTTTTTTATTAGAACTTTCAAATTTGGATGCAGATCAGTCGTAAATTTTCCACAACTATGTTGTAGAAAATCTTACGACATGATTTTTGAATGGCAAAAATCAGGCGCGAGCAACGATGGGATGCGCTGAATTTGGAAGTTCTATATGGAAAAGTTTTTTATAGAATACAACTCCTCATCACTCTCCTCTTTCTCTTCTTTTGAGCGATCGTCTAATAGAGCTGTTTCGGAAGTAAGAATCACTGGCGCATCGGAAAGCTCTGCTTTCTGCGCGTCTCTAGCTTGTTCTAAACTTTTAACTTTCTCGCTTTTTTCTTTCTGAATCACATTTAAAATTCCATCAAGCTCATCTTCAGAAAAGAAATCAATGGAAATTTTGCCGCCATTCTCCCCTCTCTCAATGTGGACTCTGGTTCCTAAAGTACTACTTAACTCTTGTTCAATCGCTTGAGTCAAAGGATCTATATCTTTTTTGCGAATCTTATCAAAAGCAATACGACGAGAAATTGCTTCAGCTTCACGCACTGTAAGTTGTCTCGCCACGATTTCTTTAAACAATGTGTCTTGTTCCGCCGGCCTATCGATTAGCATGAGAAGAGGTCTAGTATGACCTTCTGTGATTTTTCCTTCGCTTAAGGCTTGTAGAATCGCTTCTGGCAGGGACAAAATTCGAAGACTGTTAGAAACGTATTCCCTACTCTTTCCCACCTTGTCAGCAATCTGGTGATGTTTGAATTTGAATTCTTCTGCGAGACGAGCAAATGCCCGAGCGCGGTCGACTGAATTTAAGTCTTCCCTTTGAATATTTTCGATAATCGCAAGCTCGAGTTTCATCAAATCCGAATCTTCAACAACTCGAATTAAAACCGGCACTTGGGAAAGCCCTGCGAGTTTTGAGGCTCGGAGTCTTCTCTCTCCTGCAACTAATTCATATTCAACAGCAAGACCACCATCCTCTTTTGGAATTTCTTGGCGAGTAACGACAAGTGCCTGAAGCACGCCATATTGCCTTATAGAGTCCGCGAGACCTCGAAGCTGTCCTTCATCAAACTCTTTTCGTGGCTGATGAGGATTTGGTTTGATCTTATCAACTTCTATCCAAAAAACTGAATTGTTATAAAATTGAGATGCCATGGCTGATTTTCAAGATTTAGTTCTCTTTATTTTATCATGATCATACAAAAATCAAAAAGTCTTCTGAAGACTTATTGCGGGACAAATTAAATTGATTTTCGGTTTTTTTAGGGTAGAATAGTCATATTCACGCCGCTGTGGTGAAATTGGTATACACGCAACACTCAAAATGTTGAGGGGGAAACCCCGTGTCGGTTCGAGTCCGACCAGCGGCACCATTTTTGATGTCCAAAATATAGCCCTTGACTTTTTTGACCAGTTGTAGTATCCTCTAGCAAGACCACAAACCCAACCAAGGAGGTACCGCATGACACAACAGACCACGACGACAGCGAGGCACGAGCACGACAGCGAGATGTTCCCTGTTCTTTTCGAGAATGGTCTCGTGCGGGTTTACAGGAACCACATGAGCGAGATCTTCGTGGAAGACATCCAATCCGGCGCCACGATGCGGATCAGCTCATTCCGCAGTCTTGGTGGGCTCAAGTTCACCACCGCTAGCCTGGTCGAGCCGGTCCAAGTCGAGGGTATGCTCGGTTGGCGTGTCGGACCTCGCTGAGACAACCTCGACCACCGAGCTTCGCACTCGGTCAAAAACCACCACGTCGCAAGACCTCTGGTGGTTTTCTTCTATTTAAATTTACAAGATCAATGTGTGCCGCCTTGATACAAGGCTTTACTTTTTTATTAAGATGTGTTATTTTGGACATTAGAACTGGACAACCAGTAAAACCAAGACCTGAACCTTCAAAAGGAGACCTAGTGCACCGTTTCAAGTCTGTCGGACATTTGTGTGAGTGGCTTCAAAAACCACAATCGCTTGTGTTCACTTCGAAACCAAAGCGTTTAGGAAGATGGCACATTCTTCTTCATTCGCTAGCAGGAGGAGATTGGAATCCCGCCCACTGCCAATCTGCTTTTTCCAAAAAATCGTTCTTCCAAGGGACCGTGTCTCATGGAGTAGGTGTTTTGGCACGAGCAGAAGGACAGTTTGTCGAACTACTACCGAGACTGCTCGAAACACCTGTGGAGATCATCACGCGTGGCTACGGTGAGGTAAAATACTTCGCCCCACTCCGTTTGGGAGATACCTACCAATACCGGTTCGAGATTACAAACCCGCGACTACGAAACGATGGTGGTCGTCCGCGGATAAATCTCGACTGCCGTATCATCTGCGAAGTCTTGGGCCAAATAGTGGCAGAAGCCAAGTGGAAGCCTTCCTTGGTAGAGCATGTCCGTGACCCAGAAACGATGAGACTCCTAGGCTCGAAGAGTCACGTTCAGAATGTCATGAGAGTCTTCCTGCCTGCAGTGGCAATCTGGATTGCCGGACTGCTATTTTACGGGTTTGGTCTCATGCTTGTGGTCAGTGGACCATTGATGTTCCTACTCTCCACTGTGGGAATCATCGAGATGAACTCTAGCGGCTTTGGAGAGTACTTTGGAACTGGTCCATGAGAGTTCCCCGGCGCGCAACCCTAGTGGTATGCGCGCTTTTTTTATGCGTTGACTTTTGTGGGCAAATAATACAACCTGAATGGCAGAAATTATCGGACGTTCCGATGATAAGTTCTTCAGAAACAAATTACCATTAGGATTGGTATGGATACTTCAGAAGTGTTTGTCGTTGTTTCAACCATTCTTCTCTATCTTGTCGGGTTCTCAGCGCAAGTGTGGAAGAATTATCGCGATCCAAAGAGCACAGAAGCGATTCATCCACTCCTCTACTTTCTTGGAGCATGTTCTCTTGTGTCTATGGGTGTATACGGATGGATCCACCAAAACAACGTATTGTTATGGTCTGCAGTGCCAGGAATCGGTCTTGGTTCGATTATCATTTTTCAGTTTTTTCATTACAAACTGAAAAAAAGGCAGATAATGAAGAATCTGATGTTGCAAAACTTGAGAGGTAGAGTGCCAAGACCTACAATCCATGAGAGCTCCTAACAGTTTTACGACTTCAGGAGCTTTTTTTTATAAAATGAATAATGAATTAAAACCTAAAATAATAGTGATACTAGGTCCGACCGCAACCGGAAAGAGTAGTTTGGCTGTGCAAATTGCCAAAAAATTTAACGGAGAAATAATCTCGGCTGATTCGAGACAAGTGTATAAAGGTCTTGATATTGGTTCAGGGAAAATCACGGAAAAAGAGATGATGGGTGTTCCCCACCATCTTTTAGATATTGCAAATCCGAAACGAAAATTTAGTGTTACAGATTTTAAGGAAAAAGCAGAAAAAGCAATTGAGGACATTTTAAAGAGAGGTCAGCTTCCAATTATTTGTGGAGGTACTGGATTTTATATTCAAGCCTTGGTTGATAATTTAGTTTTACCTGAAGTCTCCCCCAATATTAGTCTGCGAAAGAAATTGGACAAGAAAACTCCCGCCGAGCTTTTTGAAATTCTAAAAAAATTAGATCCGAAAAGAGCTGATTCGATCGAGAGACAAAACCCGAGACGCCTCATAAGAGCAATCGAAATAGCAAAAGAAATTGGAAGTGTCCCAGTGTTAAAAAAGGATTCTCTCAAGTATAGTCCCCTATTTATCGGACTTGATTTGCCTGATGAAATTCTCAAACAAAAAATTGGAACTCGTTTAATGGAGAGGATAAAAATCGGAATGATTGAAGAAGCCAGAACTCTACATGAACAAGGATTGTCTTTTAAACGAATGATTGAGTTGGGACTCGAATATAAATTTTTAGCTAAATATTTGAAAGGAGAAATTACAGAAAAAGAAATGGTAAGTAGTCTTCAAATAGAAATATGGCATTTCGTAAAAAGACAGAGAACCTGGTTTAAGAGAGATAAAAGAATAAATTGGTTTGAGCCTTCAGAATTAAAAAAGATAGAAAAGTTGGTGAAAGATTTTGTCATACCTAAAAAATAACATTCTCACATTCTCAAGTATGTGAGAATGTTATTTGCATATCAAAATCTTGGCTTTTAGTTGACAATAATGACAGCTTATGCTATACTCTTATAGTACTGTTCTTTTCAAACCAACAACCATACGGAGGGGGCGATGAGCCTTCGAATCACTTTTCTGCGTCACGGGAACACGGTGAAGACGGCTGGTGACCACAGGACCCACGTTCTGTCGGACACTGGTCGAGCTCAAGCGATGGCGCGGCGAGAACAACTCGGCAATCCACAGTTCGATCTGATCTGCCATTCTGGTCTTGCTCGGACGGAGGAGACCGCTCGTATTGTCGCGGGGCTCGCCGCAGAAGAACCCACAGTGGAAGTAGACGGGCTCTTCTACGATGCCGCCTTTCCGGGAGCACAAGCGTTGGATGCGGCCTTCAAGAAGCTTGGCTATGCCACTCTCGATGCCTACTACAGAGAAGGCCCGGGGGTGAGCGGGCCAATTGCAACATTGGCTTGCATTGCGGCCGAGAGGATCGATGAACTGATCGAATCCGATGCGCCAACCAGAATGCTGGTTGTCGGACATGCGGTACTTCTCCCCGCTTCCTGCCTTGCATTCACAGAAGGCGCCGATGAAGTGGAGAAGCGCATCTTTCTCGAAGCCAATATCGGTGAATGCGAAGGTTTCCAGATCAACATGATCCGTCGCGGACGCCTCTTGGTCACCTCTATCCGGTGAAGTCACCGGCACGAAGCCTTAGCCCCTACACAGTGGGCTAAGGCTTCTTTTTTTTATATTTTTCTCACAATTCCATTATTCGCATCTACTTCCACCAGGTCCCCATCTTTTAAAACCTGAGTCGCGATTTTGGTACCAATAATACAAGGTTTTTTGAGTTCGCGGGATACAATTGCCGCATGGCAAGTAATACCACCTTCGTCAGTAACAAAACTAGAAGCAATATTCATTATCGGAACCATGTCTGGTGTAGTCATGCTGGCAACTAGAATATCACCCGGAAGAACTTTGGAAAAATCATTTCTGTTTCGAACAACCCTTACAACTCCTTTCGCTTGACCTTTACACGCAATAACACCCTTAAATTCTTTTATTTCAGAAGTCTCAACTGCAAACATTTTCTTAATTTTCTCTGTCGCAACTCCCGAGAGACATCTAACGACTCCATTGTCTAACAACATCACGAAATCATTTATACGTTCCTTAAGAACTTCTCGTGAAGGTAAATTATCATTAACAACTTCATCCTTAGTGCAATGTAATAATTCAACATAACTTAAGCCCCTCTCTTTCGCCATTTTTTCAAATTTTGGAATAAAAAGATAAGAAGCTCTGTTTAAGACATCAGTTCTTTGAGTGCGGTAAAAAATTATAAACTGCATAAAATCAATTATGTCAGCATCTTCACCGCCAAGAATTTCTTTTGCTTTTTTTATAACCTCTTTTAATTCTGATTTTTCATGATTCCACTTAGCAAGGAAACTAGCTTTGTCTAATGCCTCTAATTTCTTCAACGCTTCTTCTTTAGTATAGGGATGTTTTTCTCCATATCTAGATTTAATCCATTCATATTCTTTGACGTGTGAATCAATATCTTCAGCCATTAAAAGATCGTGGTCAATTTTTTTATAGTAATTATCTTGTAGCGGAATATTCAAAGCGTTCATTAAGTGTTCTGTCTCTTCTGCGGAAATTTTCTTTGATAATCTTTTTCGAACCTCATTTGCTACTGGCGCGTCACAACAGAATATAAGTACAAGGGCAGGTACATAGGCCTCATAAGCATTGGCAAAATCATTAAATTCTAGAGAAGTAGCGGATATAAGTTTTTTCTCTCTTTTCTCTAATTCATTTTTTACTCTTTCTAAAACTCCGGGCTTCATCCAATAAAATGGAACGTTTTTAGCCTTTCGTTCAAGGGTCGATTTAGCATAATACAGGATATGATCAACCGAAATAAAATCTTCAAAAACAAAGACTTCCTCCATAAAATGTTTGTGGTGTTTATGATTAGAAGTCCCGGCCAAAATCAATGATCTAAGTAGTGGTGGGTACGGTCTTCTTACTGTTTTTGTATATTCTGATGGTTTTAACATGTTTAGATTTATTTAATTATTTTTACAATTCCATTATCGGCATCCATCTCCACCATATCTCCGTCCTTCAAGACTTGGGTAGCAATTTTTGTTCCAATCACACAAGGAATGCCAAGTTCACGAGAAACTATAGCAGCATGGCATGTAATACCTCCTTCATCTGTAACAATACCACCCGCAATTTTCATGAGAGGGACAAATTCTGGCCGTGTCATACCAGTAACAAGTATTTCTCCAGGGTTTAGTCTTCCCCGATCTACGTATAAATCTTTAATAATTCGAGCAATGCCTTTGACAGTACCAAATGATCCCCTCTGCCCTTGAAGTTCGTTGGATTTCAAATCGTGAACTTGCTGGGAGCGAAAAAATTCGTTTACACATTTTTCATTTTCTTCGACTGTTCCATATTCCAACTCCTGTTCATTATTATAATGTACGAGCAACACAACGCCTTTCTCGGCTCGAGAAATTATTTCTTCCTTATGTTTCTTAAGATATTGCGTACCATTCTTGAGCTCTTGAATACTTGTAAACACCATGAATTCTTCTTGAATACCAGCATCCTTAAAAAGACGCTCCGCAATCTTATAGAATCCTGTTACTGCCTTCATAATGAAATCTTTTCGCTCATCACGTAACTCAATTATAAATTGTGTGAAGTGTGCGATTCGTCGCTCAGAATCTGAAAGCGAATCTAGCCATTTCTTGTTTTCTTTTAATCTCTTCTCGGTCTGTAAATCTTCAAGATTAATTTCAGAAGAAGCTTTCTGTGGTGTATAGCTAGAATATTTTTCGCGAAGTTTTTCCTCGATAACTGTGGGAGAAAATATTTTGTCATATCCGGTATCAAAATACTGGCATAATTCACCTATCTCAGACCAAGACTTACCCTGATCTATAAGTTCCAAAAGATAAAGATTTCTTCGTTTTTCAAAAGAAATACCGGGCGCCACAATAGCCTTTTCCCAGATAAAATCTAGACGTTCTTGGGAAATACCAATACCTAACTCTTGCACGAGTTCCTCACAAATTTTTTTATCAAAGTAAATCGAATAGAACGCCACAGCATTCATGCTCCATGTAACTTCATCGAGTTCGGTAACAATTGAATTGATCTGCTTTTCAGCTAAACGCGAAAGATTGCTATAGGTAAGTTTCTTGAAAAAAATATCATCAATTTTTTTGGTTAAATCTTTAAATATGTCGTACCGATTATGAATATATGACTCGTTTTTCCAATACTCGCGAAAAACTTCACTTACAAGATCTTTCTCCTTCCCCGTTGATGCATATAATACCCCACTACTTCCTTTGGTGTGAAAAAAGAGTGGAGAAGGAATTTGTGACTTATAGTATTTTCCAAAATATTTAGATGTATTCCACCCACTTTGATGCACCAACATAGAAGAATTGTAGATAGGTGGACGAAGCTCTTGATTACCAATCTCTTCAATGAATTTTTCAGCAAGAATTTTTTTCTTTAAAGATTTATTACTTGAAAGTGTCGTAATCGGTCTGCTTTGGGTTATATAAAACTTCCCTTTCTCAAAAGCCCATTCAATGTCACACGGAAAACCGTAATGATTTTCGATTTTGAGAATAATTTCTGAAAGTTCAAGAATCTGTTCTGTTGTCAGAACTTGAGATGAAGCTTGAGGTTCTGAAATATCTCTCCATTCATTATTACCATGCTCGGCCAAAGATTTCTCTGATCGATACAATGCACGATCTTGAGTTGAAACGTTTATATCCAAAATATTTCTTGGTTCCTTTTCTACCACATATGAGTCTGGTGTAACAGAGCCCGATACAATCGCTTCTCCCAAACCAAAACCAGCTTCAATGATAAGTTGATTATAGTCTTCAGTAACAGGATGGACCGAGAAAGCAATGCCAGAAAATTCTGATTCCACCATTTTTTGGATGACAACTGCCACCGATATTTTTGTTGAGTGTAAGCCTTTTTCGAAACGGTAGAAAATTGCCCGAGGGGTAAAAAGTGAAGACCAACAAAGTTTTACTTTTGCCAGTACCTCGGCTTCTCTCGTATTCAAATATGATTCGAGTTGTCCCGCCCAAGCATGATCCTTGCCGTCCTCCGCTGTTGCGCTCGAGCGCACTGCTACATATTTTGCATCAAGTTTCTTAAATTTCTTTTGAATATCAACGGAAATATCCTTTGGCATTTCTGCGTTCAAAATAAGCTCTCGAATCTGTTCAGAAGCTCCTTCGACAGTATGAATTTCTTTATGATTAACCTTATGGAGAATAGAATCAATTTCCTGATAGAGATCAGTTTCTTTGAGAAACTGTTCAAAACATCCCGAGAGAATTACAAAACCAGGTGGCACAGGAAGCCCAGCTTGGCTCATTTCTCCAAGAGACGCCCCTTTTCCACCAGCAATTCCAGCGTCATTTTTGCTTATTTTATCGAAATTCCTTATCAACTCCATATAATTCAATTAATCAAATCCTACAATAACATTTTCACATTACCAAGTATGTGAGTATGTTATTTTTACTTTAAAATCCACCAAATGCACGCAATGGAGGAATAGATCACAAATATTTTTCTGCTGAAAAATTTCGCGACCCCGCCTCGCGCCGTCGCGCTCCGACTTCCGATTCCCCATCTTTCTCGAAATGATATTCAATTCGAAAGTCGTTTAGACTTTCTTATTGATCATTGCGGGCGATGGAGGAATCGGACCTCCGACGGCGGTTTTGGAGACCGCAGTTATACCACTTAACTAATCGCCCTTAATTTGTATGACTTTCCAATGGTAACAAAAAAAACGATGATTTTCCATCGTTTTTTTCTAACCTTCGGATCGTGTCTTATTTCTTCACTTCTTTATGAACTTGGGTTTTTCGGCAGAATTTGCAATATTTATTTAGCTCAATTTTCCTCTCAACCAATTTTTTATTCTTGGATGAATAGTAGTTGATATTCTTGCATTTCTTGCAGGCTAGTTTTATGAGTCTATCTTGTGACATAAATGTTTGATATTAATAGTTAGAATTTGGGCCAGATTTCTTTAAACTGACAAGGTCTATAGAATAATAGAAAACACCAAAAAAGGCAAATCTTAGACTTAAATATAAGAGCGTTTAATCAATGGATTGATACGGGTTATGATTTCATAACTACTAGTACCAGCGAGAATGGCCATATCGTGAGCTGTAACATCTTCTCTGCCTTGTTTACCCAACACAACCACTTCCTCCCCCACTTTGAGATTTTGAACATCTCCGACGTCAATTGTAATCATATCCATGGACACCCTGCCCAAAACTTTGCATTTTTTACCCTTCACCAAAACATAGCCGACAGATGAAAGCGCACGAGGAAAACCATGCCAATAACCTATCGGGCAATTAGCAATTTGCGTCTCTTTGTCCAAAGTTTCAGTGCAGTCGTAGCCGATTTTTGAACCTGCGGGAACAGTTTTAATTTCGCTTATTAACGTTTTCCAAGAAAGGATCGGTTTAAGAGAAATCTTACTCTCAACTCCCAAACGAACTTCTTCCGAAGGCCAGATTCCATAAAGCGATATTCCTAGACGAACCATATCAAAATGTGCCTCTGGAAAAAGTAGTGTTCCAGCACTCGCGGAGGCATGCACAATTGGCTTCCACCCAGCGTCCTTAAAAGCGATTCTCCATTTTTCAAATTCCTTAAGTTGATCAATGGTAAATGTTGGATTTTTTGGATCTTTACCAGAAGCAAAATGGGTAAATAAACCTTCAACCACTAAATTACTTTTTTTCTTTGAAAGTTTTTTTAAAATTTCGATTACTTGAATCAAATCTTTCTGCAAAAAACCTTGTCTATGCATTCCTGTATCCACCTTGATATGGATTTTTATTTTTAACTTGCCGTTTATTTTCTCCAGAACCTTAAGAGATTCGAACGAAGATATTGTGAGACTAATATCATTAGAAACTGCTTTTTGCATCATCGCTGGCAATGTATATCCTAAAATTAAAATTGGTTTTTTTGTGCCGGCTTTTCGAAGAGGAATCGCTTCTGTAACCGAGTCCACCCCGAACCAATCAACCCCCAAAGCGCTAATATTTTTTGAAAAATCCAAAAGACTATGGCCGTAAGCGTTCGACTTTACAACCGCCATAAGAAGACACTTTGGAGACATGGATTTACGCAAAACTTGGTAGTTATGCTTTATAGCTTTTTTATCTATCTCAATCCAAGTCCGCAATCCATTTTTTTCTCCGAAATTCATTTGTCCTAAAATTAACAGATTTAAATGTCTGGAGCAATACAATAAAAAAAGGCCCTGCGTGTTATCCAGCAAAGGCCCCTTACAGCTATGCACAGAACTAGAACTCCAATGAAAGAAGCTGCTTTTCAGTGCCGTCCTTTTGTCGAAGAATCAATTCCGCTCCTTCTTTCTGGGAAGCAAGTAGCATTTCGTACACATATATCGCACGGCGTACCACGTCAGAAGCATTGTCACTGCGAGTTCTTACTCGAATTCCCTCTATTGTTTCCAAAAAATGAGAATTGACTCGACAATTCAATCGACGGGACTTCGGCGCTGTCTTGTTTCTCGCCATCTTGCTCTCCTCGTGTGATTAGAACAAACCACGAAACACGTCATGGCACGTTTTTCGGATGGGACCGAATCTGGCAACACTCTACCATAATACTATAAATAATGCAAATTCACGTTGAGCAGAATAAAAAAAACGCGGATCATCTCTGATCTGCGTTTATGACCACAACTACCTCGTCATGACTCTCGTGTCTTCAGTCGAAGCTTTCTTCTGCCTCTCTAGAATGAACGAAACAAGAGCGGGAGTCGGAAAAAATATGTCCTGCCTCATGGATTTTTCACCCCTTTTCACGACCAACATCTCCCCTCTTGTAAGCTCACCGAGGCCAGCATCGATGCAATGAGGGAATTGGAAGATTCCAGTGGCAGGCAACTTTTCCGGGAAAAAATCTTTCTTGCGAATCCTCGGGCTCTTCACAAGTCGAGAGAAGAAACCGCGAGTAACCCCGCACAGAAAGTCGTGCCGACGGACAGCTCTCCCATATCGCGTTTCGGCTTCTCTAATACGAAACGCCGTCTTGTGGTCTTCGATTGCCATGTCGCGCAAACAGATCCAGCTCACCCCAACCCATCGGCCAAGCCTTTGAGAAAAAGTGAGAATACGCACTGCTATTTCTTCACCATGTCTCGGCGTACCTTCGGTCGAGACTAGCGAGTAAGGTTTGGTGTGAATAGCTTCCGGATTACACGGCATCTCCCCTTCGACCGCAAACAAACCAGGTTGAACTTCTTGCATTGTTCTGCTCCTTAGACAGGTTAGTTGTAAAATGAACACAATGAGCTTGAAGCTCGAATCCGAGTATGAATTTAGCACGTAATATAACAGTCATCAAGGAAAAATAAGATCGAAAATTATGCTGTGCGTCGGGAGGGACTCGAACCCCCGTAGCCCAGAGGGCGCCACGTTTACAGCGTGGTGTAATTGCCACTATACGACCGACGCAATTTACATACACATAAAAATTACCTTAAAAAGACCTAAAGGGCAACCTCTGATCAGCGTTTAATTCCCAAAAACTTATTTTTGTAAAAGTCTATATAATTTTTTATATTCAATAATAGTTTCTTATCATGGTATCTAATGTGCACTAAACCGTGCTTCATTTTTCTACCGTCTTGTCTAAAATCTTTTCTAACATATGGTTTAGTAAATTGATTTTTTGGAATTTTCGTCAATTTACTCCAAAAATCAATAAGGTCCTTTATATTTTGATCTGAGTAGCAATACAACAAAACTCTAAATTTACTTTTCTGTAATTCATAAGTGTTGTTTAGATATTTAACAAACATGTCTATCATCTCAGGATCACTGTTAGCAAAATCCACACAGGTGCTTTTATTAGTTTTATATCCTTCTCCCCAATATAACATTACTCCTATTGCTCTTAACTCTTTTTCATAAATAGAATTTATCTTTTTTTCTTTAAAGGAAGGTTTCTTATTTTCAAATTTTATCTTGCTTATTTCACTGAAAGTTCTCCTTTTCAGTTCAAAATGTCGCATAAAATAAATAACAGCGTCTAGAGAAACCCCCAATAAATCCGCGATACTACGCATGCTTAATTTTTTCTCATAATAGAGATGCTTTAACATCTCAAGTTTTGAATGTGGAATCTTCCCCATATTATTAATTATAAAAGAATCTATAATGAGGTCAAACAGAATTATACACAGGTAGATACTAGATTGACTAAATAGTTATAAAATTAATATATATTTTCTTTCAATATCAACTAGGTCATTACACAAATAGCCACAGATGTGGCTATTTGTGTAGAACTAAAAAAAATTTAATTTTATTTAGTCACCGCAGAATTCTCGAATATCTCTTCACTCATAACACTCCCCTTTCTACCTTTCTTTACCTCAAATTTAAATTCTTTGTCGGGGCCTAATTTAACCGAAACTGTTCCACCTTTAAGCAAACCCCTAGAAATCATGAGAGACGCAACCGGAGTCAAAATTTTATTTTGAATAATTCTCTTCAGTGGTCTTGCGCCATATTGCGGGTCAAAACCAATTTGACCCAAGTATGAAATCACTTCAGGAGAAACCAAAAGTGTAATTTCTTTCTGGAGTAATCTCTCTACAACCGCTTCCACCTGAAGCTTAGCGATTTCTTCGATGGCCGGCTTTGAGAGCGAATCAAAGACAATAATATCATCCAACCTGTTTAAGAATTCTGGTTTGAAATGATCTTTGAGACTATTCATCACTTTGTCTTTCATTTCTTTGTAGCTGTCATCTCCTTCTGAACCTCCAAAGCCGATTTTTTGCATCCTATCTATGTATTGAGCGCCAACGTTTGAAGTAAGAACGATGATCGAATTCTTGAAATTGATAGTTCTCCCTTTGGCGTCAGTTAAGCGGCCGTTATCCAAAACTTGGAGAAGCAAGTTGAAAACTTCAGGATGAGCTTTTTCAATTTCATCAAAAAGAATAACTGCGTATGGTCTATGTCTTATTTTTTCGGTAAAGCTTCCACCTTCGTCATATCCAACATACCCAGGAGGCGCACCAATAATTTTAGAGACAGAATGTTTTTCCATGTATTCCGACATGTCTACTCGGATGAGCGCATTCTCATCATCAAACATAAATTCTGCGAGCGCCTTGGTGAGCTCTGTTTTACCCACTCCAGTAGGACCTAGGAAAATAAACGAACCAATCGGCTTATTTGGATCAGCAATTCCAGCGCGTGATCTCTTCACAGTTTCACTGATTTTTCTAACAGCTTCATCTTGGCCGACAATTCTCTTTTTAAGGACGTCTTCCATTCTATCGAGTTTCTGAAGTTCGGATTCGAGCATTTTTGACATTGGAATGCCAGTCCAGCGAGAAACCACGTCAGCAATATCGGCTTCGGTAATTTCTTCACGAAGAATTCTTCTCGAACTCTGAAGTTTTTTTAATTTTTTGGTTTTAGTCTCTAAATCTTTTTGCAACGCAGGAATCTTTCCATATCTAATTTCCGCAACCAAAGTGAGATCGCTTCGGCTTTCTGCTTTTTCTGCTTCCATTCTTAAAGATTCAGCTTCTTTTTTAATAGATTTTATTTCAGAAACAATTTCTTTTTCGTTTTTCCATTTGAGTTCAATTTCGCTAGTTTTTTCTTTGAGGTCTGCGATTTCTTTTTCAATTTCTTTTATTCTAGTCTTGACCTTTGTGTTGGTCTTGGACACTTTCAATTCTTGAGATAAAGCTTGTCGCTCTATTTCGAGCTTCATAAGTTTTGAATGGGTCTCTTCCAAAATCGGCGGCATATTTTCGAGAGAAATTTTAAGTTGTGAAGCTGATTCATCAATTAAATCAACTGCCTTATCCGGCAAGAATCTATCAGTAATGTATCTGCTACTTAAATTTACCGCGGCCAAAATAGCATCGTCTGTGATTCTAACACCGTGATACAACTCGTATTTTTCTTTAAGACCTCGCAAAATCGTTACCGCATCCTCGGTATTTGGTTCGTTTATAAAGACCGGCTGAAAACGTCGGGTGAGGGCTGGGTCCTTTTCAATATATTTTTGATACTCCCTTAGAGTAGTCGCACCGATTGCCCGAAGATCACCTTGAGCTAACGCAGGCTTCAACATATTTGAAGCATCAATCGAACCTTCGGCGGCTCCGGCTCCGACAATCGTATGAATTTCGTCTATGAAAAGAACGATCTTGCCTTCAGACCTTTCAATTTCTTTTAAAATCTTCTTAAGTCTTTCTTCGAATTCTCCTCGGTATTTTGTGCCAGCAATTAAAAGTCCCAAGTCTAGCGAAACCAATTCTTTGTCTTTCAAAGATTCCGGCACATCACCTTTAGACATCTTGATAGCAAGGCCTTCGGCGATAGCAGTTTTACCTACTCCTGCTTCTCCGATAAGAATCGGATTATTTTTCTTTCGACGAGAAAGGATTTGAATAATTCTCGAGATCTCAACATCTCGGCCAATTACTGGGTCGAGTTTATTTTCGGCAGCGAGCTTTGTGAGACTACGAGTATATTTGGCCAAAAATTTATGTTTTTTGGGAGGATGAACATCGGTAATTTTCCCAGTTTTAAGCTCCTCTAATACAGCAAGTATTCTTTCTTTGTCTATTTTGAAGCGAAGCAGAATGTCTTTGGCAGTAGCAGGCACTTCGGAGCTCGCGATAAATAAGTGTTCGGTTGAAACAAATTCGTCATTTAAACTTGTAGCGATTTTAGCGCTCATCTCAATTGTTTGAGCAAGTTCTGGAGTGATATATATCTGATATGAAGGAGCAACAGTTGAAGAAGCTTCCGGAGTTTCTATGGAATCCAAAATCGAATCTGTCAGTAATATAGTATCGACTTCTAATCGATCGAGAATAGACGCAACCATGCTTTCCTCTTGTAAAATTAGAGCAGCCAAAAGGTGCAGAGGATTTACATGGTTCTGTCCCCGCTCAATCGCAAGTTCGTGAGCTTTACGAATCGCTTCTTTTGCTTTAGTTGTGAAGTTGTTAAATGGAGGCATTGAAGTGTTCGAACTTTTATATTTAGCGACACCCGCGTCGTAAATTTTCCACAATTACATTGTAGAAAATCTTACGACGTGATTTTTGAAGGGCAAAAATCAACAATTTCAGAGAGCAGTATTATAAACGATTTCTATGAAAAAAGCAAGCTTATAGTGCCTAGATTAGATTTTGCATTTCTAATTTCAGAAGATTTATCGGAATAAAATTTCCGAGCTGGCCGGAACTCATTCCAATGAGTTCTCCGTTTAGGTTTAGAGCCGGACTGCCAACTTCCCCATTTAAGACATCACTCTCAATAAGAGAATATCTGGAAGATGTGGCATTTTCACTATTTTCTGGAGTCAGCAAGAGTCCGTTTATTCTGCCAATTGATACAGTGTTGCGTTCAACCCCTCGTATAGAAATAACTGTCTGTCCAAGCTGTAAAGTATCAGAATCCCCCATCGATGCGCCTACAAATTCTTTTTGGGCAGAATTCTCAACGGTAAAAAATGAAAAGTTTTTAGTGGGAGCAAACATTTTTTTCAAAGTTACTTTTGAATTATCTGGCAAGACTGCCTCAAATGTCGCGTTAGGCAGAAAATTAGTTTTTGAAGTGGCAATCAGGCCTCCTTTATGTAAAACCAAACCAAAGGCTGAAAATTTTGGTGGAACCCCTTTAATGATTTCTTGAATTCTGACAAGACTGCCTTCATTTTTCTTAATAGCGTCTATAACCAAATCTTCTTCTTTAACAACAACAGTAACTTCCTTGGTGATAACTTCTGGCTTATTTTCTGCTGGCACAACTGTCTCAATGGTCCTCTCTACCACTCTATTTATTGTTTGAGTAATAGTTGCGGGCGCTTCACTTAAGAGCGAATAGGTCATTATGCTAATAGCAACAGAGCTTACAAAGCTCACGAGGAGTCCTAAAAGTATTATTTGGGTTTTGCTTAAATCTTCCATAAGTATATAAAGAACTTCCATATTCGGCGCATCTCTGCGTTGCTTCACTCCGAGCCTCCCTCAACGTATTATTAAATACGTCTCGGTACGGTTCTCGCTTGCGCCTTGATCTGCATCCGAATCTGAAAATTCTAAATTTTTAAGTTGAGTAAATAATATCACAATGTGTATATGCTAGGAAATTAATTTCAATTCCCCCATGTTACTAAACTACCAAGTAGTATTTACTAATCTGGGGTATAATATTTCAATCATTTATATGCGAACTCTTATAGAGCAAAATCCTATTCTTTTTATAGTTTCAATTTTAGCTTTTTTTATTCTTGTTTTAATAATCTGGAACTTTGTTTTACAAAGAAGACTTAAAAATTTGGTAGGAGGGAAAAAAATAAATTTGGAAGATGCTTTGCTTGAGAATTATAAAAGACTTGAAAGTTTGGAAGATTTCCGTAAAGAAACAGAGTCCGCTTTAAACATTGTTGAAAAGAAACTAAAGAAGAGCGTTCGTGCCATAAAAACCGTCCGTTTTAATCCATTTAAAGGGAGCGGTGAAGGTGGAAACCAAAGTTTTTCCTCCGCTTTTCTAAACGAAGACGGCGACGGCGTGATTTTAACCGGCCTTTATCATAGAGAAAGAATTTCTGTCTTCGCAAAGCCGTTAAACCAAAACAAGAGTCCGTTTGAATTAGCGAGTGAAGAAAAAGAGGCGGCAGATGAGGCCATGGAATCAATCAGGAGTGGAAATTAAAAACACGCGTTAAGTAATCGCGAAATAGAGAATTGTGTGATATGGTGGTCTAATTGATACGTAGACCCGCCGAGTCATATTTGAATTTAAGCGGTCATTTCACATTTCCACGTTTTACATTGTCCTTTTTTTGATATATGCAGAAAATTCAAAAACAAAAAAATACTGGTCTAGTGGCTCGTCCTCCAATTGTGGTTGTGATGGGTCATATTGATCATGGGAAATCCACTCTGCTTGATTTTATAAGAAAATCAAACGTAGCCGAAAAAGAAGCCGGAGGCATCACCCAAAAAATGTCGGCGTATGAAGTTAAAATCCCATCTGCAAAATCTTCTGCAGTTAAAATAACTTTTCTTGACACGCCAGGACACGAAGCATTTAAAGCCATAAGATCACGCGGCGCCAAAGTGGCAGATATCGCGATTCTTGTTGTAGCCGCAGATGACGGAGTAAAACCGCAAACTCTCGAAGCGCTAAAATGCATACAAGAAGAAAAGATGCCGTACATTGTTGCTATAAATAAAATTGATAAACCGGGCGCCAATTTGGAAAAAACTCGAAACAGTTTAAGTGAACACGGAATTTTCTTGGAAGGATATGGCGGGGATGTACCGGGAGTTGAAATTTCAGCTAAGCTCGGAAAAAATATTCCGGAATTACTAGAACTTATCAGTCTAGTTGCTGAATTGGAAGAACTGAAAGGTGATAAAGAAACACTTGCGGAAGGATTTGTCTTAGAAAGCCATCTCGATCCTAAATGTGGGATTTCCGTAAGTCTTCTGATAAAAAATGGTTCACTTCGAACCGGACTTTTTGTAACAGCTGACAAAGCTTATACGCCAGTTAGGATGATGGAAAATTTTTTGGGTGAAAAAATAGACGAAGCGAGCTTCTCAAGCCCAATTAAAATTATCGGTTGGAATGAAATTCCAAAAGTCGGTTCCTCTTTTAAAACATTCGAAACAAGAAAAGAAGCCGAGAGTGCGGTGATTAATTTTAAAGAACCTACAATTGTTAAAAAACAGAAAGCAAACACCGTCGTTAATTCTGACATGTTGACTATCCCTATAATGCTAAAAGCTGACACCGAAGGAAGTTTGGAGGCCATAAAACACGAAATAACTAAACTCAATACGGGAAAAATAGAATTTAAAATTATAAATTCAAGTATCGGCCAAATTGGCGAAGGTGATATAAAAAACGCAAACCTAGAGAAAAAACCGATTATTATTGCTTTCAACACCAAAATAGATAATTCCGCAAAATCCCTGGCTTTGCGCGAGGAAGTAACAATAAAAATATTTGATGTGATTTACAAAATCACCGAATGGCTCAAGACTGATTTGGCCACCCTTTTGCCAAAGATTGATGTTGAAGAAATTACAGGAAAAGCTGTCATTATAAAAGTTTTTGGAATGCAAAAAGAAAAGCAGATAATTGGAGGCAAAGTTATAGAGGGTCTTATTGAAACCGGTGGTCTCTTCAGAATAAATAGACGAGGAAACATCATCGGCACTGGGAAAATAAGAGGTTTGCAACAAAAAAAAGCTGAAACCAAAGAAGTCAGTTCAGGAAATGAATTTGGCGCTTTAGTTGAAGGTAAGATAACGGTTACTGCTGCCGATACGTTGGAGTTTTTTAAAGTCACCAAACAACCAGTAAAGATTTGAGATTTATGATTTAAGATGTAAGATTGAAAAAATCCAAAAGCATTAAAACAAAATAAATCTGAAATCATAAATCTTATATCTTAAATTTTTTATCATGCCATATAGAAAAGAAAGAACTGAAAAAATAATCCGCGAATTGGCGGCGACTTTTATTGAAAAGGAGTCTGGTCCCCAATCTTTGATTACAGTAACTCGCGTTGAAACCAGAAACCGAGAGCGAACTGCAACAATTTACTTGAATGTAATGCCTAAAGATAAAGAAGAAGTGGTGATGCAATTTCTTTCTCGAAAAGTAAATGAATTCAAAGAATATTTAAGAGACAACAGTCGCCTTTCTTCAGTCCCCTTCACTGAATTTAAGTTGGATAAAATTTAAAGAAAAATAAAGTAAAGAAGCTTACCTTCTTCCAGCACAATAATAAAAATCCTGCAGTTTGTGCAGGATTTTTATTATTGTGCTGGGAAGAGGACTCGGTCACACATAAATTTTTTAAAAAAAATTTTGCTCGACCCCGCCTCACTCGTAGCTTTTCGCTTCGCTCATATAGCTACTTCGATCCGGCCTTCTCGTCTTTTATCCAGATTACAACAAAAGAAAATACCGACTTGAAGCCGGCTTTTCTTTTGTTGTGCTGGGAAGAGGACTCGAACCTCCATGCCGATTAAGGCACCAGCTCCTAAGGCTGGTGTGTCTACCAATTTCACCATCCCAGCAAATTTAGAATGGCTCCGCGATCTCTCAATTGCGGGTCCGCCTGGAAGGATTCGAAACTTACAGTTTCAGTACCCCGATTGGTTATTTTATTTCTCCTTCGATAAAATCAGGATCATAAAATAAGCTCAATCGGGCTTCGAATCCTTCCCGAAAGCATATAACGCTTTCTTGTCCGCCTGGAAGGATTCGAACCTTCGACCTTATCCTTAAGAGGGATCTGCTCTACCAACTGAGCTACAGGCGGATATTATTTATTTTTATATAAAATGACTTGTGCCCGGGGCGAGACTCGAACTCGCAAGCCTTACGGCGCTTGATCTTAAGTCAAGTGCGGCTACCAATTACGCCACCCGGGCAAACTCTTAGCTTTTTAGGATACAAGAAATTAAGTGATTTGTGAAATGAATATTGAGGCCTAGGCCGGACTCGAACCGGCGCATAACTCTTTTGCAGAGAGCCGCGTTACCCCTTCGCCACTAGGCCAAATTAAAAATTTCTCTTCAATTACTCTATGCTTTAATACATTTGAGTCAAGGTCTATTAAGATCCATAAAAATTGAAATATTACGATGGAGTGTTGCGAAGGTCATGATGCATTACGCAGGTTGACCCCGTAGTGAATTTTGGCATTATTTTATTCGCAACCGAGGTTGCTATGCCAAAATCTACTACGGGGTTGACTTTTTTATAGAAAGAATATATAGTAGCAACTAGAACCGTTCCCTACTCGTTGTAGGAAACAATGCTCTTTGACGTGAAAATCAGTTCGAAATACAAAACAAGGAGACTCTCAAATGACCTCGAATACGACACCTCCCCTGGATCCAGACACCAACAACACAGCCGCAAACAACGAAGCAAACGAAAAGGAGTCTAGACTCAATTGGTGGGCAAGAAATAAGAAGGGGGCTAGCATTGCCTATTATGTCATGCCCGTACCGTATTTTGCGATCCTGTTTATCGCTACGGTGGGGCTATGGATTGGTCTGAAGAACTTTGCTGGCCTCAGTGTAGACTCATTCTCTTTTGTCACACTGATAATGGTATTTTTTGCCATCAAGAGTATGCGAATAATTGGACCAGACGAGCAGGCAGCCCTGCTCCTTCTCGGTAAACCAATTCGAGACTTATCATCCGGCCCTGTGTTTGTACCATGGCTTCTCTGTAGTATCAAACGGTTTCCAACAAAAAGGATCCAGTTTGCAATACCGAAACACGAATTGCTCAGAAAGATCTACACGAGCAAGGATGACAAGGGAGAAGACGATGTGGTTGTGGTTCGCATCATAACTGCCGACCGTAACACTATGGTCTACACTCTGCCACCAAAGCCAGATTTCAAGCCCGATCAGACGACTGAAGAGCAAGAGGCTTGGGAGAAAATGGCAGCCGAAGACAAAAAGACGTACGATAACTTAGTTGGACGCCTGAAGGGAACGGATAATCCCCTTCACGATCAGCTGACAATTGAGCCCGAGTTCATCGGCCGATTCACTATTTGGAGTCCGATGAGGTTCGTGCAGACTGGCGGCACCATAGCAGAAGCCGTACGCGATATTGCAGCCACGATCGTGGCTGCAGCGCAAGCGGAATTTGCTAAGCTGACGCCACTCATGCTTCTCTGTCGAATCCCCCAAGTAAACGCATTGATTCACAGGAGAGTAGAGATCCTTATCGGAGAAGAGAAGAATCCTGAAACCGGAAAGAAAGATGACCCTTGGGGTATCAACTTTAATGCCGGTTACGTTGACAGGCACGGGATCTCAAGAACAGTCAATGTGGCTATGGCTGCATTAAGGGAGGCGAGCTTCAATAGGAAGAATCTCAAACTTCAAGGAGAAGGGCTCGGCGCAAAAGAGAAAGCTTTCCTTACTGGTCGAGCCGCTGGTCTTCAGAAAATGGCAAAGGCAGTCAGTAGCCCAGGGGGGGAGTTATCAATACAAATGGACACCCTCCAAAAAACCGTCAACCCAGCTGCCCAGGTGTTTATGACCGGTGGAGATCTAACCACTGCTGTCATGGGCACCATACTAGCTGGCAAAACTTCACCAGTGCATCCACCTCGGCTTTCTTCCCCGCCCTCGGGAGTCGAGCCAAAGAGGTCGTCTTCTCCTGAAAAGAAACCTCAGAAAGAAGAAGACGGTGAAGACCACAAGGAGTGAAATCGAACTGATTTTCTCACGCGCAGGACCCCAACGAGTGAAAACTCAATGGGGTCTTTTTATTATTTGACTTATAAAATAAACCATGATATATATGTAGCTGGCAATGTTCTTTGATTTATACCAGCAAACCACTTAACCCTTTACGAAAGGAGTCTACTAATGCTCAATTTCATCGTAACACTGTTGTGGATTGTGGGGGGCGTTTTTGTCCTCACTGTTATCCTGTGTCTTGCTGTTCCTAGCTGGAGAAAAAAGTCTTGGAAATATCTGGGAGAGAATGCTCCCAGACTTCGCAAAGTGATCTGGACGCACCAATCTTGGGCTATTTGGATCCCATTGTGCGTTGTGGGCGCTATGAGTTTGGTGTTGTTTGGCCTTGAGTTCTTAAACCACACACCCACGACAGTATCCACGAGCAATAACGAGTTCATGATGCTTCTGGGTTTGGCGGCGGTAGTATTCGGCCTCACTCGTCTCTATGAGATGTTCAGATCAAGAGTACAAGAAGAAGATCTGGGACACGCAGAAGATAAACCTGAAGGAAATACTCCGACAACAACGAACAAAAAACCGTTGTATTCCAGAATGTGGAACGGGATACGTGGTGCACCAATCTGGGGATTCTTGTGGATCCCGGAGATTAGGTATCTGTGGATCACCGCCCTCCTCATCTTTACCGTCGTGTATGTACCGATGATGTTCCTCCTTCCGGAGGCATGGGATAACATACGAGGTAAGCCAAAGATTTTTTGGGGTTTCACTCTAGGACTCCTCTTTGTTCTTTGGTTCGCCATCGCTTTCCATGGCAAAAAATGGGGAAAGTGGGTAGCCACCGTTCTCGCAGCGGTTGTTGGATTAGGACTCTTCACACAAGTCCAACAAACACTGCTGTACAAGGAATGGAGAGCTTCTAACCCGACTCCTGTTGCAAGTGCGACAGTGGTGGTAGCCAAAGTAGAGCTTCCGAGAGGTACACTCATGATGGAGGCTGGAAGAGAGCCGAACCTCATAGAGAAGACGGGGTGGCCAGAGGAACACATCCTCGAAGCCAGAAACGTCGTCATCGATGAGTTCGGGCTACCAGCTCAATTCGACATCTGGGACGAGAGAATCGGAAAGTGTGGAGAGTTCCGTTGGAGTAAGTACACCAAAAAAGGAACTTACTGCCTTCAATTCCCCACTGAAAAAGGAGAATGGCTCCTAACACCAACTGGTCCACCAGACGAGTACGAAGGATGGTGTTTCTTCGTAAAGAAGGGTGAAAAGCTCAAGGTACCAGTGAAGTTCTTTGTGGAGAGGTAGCGAGCGGCGGAGGATTCAATTCTCTGCCGCTTTTTTTACCCCGTAGTAGATTTTGACATTATTGCTCCCGCAACGAAGTTGCTATGCCAAAATTCACTACGGGGTTTTATTTACCCAACAAATTAAAAACCACCACGTCTGACGTGGTGGTTTTTAATTTTAATTTCAATTTTTTAGTTCTATTGGGTCAGGAGTTCGATCGGAGTGATAGCAAATGTTCCTAAAATTAGCCTGATGATTCCGAAAACTCCAAACATTATAAACATTCCGATAAGACCCCAAAACATATTTCTTTTACCACGTTCTTTAACTTCTTCACTATCGAACTTGGCGATAAACTCAACAATCCCCCACAGAAAAACGACCACAGACACCCCTATCATAAGATAGATAATAGGGTTCACTATAAACTCGTTTATCTTGTAGATTATTGGCAACACTTAGATTTATCGTAAATTATATTATCTTGGAACTTGAGGGAGATTAGGAGCTGTAGTACCTGTTATACCGAAGGCGCCTATAAGGAAATTAACAATTCCCCAAATACCGATCATTATAACGAAAGCAAGAATACCCCAAAACATAATTCTCTTTCCTTCTTCTTTTGCTTCTTCTTCACCAGCAGCAAGAATAAATTTTGCAAGACCCCAGAAAAAGAATATCAAAGCCAAAGCTATGATAACTGTTGTTAGTGTGCCAAGAACATCCTTGAAACGGTCTAGAGTGGTTGTTAATGTTCCAAAATTTAATTGGGCCGAAGCAAAAAATGGCGATGTGGCAACCAAAGCTAGCGCGCTTGATAAAAATACAAATCTTTTACTCATAATTTAGTTATTTTTTAATAATAATGCTTTATAAACTTATAATGCGACCTTATATTTAATAATCAAAATGATACTACGTAAACGTTAAATAATCAATGTTTCTCCTGTGCATAAAGAAACCAACCAATCAGTCACAAGTTACTTGTTACAAGTCACTGGTTTTTAATTTTTAAGGTACTCGTGTGGGAAAATTAGGAATCTCAATAGTTTGATTAGAACCTTGGAAGGGGCCGGATCCAAACAATACATCAAGTAAAAAATATACTATCCCCCAAATTCCAAACATAATGACTAGGCCTACGATACCCCAAAACATAATTCTCTTTCCTTCTTCTTTTGCTTCTTCTTCTCCTGAATGAAGGATAAATTTAGCTAATCCCCACAAAAAAAAGACAAAGGCCAAAACAAAAATTACTGGAACTAAATTTCCAAGAAATTCCTCAAAATTAAGTAGTGATACATAACCAACATCAGGTAAAGGACCATTCATAATATTTTTTTATTTAATTAAAGGCCTGACGGAGCACCTGGGAATATGCTACCGAAAAAAGCTATTTGAAAAAATTTTATAATGCCCCAGATAGCAAACATTACAGTTATCGCAATGATGCTCCAGAGCATCTTTTTTTTATCTTCTTCTTTATCTTCTTCTTCAGCGTGCAGAATAAATAAAGCCATACCCCAAAAGAAAAATATGATACCAAAAATCACAACTATTCTTGTAAGAACAGAAATGTAACTCATTCCAACTTGAAGTAGACGTTGTAAACTGGTAATTCCGCCTGACTGCGCTCCAACCAGCATAGGGAAAAACAGCATGGAAAAAATAAAGTATTGGGTTGCTTTTAGAAAGTTTTTCATTATTTTAACTTGTTCGCAATCTAGGAAACCTGAATTCAAAGCCAAAAGTTCCGAGCAGAATCTTCGTTAGACCCCAAAAAGAAACCATGACAAAAAGACCAATTGCCCCCCACATCATTAACTGCCGACCCTCTTCCCTTTTTTCGTCTTCTTCGGCGTGTAAAATAAATTTAGCCATTCCCCAAAGAAATACCAAGAGTCCGATAGCTATAAGAAGGGGAATCAAATAGGAAATGAATCCCAAAATCATGCTTATAAAATCTCCAAAATCTGATGGGGATCTGGGAGTTCCAGGAGAAAGTTGGGCCATCGCAAAAAGAGGAAATATAAAAACCATGGCGTGTGCTAGAAGACCTTTCATTTTAAACACCAAACTGATTATTTTTTTTGTTTTGGTCATTTGTTATTTTAAAGCCATTATCATCTACAAAAACTAGGAATATTTGCAATTTGGCAAATAGTATCCTTTATGCCATTTGAAATTACTAGAGACCCAAAAAGAATAGCGATTCCTATAATTGTCCACTTTAAAGTAGATTTGGCATGCTCGAGTTGTTCTTCATTACCCCTTGCAGTCACAAAAAGGAATCCAGCGTAGACCAAAAATAATACAGCGATTACACCTCCAATTGGTAAGACAATATTTTCCAAGATGAAGTTTAGAAAAGATACGATTGTAAAATCCTGTGGATAAGGAGAGCAAATTATTCCCGGAGGACAAGGATCTCTTGGACTTTGAGCAGAAACGGTCACAAACGGAATAATTATTAAAAAACTCAACATCAGAAAAGAAAAAAGGAAAGGAAAGGATTTAATTTTTTTGAAAGTAATCATTTTTTTGTCTTGATTAAAATTTTAACGACTCTGCAAAATAGTTGTGTATGTTGGATCCAACAAAGTCGAGGTAATGAGATAAACAATAAGCCATGCGGCTAAAATAAAAAAGAAACCGATTGCAACTTTTATAAAAATATCATGAGCATGATGGATTTGGCTCTCATTTCCAGCGGCCGTTATATAAAGGAAGCCTGCATAAGAAAAAATGATGGCAGTAAGCGGAATAGAAACCATAATGATAAAACGCATTATATTATTCGCCAGTTCCATTAAATGGTTGAAATCACAATTTGCTCCGCAATCTGGCAATAAACCAGTGTCCCTTGGACTTTGAGCGAATAATAATTGTGGTAAAAGAAAAATTATGGCCAACAAAAAAAAGCCAGTGATAATTTTATAGTGTTCTTTATGTAATAAATACATATTCCAACTAAAAACTTAAAAGTGAGTTTAATTCAACATAAGCTCGGTTCACTGCTTCGCTTGTGCGCGCTCTGCCTCCTGTAACAGATTCTATCATATCTTTAAATATGAGTCGGGTTGCGGACATATCAGGGCTTAGCCAAGGCTTAGCTATAATTGCGCTCGCAAAAAATACTTCCATATAAGCCCGTTCCGGCTTCTCGGAAAGCAAATCTCTGCGAGTCCCGGGCAAAGACTTGATTTTACTTAAAGCCGAAACTGCGAAATCACCTGAAAGCGCTCTAGCTAGAAGAAAGGCTGAAGGGATATTGCGCGATTGTTTGTTTATCATTATAGCCTCTACCCTGCCATAAACAACGGATTTACCGACTTCTTTTGTTTGTGGAATCATCGCAACATCAAAGTTCAAATTTGGATTTTTATCCCGCAATTCGAAAAGTTCTGAAGCTAAACCAAAATAAACACCCAAATCTCCGGACAAGAAATAATCTCTTGAACGAGGCAAAGATCGGTTCCATGAATAAAAAGTTTTATCTGAATTAGAAAATCCTGTATAGAAACTTAAAGATTGTTCTGCTGGTGAAGTTGGTAAATTGAATTTTTGGTTTAACACAACTTGCACTCCTCCTGAAACTCGTTTGGTAATCGGGTTTCCAGCTTGCATTATGAGAGTGCTTAGAATTTCAAAGGCATTGCTCACGTTTCCGTATTCACCCAAAGCCACACCGCTTCTTGTTAATTCAGAGGAAGAGTCTCTGTGAGTGAGGTTAGTGGCTAAATTATAAATCTCATCCCAAAAACGAGGCGGCGCGACCAAACCTTCTGAATTAAAAATGTCTCTATTCCAATACATCACGAGAGGATCAACCAAAACAGGAAAACCAGAGACTCCCTCGTCCACAAGAAAAACTTCTGCTCCTTCTATAAAAGATTTTGTAAAATCCCCCTCCGAAAAACTGCTAAATGGCACAACAAATACTCGATCTTTATATTTTAAAAGAGAATCGGAACTAAGAAAAAACAAGTCTGGGCCAATCCCGCTTGCCAGAGCCTCCAAGAATTCGATGTCAAAATTGTCCTTACTTTTTTGAACGTAATCTATTTTTAAGGTTTCATTTTTATCTAGACCAGTCTTGGAAATAACTTCTGAAAACTCTGTGTTTGGCATTGTTCCCCAAACCAAAAGAGGGACCACGGAACCTCCGCCTCCAGTCTTTCCGAGCGCAAAAATTAAAATACCCACTATAATAAAAACTCCAAAAATTCCTAGAACTGCGATTTGAAATTTAGAGATATTTTTCATCCCGTAGTGAAAAATGACATCATTTGCTCGCCATTTTTAGGTTAATTTGTAATACCACTTATATTATAATACAGATTTAATCTTGTTTCTAAGATATTATTTCTCACAAACAAGAGTTATGTCATTTTCTACTACGGGATTCATTAAATTTTCTTAAACGAAATCCCATAATGATGGTCGCCAACATCTTTTAATTCTTTATAAACTTCAAAACCATTTTTTAAAAACATCTCTTTGGAAGAGGCGAGACTTACAACAGCTGAATTTTCTGGACCTAATCCACCAAAAGAATCAGCCCAATCGATGATATATGCTTTGCCCTTTTTTGGTTTCAAGATTCTATTCACTTCTTTTATAAATGAATCTTTGTCTTCTAATTGAAATAAAATATTTGAAGCAATAACTGTGTCTATAGAAGAATCAGCGAGTCTGGTGCCTCCGATTTTTTCCACATCGCCCCAAATCACCTCCACATTCGTGAGATGTTTGCTTGTCGCGTCTGTTTTAGTTTTTGATAAAAGTTCTTTCTGAATATCTACTGCGTAAACCCTACCGCTATCACCAACCAACCGAGCCGCGCTCAAGACATAGAAACCAGCACCGGATCCCAAATCAGCCACTTTATATCCAGGCATGATTTCAAATCGTTCTACATTTTTTTGAGGGTTAGTGAACATGCCTTCTATTATAAGATGTATTTACAATACAGCAAAGAGCTGTCTGGGCATAAGAACAGACTATTTCTTATTTGTTTACTAGAGGCAAACCAAAGAGGCTATCTTATCTTTCTCTCTAAGCTTCATGATTCTGACTCCTTGAGTTTGACGTCCCAAAACTGGAATTTCGCTCAAAGACACCCTTATCACCTGACTTTTTTGAGAAATTGCCACAATTTCTTCCTCATCACTGATAACCTTAGCTGAAATTAAATTGCCAGTTTTTTCTGTTACCTTTGCGGTTTTTATTCCAGTACCTCCTCTTTTTTGATTTTTATATTCTTTTAACAGGGATTTCTTACCATAACCATTACTGCTTATAACCAAAAGTTCAGGATTTTCGTATTCTTTCTTTATAACTTGAGCACTGATTACCTTATCTCCTTTAGAAAGTTTTATTGCTCGAACTCCGCCTGCAATACGTCCCATATCACGCAGATCCCCCGCTTTAAATCGAATTGACTGTCCACCCTCCGTTACAACCACCGCTTCATCTTTTGGACTTATGAGTTCAACCGAAACCAGACTATCACCCTCGCTTAAGTTTATAGCCAAAATTCCGCTTCGTCTCACGTCTTGGAAGCTTCCCGCTTTAACTCTTTTCCCAATACCATTTTGAGTAATCATCAAAACCGACATGTTTGGATCAATCGCAGATCCTTCCACTGGTAAAATAGATGTGATTTTGTCAGTCGCGGCGAGAGCAATAAAATTCATGATTGATTTACCACGAGTTGCCCTCTTCCCTTCCGGCAATTCGTACATCTTGGTCTGATAGACCTTACCCTTATCAGTAAAGAAAAGAATATCACTGTGAGTATTTGCTCGGAGTAGATTCGTCACAAAATCTTCTTCCTTAGTATCCAAATCAACAACACCTACTCCCCCTCTTTTTTGTTTTTTAAATTCATCAGGCTTTGTCCTTTTGATGTATCCGCCGGCAGTTAGAACAAGAGCATTCTCTTCATTCGGAATTAAATCCTCAAGAGACATGTTTTTAACTCCGCCTTTTATGATTTTTGTTCTTCTATCATCACCATATTTTGCGGCAATTTCTTGAAGTTCTGTTTTGATAATATCTAAAATCATCTTTGGACTTCCAAGAATGATTTTTAGTTTTTTGATCAAGCTTTGGGTGTCACGCAAATCATCTTCAACTTTCTGGCGTTCCAAACCTGCCAACTTTTGGAGTTTCATTTCCAAAATAGCAGTAGCTTGAATATCAGAGAATTTGAATTCTTTTATTAAACTCGCTTTAGCCGCTTGAACATCTTTAGCCGCTCTAATGAGTTTTATGATCTTATCAATATGGTCAAGAGCCTTTTTGAGGCCTAGCAAGATATGTTCTCTTTCTTCCGCTTTTCGGAGATCAAATTCTGTCCTGCGGCGAACAATTATTTTTCGATGTTTGATGAACTCTTCAAGCAATCCCTTTAGAGAAAGTGTTTGTGGCGCGCCATCAACCAGAGCAACAGTATTGTAATGAAAAGTTTCCTCGAGAGGAGTATGTTTGTAAAGATAATTCAGAACATTTTCCGGATAGGCCGATGTTTTAAGATCGATAACAACCCGTATGTCTTTGGTCGATTCGTCGCGAAGACCTTTTATGCCCTCGATTTTTTTATCTCTGACCAGATCAGCAATTTTGACTATTAAATCCGACTTATTAACGCGATAAGGAATGGAAGAAATAATAATCTGTGATTGTCCTGCTTTATTTTCAACAATTTCTGCCTCGCCTCGCACCACTACTCCGCCACGACCTGTTGCATAAGCATGATGAATATCTTTGTCGTTAAAAGCTATTCCGCCAGTAGGAAAATCTGGGCCTTTAACAAATTTAAGCAAATCTTCGGTCGTAGCTTCTTTATTATCAATCAAATATGAAGCGGCTTCAGTCACTTCTCGCAAGTTGTGCGGTGGAATATTAGTTGCCATTCCGACAGCAATTCCCAAAGTACCGTTTAAAAGCAGATTTGGAACAGCGGTTGGAAGAACAACTGGCTCTTCTCTGGTAGCTTCGTAATTAGGTCTCCATCCCACAGTGTCTTTATCAAGATCTCGGAGAAGTTCGCTTGCCACCTTGGACATTTTTGCTTCTGTATACCTTTCTGCCGCCGCATTATCTCCGTCGATTGATCCGAAATTTCCTTGTCCAATAACGAGGGGATATCTCATGGAAAAATCCTGGGCCATTTTTACCAACGCTTCATAAACAGCAACACTTCCGTGCGGATGATAATTACCAGTAACGTCTCCAGTGATTTTGGCGCATTTTCTGGTTTTGGCGCTCGAGGTGAGACCAATTTCATGCATAGAAAAAAGAATTCTTCTGTGCACAGGTTTAAGACCGTCACGCACATCCGGCAGGGCTCGGGAAGCGATGACAGACATCGCGTAATCCAAATAAGACTCCTTCATTTCGGAGACTATATCTCTTGCAATTATGCTGCTTCCGCGGACAACTTGTTTATCTTCGTCTTTATTTTTTGGCATATATTTGGGTAGTTTCTTCAGAACTTAGTTCTCTAGCTTATCATTTTCCACAGTGTTTTTGAAGTCTTTTTTTTCTGTGTCTGGGGCAACAAATTCTTGGTCAAAAGAAGACGATAATTTCTCTTTTAAATCAGAAAATTCTTTTGAAATCGACTTAAATGCCCCCTCAAATCCTTTCTTTATATTAGCAATCGGGGTTACCGAACTTTTCTTCTCTTCCGTTACACTGCTTAAATTTTCTGGAAGCGTCAAAAAAGCCCAGAGACCAAAAATAAATAAGGTAACACTCAAGGAAGAGACCAAAGCAAAAATTTGCCTCTCACGTCTTGTTTTTTTTCGAAGTCTCTCAAAAAAATCAAACATATGATACAAAAGATCAAATTATCAATTACCAATGTCCAATTATCAATCAAGATTCAAACCCCAATTATCAAATGAAAATTGGTCATTGAAAATTGAAAATTCTATTCCCAATAAACTCACAAAATAAATTATTGATTTATTAAATTTCTGCCAACAAAACCACTTCGCCTTCTTTACCTATTAAATCTTTCTTTTTGAGCATCAATTTATCAACGCTCTTTAAATTCTCTTTACCAGACTCTTTAAGAAAAGTTTTTAGGCTATTTTTATCGGAAACTTCACCATAATGCATTGGAATAATGATTTTTGGTTCTAAACTGACTGCGAGCTTATAAGCCTCTTCTGGATTTAAAACTCCAGAACCACCGATTGGCAAAAACAACACATCGACTTCCCCTTCAAAGGCTTTCATGTAATCGGTAAGTTTCTCTCCGCTAAGTGCCCCAAGAAAACACAGAGATGTGTCTTCAAGTAAAACCTTATAGAAAGTATTTATTCTTTTTTTGTTTTTATAATTTGATTCAGAAGGATACCCTTGTATAAAAATATTTTTATATTCATATTCACCGGGCCCAGAAATAACAAATGGTTCCTTATCTCCCCTTGCGGCAGTTTTTGAGCCATTAAAATCTTCATCGTTTAAAGTAGAGAGAACGATGTCTGCGCCGAATGAAGTTGATTTATATTTCGAAGATTTAGAAATCGGATTAAAAGCGACCGTTGTGTCGCCAAAAGTCACTTTAAAAAATTCTAAACCGTGGTAAGTAATAACCATAATATTGGAAAATCTAGGTTTTTAATTAAAGAATTACGACTATTCTAGCACGAAAGTAGATTCAAGACACACGATTCATGATTATATTTATAAAAAAACACCCCGCAACAGTCAAACTGTGCAGGGTGGGTGGGGACACTAGTGTGGTCCAGATCTATCTCGTGATCTCGGCCATCTCGTCCGGGGTCATGATACCACGCCCAACTTTGGGGGAGGAATGGGTATCACTCTTGGGTGGATCGTTTGCTTTCTGTGTCGTAGCTTGAAAGACTGGGCTTCCTTGGTCCGTCTCCAGCTTCACATGCTTGTCTTTCTTGTCCTTGTCTGGGATGGTCATGTTCTCTGTCTACCCTGTGAAAATAGTAAGATGGGAAAAGAGCTATCTATATAAAATATACATCCAAAGCCAATAAAAGTCAAATACCGTCTAGTTTTTTACTTTACATAACTTTGGACTACTCTAGTAGACATTTTAATCAAAATACGTATACTAATACTCGCCTGCCCTTAAATGGGTGTTTTAATTTAAGGCATAGCATTTATTAATTAATCCCCTGTTAAATCAGACTTTGTATGGTAAAAGAAACAACTCAAGATTTGAAAAAAACAAAAAAAGTAAAAAAGGAGGAAGAAATTAAAGAAACGCAAACTGAAAGCACAAAAGAAGAAGCTGAAAAAGAGGTGAAGTTGGAAAAGCCAACTTTAATGGGCAAATTATTGAATGAAGCGACTCCTCCACCTATGGTTGGAGATTTAATCGAGGGAAAAGTTCTTAGAATAGAGAAAAGCACTGTTTTTGTTGATATGCAGCCATTTGGTACCGGAATTATCTACGGCCGAGAATATACAGTTGCAAAAGATATAATAAAAAATGTTAGCCCGGGCGACAGCGTTAGTGGAAAAATTATTGATATTGAAGAAAAAGAAGGTTACTTTGAAATTTCACTCAAAGAAGCTCGTCAAGCAAAAGTTTGGAGTGAAGCAGAAACAGCAATAAAAAACAAAACTGTATTCGAGCTTTCTCCGCACGAGGCCAATAAGGGTGGTCTTATGCTTAACTGGCAAGGCATCACTGGTTTCTTACCAGCTTCTCAACTCAACACTGAACACTATCCAAGAGTCGCAGACGGCGATAAGGATAAAATTTTGGAAGAACTTCGAAAATTATTGGGACAAAAATTGTCTGTCTCTATTATTGTTGCAACTCCTAAAGAAAATAAATTGATTTTCTCCGAGAAGAATCCTGAATTAAAGAAAAAAGCAAAAATTATTGAGAAATATTCTGTTGGCGACAAAGTTATGGGAGAAGTTACCGGAGTAGTTGATTTTGGTGTCTTCGTTAAAGTCGAAGAAGGACTTGAAGGATTAGTTCATATTTCAGAAATGGACTGGGGACTCGTGGAAAACCCAAAAGGCATGTACAAAGTAGGAGACAAGATCGAAGTTAAAATTATCGAAATTAAAGAAGAGAAGATTTCACTCTCTATCAAAGCTCTAAAAGAAAACCCTTGGAACAATGTTGAGAAAAGATACAAGAAGGGAGATTCTGTTAAAGGCGTGGTTATTAAATTCAACAAACACGGCGCGCTTGTCAGCATCGAAGAAGGAATCGCAGGACTTGTGCACGTATCTGAATTCGGCAATGAAGCCAAACTAAGAGAGAAATTGAGTCTTGGAAATAGTTACGATCTGAAAATCACCCTTTTTGAACCAAAAGATCAAAAAATGACCCTATCTTTCATTGATCCAAACGCTAAAAAAGAGGAAGCAAAGGAAGAAACAAAGTAAAAACGACTTTCTTACAAAGAGATTAAACAAAAACACAAACCTTAAGGTTTGTGTTTTTGTTTAATTTAATTTTTATCTTGAATCTTGCCTCCTTGCCTGCCGGCAGGCAGGTTGAATCTATTAATTACTATTCCACTTCCCCATTGCTTTTTCTAAACCGTCCTTTACAACATCCTCCAAAGCTTCCGATGCCCTTTTATAAACCTTCTTTAATTCTTCCGACTCTGACTTCTTGAATTTCCCTAAAATAAAATCTACTACTTCTTTTTCTCCATGCGGTTTTTTAAGCTTGCCGCTTGCAGTTGCCGGGGTTACCCCGACTCGAAGCCTTATAAACTCACGAGTTTTTAAATTCTTTTCGATTGATAGAACTCCCCTGTGCCCGCCCGAACTTCTGTTAAAAGAAATTTTCATTTTACCGATCGGCAAATCCAAATCATCATAAACTACAACTGCACTATGGGCCGCTTTCACAGATGTTATAAACCCCCGTAGGCTCACTCCGGATTTATTCATATAAGCATCAGGAAGAATCAAATCTACATCATTTTTACCGATTTTCCCCTCTGAAGTAAGAGCCTTGGCTTTGTTGTTCAACTTCCACTCTGAAAATCCGTTCTTTTTTCTAAAAAAATCGACAATATCGCGTCCAACATTGTGTCGACTCTCTTTGTATTCATCTCCCGGGTTGCCTAGACCAACGATGTAGTATGTCATTTTTACAGATATCTTATATATTTATAATCTTATACTTATATTTAGAATCTAATTATCAATTATCAATGCACAATTATCAATCAAGCTACATATCTCAATTATCAAACAATTGAAATTTGATAATTCATTGGGAATTGGTCATTGTGAATTGAAAATTTTACTTATTTTATTCAAAAAAATCATTAATCTTGTGACAAAACAAACAAAATAAGTGGTTGCTCTTGCTATTGATATTCTAATTGTATAAAATACTTGGAAAATGGCAATGACAGATGAATATTTAGATAATGGGGAGAAAAAAAGTGGTGGATTTTTCAAAGAACTCCTAAAATTTATTTTAATTGCTTTCTTGGTTGTAGTGCCATTTAGATATTTTGTCGCGCAGCCCTTTATTGTAAACGGCGCCTCGATGACTCCAACGTTTTTGCCTGGCGAATATTTAATTGTTGACCAAATAAGCTATAAAACACTGAAAGACCCAGAACGTGGCGAGATTATTATCTTCCACTACCCAAAAGATCGCTCAAAATACTTTATTAAAAGAATAATAGGCCTACCAAGCGAGACAGTTAGGATAAACGGCACTGAAATTACTATTATAAACGAAGCAAATCCAAAGGGATTGAAACTTAAGGAGGATTACATCTTGTATCCGAAAAATGATTCGATGGAGGTTACATTGGAAGACGATGAGTACTTTGTTATGGGCGACAACCGAGCCTCAAGTTCAGATTCACGCGTTTGGGGACCACTCAAAGAAGATTTGATTGTCGGAAGACCGCTAGTCAGGCTTATTCCCTTTTCCCGTTTGAAAGTTTTCCCTGGTAGATACGAGGAATAGGTCGAGTCAGAAATTTTATATAGCACCTCATTTTTATTTTGCTCACACAAAACAAAACATGAGGCGTAATTTTTGAAGGGCAAAAATTAACTTCGTGATAAAAAATCTTCCGACATGATTTCTGTGGTACAGAAATCAGCCATCCGTGAGCTCGCGAATATGCGCGTTTTTAAAAAGAACATGTGAGTGATTATCTATCTCCAATGCTTACAAAAGACAAATCATCTTCTTTGAATAAAAATCTTAATAATCTCTCCCTCTATAATATTGATAAGGCCTTAGAAACCGCTTTTTTTTACGGTTTTATTCCAATAAAAACACCCCAAGCCTCCAAAGATGATTGCCTCCAGTCTAAAAGTTTTGAAAATGGTTTATGTCTCCAAAAAATAAATCAAGGTCTTGAACGTTCACATAGCATGAATAATAAAATATATCTGCTCCGAACTTATATTGAAGGCGGTTTCCGATCATTTCCTTTTCCCCTCTCAATTTGCTACAGAGACAAAGAAGAATATAAAAAAAATGACTCCGAATCATTTTTAAATCTGTCTATTCTTGGATCAGGAAGCAGTGTTGCTGAAGCTCTGGCTTTGAAGACCAGTCTAGCGATATTGAGAGATCAGGAAGTAAAAAATTTAAAAATAGAGATAAACAGCGTTGGAGACAAAGAATCTTTCGGAAAATTCGAAAAAGAATTATCAAATTTCGTCAAAAAAAATGCCGAAGTCTTGCCCAAGGACATTATCGAAATAATCAAGAAAGAACCAAATGATATCTTAAAGAAAGATCTGGAAGACGAGAATAAAGAAATGATGGCAAACATGCCAAAACCTTTGAATTTTTTGACGCCACAAGCAATAAAACATTTTAAAGAAGTTTTGGAATATTTGGAATTTTTCGAAACTCCTTATGATTTAAATCATTCTTTGATTCCAAACAAACAATATTGCTCACAGACAATCTTTCAGATCAAGGCCGACGAAGCCGTCGTAGCCGTGGGTGTCCGACATCACAATATTGTAAGAAAACTACACATCCGAAAAGAAATCCCGTACTTAAGCGTTTCAATCAAAGACAATATAGCTAAGGTCAAAAAAACAAACATAAGAAAAATAAAACCGAAGTATTTTTTGGTGCAGTTTGGCAATAAGGCTAAAGCTAAATGTCTTGCACTCATCGAGTCCCTCCGAAAAGCGCGAATTCCGATTTATCATTCTCTTACAAAAGATAAACTCATGGGACAACTCACCACAGCTGAAAACTTGAATTTCCCTTATATCCTGATAATTGGAGAAAAAGAGGCGTTGGAGCAATCAGTTGTTGTCCGAAATACCGAGACTCGGGTCCAAGAAACGGTTTCTTCTTGTGATTTGGTGAACTACTTGAGAAAACTTAAGATATAAGAGTAGAAGCATGATTCAAGATTCAGGAATCAAGATTAAAAAAAATTATTCTTGTCCATGCTGCTCAGGATCTGGCGAAGCCATGAAATCATGAATCCCTGCCGGCAGGCAGATTGTTTCTTGAATCTATATTTTTCCACACCCTAATTAGAAGTTGAAATAAATTTGTACGTTTAAACAATATATGTTAGTCTATTAGCCTATGTCAGTAAACGTTGAAGTTCAAAAAACAGGCTCTGAAAACAATGTCAGCCTCATAAAAAGGTTTACCAGAAGGGTCCAAGGATCAGGTATTTTGCCTAAAGCTCGCGCCGAGAGGTACACTAAAAGAGACAAATCGGAACCAGCTAAGAAAAATCGAGCTTTGAAAGTTATTGAAAGAAAAAAGGAAGTCAGCAGATTGATAAAGCTCGGCAAAATGCAGGACAAAAGAAACGACTCCTCGAAGTAGAAAACTAACACATGTTTGATATTGTAAATAAAACCGAGGTTAAGCCGCCTGCTAGCGGCTTATTCCTTAAAAAAATTAAAAATAAAATTGTCGGACAAGATTATGAATTAAGTGTGGTTTTTGCTGAAAATACGCTATCTCAAGATTTAAATAATAAATATCGCAACAAAAACCATCCAACAAATGTTTTGAGTTTTCCGCTTGGAGAAACAGCCGGTGAAATCTTTATGGATCTCTCAAAGATCGAGGAAGAAGCGAAAAATATTAAATTAAGCTATCAATCCTATTTTGTTTTTATATTTATTCATGGACTTTTACATCTAAAAGGTTTGGATCATGGAAAAGGAATGTCGGACCAGGAAAAAAAATTCTTGGAAGATTTTGATATTAAAATCCCTCCAGAACTTGAGCAATTCTTTAAGAATTAGGCTTTGGGAAACCAGGCATTAGGCGATAGGAAAAAAAATAACAACAGGAAATCTCAAATTTCTTTCTTGAATCGTGAATCTTATATCTTGAATCAATTTTTTCATGATATAATTTATGCTCTATGAGCAGGAATTTTGTTGCTAGCATCGATATTGGTACTCAATTTATTCGAGTAGGCGTTGCTGAATCCTTGATTGAAGGTGAACGTCCTGTACCAAAGATGATCGGTTTTGGGCTCTCTGAATCCAGAGGTCTTCGACATGGTTGCATAACAGAAAAAGAGGCCGTTTCAAAATGTGTAGGAAAAGCGCTCCGAGCGGCAGAAAAAAGTATAGGCTCAAAAATAAAAGAAGTCATGCTCTCTGTCGGTAGCACGGGGTTAGGCAGTGTTTCTTCCTCTGCAGAAGTCATAATATCTCGCGCCGATCTTGAAGTGGGTGAGATAGATTTAGAAAAATTAATCACGGAGTGCCAAAACAATATACCTAGCTCTGCTTCTTTAAACAGAGAAATCTTACACACAATTCCAATCTCTTATAAATTGGATGGCAAAACTGTTATCGGAAGTCCTATAGGTATGAAAGGGAGTAAGCTTGAAATGAAGTGTCTTTTCGTGACTGTTTTAGAAAAACATTTGAATGATTTGATGAAAGTATTGGAAGAATTAGGTGTTGACGTCATAGACGCTGTGGCAAATCCGATAGCTTCAAGTTTGATTTTGCTTTCCAAACAACAAAAAAGAGCGGGTTGTATTCTAATCAATATAGGCGGAGAAACTCTCTCTACTGTGATTTACGAAAACAATATTCCAATTTCCGTCGAAGTCTTCCCTACTGGTTCAAACAACATAACAAACGATATTGCTTTGGGACTTAAAATTTCCTTAGACGAAGCTGAACACGTAAAACTTGGCGCATTAACCATTGCGACTTATCCAAGAAAAAAAGTTGAAGAAATTATTGAAGCCAGACTCGAAGACATATTCGATACCATAGAATCTCATCTGAAAAAAATTGGGAGGAACGGCATACTGCCAGCCGGAATTATCTTTACTGGCGGAGGAAGCGGCATCGTTGATATTGAAAATTTTGCCAAAACATTCTTAAAACTTCCGGCAAAAATTGGAACGATCTCCAATGAAAATACAAAAAATAATGTAATCAAGGATTCTTCTTGGTCAGCAGTTTATGGACTTTGCTTATTAGGTTTAGGGGCTCAAGACCAAGAGCCATATTTAAAGTATTTTGTAAAAAAAACCACTGGAAAAATAAGGATATTTTTTAAACAATTTTGGCCTTAATTCAAAATGAGACTATTTCGCTAGTGTTATTCAGCATTGAAGCTAGCAAGGCACTACCGTGATTATATTAGATGCGGGGAAAAAAGTTTCCGTTGGGGCTTGTTTTTAAAACTTTTTTTGATATATTAGTGTAGACACACGCATGTTCTTCTCTTGATCGAACTCTTTTTTAATTTTTAAAAACATATAGCATTAAAATATATGCCTCAAATAAAACCTGAAGTAGAAGCATTCGCCAGAATAAAAGTATTGGGCGTGGGAGGATCCGGTAAAAACGCTATAAATCATATGATTAACTCCAAAGTTAAGGGGGTTGAATTCATTGGTATCAATACAGACGCGCAAGACCTTCACAACACACTAGCTAAGCGAAAAATTCATATAGGAAAGAACTTGACCCGAGGCTTGGGAACCGGCATGAATCCGGAACTTGGTAAAAAAGCGGTGGAAGAAACTCAAGAAGAAATTCAGGAAGCAATCAAGGGCGCCGACATGGTATTCATCGCTGGTGGAATGGGAGGCGGAACTTGCACAGGTGCCGCTCCTCGTGTTGCTCAAATTGCCCGTGAGCTTGGAGCACTCACTGTTGGAGTTGTAACCAGACCGTTCTTTTTCGAAGGACAACAAAGAAATAAATTGGCCGAGCTTGGACTCGCAGAGTTACGCAATGCGGTGGACGCAATAATTGTCATTCCAAACGATCGTCTACTCGTTACCGTCAGCAAAGAAACGACAGCTAAAGATGCTTTCGCTATGTGTGATGACGTTTTGAAACAAGCCGTGGAAGGTATCTCTGATCTTATAACCACCCCCGGAGTCATCAACGTGGACTTTGCCGACATCAAGGCTATTATGGAAAATGCGGGCCCTGCTCTCATGGGAACAGGTTCAGCAACTGGTGAAAAAAGAGCGGAAGAAGCGGCGAAGGCGGCCATCAATTCCCCACTTCTAGAACTTTCCGTAAATGGCGCCAAAGGTGTTCTCTTCTCGATTGCTGGTGGAAACGACCTGACAATGCATGAAATTCAAGAAGCAGCCAAGATTATTACAGAATCTGTTGATCCAAATGCAAAAATTATTTTCGGTACAGTAAGAGATGAAAAGTTGAAGAAAAATGAAATAAAAATCACAGTAATTGCGACAGGATTTCCTGAAAATGTTCTGAAAAAATCTTTGTTCCAAAATGTGGAAAAGAAAGAGAGCGTAGTAGAAAAAGGAAAAATATACAACACTCTACCTGAATTCAAGAAAGAAGTGATAGAAGCAGGTGAAGAGAAAAAAACCCCTCTAGGAGCTGATGAGGAAGATGATTGGGGTGTAGTACCAGCGTTTTTAAGACGCAATAAAAAATAATCAAGACTAATACATATGTACGACTTAGCTATTATTGGTGGTGGCCCAGCGGGTGTTGCCGCTGGAGTTTACGCCGCTAGAAAAAAACTTAAGACTGTTTTTATAACCTTTGATTTTAATAGCCAAAGCTCTGTTTCTTTAGATGTCCAAAATTGGATTGGAACAGTTTCTCTATCAGGCCTAGAACTAGCCGAGAATTTAAAAAAACACCTCAAGGCCTACTCTGCAGATACCGTCTTCATAAAAGAAGGAGAAAAAGCAATATCAATTATCAAAGCTGGAGAAAATTTTGCAGTAAAGACCGACAAAGGAGAATATAGCGCAAAAACTGTCCTTATTGCGACAGGTAGCAAGCGTAGGCAATTAGAAGCCAAGGGGGCCGACGTGTTTGAAAACAAAGGCATTACTTACTGCGCTTCGTGCGATGGTCCTCTTTTTGCTGACAAAGACACTGTTGTAATTGGAGGGGGCAATGCCGGTTTTGAAACTGCCGCCCAGCTTTTAGCGTATGCCAAAAGCGTTACATTGATTCATAGAAGCGCGGAGTTTAGAGCTGATCCTGTTACTGTTGAAAAAGTCCTCAAGAATCCTAAAATGAAAGCTCTGAAGAATATCGAGACTTTGGAAGTTAAGGGTGATAAGTTTGTGAAATCGATTGTTATCAAGGATGCAAATACTGGAAAAATTACCGAGCTCCCCACTGAAGGAATATTCGTAGAAATCGGTTTAGTTCCTAATACAGATTATGTGGCAAATTTAGTTAAACTAGACCAATACAAAAGAATTCCAATCGATACTAAAAATCAGCAAACAAGTGTAAAAGGAGTTTGGGCGGCTGGAGATTGCACTGATATTTTATATCACCAAAACAATATTGCTGCGGGAGATGGGGTGAAGGCATTGGAAGATATATATATGTACTTGCACGCCAAATAGGTAGAACTCTCATATCCGACACATCTCATCGTTACTTCGCTCCGAGCCTCCCTCAATGTACAAAGGAGTACATTTCGGTACGGTTCTGATTTTTGCTCTTCAAAAATCATGTCAGAAGATTTTTTATCACGAAGTTAATTTTTGCCCTTCAAAAATTACGCCTCATGTTTTGTTTTGCGTGAGCAAAATAAAAATGAGGTGCTATATAAAATTTCTGACACGGTTTTTCCAACAAACTTGTCTCACCTGCCTGCCGGCAGGCAGGAATCTGAAAGTTCTATCCGAAACAGTATGAAATGAAATCAAAAAAGTATTGCCATTTAGCAATACTTTTTTGATTTATTAAATTATAAGAAAAAAATTTATGACTCCACAGAGGCAATTTCCAGAGTTCCTCCAAAGAATGACTTATAGACAAAGTACATTATCAAAATTAAGACAAGAAGACCAAAGCCACACAAAATATGCAAGTAATGATGGTGTCGCAACTCAAAGAATAGAGCGGTCAAAACTAGAAATATTACAACGACGATCAGCGCGATATAGATGATAGTAAGAAGCATCGAAGGGCTTGAAAGTAGTAATTCTGTGGGATTTGAATACGTTTTGTAGGAAATACTCTCCCCTACCACCATTTCGTCTTGTTTGAGAGAATTGTTAACATTCTCCACCGCTAAAAACTTCTGATCACCTGAATCAACGGACGCAATACCTAAAACTTCTGGATCAGATTCTGTCCCAGCAATCGCAAGGGGGGTTGGAGTAGAAGCGGATGCCGGCTCGCTTTTAATTAACTGTTCTGAAGATGTATCTGCAACATCCATAGCCAAGGCAACATTCGGACGACCGAACATTTGAACAACAAAAATAGTTTCTTCTCCTTTATAAAAGCCTTTGGCGGTTGCAATACCGATTTCTGTGAAATTCTGATTTAAAATATTTTCTCGATGACTTGGAGAATTCATCCAGGCTTCTTCCACATCTTCCGAATCAGAAAAATAAACCGCAAGATTTTCTCCCGCATAAAGAAAATCGTAATTAACGCTAGTCATGAAATGCCACGGACTTAACCCCTCTGGACTATAATGTGCAAAATAGCCTTTTTCAACCATATCAACAGCCTTTCTTCTGGCGGCTTCTTCAAGCGCTGGACTTGGTTTGAGTTGTCCAAGATTTGAAGCAAGGCGATTGTTGTTTGTAAGATCAACTAAAACTCTAGGCAAAACATCAGCTAAATAACCGGTTCGAGAAATGATAACTCGATGAGAAATTGAAGCAAAGAAAGAAAAAACAATGAGAAAAACCAAAGCGGCGACACTAGGCATGAGCCAAGCCTTTGGATGAGGATGCTTATCTTTATTTTGGTCTTCCATCCCGTTAGTGAAATTTCAGGTCGTTCTTCGCAAAACTGAAGAACTGTCCTGGAATTAATATCTTATGATGATTATATAAAATTATTTAAATTTGCAAAGTAATTATTTGTAACCTGAAATTCTACTACGGGATCCATATCTTTCTTATTTTAACATGTAAATAGATTTTCTACAAGTGTAAGTCGGTCATTCAAAAGTCTCCAGTTAATTAACATTCTAGCAGATTCACCGATATTGGCGAGTATAGCAAGTTTATATCTATATAAAAAAACCCGCCGCATAGACAACAACGTTTCCGTCATTGCTTAGCGGCGAGTCGTGGAGGAAATCTCCAGAGAGGCCCGTCAGGCGGAAGCGGCTTGCGCCACCCGCGTCTTCTGAACCTTCTGGATTTCCACCCCGGGATGGTTCCAATCGAAGAAGACCACCCCCTCACGTTTCGTCATGTCCCCTTCGAGTCTCCCGACGTCATGCCCGGGGTAGATCGACTGAATGATCGCGCCCGGAACACCCTGCTGATTCCTCGACAGAGTGAAGATGATGGTGATGAACGAGGTCACGGGAGCAGGGAGGCGAGGATTCTGCACGAACAGAGCGCTCGCGCAATTCCTCCAACCGAAGTTCTTCCTCTCAACCACATCATCGTGATACAGCGTCCGATCGTCGGTGCTGGACCAACCGACCGGAACGCCCATTTCGATCTCGAAACTGTGGTCTTCCCCCAACGGAGACGAATCCTCGACGAGAGTTTGCACTTCCTCGAGAATCGCCGTCATGATGGTGGGGTGATTCAGGAAATCATTGATGTCCTTGAAAAAGCGGAAGTTGCCAGCCAGAGCCTTGCAACCGCGGAAACAGGTCGTGCAGAGCCGGGCCTTGGTCGCCTCATCGATCGCGACACCAGCCTTGAAACCATTCCTCAAACTGCGAATGTGAGAAACCACTGTGTCCTCCGAAGTTGGTTGTTTGTTTCTGAAAAGAACAATGTCCAAACGACAAGTTTGGATACCTAGAGTCTAGCATAACTAACTATATTTGTCAAGTAAAATCAAGAGTCAGAAAATAGGCCCGAGAATAAGGCCTTTTGTCTCTTTTTCTTAGATGAAAAATTTCAACCTAAATCCCCCACTTAGTGAAGGTAAGAGTATGCCTTTCTCGAACGTCTAAGATTATAGTGAGTATACGTTGTTACAATTAATTATATAAAAAAACTTTATGAAAAAATTACTTTTATTGGGAGTACTTATATTTAATCTCGGTATAGGAGCTTCGTTTGTAGCGGCCCAAACAGCTGATGTAAGTGCGACAGCAGATGTCTACGCTGACACCGATACTTGTTTGAAGTTAACATACGATATGAAATTAGGCTCCACTGATGCTTCTACTAAAGGAGAGGTTTCAAAACTTCAGTCATTTCTAAAGTCTCGCAATTATTCCAGTGCTGAACCTACTGGTAAATTTGGTGATTTAACTTATGTGGCAGTTGTGATTTTTCAGGCAGACAATGGCATTAAACCTGCCGAAGGAGTTGTCGGGCCACAAACACGAGCGAAAATATCTGAAGTGTCATGTAATCCAAAAGTAAAACCCCTTTCCTTCTTGCAAATGCTGTTTGGAAACATCCAAACTGGACCAATTAATTTGGCAGATTTGCTAGCTAGAAGCAAAAACATCAAACCAGTTCCCCCAATTCCTGCTCCAACAAATCAACCATCTATCGAGATCACAGCAAGTTCGGGTAAGGTATCGAGTACTTCTTACATTGCTGTTCAAAAAGGAGACAAGGTTAAATTTTACGGCAAGCCGGTAAATCTAAGCGATTCGAGTTACGGAAAAGATGGATTCACAGTCGCATGGAAATCATCCGATCCAGTATTTAATGAAAAATGTCTGAAAGATAGAAAATTTAACGGAAATGCGGTTTGGGTGATCAATTGTAAAACAACCGAAGTCGGAAAATCCGAAGTTTATGCTGAAATATATAAAGACGGGAAGACATACACATCAAATAAAATAAATGTGCTTGTGGAAAATCGTAAGAACTACAAAAAATCCAAAATAGAGTTGGATTATGTTCAATCTTTCGACAAGTTGAGTAATAACGTCCTAAGTGCGGACCAAACCGCAACCATCTACGGAAGCAAATTGGACACACCCAATATCTCTCTTCACCTCAAAGGAAAAACAGCTCAATATAAAGACACGAAATTGGAAATGAAGAACGTGCAAAGCAATAGTATTGAGTTTATGGTTCCAAAAGTTGATACCGGAGAATATGAATTGTGGATAGAACAATCCAACGATAATAGAGCAAGTAACAAATTGAATGTGAGGGTTATAAATACGGGAGTAAAGCCATCTACTGATTTCAAGTTCATCTTCCCTGCCGTAAATTCCAAGCTTATTGTGGGCAAAACTTATGATATTGCGTGGACAGGAAATGAACCTGGCGCCGAAACTTACAATTTCTTTTTAGATTGTGAGAATCCATCTTGTGATGCCGTACTTATAGGCACAGCGGTTGCAGAGAAAACTCCTATACTGTCTTGGAAAGTTTCAGATAATACCAAACCAAGAGGTGACTACTTTGTCTCTTATAATGCAGTTGGGAAAAATGTTCGTTCTTACTTAGTTGCACCAAGAGGTCCATCGTTTACAATTTCAAGGTAAACCAGAACAATTTATTATCAAATAAAAACAACCCGCGACTGTCGGGTTGTTTTTGTATGCATGTATTTTTTCAAAATAATTCTAGTTAAAAATAGAGAAAATTTTAAATATAAAAAAGCCCCCGTTCCAATCATGGAAACGAAGGCGGAGAACAAAAAAAGAACTGTGGTGACTATTTGCTAGGGCTTTGCTTTATCACCATCGGCCACGGGGCAGAAGCAAAGCAGACACACTTTGTCTCCCCAACGATCTCTGAAATAGGCGAGGTCGAACGTCATCTGCGCAACAGGTTCATGACGCAAGACTGGAACCATTCGAGAGTTCCCATCCAACCAAAGAGAAGACTCTTCGTCCAGAGACAGTAGCCATCTATTCATTGGCAACTGATCTCTGGCTTGTTCGAGAGCAAGAGCGGCTCCTTGTGCACCAACCATAACTGCCCCTTCTCGAACCATGAGAGATGAGCAATCAATCGCCTTCACCTCTCCTACCACTTGAAATACCTTCACCGTGAACCTCTGTCCGGGAATAAGACGGGTGGTTACTGTCCTGAAGTTCCTGTCCGAGATATTCCGATTCCAGTAATGAATTCTACCTACTACATGCCCACGGACAGCGGCAAGATAGGTTTTGTGATCGTAGTCTCGAGGTACAACCACATCAAATGTGTGGATCTGCTCAAACGAGGAATAGTTTCGCCTTTCCGACCTCTTCCATAGTGAGGTCAACATATCCCTAAGAGCGAGCTCTAGCAATTGAGATGAACTGCTGTTGATCGCCGCCAGGACTTGGGGATCCATACAACGCGGAAAATGTGTTTGTATTCTCTGCGTAGCTTCCAACTCACTTCCATCAAGTGGGGCCTTGTTGCTCATGGCAACCCTTCCTCCATTTTCAAGGTACTTCCGGTAATCTGCCGGATCAGATGCAAGCATATTCTTGCAGGTAAATATTTAACATAAATGAAATTACTAGTCAAGGCGGAGGGTGGAGGATTTGGTCACAGATATTTTTCTGCTAAAAAATTCTGCGACCCCGTCTCGCATCGTCATGCTCCGACTTTCAAATCCCCACTTCTCACGAAATGATAATTCACGCGAAAGCCGTTTGGGCTTTCTTGCGAATCATTGCGGAGGGTGGAGGATTTGAACCTCCGAGGGATTGCTCCCAACCGCGTTTCGAGTGCGGCGCATTAGACCACTCTGCCAACCCTCCTTCATCATTGAATTTAAACGATTTTTGATTTTTTAGCAAAAAATGCTATGATTTTTCTTGATTTTATATCAATAACGGCCCTATCGTCTAACGGTTAGGACAGTGCCCTTTCAAGGCGCAAACCCGGGTTCGATTCCCGGTAGGGTCATACTGGAGCATAGCGACAAGCTATGACCCTAAGGAAGCAACTGCTTGCTTCTGTCCGGGAATCGAAAAGGTTCTCCGTTATATTTTGGAAATTAATATTTTCAAAATATCGAAAACCTATACTGTTCTCGTAGAGAAAGATACTCCCGGTAGGGTCATCAATTTAAAAACGATTTTCTTCGTGCAATATTTATAAGTTCATCGTAAGATAAATTGCCATGTTGAACGAATCATTATTCTCACTTTCTTTAAATGATTTAAAAAACGTAGTGGTTCAAGACCTGACTATTTTTGATGTTGCACTTGTTTATGTTCTTGTGTATGTCGTGTATAAAGCACTTGGTCGTTACATCTATTTCAAACCACAGGAGCATGCGTCAAAAATAAATCGAACATTTCTTGTTCTTTCATTATTGGTTATCTCACTCCATTTTCTTGCAAGTATTACAAATCATCTCCCATTTCTTTCGGGGTATAGATGGCTTTATGCAACGTGTAGTTTGGTGCTTATTATTGCTCCCTTAAGTATTATTATGGACAGAGTGATATGGAAATACTCTAGGACAGGAGAGAAGGAATTACGATATTGGAATTATATGCCCATACAGTTTGATTACTATAAAACCACTGTTTCTAAAAGTGAGAAAAATGGTTATTTTACTAAATCTTGGGAGGAGGAAGGGGTAGAGAGTACTATGAGAAATCTACATTCAGATGCTTTATTAAATGTATCTGCTTTAATTATTTTTATTGCTGTTGGGATACAATGGTCTTATGAAAGTATTGTAAGTTATGGGTGGTATTCGTTTATATTTTTTGTGATAATTACTCTATGGATTTCTGCCATTTTTTTGGATAGAGGTTTATTTGCTTGGATTGAGTATCTTGAGCGCAAACACAACACCAAGCAAAGATAAGGACGGATAGAGTTCAGTCCTGTTCGTTTTCAACCTTTCCTCCAGAATTCTTATCTGTTAACATCACCTAAAGCTCTCCCGAGACTGTACCATTCGTTAAATTCTCTTACTAACTGATACCAATTCTGTCCCACTTGGGTCACAAATAGCATCAAATTAATCTCCAAAGAACTCGAATCTTTTTTAAACCTTATGATTCAAAATGTTTTCAAAAAGGTAGAGTGCTAAAAAGATTATTTGAGAAACTATCTCTTTTCCTGTGAATTTGTAAATGAATAGTAATATATTGAGTTTTTTATAAGTTCTAAAAATGATTCACTTTTATTGAATTATAGAGTAATTACACTATAGATCAGATGAAAATATTGTTTTTCCAAAATAAATTCTTTCCCATCGGGAAACAAGGTCAGAACTTTGACCAAAATTTCCTTTTCCATCATGAACGAGGAGTTGCTTTTGAGTGTTCAGGGTTTTTCTTTGCGTCTGGTATAAGACATGGAGGAAAAGTCCATTCCGTCAGATTTCCAGATATTAATTTCTCTGATCTAAAAAATTGGGTTGCTAAAAGTTTTGGTGATACCGAACCAATAGAATCAAATTATGTTCTTGGTACTTTTTATAAAAGAATATGGAGACCGACAGCTTGTGGTGACCGATGGCAAGACGAGGCCATAAAAGAAAGGATAAATGAATCCTTTGTCTCTTTGCGTATATTACTCACTAAGCTTGAGATCCTTTTTGAGACTATAGAACCGAATAAGGCTAATCTGTCTACTCACGGTCATAAAATACGAGAGATTATCCTATTAGCTTGCATGGAGGTAGAATCAGCATGGACCGCAGTTCTAAAAGAGAATGACTACCCCTCAACCGCTAGATTAAGAACCAATGATTATGTAAAACTCCTTCAAGCGATGTTCCTGGATGCCTATGAATTGTCGCTTCAGTCATATCCCAATTTTCCAAAATTTATCCCTTTTGCCGGATGGAACTCTAGCAACCCGACAACTTCTTTGTCTTGGTATGATGCCTACAATAAAACCAAACATGATCGAGAGGAAAATCTGAAACTCGCCACTTTAGAAAATGCTGTTTATGCCGTAGGTGCAGCAGTCGTGATGTTCCATGCTCAATTCGGTCTTAATTTTGGTACTGGTCCATTCGATCAAAAAAGCCCTATCATTAGAAATATATTCAAAATAGTAACCACAGGTTTAGAAAAATATGAAAAGGATTTTTATATATCAAAATTTGAATTGCCACCTGATTCCATAACACCACAATCTTTAGTGCAAGTTAAAGATTGGACTGCACTCAATTATCCATTCTAAGTGTACATGTGAACTTGATAGATAATGAAAGACGATAGATCCGAGATTGCCAATTTGATATAGTTTTTATACTCTAATAGTTCTTAAATCCAAACATTTATGTCACAATTTTAAAGTCTATGTTCACCAAAAAGATAAAATCAGCAGGAGGAGTTGTAATAAATAAAAATGGTGAAGTTTTAGTGGTAAGCCAGAAGAATAATGCATGGTCATTGCCGAAAGGTGGAATAGAAGAAGGCGAAACTCCTCTTGAGGCGGCTAAAAGAGAAATTTATGAGGAAAGCGGGATCAAAAATCTCACTCTCATTAAAGCGCTTCCAAGCTACCAAAGATTCAAAATTGGAAAAGATGGTGGAGAGGATAAAAGCGAGCTCAAATTTATTTCGATGTTTTTATTTAAAACAGACGAAATGGAGCTAGAACCAATAGACCCAGAAAACCCAGAAGCAAAATGGCTTCCAAAAGAAAATATCTGCGATCTTCTTACTCACCCAAAAGACAAACAATTCTTCCAGAATGTACTTTTTGAGATAAATTAGACAGCAAAGCAAATTTAAGATTGTGATATTATAACTGTATTATCTATTATTTTTTTATATATGAAAGAACTTTTAAAAAAGAAATCCACAGTCATATTTTGTCTCATAACAGCAGTAATAATCATATTAATTGCGAATTTTTATAATGGATATTTTCCATCTTCTTTTAAAAAAGATCGGACGAGCGTTTTGACAACAATTTCGTCTTTCATGACCGCACAGTCTACATATTCCAATAAAGATTTTTCAAAATTTCGTTGTACAACTCTCCCCTGCATCGCCCCAATATCTCCATCCGAGGTTTTTGTCGATGGTTTTATATCCTATAAAAATGAGAACGAAATAAATTTCTACCTCGGTATAATATCTAATTCTGGTTTGACGGCTTCCACGAATGTAACCATAAGTTTAGTTCCTGGTGGCATTCAAATGATCGGAACTACTTATAGGAATAGTCGTAATCCATGGAACTTACCTGAAATGATTAAAGAATTCGATAAAATAGTTCCACTTAATAACAAAAATGATTCCTTGCTCACATTGCCCAAAATGAGTGTCCACGAAGCAGTCTCATTAGCACTTCTCTTGGCCACCATGGACATAGATGAGACTTCGTTAGGTATAGACACCCCGAGTGGCCCTGCCGCTCTCGCTCCAATTTGTGGTGATACAAGTCGAAGAGCGCTCGGTTCTGATGGGCCTATCCAGGGTTTCCTTTTTATTCCTTGGTTTACATCAGATGCTTCAGAATCCTGTGCTATAGAGCATGATATATGCTATTCCAACAGTAAGCCAAGCGATCGAGCCGCCTGTGACAATGCTTTTGCCGAATGTATGGATAAAGCAACCGGACTTGAAAATTATTTTTATCTAAAAATAATGATGATTTTTATAAACTCTTTTGGTTCAATAAGCCAAAGCTCATATCCGTGTCAGTGCAAGTGGGATCTAAGTGCTGGAGAAATTCAAGTTCTCATGGCGACTAATCACTCTTCAGTCAAAGTCAAAGGTTCTTGGTGTTGTGAGGGCCAGATATGTTTGGTAAATCAGAGGTGCCAAGTCGACTTTTTGGACGATACTGGTTGGCCATTAATGAGAAAAGATGGCAAATGTACAGAAGCGACAAATAACACGGCTTCGGATTCATAGTAATAAATTTTTTTAATTAAGAAACATTCATGGGCGGTTAGCTGTCTTGGTAGATAATATGCAACTTATATGGGCGGTTAGCTGTCTTGGTAGATAATATGCAACTTATATGGGCGGTTAGCTGTCTTGGTAGATAATATGCAACTTATATGGGCGGTTAGCTCAGTTGGTAGAGCGCAACATTGACGTTGTTGATGCCAGAGGTTCGAGTCCTCTACCGCCCACAATAAAAGAAAAACTGGCTTCTGCCGGTATTTTCTTTTATATTCTGGCCTTAGAGGACGAGAAAGCCGGAGCGAAGCAACTATGTGAGCAAAGCGAAAAGTTGCGAGTGAGGCGGGGTCGCGCAAAATTTTTGATAAAAAATTTATGTGTGACCGAGTCCTCCATAACCAACTACGACAGAAAAATGATCATTCTATCCATTGAAACATCGTGCGATGAGACAGCCATTTCTCTAGTTTCGGCCAAAGGAGGAATTAAAAAACCGGAATTTAAAGTGCTTGCGGATATGACAATTTCGCAGATAAAAATCCACCAAAAATATGGCGGCGTTTTCCCTAACTTAGCCAAAAGAGAACATCAGAAAAATTTAGTGCCAATCTTAGAACAGGTATTAAAAAAATCTGGCCTGTATAAATTAAAAACCAAAGAAAATGATTTATCTACTGATAAACTCAACAATTTAAAAACTATTCTTGAGAGAGAGCCAGAGCTTTTAAAACAATTTTTAGAATTTATCCCTAAAATCAAAAAACCAAAGACTCGTCCCGTTAGAAGTCGCGATGGCTCGCAGCGTGAATTTAGCTCTAATAGGATAGATGCGATTGCTGTAACCCAAGGCCCGGGGCTCGAACCCGCTTTGTGGGTCGGTATAAATTTTGCTAAGGCCCTTTCCCTAATTTGGGATATACCGATAATCCCAGTGAACCATATGGAAGGACATATTGTCTCCCCGCTTATAAGTTTGGACACTCCGGATCTCAAAAAGGTAAAAGAAAAGGAGCGAGTAAATATTAAATTTCCAGCCCTTGCTTTGTTAATTTCTGGCGGACATACGGAGCTCGTAGAAATTAAAAAATGGGGGGAATATAAAATTGTCGGCAAAACAAGAGACGACGCTGTGGGTGAATGTTTTGATAAGGTTGCAAGGATGCTTGGTCTTCCCTATCCTGGCGGCCCCGAAATTTCTGCTTTGGCTGATCTCGCACGGACCCAAAAAAACAAAACGGAAGGGGAACCTGTGAAATTTCCTAGACCAATGCTCAATTCTCCTGACTTAGATTTTTCATTTTCTGGTCTTAAAACATCTGTTCTGTATTTTCTGCAAAAACAAAAAGAAGTTAATGAGAAACTAACACAAGCTATTAGTCTAGAATTTGAAGAAGCCGTCACTGAAGTTTTGGTTACAAAGACCAAAAAAGCTATTCAAGAATTTGGTATCAAGAGCCTAATTGTTGGCGGTGGGGTTTCGGCTAATAAACACTTGCGAAAAATCTTTGAAAGAGAATTTGGCCTAAAAACTGAAGTCTACTTCCCTTCTAACTATCTCTCAACTGATAACGCTCTTATGATTGCTGTAGCGGGCTATTTAACGTCTTTGAGAGGTATAAAGACCAAAGGACCAGAGAGTATGGAAATCAAAGCTTTGGGTAATATGACATTCTAAAAAACCAAAACAAACAAAAAACCGCCAAATATATTGGCGGTTTTTTGTTTGTTTAATTAACCTTCTTTTTATTTTTAATTAGCACCAAATAGGCCTTTAACGAAGTTCCAGAATCCTCCGTTGTTTGAAACGTCAGCAGTAGCTTGATTTTCAATCGAAGTATCTTCTGAAGAAACTTCTGACGAAGCAGGTTCATCGTTAGCACTCAAATCTTCTGCTTTGATGCTCCAAACTGGAACATTAGCTTCTTCCATTGAACCACCAACAGGATTATTTAGACCGTTTGATAGAACAGCTAAAAGATAATTTCTGAAACTATCAATTTCTTGTTTATCAGCAACAGTTAAAGAAATCGTTGTGTTGCAATGCAATTCGTTGATTTTCTTTCTGGTCAACATGTAGACGAAACCAGTAGCGTCAGTGTGTCCCCATGGAGAAAGAATATCGGCTTTGTATTTATCTTGGAAAGCGCTAACAGCTGTAAATGTTTTTTGGTCAAAAATACCATTAACATCAACATCTAATTTTTGAGAATCCTTTAAGAATGACTGGAGTTTCATTACTTCAGCTGGATTATTTTCCCAATCCATTCTCATAAAATCTCGGATATAAGAACAAGATGCGCCAATTGGTCCGGTAGATGCACCCAAAACAATTCCATTGTTTCGGTTACTTCCTCCACCATTACCACCGTTGCTACCTCCGCCGCTTCCTCCACCACCATTACCACCACCTCCTGGAGTTGTAATAGCTGTGATTGTGGCTGAATCGGTTGCTGTAGAGCCATCTAAATTTACACAAGTGATTGAGTGTGTAATTGATTGCCCCGCTGTAATCGCAGGGGTTACAGAAACGCTTCCGTTTAGAGCTACTGCATGAGTAGTAGCGTTATTAGATAGAGTCTCACTTGTACAAGCAACTGCATTTTGAGAAGACCAAGTTAAAGTAGAAGATCCGCCAACTTGAATTTCTGTTGGATTAGCTGAAAGATCGACAGAAACTTGATTGATAGTAGCTACTGTATTAACTGGAGTTGCACAGGTTTGTACTACTTGTGGTGGTCTCACTCGATTAGCTGTAATCGTTACTGAATCGGTGACAACTCCGGGTGCAGGGGCCAAAGAAGAATCATTTGTGGTACTACCAGAACCTATGCACTCAATTGAGTAAGTTTGTGTTCCTTGAAAGTTTGAAATATTAGGATTAACAGAGACGAAACCGCTGGTAGCGCCTCGAGTATCAAAGTTGGCACTTGAACAAGAGAGCGCGCTGTTGGCAACCCACACTAATAGTGAGTGACCGTTTAATTCAATTTCTGCGGGAAGAGCTTCGATAGCAACAGATAATGGTAATACGGGTGATGCAGGTCGGGTAGCTGCAATCGTTACTGAATCAGTTGCAGTCTGTCCTAAGGCATTAACACAATTAACTGAATAAGTGTATGTTCCACCAACAACTGTGATTGGAGGTCTAACAAAAGTTACTCCAACTTTTGTACCATGAGTATTAAAGTCTGAACTTGTGCAAGAAACTGCGTCTGGGGCATACCAAACTAACATTGATTGACCTTGTAATTCAATTTCTGACGGTACAGCCAAGATAGTAACAGACGGAATAGTTGTTGGTACAGGTTGGATTGATACCGGAAGGTTATTATTTAAGTCGTTTACAGTTTGGCTAACGAAAGCTTGTATAGGATTACCCGCAACGTTAACAGAAGATGTTTGATTGACTATTGGATTAGCAACATTAGTTTGTGTTGTAGGCATTACGCAAGCTGGTACTACTGTAGTCACAGGTGATTCAGCTCGATTTACTGTGATTGTATCTGAATCAGTTGCAATGTTTCCAAATGCATCAGTGCAAGTGATTGAGTAAGTAAATGTCCCGCCAATAGTTGTTATTGGTGGTTGAACAGAAACCATTCCGCTAACTGCGTTATAGGTATTGAAGTTTGAACTTGTGCAAGAAACTGCATTTTGAGCAACCCAAATTAAAATTGAAGAACCTCCCATCTCGATTTCTCTTGGATTAGCTGTAATGTTTACAGATAATAGTCCAGGCAAATTGGTAGTTTGGACTGGGTTTACTGTTATAGGATTACCCACTATCACGGGTTCAACTGGAGCAACCTGTACGGCGACAGTATTTGAATGAGTCTCGACAGAGGCTGTAGAGACTGGTTCATTATTACTAATATCGCTTGAAGTTTCTGATGGAGATTGACTTGATCCGTCAACAACCTCAAAAGAAGCCATTACGCTTGTAAATGGACTTAAGATAAAAATCGAAATCAAAAAAGACCCCAATATGCCATTTGCCATTTTATTCTTGTGATAAAAAATCTTATTTTTCATATATTTATATCCTTTTAATAATATTATTTAGCTTTTCATAATTATCAACTTGTTTTTATGTATGTCCTTTATAAAAACCTATGTCCTTTATAATTTTGGCTTTTATGAAAAGAATATTTTAGTTTTATTTTCTAAAGGACAAAGACCAATACCTTAGAACTAAAAAATCCTTTTTGTAACTTCCAAACAATAATACCTATAAATAACTATTTGTCAATATTCTAAGATGTGCTGATAAATATAGTTCTTAACTCAATTGAAGACGTTTCTCTGATCAAAAACTTACTTATAGCTCTTTATAAAAAGAGAGAAACGAGCACACAGACCACCAATACCCTACTTAAAACTACTTCTCGTTTTTACAATCCTTCCTACTACATGTAATCATAATCGGAATATTTTGTCAAGGGTATTCTAAATATCCTCAAAAAAGACCAAATTTTGTGTTATCTTTTAAAGGATATGAAAGAGATAAATCAAAAACTACTTAAACCCTACAACTCTAAAGAAGTAGAGGAAAAAATATACCAGATTTGGGAAAAAAGCGGAATGTTTAATCCGGACAACTTGCCTAAAGAAAATAAGGAGACTTTCACAATTATAATGCCTCCAGCAAATGCGAACGGTAATTTGCATGCGGGTCACGGCCTTGTAATGACGATAGAGGACGTAATGATTCGATTCAACAGGATGTGTGGCAAAAAGACTTTGTGGCTCCCTGGTAATGATCATGCTGGATTTGAAACTCAAGTGGTATACGAAAAGAAATTAGAAAAAGAGGGACGTTCTCGTTTTCAAATGAGTCCGGAAGACTTGTATAAAGAAATTTGGGATTTTACCCAAAGCAATCGCGCCAATATAAATTCTCAAATAAAAAGTATGGGCGCATCATGCGACTGGTCTCGAGAAAAATTTACTTTAGATAAGAGTGTGGTGGATATTGTCTACAGAACCTTCAACAAACTTTTTGATGATGGATTGGTTTACCGGGGTAAAAAAATAATAAACTGGTGTCCTAAACATCAGACTAGTTTTTCCGACCTAGAAATAATAGACGAGGAAAGAGAAGATAAATTTTACTACCTCAAATACGGACCATTCATTATAGGTACCGCTAGACCTGAAACAAAATTCGGAGATAAATATGTGGTAATGCATCCGGACGATAAAAGATACGGTGCTTACAAACACCGCCAAAAACTAAAACTTGAGTGGATAAACGGCGAAGTGAAAGCCACAGTTATAAAAGATAAGAGTGCCGATATGGAATTTGGTACGGGTGTTATGACGATCACTCCTTGGCACGACGCAACAGATTTTGAAATTGCAGAAAGACACGGGTTAGAAAAAGAACAGATTATAGACGAGAGAGGAAAACTTCTTCCTATCGCAGGAGAATTTACTGGGATGAAAATTGGAGAAGCCCGAGAAAAAATAGTGGAAAAATTGAAATCTAAAGGTTTGGTAGATCGAGTGGATGAGAAATACAAACACAACGTACGTCTATGTTATAAGTGCAACTCTCTTATAGAACCTCAGATCAAGTCTCAATGGTTCGTAAGAATGAAAAATCTAGCAGAACCTATCATAAAAGCCGTTACTAAAAAAGAAATAAAATATATTCCGGATCATTATGAAAAAATAACTCTTCATTGGCTTAACAACATAATCGACTGGAATATTTCAAGACAGATAGTTTGGGGCATACCAATACCAGCAAAAATTTGCGACAAATGTGAAATTGGATTTCCTGATCTCGAGAATAAGATAACTAAATGTCCAAAATGTGGACAAGAAGCCCGAAAAGATACTGACACGTTTGATACATGGTTTTCTTCTGGACAATGGCCATTTGCTGCTTTGGGTTACCCAGATAGTCCCGATTTCAAAAAATTCTACCCGACTCAAGTTATGGAAACGGCCGGCGAAATTATATTTTTCTGGGTTTCTAGAATGCTTATGTTAGGTAAATATATTACGGGCAAACTACCTTTTAATACCATCTATCTGCACGGACTGGTTTTGGATGCTAAAGGTAAGAAAATGAGTAAGAGCAAAGGAAACGTAATTAATCCACTTGAACTCACCGCAAAATACGGAACAGATGCTTTTAGGATGGCGCTGGTTGTGGGTAATACTCCCGGCACTTCCCTTGCCCTGTCAGAAGACAAAATAAAGGCTTATAAACATTTTGCTAATAAAATTTGGAATGTCTCTCGCTTTGTTTTGGACAATACGAAAGATTTTGCTGGTCAAAAACCAGTCTTAGATGAATATTCAAAAAATATTCTGGTTGGATTTGAAAAGCTGATAAAAGATGTTACGGAAGACATGGAAAATTTCCGCTTTTACTTATCTGCCGAAAAGATTTATCACTACTTCTGGCATGAGTTCGCAGATGTTATTATTGAGGAGAGTAAAGCACGGTTCAAAAACACAGATCAAAAAGCATCAACAAGTTATCTGCTTCATACCCTTCTACAAAATCTTTTAAAACTTCTGCATCCATTCATGCCATTTATTACCGAAGAAATTTGGGGGATGTGCGATTTCATAAAGAATAAAAATCTTTTAATAGTTGAGAAGTGGCCAAAAATTCCCCTCGTATAGAGTAGTTAGAAAAAAAATAATGATAGCACCAGAATTATTTATTTATGCCGCCGCCGGAGGACTACTCCCCGCCATTTTATGGTTATGGTTTTGGCTTCGAGAAGATAGAACTTATCCAGAACCCAGAAGAATACTAGCATTGACCTTTCTTGGTGGAATGATTGCGATCCTACCCGCTATAGCCCTTCAACTTTCAGTAGATACGACCTTCGCCTCTTGGTTTCAAAACATAGAATCGAAGTTTAAATGGCTAACATATTTTGGTGGAGCATCATTTTTTATCTTTATACACGCCGCAATTGAAGAATTGATGAAATTTGGTCTGTGTTTTATAACAGCTTTGCGCACCAAACAAAACGACGAGCCTGTGGATTCGATAATTTATCTTATAACGACAGCTTTGGGGTTTGCGGCGGTAGAAAATACGCTTTTTATATTAAGTAGTTATATGGATTCTCCTACAGGTAATCAAATTGTCTCAAGTCTTATCGTTGGCAACATCAGATTCGTCGGTGCAAGCGTCCTGCACGTCGCAGCTTCAGCGTTTATCGGCATTGCTTTGGCTATGGCTTTCAAAAAAAGTTTGCCGATGAAAATCTTATTCGGCTCCCTAGGAATTATCTTTGCAACTATATTGCACACTTTCTTTAATTTTCTTATAATAGATAAAGATTCTGGATTTTTATTTTCCTTTCCTCTTGCTTGGATAGCTGTGGTGTTTCTCATTTTATCAATAGAAAAGATTAAAAAAATAAAAATATAAATATGCTTAAGAAAAAATCTTTTTTTGAAAGACTCACGGGAGGAATGAGAATCAAACCAGATGAAGGTTATGAATCCGACCTCGCAGAATCTCCAGATAAAGATACAGAGGCTAAAAAAAATGCACTCACGGAGGAAACTGCCGAAGAAGGGCAATTAACCGTGGATGTATATCAAACACCTGGCGATATAGTTATCAAGACGATGGTTGCAGGAGTAAGACCTGAAGATTTAGATGTCGCAATCACGAGAGATATGGTAACCATCCGAGGTAAGAGAGAGGAAGAAAGAAATGTGAGCGGAGAGGATTATTTTCATAAAGAACTTTATTGGGGAACTTTTTCTAGAACAATTTTACTTCCGCAGGAGGTTGAGATAGAAGAGGCTGAAGCTATAGAAAAACACGGGCTTTTAATAATCAAACTTCCAAAGATAGACAAAGATAGACAAGCTCGTTTGAAAGTTAAGAATGGATAGAAAAGTATGGTCATCAAAAAACCACCGCATACGGTGGTTTTTTGATTTCCCTTTCTACTTTTAACTTTATAACTTTTAACTATTTGTTGGTGCCGAGGGGCGGATTCGAACCGCCGACCCCTTCCTCTTCAGGGAAATGCTCTACCAACTGAGCTACCTCGGCATTAGAGAAAGAACATCTAGTTTATAGCATATTTCGCTTAAAAACGTAAGAAATTATATAAGTTGAATTATTGCCCTGACGAAGGGTTTAATTTCGCGAACGGAAGGCTATTATAGAGTTCAAGCAACTGAGTAATGTATGGTTCTATAAAATAATAAAACCAAATTGATCCTATAATAATTGCAATCCAATAAACAACTCTGAAAAAACTAGTCCAACGCTTTCCGGAGCGCATTTTCTTTAACATTACATTATTTTCCCTCGCGTACTCAAAAGCTCGAAGAAGTAAATCTTTTTCTTTTGGTTCCATATATTTTATTATACAAAAAAGTTAAGTAATATGCTAAAATGATTCTTATACCTCTTTACTATCAATTAATATTAGAACTTTCAGATTTGAGACAAGTTATTTGATAAAATCGAGTACCGTAGCGAGACGTATTTAATAATACGGCGAGTGAGGAACAGAGATTTTAGCAAATAAATTGGCCAAATGTGGAAGTTATAATCCAATGAAAAAAATTACTATCTACTCCACCCCAACCTGTCATTTCTGTCACATGACAAAAGAATTTCTAAAGGAACACAACATTCCTTTCACTGATTACAACGTTGCAACTGACTTAGAGAAAAGAAAAGAAATGATTGAAAAAAGTGGACAAATGGGCGTACCGGTCATTTTCATTGATGATGAAATGATGATCGGTTTTAACAAAGACAGACTTTGTAAACTCTTAGGAATCGCTTCGTAATATCTCCCTTTCGTAACACAAAGAGCCTCCGATTTGAGGCTCTTTGTGTTATATTAACTGTTTGAAGCCCTCGTAGTTCAATGGATAGAACAACCCCGTCCTAAGGGGTAAATGTAAGTTCGATTCTTGCCGGGGGCATAAAATGAGGTTATTTTACTCTATCTAAGTAAGTGGTGTGTTTGCCCTTGACAAGAAGGGTGGAGTTTGCTATACTTCTGGCAGATAAATTGTTCTTTTATATTGGTTACTCCACGCATATTTGTTTGTAATCCCCTTTCGTTCTATATCAATTGCAAATAAATACGTGTGGAGTAATCCACAAAACCAAAACACAACCAAAACGAAAGGAGGTTTGCAGTGCAGACACAACAAGGAAAGGTTTCTTCCCATCCCCAGGCTCATCTCGATGAACTCGTGGCAGAGTGGCTTCTCAGAACTTTCGCGGCAGATCAGATCCCCGAAGGCACTCGGCTCGGCGAGGGTGGAGGAGAATTCGATGAGCACATGAAGGGTGGGGGTCGAATCAAGGGAGAGTGCTCGGCTACGCGAGTGGCGAGGCATCTCAACCTAGACACAGATCACCAGCTCGCAGCACTTCTCGGCTTCACACTGAGGACCGATGAAGGACCCCCTGAATACATCTTCGATCTGGCCGCAGTAGTCATGAAGTTCCGACGAGTCCACCCAGACCAGACGAATAAAGAGAAGTATGAGTGGGTCAAAGTGGCGCTCGATGCCTACATGGCAGTCGTCCGCAATTGCCAATCTGAAGCCGATGTCAAGATGGTTCTGGCGGAGGCTAGGCACTATCCTGGACTCAATTTCCACTCTATCCTGCACTCAAAAGGAGTGCACAGGCGAAGCGGCGGATTCATGGCGGGGAAACTCTATGACATGGCAGACAAGGCGTCACCATCAAGTTGGATACACCCGTGGGACATCACCGCAGTAGCCAGGATGATCGCATCGGTTTACGGTGACAAGGTCGCCGTAGATTGGTTCGATCTTCCTGTAGCAACTGCTCGTATCGAGGATGAAGAGTACCGACTGGCTGGGATCATCTTCGGGCGAGACTTCTACCAAGTAGAAGTTGGTGGGGGAATTATTGCTTGGGGAAAAACCAACAACCCTCAAGTAGGCAAAGCCGGTCGCTCACGAGGCGCTCGAATTGTCATCCAGCAGACAGAAACCGACAACATCATGATCTTCACGAACGACCAAGCGGTCTCGGAAGAACTCATGGATGCAATCGTGGTCGCGGTCAAGGCCAATGAAACTGACAACTCGGAAGAAGTCTGGTATTACCTGAAGGGCAAGCAACGGATGCTACTCAACGGAAGTGATTCCCGACCAGATGTCCCGCCAACCAAGCAGAGTTTGCGGGATGTTGCAGACACCGTCATCGCCACCGTTCGTGAATGGTGTAAACGTAGATAGAAAGCCGACGTTCGCCTCGAGCGAATTGTCAGAGCTCCCCTTGCATAGTGCAAGCTGGGAGCTCTTTTTATTAAAAACTTACATATTTGGCATGGCGGGTCGTAAATTTTTGATAACTACGTCATAAAAAATCTTTCGACATGATTTTTATAGCGTAAAAATCAGAATCGAAACTTACAGTTTCAGTACCCCGATTGGATTCGCTAAAAAGGCGAATGCTCAATCGGGCTTCGATTCTCGCACGGAAACACTTAGGTGCTTCCTCACTCTTCATTTCGCTTTGCTCAATGTGCGAGTGGCGAGAATCGAACTCGCGTCTTATGCTTGGGAAGCACACGTACTGCCACTGTACTACACTCGCTTTTTTGTTTTATCTAATCACTTAATCCAAGCCAGCCAAAATATTTTTTAAAGAATCTTTTGAAAAAACCTTCGTTCGTTTCTGTCTCACCCAGATTTTCAGGAGGATCAATTATCACAGCTAATTTCTCTCCTTCTTTTACTAAATCAAATTTCTTAATCACTTCTTTTTCTTTACCAATTTGAGTGTTTAATTCTTCTAATTCAACCTCAAGACGTTCTTGTCTCTGTGTTAATTCTTTAATTTCATTAGCGGTCCGCTCAAGCTCTTTTTCGCTCATTCGATATTTTTGCCAGATTTTCCAGGTTGGTTTGATTAGAAAAACTATAAGCAACAAAACAATAGTCCAGATGACCTTTTTATAAAATTTTCTTTTCGCTTTTTCTTGCCCACTAAATTTAATCATTGGCTAAAGTTATTATAATTTTTTAACTTCTCCAGTTTACTAATTCCTTCAATTCGTTTATATTATACTTAAACATAAATTAAAAAACATGCTTTTCCACAAAAGAACTCAAAAAATAGTAAAGGTGCTTAGCGTTATTATAGGTATTTTGACAATTGTAAGTATGGTACTTACATATTCTATGTTCTAGCAACTAGGTGCTAGGAATTAATAAAATTATCAATGCGCAATTATCAAACAAGCTTCAAACTCCAATTATCAAACAATTGAAAATTGAAACATTGAGAATTCATTGGAAATTGGTTATTGAAAATTGAAAATTCGAAGAATAAGTTTTAAATTTGACCTATTCGTGTCATTCGCATGAATTCGTGTATTGGTGTCGCACTTATTCACTCTTCACCATCTTAAGAAACACATCTTGAGGAATATTTACAGTACCCAAACTTTTCATCTTCAACTTTCCCTTCTTCTGTTTTTCTCGCAATTTCATCTTACGGGTAATGTCTCCACCATACATATGTTGGGTAACATCTTTTTTAAAAGCTGATAGAGTTCTTGAGGAAATAATTCGGCCCATTGCTTGCGCTTGAATTTTTATCACGAACATCTGTCTAGGTAAAATTCTATAGAGTTTTTCAACTGAGGCCTCGCCCTCAAACTGAATATTTTTCTTTGAAACTATTTTAGTGAAAGCTGGAATGGGGTCCCCTGCAACCAGAATTTCAAGTTTAACCACCTCTGCCTCCCGAAGATTGAGCAAATGATAAGACAAAGAAGCAAAGCCGGATGTCTGGCTTTTAACTTTATCGAAAAAATTACGCATAAGTTCTCGAAGTGGCATTTCCACACTCACGCTCACTCGATCTTCTCCAAAATTTTCTGAAGCACCCACCACTCCCTCATGTTCAAAAATAATAGTCATGAGAGGACCTAAAAAACGAGAAGGAGTAATAAGTTTAATTGCGGCCCATGGTTCGAAAACTTTTTCTATTTTGTAATCCTCTGGAAATGCTGAAGGAGTATAAATCTCTTCTGTTTTGCCACCCTTTAACAACACCTGATATTGAATCGTTGGTGAACTTATAATTATTGAAAGATTAAATTCTCGCTTCAAGCGTTCAGTTATAATTTCAAGATGGAGCATGCCCAAAAAACCACATCTGTATCCCCTTCCTAAAATTCCAGATGATTCCTCCTCGAAACTAAGAGACGAGTCAGAAAGTTTGAGTTTAGCAAGTGATTGTTTGAGAAGTTCAAAGTCATCCTGGCTTTCTGGATAGACTGAAGACCAAACAACTGGCTGGGGATTCAAATACCCTTTTATTGGTGGTAAAGTATCTTGTAATGTCGCAACAGTATCTCCCACCGAAGCCACTCCTGGTTCTTTTATACCTGTTACGATATAACCAATTTCACCTGCAGACAGAGAATCTTTTGCTTTTTCTTCTGGAGTAAAAATTCCCACTTCAAGAGCAGTAAATTTTTTACCAGAGACTTTAAATAGAAGTTCATCACCTTTTTTAACTGTACCACTCATAATCCTGACATACACTTCCACCCCTCGATGGGTCGAGTATTGGAAATCAAATATTAAACTTCGTAGTGGATTTTGTCTTTGATTTTCGCCTGGTAGTTCGTCTGGACTTCTACGAGCTTGGGGAGATGGTATTTTTTTAACAATTTCCTCGAGTAAATTCTCCACACCCTCACCAGTTTTGCCGGATACTCCCAAAACATCATTTTCATCGCATTTTAAGAGTAAAGCAATTTCTTTTTTTACTTCCAAGGTCCTCGCAAGCGGAGAATCAATTTTGCTCACAACCGGTATAATCGTTAGATTTAGATTTTTGGCCATTTCAAGAGTGGTTATGGTTTGAGCCTGCACCCCTTGAGTTGCATCTATTAAAAGTATTGACCCTTCCACTGCCCGAAGAGCTCTTGAAACTTCATAGGAAAAATCAATGTGCCCTGGGGTGTCAATCAAATTGAGAATATATTTTTCTCGATATAACATCCTTACAGGCTGCATTTTTATGGTAATTCCTCGCTCACGTTCAAGCTCCATCGAATCAAGCACCTGGGCTTTCATTTTTCTTTTTTCAACTGTTCCGGTTACTTCAAGCAATCGGTCGGCCAAAGTACTCTTGCCGTGATCAACGTGGGCGATAATAGTAAAATTTCTGATATTTTCCATAATTATTTTAATTTTTAAAATTAGATCTTATTTCTATTTTTCAGTAGGACATAAGAATTTTGATGCAGATCAAGACGCGAGCGAGAACCGTACCGAGACGTATTTAATAATACGTTGAGGGAGGCTCGGAGCGAAGCAACGATGAGATGCGCTAGATTCTTATGTCCTAGGCAACCTCTGCATCCGAGCCAATGACCTTTGTTTTCCAAAATCTCTTATGAAGAGTTTTCCAGATTTCTTGAAGTTCTATACTTCGAAGTAACCATAGAATGGTTACCCCGATTAGTAATGCAAATATTCCCGAAATAAATCCTTGAAAGAATAGGCCTATCAGGGTCTCTAGATTAAACCAAGGAGCTACAATATTCAAGGTGAGATACGCGACAAAACCCATAATTACCCCCGCCCCCAAACTCTGGAAGAAAGAGTCGAATATCGATCTATGGCTACCTTTAAAATCTCGCTTGAAGAGGAAAAGGAGCATAAGTGTATTTAAAATCATCCCGAGCGAATATCCAAGAGGAAGCATGAGTACAATCGTTCCTTGGATATCTTGCACCCGCAAGAGAGATTCGATAAAAAATCGAAAAACTTCATTTTGTTTAAATAAGCCGATTAAAAAGAAACTGAAAAATATAATTGCAACACTCGAGATTAAATTAACGACTAAAGGTTTAGCTGTTTTTTGAGCGGCATAATATCCTCTAGTAAACAAAAGATTGAGACTCTGACACAGAATAGAAATTGAAAAAATTGCCAACGCGGCGGCAGTAAGTCTGGTATGTTCCCAATTAAACTGTCCGGAACCCAAAATAACTCTTACGATTTGAGCGCGAAGAACAATGAACAAAACTGTAACTGGCACTGACCAAAAAATTATATGCTTAGCCGCTACAGTTATTTGTTCAACAAACTTTATATGCTCCTTATTAGCAAAGAATTGAGCAAGCATCGGAAAAGCGGCTAAAGAATAGCTGACCCCCACAATACTTAATGGCACTGACTGCAAATTAAAAGATAAATTAAAAATTGTAATCGACCCTGCTTCGAGAGTGCTTGCGAAAGAAAATAGAAACAACAGACTCAAGTGGCTCGAGCTTAATGCTAGAGTTCTCGGAACAGAGAGGTGGATTATGGTTTTAACATCTTCCCAAAGCCATTTAAAAGTTAGGCGAGGAACTAATTTAATTTTAAAAACGTATGGTAATTGGATAAGAAGATGCGCCAAAGCGCCAATGATAACTCCCAAGACAACAGCACGAATCCCCCATTTTGGCGCTAAAAAAACCAAGCTCAAAATAATACTCACATTGTATATAATGGGACTCAAAGCATAGAGGACAAAACGACGATTAGCTTGAACAATACTGCCAATCAAGTTGGAAAAACCTAAAAGAATAGGAGAGAGAAGTAAAATTCTTGTGAGCAACACAAGTTCTGCATAATTTTGCGAAGGAAATCCTGGAAAAATAAATTTGAGTATGTGGGGAGCTAAAATAAAAACAATCGCACTTGAAAAAATAATTAGTATGAAGAAAAAAGAAAAAATACTATTCAAAAACCGCCGGCATGTCTCTTTGTCTTCTAACCGCGAAACTAAAAGGGGTATGAGAACAGAAATAGACACGAGCGATGCGACAGAAACAAATAGAAAGTCAGGTAACCGAAAAGCGGCATAATAAAGATCGAGAGTAAGGCCTGCCCCAAAATGATGGGCCAGGAGACGATCTCGGAATAACCCTAAAATTTGAGATAGAAGAGCAAAGATACCCAGAAAATAAGCGGCTTGATGCAAACCGTTTTGTTCTTGATGAATAAAGTTTAGTATTTTTTTGACCACAAAAAATCAGAGGGATTAGCTGTTAGAGAAATAATACCTCTAGTTCCTCTAATTTTCTTCTTCTAAAGGTAATTCTGATCTTTTTTTAGGATCGACATTTGTAGGCGCTTTAGCATTAAAGAATGGGTCTTTCCCAGCTTTCAGATTTTCCAGAATTAGTTTTACTTCGGCACTATCAGAATTTGTTTCTTTAATTTTCTCGAAATGAACTATCGCTTCAGCATTTTTTCCAAGTTGAGCCAAACTTAAACCTGCAAAATACCTTGCGTTAGCAAAATCAGGCAACAAAACAACAGCTTCGTTTAAGACTGTGGCGGCATTTTCATAATCTTCTTTTTGATAAAACAAGAGACCTAGATGAAAATAAAGATATGGTTCTTTCGGGAAGACTTTAATTGTTTCTATCGCAGAAATGATTGCGCCATCGATATCTTTTTGCAAAAATTTAATCCTTGAATGCAATAGCATCGCATCTCCAAAGTTTGGTTTTTGAGAAATTGCATCTGTTACAAATTTCAAAGCCTCATCCAAAGTGCCAGATGAGACCTCGAGATTAGCCAAGAGAAAATTTAAAATAGGGTTGTGTGGGTCAAGAGTTTGCGCCCCCAAATAGATGCCTTTAGCAGTGTTATAAGCTCCTTTTGTTTGGATTTCTGCCAAAAACTGGTAGATTTTTCCGAGCTGGATTCTATTTTCAAGATTATTTGGGTTTAACCTTAAAGCAACTTCTATATTTTGAATTGCATTTTGGAAAATCTGTTCAAAGGTTTTAACTTGTTCTGGTGTTGGCTCTTTTATATCTTGCGTAAATTGTTGAAGTTTCAAAACATAAAACTCGGATAAACTTCTCCTGTAGATATCATTTTCCGAAACAGTAAGAGCTTTTTTGAAATTATTTTCAGCCTCTTTTAAATTTCCGGCATAAAAAGACGCAAGCCCCTTTTCAAAACTAAAAGCGGCTATTGATTTTTTGTAAACAAGAACAGAGTTAACAAGATTTACAGCAACAAAAACTATAAATACTGCAATTAAGACAAAATTTCTTCTAGTTTTAATTGAAGGATTATTAACCAATGTAGAATCTGTGCCTAAAGTACGAAAGTATGACGCTAGAAAAATTCCGGAAAACAAAGCGGCATACAAAAACAGAGAATACGAAGGGAGATAAAAAATAGTCATAAACCATAGATACAAACTGGCAAAGAAAAGCGATACTGAAATAAAGTTCTTAGGATTCGAGCGGATGTGTCTGAAGCCCAACACACAAAAACTTATTAAGAACAACAGCCAAGAAATAATTCCTAGAAAGCCAGTTGTTACAAAGAAAGTCGGTATAAGGCCAACAGCATAGTGAAATTCGGTATTCCAAAAATTAGTGAGATTGATGTTTTCTGGTTTTCCTAATCTCCACTCTTGCAAAAAATTGTTTGGTCCTGAACCGAGAATAAAATTAACTTTGTCCTGCTTAAGCGTGCTCGAAATGATTTCCCCCGTGCCTTGAATAGAAAGTCTGACTTCTGTGAAATTTATAACAAAAAAATTATGTATTTTTTGAGTAATAAATGTGCCACTAGGAAAAATGAAAACTAGGGAAACTAGAGCCACGATTATTGAGATAAAAGAAAAATTTGAACTTTTGTTTTGATTTTTCTCATGAATCGAAATCATTTCTGGACTTTTATTTTGAAAGACAATATCCCGACCAACCTGCGAAGTGCCCTTATTTTGATTTGGGGCCATCTGTGAAGTGCTTCCATCTCCAGAAACATTGGTCTTTTTGGAAGTAATCTTGAGAAGTGAGAAAAGCACAAGAGAAACCAAAAGCATGATCCATGATAACCAAAAATTAATTACAACGAGCATAATCAAACCTAGTGTCAGAGAAATTTTGTAAAGAATTTTTGATATATTTTGAAATCTTAAAATATCTAAAGCTATAACGGAAATTAATGTTACAACACCAGCAAGAATTCCAATTTCGTTAAAACTACCAATAGGAGTGCTTATCTTTTCAGAAAAAATACCGCCAAAAGAAATTAAATCCCAACCAAAGAACAATTTAAGCAGATGATAAATAGAGAGAACGATAAAGGGAACGATTAAAATTAAGTTGGCTTTGTTAATTCTTTTGCTAGATTGAAACAAAGTGGCTCCCAAGAAAAATGCGGTGAACAAAAGAAAAATAAAACTAAAAGTCCCAGTTTCGAACCCATATCCAATTTCTGACCTGGCAAAATTTTCGCTCATAATAGTTGAGAGAAGAAAGCTTCCTATAATCAAAAACACCCCTAAAAAAACAGGGTTATACCGCAAAGAAATTCTCCCAGATTTAAATACGTATAGAGACAAGAAAATCAAAGAAAGTGAAACCCCTGAATAGACGAGTATGGATTTACTGAAAGAAAGAGGAAAAATCACGCCAGGTATAAAGAAAACAGGTAATAATATAGCGGTTACGAACAGAACCCAAAAAGAAACATTTAAAAGTTTGGGTGTTTTTTGATTTTCCTCCATCATATACGTTTTTTCTATTAATTAATTTAATAAGATTCAGTTAATTATAACAAGATTTCAAGTAAATAAAAGATTATTATTCACAAATAACCCTTGTTTTTAATGATTTTTTGTGCTATGATGGCTTCTGTTCCCTACTGGAGAGTTGCTCCTTATATGCTCGGCATATAAGGGGAGGAAAGTCCGAACTCTCCCCTGATTTTTTCAGGGAGAAAAATAGCGGGTAACGCCCGTCCGCCGTAAGGCGCGAGGTGCGATCAGAGACGATTTTGTTCGAAAGAACAAGATTATCCAATCAAGTGATTGGATAAGTCCCGGTGGAAACATCGGGAGTGAAACGGCTAAATCCTTATTTGAGTGCAAGGCCGTACCGAATTAATTCGCAAGAAATGATTCGGGGTGCCGCTCGAGCGATATAGTAATATGTCGCCCAGATAAATAACTCTCGCCAATTTTGTTCACCACAGGTGAGTACAAAATTGAGCGTCTCGCCGTAGCTCTAGCGAAGGCGGATTCGTCTTCATAAGAACTTTGGTTGGATTCTCATTTTGCATCATCTCTGGTGAACAAAATTTGTACAGAATTCGGCTTATAGGTAGAGAACATTAAAATGATAATGACCCCGAAAGGGGTCATTATCATTTTAATTTTAAAATCATCCTTGAGATTCCGGTCCACTCGATTCACCACCACCTTCTCCTCCAGAATTACCGGGCTCTGGATTACCGTTTGATTGTTCTGGTTCGGGCGAAGATGGCTCGTCCCCACCTGAAGGAGTTGAATTACCTTCACCTCCAGTTTGAGACGGAGTAGGTTCAGAATTTCCACCTGAACCGCTCGTACCCGACTCATTTGATCCTCCCCCTGAAGTTATAGGAGAATTTTGAGATTCACCACCTCCGTTCGATTCAACAGACTCAACTGGTTCAACTATTACAGGCTCACTTGGCTCAATTGGCTTTATTCCAGCTTTTTTTACCATCATCAAGAATTGGTCTCTAGTGACACAAACATCTTCGATACAGAGTTCCTTGGTCGTAACCTTGTCCGTAATCAAATGCGCAACCTTGAGAAGTCCTCTTTCAATTATGATGTCGTAAGTTGTGTTCAAAAATTCGACAATCTGGGACATCACTGCAGAAACTATAGAACCGATGCTTGGAGAATTATTTGATCCACTATTATTACCGCTACTTCCGCCACCAGTTATATTACTGGTCGAAGAAGCAACGCTAGATAAATATTCAACCCTATCATTCAATTCTTGAACAGCTTTTGTTAGAACGGCGGTCAACTTTGGATAATCAAGGTTCATAACTTCACCATCTGGTCCATAACCGATGATTTCAGGAATGACCAATTCAACTTCTTCTGCGATGAAGCCAATCTGGTGTGTGGCGTTTGGCATGAAGCCCTGTTTCCAATCAAATGAAACTGGGTTTAGTTGTCTTACTGCATCCAAACCATAAGTAATTGGAAGAACATTCTCTTTGTATTTGATGGATGAAGCTCCGCAAGCAGTGGTAGAAGTAGAAAGTTCTCCGCTTGTTGTCGTAACACAAGCATAGTAACCAGTACTGTTATTAGCAAGGCTTGTCATGACAACACCTCCACGACTTACTGTAAGTTTACGATCTGGAGTGGTTGTACCAATACCAACATTACCGTTGCCACCTACAGGGTTAAACAATAAATTAGCTCCTCCGATTATATAACTGTATCCGGCTGTAGTCTGACCTATTCTTATACCGCCCGTACCGCCCGATGGTTCGTATGCAGTACCGAAAGAGCTACCTGAATTTGTGCTGAATCTCACCCTAGCGTCTGTCGTCCATCTTAAATCTGTGAGAGCTGCACCATCTTGATTAAGTAACATATTTGAACCAGACATTGAGCCAATCGAGATGGTCGATGTCGCAGTAAGTGCAGCGATGCTTAGATTCCCGGAGAATAATCCGTTTCCTTGAACAGAGAAATTAAACGCTGGAGAGGTTGTTCCAACTCCAACAAATCCCCCGTTTGGTTGCAAGTTCACATAACTTGTTGCTCTTGTAGAGTTTGATGTTCCTTGAATAGTGATGTCGTCGTTTGCCGCCGTGCCTCCTGTCAAAGATTGCCCTCCAGATCTTCCAGCAAGCAAAGCGTATTGGGTGTGGCTGTCTACAGTTAAATTTGACAGTGTTGAGTGATCTATACCCGTAAGACTGGATCCGTCTCCATAGACTTTTCCGCTTGAATCAGCGAGAAGTACATCTCCACCGCCGTAATAAAGTTCGCCAGTACTATTGGCAAGAATTGCGCCGTTACTGTAATAGAGATTATCACTTGCGTCAGTAAGAGAAGCACCACTGACATAAAGAAATCCTGTTGCCGACGATCTAATACTTCCTGAAACAATCAAAGATCCGGTAAGGGTAGCTGTGCCGTTGTCTAGGATGCTTAATATGTCAGAATTGCTTGAATTTTTAAGTTCAAAAGTTCTACTAGATCCCGTGCCAACTCCTTTGACCGACAGTCTGGCGCCGGGTGTTGTGTGACCAATCCCGACATTACCTGAAGAAACAATTAGACCGTTTGAAGACAAAAGACTGTTTGCCACAATACCTCCGGAAAAAGTTGAAGTTGCGGAAGACGTATTCAGAATGGAACCGGCGCTAACGACAAGTCCCGCGCTTGATGAGAGTCCAACGCTTGATATGCCTCCGGCGAATGTAGATGTGGCACTTCCAGTATTAGTTATCGATCCTCCTGTCACTGTAATTCCAGTACTTGAATTTAGATTGGTAAGTGAAATTCCACCCGCAAGCGTAGATGTTGATGTGGTTGTCAGATTAAGTGTTCCCACAGAAAAAATGTTTCCTTTGGAAATAGTCAGTCCGTTAGCAGAAGAGAGACCGCCTGTTGCAATACCTCCTGTGAATGTCGAAGTTGCCGAAGATGTATTGATGAGTGTACCGCCAGTGATTGTAAATCCTTGTGAAGATAGAAGTGAAGTCAAAGACAGGCCACCTGACCATGTAGATGTTGCGGAAGAAGTATTGTTGATCGACCCACCTGTAACCAAAATTCCTGTCGAAGAATTAAGATTGGTGAGAGAAAGTCCACCCGCAAGAGTTGAAGTTGAGACAGAAGTGATGTTCAAAGTACCAGAGGAAACGATGTTGCCTCCTGAGACTGTAAGGCCATTTGATGTTGAGAGACCTGCTGTTGCAATACCTCCAGAGAAACTTGATGTGGCTGCGCTTGTGATCTCCAAGTTTCCAGAAGATTTGATTCCTCCTCCTGTAATTGTGAGTCCCCCTGTTGAAGACAAACCAACTGCAGAAAGTCCTCCAGCAAATGTTGTTGTACCTGTTGAGAGGAAGGAAGCTAGACCAGTGAAGCTTGATGTTCCACCAACTGAAAGTGTTCCAGTTGCTGTGAGGTTAGCGACATTCAAATCACCAGAAATGAGAGCGTTGCCTTGAACAGAAAGTGTCTTTGATGGAGTTGTGGTGCCAATACCAACACTACCGTCAAACCGAGAGGTTCCACTGTCTATCCACAAAGCATAAGGATTGGTTATGACTGCTGTGCCGGTTGTTAGAGGTTGGCTGGCAATATACAAAGTCGCCGCATTAGTAACCGTTCTTGTCGCCCCCGCAGCTGTGTATACTATCTGATTCAGTTTATTAGCGGAGGCAGAGGTAATATCTGAAGAAATTGTTTGAGTAAAAGATCCGGAATCAATGTTTACTATTTCAGAATTGGAAGACAAACTAGCTCGACTGATACTTAGCGAAGGACTTGCGCTTCCGCTTAATGCGGATCCAATAATCAAATCTCCTCCTAATTTAGTTGTGCCTTGCTGAACATACAGAGCATAACTTTCATTTAAAGACATGTTACCACTTCCGATTTGTGGTTCATTATCTATAAAAAGAGTGGCGGCAAGATCAATCGATGTTTCGCCAGTCCCATCTGCACTAAAAGTATTTGCCAAAAACTTATTTTGATACCAAGTGGACAAAATAATTCCTTCTACAAGAGTAATATTCTGCGCACCTGATATAAATCTTGAAAGCTCTGCCGCTGCACTTGTATAATCCGGCAGATCTAATTCAAACTCCGCATCTGGAGTTTTATCTCCTTGCCCAATTTTTCCATTCTCAAGAATTGTGAATAGTGGCAAACCGGCTGTTCCATCAACTACATGAAATGCTTCATTTGTGCCATTGCTTGTTCCTTGCACTGTAAGTCTACTTGTTGGAGAAGTTGTACCAACTCCAAGATTTCCACTTGATCTAAGTCTAAAGTTGGCGGAGCTGTACAAAAGATCTCCTCCTGTGATTGTGATACCAGTAGATGAGTTCAAGTTTGTGAGGGAAAGACCGCCTGCGAGAGTTGATGTAGCGCTTGATGTGATATTCAAAGTGCCACTTGAGAATATATTTCCTCCTGTAACTGTGAGTCCTGCGGATGATGACAGTCCTGCTGCTCCGATTCCACCTGCGAATGTGGAAGTAGCGGCGCTTGTGATTTCAAGATTTCCAGAAGACTTGATACCTCCTCCTGTCACTGTGAGACCTCCTGTTGATGACAGACCGACTCCAGAAATTCCACCTGCGAATGTTGTTGTGCCAGTCCCGAGGAATGATGCGAGACCTGTGAATGAAGATGTTCCTCCGACTGTGAGAGTTCCTGTAGCTGTGAGAGCGCCTGTTGTGATTGAATTTGCGACGTTGAGTGAGCCCATGAATTCCCCGTTTCCTTGTACTGAAAGTCTGGAGTTTGGAGAGGTGGTGCCAATGCCGACATTTCCTGTTGCGAAGTAGATATTGGATCCAGAAGTTGTCCACTGTGAAT
>JBBTWE010000001.1:0-70202 GCA_038062955.1 Patescibacteria group bacterium | reverse complement strand
CGTTTCCTTGTACTGAAAGTCTGGAGTTTGGAGAGGTGGTGCCCACACCGACATTGTCAGACGAAGTTGCATTGTAAATAAAACCATTTCCTACAGTCCAAGCTGAATCTCCACCTCCACCACCGCCGATAGAATTTAGAGTATTACCACTCCAAGACAAACCTGTACCAGCGGTAATCCTATTTGAAGGTGTATCGTAAAAATTATTCCAGTTTGTTGTTGAGGCAGTCAGGGGAACATTGTAACCAGAAGTAAGAGAAAAAATACCGGTTGAGTTATCGTATGAAAGTCCTGTGGCTGATGATGAGATAGAGGATCTGGATCGCGCGTTTGTGTAATAAAGGTTAGTTCCTTCTTCTATGTCGGTCGTTGTAAGACGTCCAATAGTATTTTCAAAAGAGTTATAGGTAGCATTTACCTGATTGCCAAAATGATTATTAGTAATATAAGTATTGGTTGGTGAAGAGGATAGATTGTAAATATTAACTGGAGCAGACGTACCAACTAAGTTTGGATTTTGATAAAGAAAATTTCGAATAAATCTTTCCACATCCCGAAGGGCAAGGGACTTGATACTGGCCCATGCAAGCTGATAAGAACTATTAGTCCCGCCAACCATTTTTACTCCTCCCAATAGAGTGGGACGAAGTGGATTTTTAAACTCTTTATAACTTAAACCGTACGGATATTTTAATTTTAAATCAGCCAATCTAACTTTTGTATCAAACCAACTAAAAATCCTATTTTTGGTGTAATCATAGGTTTCAACCAACGTCTCTCTCACTAGGACAAACCCATTTTCAACATTTGTTTCGTACTTAACGTTAGGTAATATCTTGCTTAATGTCTTTCCAAACTTATCAAAAAAACCACTGGAAATTTTTGTTTTTGCCAAAGAGTCATTGATATCTAAAATTCCAAAAAAAACGACTAATCCAAACGCTAGAGCACAAACTGAATTAGTTAAAAACTTCTTATTGAGAATATTTTTACCAGTTTTTCGTTCTAACAGATTTCTTTCTACAATCTCTTCTTTTGCAATCTCAAGAGCAATCTTTTGATTGTCAGTGTAAAAAAGATCACTATCAGAGAGTTTTGGAATTATCGGAGTATATCTCTTAGAAGGTAGAATTGGAGAATAATTTTGAACTGGAACAGGAACATTTATCTTTTTTCGCCCATTATTATTTTGATGGTCTCGAAGAGAACTTTCAGTCAAAAACCATGTGCGACTAATGAGTCGACAGTCTAGTTTGCCCGCTCGACAGAGTTGTCCGAGATAATCCGAATCATAGCCGCTAATTTCTGAAGCTCGCCTAGACGAGATATATTTTTTTCCTTCTAAAACCAGATCGTTCATTCCCAAAATTATAGCTTATATCCGGCCTAATTTTTAGAGAATTTTTAGAGAAAAAGTGGGGATAAGTTAAAGAGAGTTAAAAATAATTTTAAAAAGTTAAATCGAGTCAAATATAATTTTAAAAAGTTAAAAATTAGAAACAATCTACAATATCCTGACAAGGATCTAAAAAGATTAGACTAAATATCTTGAAGTGATACTATCTACAGAAGTAAAAAGAATTGATTACTAAAAGAAGACGAAAAGTGTAGATATGAAGATACTATTGAAAGATTAATAAATTTGCATATATATTTGTTTTAGATATAATTGTTTATATATGATTATCAAGGTTTAAGTTAGATAAAAACCTACCAACAGTACTGAAATAAATTTTATTATTAAACTAAACACATGGGCGAAAAATATATCTCAATAAAAAAAGCTTCGGAAGTCCTAGGAGTTACACCTCTCACCCTTCGGAACTGGGATAAGAAAGGTAAATTTAAGGCACTACGACATCCTATAAATAACTATAGGGTCTATAAAACAGAAGAAATCGATAGGCTTCTAAAAGAGATGGAAACGGCGGTTTTTACAAGAAATATTAAGAAAGTAAAGAAATTAGAGATAAAACACGAATAAGATAGGTAGAAGATCTGAACCACTACATTAAAAAAACGCCTCGAATGGCGTTTTTTTAATGTAGTGTCTTTCAAAAAGCTATACTTTTCAAACTAATTTTGAGACCAAAATTTTTCTTAGAATTTCAGGATTAGCTTTTCCACGAGATTCTTTCATCGCCTGCCCTATCAAATACTGAAGAGAGGCTGTTTTTCCTTTTTTATATTCCTCAACCACAGTTTTATTGCTCTCCATAACCTTCATTACAATGCCTAGGATATCTTTTTCATCATTTATTTGAGATGGGGCAGTACCTATAACTTCTTTAGCGGTTCTATTAGTCTCTAATGTAGCCCTTAACACATCTTTGGCACCACGAGAGGAAATTTTACCAGTGATTATTGTGTCTACTATTAAAGCAACGTCTTCCGCTATTTTTGTCTTGTTGGTCATCACTCCAGGAAATTCTTTAACAATCCCTGCCAAATCTGAAATTATATAATTTGAAACCAATTTTGTTGATTTTTCATTACCATCCTTAATGCTTCCTAATGCCATTTTAAAAACATCATCAAAATCTTTATTTCGAATAAAAAATTCCGCATCCTCTTCTGTTAAATTATATTGTTCTTTGTACCTAGCCCTTTTTTCTTTTGGTAATTCTGGAATTTCTTTTCGAAGAGCTTCTTCGCTAAATTCTGGAATTTGGCTTATAAAAAGTTTCGGCAGATCCGGATCAGGAAAATACCTGTAGTCATGAGAATCTTCTTTTATTCTCTGGGAGAAAGTTTCCTGTTTTATTTCATTCCATCCCCTGGTTTCCTGAACGACCTTGCTCCCCTCTTCTAGTACTTTTGTCTGTCGCTTGATTTCATATTCAATTGCTTTTTCAACCGTCTTAAATGAGTTGAGATTTTTTATTTCAACCTTCGTTCCCAACTTTGTGGTTGGATTTTTAACATCAGAACTCGAGCGTTTAATAGATATATTAACCTCCACTCGCATATTACCTTTTTCCATGTCTGCATCTGATATATCCAAGTATCGCAAAACCATTTGAAGTTCTCGAGCAAAGCCAGATGCTTCTTCTGCTGATTTTATAACTGGTTCGGTAACAAGCTCCATGAGAGGAACACCTGCGCGATTAAAATCTACCAAACTAAAATCACCACCCTGGTGAGTAGATTTGGCAGTATCTTCTTCAAGATGAATCCTGGTAAGTGAAACTCCATTTAGTTCCCCACCTTGCACTAATGGATACTTATACTGACTTATCTGATAGCCTTTTGGTATGTCTGGATAAAAATAATTTTTTCTATCAAATTCTGTAAAGTCAGCAATTTTTCCGTTCAAAGCCAAACCGATTTTTAAAACATTTTTTACTGCTTGTTTATTTATAGTTGGAAGTGATCCGGGTTCAGCCATACAAACCTCGCAAATGTTTACATTTGGACGTTTTTCCTCGGAGTCATTTAGACTGCCACAAAACATCTTTGTTTTAGTTTTGAGCTCCGCATGAATTTCTAATCCTATTGTTGGGACGTAATCTTTCATAGTTAAAGATTAAAGAATAAACACGAAAGAGTAAAGGGAGAAATATGAAAAAACCAAAATAAAAAAATAGAGTGCGAATAAATCGAAGCACTCTATTTTTTATCTGTTCCAAGAATATCTAATGCGAAATCTTAATTTGCTCTTTTCTTCAATAATTCCATTATGGTGGTTTTTAGTTTATTCAGAGCATTTTCATCCAAAATGGAGCTAGTGAAAATATTTATAGATGGTATTTCTGCTTTTAGGTTTTTAATTGTCGATTTTAAGGCGTTTTCATCAACTAAATCAGTTTTTGTAAGGATAATATATTCATCTTTATTAACTAAATCATCCTTATAACCTTTCAGTTCTTTTCTTATAGTTTTATAAGCTTTTATAACGTCTGGATTTTCTAAAGAAACACAATGTAAGAGGATTTTAGTTCTTTTAATGTGCTTTAGGAATTTAATTCCCAGACCTTTACCTTTAGCTGAATCTTCAATTAAGCCAGGAATGTCAGCAAGAACGTACCCGTACAAAGCTCCTAAATTTGGTTCTAAAGTAGTAAATGGATAATCTCCGACCTTGTGTCTAGCATTGGTTAAGGAATTCAACAGACTAGTCTTTCCAGCATTTGGCAAGCCAATAAGACCGGCGTCAGCTATAAGTTCAAGCTCAATTAAAAAATCCGCCTCTTCACCTAGCTTCCCCTCCGTAGACTCCTGTGGACTTACATTTACAGAAGACTTGAAGACTTCATTTCCAAGTCCTTTTTTACCACCATGAAGAATCTTAATTATCTGACCTTCTTTTTCCAAAGAGAATTTTTCTTCTGTTTCGAGATTTGTAAGAATTGTTCCAACAGGTAATTTTATTATTAAATCTTCTCCGTCCCGCCCATGCATACCATTCCTCATACCAGATTGACCATCCTCCCCCGCGATTTCTTTTAAATGTTTATAGCTTGCGAGAAGTGAAATATCTCTAAAGGCTTCGACTAAAACATCGGAGCCTTTTCCTCCATTTCCACCTCCTGGGCCTGCCATATCTCTCCCTTTTTCATGTCTCCAACGAACAACACCGTTGCCACCCCGCCCCGCTTTAATATGTAGTTTTAATTCATCTATTAACATACCTTAAGGATAAGGGTTATGGATTTAAAAGCAAGAAAATATTTAATTGTTTGAAAGTGCTTTACGAGCAAGTTCTACGGCTCCGTTTTTCGATTTAGCTACTGATAAAAATAGATTGCGATGACAAAAGATTGCATCGGAAACTCCGGTCAATTTCACGAGCTCCCCATCCCTCTTCCCTGCCCAAGACGCTGGAAAAGGTTTTCGAATTTTAAAATCAAAAAGATTTTGTCTCACCGCAACAGTATGCCATGTGCCACTTTTTGGATAAACAACGAACAAGGGTTCTGGAAATTGCACCATGAGTCCTGCAACCGGATAGTCTTTATCTAAAATAATAATTCTTTTATCTTCTGTATTTTTATAAATTTGAGTGGCGATTTCTTCACCTTTAAATTTTGATTGCGCTCGTTTAATTTCTCTCTTTAAGATTTTCTTAGTAAACTCCAATACTTCAAAGAAGCCTTCGTTCACATCCCACTTCTCGTCCCAAGCGGGATTAAAAGCATGCACAATACCAGAGACGGTGTAAGGCATCACATCATTAATAGGTTTGTAAATTTCCATTCCATTGTCCCCAGCATCAATTGGCTGGACCAGAGAAGCATCGAGATGATTTGCAACTTTCTCACTTCCACAGATATCTTTTCCATATCTTTTCCAAATTAACCCTAAAGAAGAATAAGGGATGCCATTCTCTCTCTTTCCTGCCCCTTCTGTTTGATGATGGTCAAATCTAGCCTTTGATTCGTCATAAATGCCCCCTACATCAATCACAATATCACCCCTCACTATCACTTTTTCATCTCGAGTTCTTGTGATTTTAATATTCTTTTCACCAAATAGAATTTGTAGAGCGGCCACAGCAAAAACATCATCGGCATGAAATTGGCCACTATGAGTGATAATTAATTTTTTCTTATGAAATAACATAATTTTTCAAATTTGCCGGTACATTAAAATTGGTTATAGATATCACACCAGATAGAACAAGGCACTAGGTTCTTTTTAAGAATTTGTCTACTAATATTATTACAGCGATCAAAGCGAAAGCAGAAAAAGCCATGAAAGGAATCGTGATGTATCCAAAATTTATAAAGTAAGTTAACGAACATCCGCCACCCACGGCCGTACAAGGTGTTAAAGATGGAGCTCCTAGCGTGGTTACCGCATATTGATAGAATCCGATTATCGCGCCCGGGATAGCGAGCGACAAAAGATAAGCGTTTAAAACTTTTTCTTTTTTTATGAGAGCCACCAGAGTAAGAATTGCTATGGAATATAAAAAGATTCTCTGATACCAGCAAAAAACGCAAGGTGCAAAACCTACTATCTCTGAATAAATGAGACTGCCTACTACCCCACCAAAAGACAGGAGAAATACAAGATGATAGGAATATCGCCTTACAAGGTTCAAGAACTTTTTACCTAAGCTACTCGAGCGGGCAATAAAAGCGATTAGGATAAGCACAAAAAAAACATTACTGAGAAGAATAATTATCGAAAGAATATTATTAAACCATAATGTAAAATCTGACATTTAAGTTTCAAGGAAGATTAGATTTGAGTGGTCGTAGCAGTTTGTGTGCCGGGAGTTAGAGGACAACCTGTTTTCGTCGATAACTGTTCTAAAGTCATTAAACTTGCAACTATTTCTCCATCCGCAAATGTCCAGGTCGGATAAGATTTAATTTCTTTTTCTTCGCAAACTGATAGTTGCCCTTTGCCATCCGGGGTAGAACATTCTACATAAGGAAGTTTGCTTGCAGATCCTTCGAACAGATCCTTTTGATCTCGACAATGCGGACACCAGAAAGCGCCGTAAAAGAGAGCTCCTTTATCTTTGAGACATTGTGCAAATTCGTCGTATTTTCCCGGACCACTGGTGGCAGGAATAGCCAAATAAGCTGCGAAAGCAATGACTACAATGATTATACCGATCAATATGGCTTTATTTTTCATTTTTGTGAATTTAATATTTTTATCTAACTCTTTTATTCTAACAAAATTGCATCATTTAGTCACTAATTTAGGTGTTATTATGCCGTTATTTTTAGCCACCAAATTCCCCTTGACATAAAAAGTAGTTTGTGCTATCATTAAGATGTTCCTAACTTAGTTGGGAATCCGTGTCCACGACGGGGTCGTGGTGACAGTTCTTTGGAAAACAGCCATGAAGTGGTCAATTTCGTCTCTAGTGGTGCTGGTGGTTCTGGCAAGCGGGACCATCCTGGGACTCATCCTTGGCTACGTCAACGCAAGTGTGGGTGACGCATTCGAAGCGGCCGTTTGTATCGGCAGCACATTCGTCCTCCTTGGCGGTCTCGGTCTCTTCCTTTACTGGAAGAAAAGGGCCTACCGGGAGAGAACGGATGTCGTCTGATCTCCCCACCGCACCCAGCCCACGAGCTCGAGCCCCCGCAGGAATGTTCTGCGAGGGCTCTTTTTTATTTATAATTTTCTCCGCACCACGGACAAAACCATTCCTTTTTCTTGTCCGGAGCGTCACTAATTGACCACCATTTTTTACAACCCGAACAATTAAAGTGAGAAAGTTTTTCTATCACTCTTCTATCTCCTTTTTTCATTTTTAATCTATTTTTTATGTTCCGGCGAATTTATTAAGCCGCATTTCTTCCATTTAAGACCGCTCCCGCAAGGACATGGATCATTCCTGCCTGCTTTGTCTTTGTCGGAACTTCCAGCCTCTGGCAAAACTATTTTAATAGGTTCATTTTTGAGAACCGGCGCAGAATCGGAATTCAATTTGGATATAGCATCGTAAACTTGGCTCTGTAATCCTTCTTCCATGTCTTTAAAGAGTCGCAGACCTTCTTTTTTATACTCTATTAATGGATCTCTCTGTCCATAGGCACGGAGATTTACACTGCTACGAAGGTAATCCATTCCCTCCAAATGATCGACCCAGGAAATATCGATTGCCTGAATAAGCATTCTTCTTAAACCGACATAGAACTTCTCTTCGCCCAATTCTTTTTTCTTTGAAGCAACTTTATCTTGCGCTCCTTCTTCAATTTTTGAAAGTTCCCCTATAAAGCTATCCATAGCCTCACGATCCCCGCTTAAAATCTTTCGGCGCCTTCCATAAATCTTTCCACGCTGAAAATTCAGAACATCATCATATTCCAAAACATGTTTTCGAGAGTCAAAATTAAAACCTTCAATTTTGCCTTGAGCGGTTTCAAGCGAACGAGTTATGAGACGATTTTCTATCGGTTGATCCTCTGCAATTCCAAGGCGTCCCATGAGGTTTTTAATCATGTCCTTAGCAAAAACTCTCATGAGTGAATCTTCCAAAGATACAAAAAATTGAGTCTCCCCAGGGTCTCCTTGGCGCGCGCTGCGACCCCTTAGCTGATTATCAATACGTCTTGCTTCGTGTCTCTCTGTACCCAAAACAAATAAACCACCTAATTTTTTAACTTCCTCGTACTGCGCGGGAGTCGAAGGGTTCCCTCCCAGCTTTATATCAACACCTCGACCAGCCATGTTGGTCGCGATTGTGACCGCACCCTTTCTCCCAGCTTGAGCGATTATTTCTCCTTCTCTCTCATGATTTTTAGCATTTAAAACTTCATGCTTGATTCCAGAGTGTTTCAAATATTCAGAAATGAGTTCATTTTTCTCAATAGAAACAGTTCCGATTAAAACCGGCTGGCCCTTTTCGTTTAATTCTTTTACCCTACGTGCGAGCGCTTTAAATTTTCCAATTTCAGTCTGAAAAATAAAATCATTATGATCTATTCTTTGGATTGGTTTATTTGTCGGAATAGAAACTGTATTTAAACCATACACAGTATAAAATTCCTCGGAAGAAGTGAGAGCAGTTCCAGTCATTCCAGAGAGCTTCTTGTACATCCTGAAATAATTTTGAAAAGTAATAGAAGCGAAAGTTCGCGATTCCTGTTCAACTTTTACTCCTTCTTTTGACTCTATAGCCTGATGAAGGCCACCTGACCAACGTCTTCCCGGCTGCATGCGCCCGGTAAAAGCATCGACAATCACAACCTCATTGTTTTTTACCACATAATCAGTGTCGCGCTTAAAGAGAGCTTTGGCCCTTACAGCATTTTCTAAGTGATGCACGAGCTTCATCCCCTTTTCGGTATAGATATTTCCTACCTTCAAAAATCCTTCGGCTTTGTCTATGCCTTTTTCAGTGAGGGTTATAGCTTTGAGTTTTTCATCAACTTCGTAATCTTCATTCTCATTCATTCTTTCGGCAACTTTGGTGAAAACCCGATAAAGATCTCCGGCTTCTCCAGATGGAGCAGAAATGATGAGTGGGGTCCTCGCTTCATCAATTAAAATAGAATCTACTTCATCGACAATAGCGTAGTGAAATTCTCTCTGTCTTAGCTTCCCTTCTTCATACTCAAGATTGTCTCTTAGATAATCAAAACCAAACTCGTTGTTTGTACCATAAGTAATATCCGCCGCATAAGATTCTCTCCTGGTGCATGGTCGCAGAAATTCATGAACAACTTTAAACCCTCCTTCTATATCTCGCACTTTATCTAAAGCATCTTCTTTTTTTCCTTCACTTTTTAAGTTTAAATTTAAGTTTTGAGTTTTAAGTTTTGAGTTTTGAGCTTGTTCAACGTGTTCCGGATCATACAGATAAGACGCTTCATGGCCTATAATCCCAACCGAAAGACCTAAGAAATTATAAATTTGGCCCATCCAGACAGCATCTCTTCGCGCTAGATAATCATTTACTGTAACAACATGAACTCCCTTACCCTCCAAAGCGTTGATAAATGCTGGTAAAGTTGCAACCAGAGTTTTTCCTTCTCCAGTTTTCATTTCAGCAATATTTCCTCTATGTAAAACTGCTCCACCCAAAAGCTGAACATCGAAATGCCTTTGTTTTAAAGTTCTTTTAGCGGCCTCCCGCACGAGAGCAAAAGCGAGTGGCTCAAGCGCGTCTAATTTTTCACCCGACTTTATTCTTTCCTTTAATTTTTGAGTTTCAAGAGGAAATTCTTCATTTGCAAGCAAAGAGACCTTTTCTTCAAGGCTGTTTATCTCTTTCACTAAGGGTCCCACGCTCTTAATGATTTTAGTTGAGGTATCACCGAATATAGACGTTAATATACCCATAGTTCGAACATTCTAACACAACGAGATTAAAGCTTAAAGATCAAAGACTAAAGTACTTTTTTCTTTTATCTTTGGTCTTTTATCTATTCTTAATTTCCTGCACCTCCATCTCAACCTCGATCCCGGTTTTTGCTTTAACTTCTTTCTTTATTTTTTCAGCAAAATTTTTTATTTCTGTACCAGTCGCCCCATTCCAGTTAACCAGCACGATTGCCTGATTTTCGAATGTCCCGACATTATCTTCCCTTTTCCCTTTTAAACCGCAAACTTTATCGATAATCCAAGCTAGGGGAATTTTGACTAGCGAATTCGGCAAAGCGTACGAAGGCATATTTGGGTACTTTCTTAAAAGTTCATCGTACTTTTCTTTCGAAACAATTGGGTTTTTGAAAAATGAACCAGCAGTACCAACTTTTGAAAGATCAGGAAATTTTTTATTTCGAATTTCTAAAATGGCCTGCCTCACCTCCTTTAAAGTTGGAATGTGTTTCTTGGAAGCAAAATATAGAGTAACATCTTTATAACTTAAATTCAGACTGCTGTTTTTTTTAAGACTAAGAGTTACTTTGATAATTACATACCTTGCTCCTTCTTTTGTTTTAAAAATACTATCTCGATATCCAAACTTACAATCTTCGTTTGAAAAATTGAGAAAAACCGATTTTTCTTTATCAAAAACCTCTACGCTTCGAAGAACATCTTTTATCTCTGCGCCATACGCGCCAATATTTTGCACTGGAGCGCCCCCAACACTCCCAGGAATCCCAGAAAGATTTTGGAGACCGTATAAGTTCCTCTCCACAGACTCCTTCACAACTTCATCCCAAGTTTCCCCAGCGCCGGCTGTGACCTCCACACTATCCTCCGTTTCTTTCCAAGAAACCCCCTTGATGTTCATTTTTAGAACAAGTCCGTCAAAACTTTTATCGGAAATTAAAACATTTGATCCACCCCCTAAAATAAAAATTGAAAGTTTGTTTTTTTTAGCAAATTCGATCGCTTCTTTCAAATGATCGACAGAATTTATTTCAGCAAAATATTTAGCCTTCCCTGCAACCTTGAAAGTATTAAGAGTTTCTAAAGAAACATTTTTTTTAATTTCTAGCGGCATTCCAGTAGTTAAAAAATTCACGAGAAGTCGCGGTCGGCGGCTGCGAGCTCCAACAAATATCTTATGTGAGTGCTAACCGCCAACCACGACTTCGCACGAACTTGGATTAAATGATACAAAATTAACAGAGATGAATCAATAAATATTACATCGTCAAAGCTAGAGTTAGAATTTTAACCAAGTCAAAATTCAAAAAGCAAAAGGCAAAAGGCAAAATTGAAAGTTAAAAGCCGTTAAGTTTAATACGCATAAATTTACTTTTGAATTTTGAATTTAAATTTTGACTTTTGATTTTTGACTTTTAAATTAAGCTCTAAATAGAGTTTTTGAGACAAGATTTATTTTAATGAAAAGAGGGATTTAAAAAATCTGGAAACCAACATAAAACCCCGCCAAAGCGGGGCCTTACGTAGACATTTGTTTAGGGCTAGTAGTTAACCAGCACTCACAGCCCACAGTATAGCATATCCACGAAATAATGCAAGTTTCGCTTTATGATCATTTATAATTCGACAAAATTATAAGATTCATGCTAAGTTACAATCAGATTCAAGGAGCTTTTTCTTTGAAATAGAGGTCTGTACAAAGGAATGGTGGCTTAAAATGAGCCAAAAGACAAGCGTCGGTTTGGTAGTACTCACGAAGCTCCCAGGCATGGGTGGGGTTGTAGCTGTTCTCCAAGTACGCGGTACTTTCAATCACGAGAAGATGGCGAGGGAAAGTTGGCCCGGCGCATGCCAGGTTACCTGCCACGGCGGAGCAGAGGAAGGAGAGGATACAATCAAAACCCTCGAAAGAGAGTTTGAGGAAGAATGTGGCATTCGCTTCAGTGATATCGCTCCCTACTTCCGGAGTGCTATGACTGAACTCATCCGAAAAGATGATGACAAGCCAGTTGTAACTTACGGCCTCCTTATCGAGGATCCAAGTTTTCTCAAAGTCTTGAAGCTCAACACTTCGACAGGAGGCATTCATCTGCTCCAAAGAGAACAACTGAACGAGCTCATCGACTTGAGAACAATCGACAAGGTACGCGGAGTAACAGACCGCAGGACAATCGCCATGTTCCCTGACGAGATAGCCGCTGTGCGTATGGCATTCGACATCCTCGCACCAGATGCCGGCGCAGAAGCGCCTTGAGCTCCGCAATTGCCGCGGAGCTTTTTTTAAATTATTTTTTTAATTTGTGATTAACGCTTGACCTCTCCCCGCTCTGATTTCTGCAATCATAAAATCAGCGCTTTCTTTAAATTCTGGTCGTAGCTTAATTATTTCCTCAAGTTCTTTTATTGCTCCAGACAAATTATCATTCATTATACAAGCGGCAGCCAAAGACTTGCGAAACTCTGGATTTTCTGGATTTTCCTCCACTCTCTCCTGCCATAACGATAGAATTTTGGTATTTTGGTTAGTATAAAAAAGGGTATTCATTACCCGCAAATCAAAATATAAACTGTTTCCTCCTTTAGACAAAACAGTATTAGCTTCTTCGATATTTCCAGCATACATTAAGACTAATGCGTAACGGATTCTAGCTTCTGGATTTTCCGGTTCAAGATCAAAAGCAAATTTTAAATTTTGAAGCGAGGAAACAAGATCGTTGTGAGAAAAATAAGAAGAGCCTATCTCGAAATAAACATCTTGCCTTTTAGGGGAAATTTCTTTTGCTTTTTCTAAAAATTGCACAGATTTTTCAAAATAATTTTCTGCCCTGGACTCATCTTTCAGTTCTCTCGCTAAATTAGACATATTGGAATAAAAAGATCCAACAACTAGAAAAGTCCTGGTATCAAAGGAATATTTATCTGTTATAGACTTAACTTGTGTTTCAGCTAGTTTCAAATATTCTTCTTTGATATGGGGTGCCACATTTCCGTCCCTATTTACTCTTATTGTTTTATCTAAAAATTGAAATAATGTTTCTCTTCCACCAAAACTATTTATATCAAAAACTTTTTGATAACTAGACAAACTATCTTCAACCAAACTTTCTGGGTGAATAGCCCGAATAAGAGCCGCATTTGCCCTAAGTGCCCGAACATTAACGAAATAAATTCCGTAAACAAGAACAATGAGAATAATCGGCAACACAAAGTATCTTATTGGCTTTTCATTTATTTTTATCTCTTTTTGATTGGAATTTAGAATGTTAGTTTCTAAATGCCAAATATAACCAAAGATTGCATAAACAAATATGTAACTTGTTAAATTATCAAAAACAAAAATGCTTTGGAAAATATAACCCGTAAGTAGGCCCGTTAAAACGCTCTTATCAATCACGGACGCAGATGAACTCCAGAGAGCGAAAAAGAGCGAAAAAAGAATTGTTATATAGGAGAGTAATCCAAGAATTCCACCGACAACCAACCAATCCAAAAATGTGTTATGCACCCGATCAAACCACGGCTCTTGATTAAAGACTTTTGGATTATAGTATCTATTAAAAACAAAGTTAAAATTTTCTTGGCCATAACCCAGGATAGGGCTATCCTTGAAAGCCGTTGTCGCCATCGGCCAGATCATGAATCTACCCTGGCTCTTTATAGCATCAACCTTGGTCAGTTCTGAAAATCTCCCCAGAGTCTGGTTTTTTCTTACAAAATTCGAATCTTTAACAAAAAGAAATCCACCAATCAAAATGACAAGCGAGAGCAGGGCAATGCCGATATTTCTTCTTAAAATTTTTCTCTCTTTTTCTAAAATAAATATAAGCAAGAAAGCAATCAGTAAACCAAGTCCGAGACCCAATATAACACCGCGAGATGCGGTGAAATAAATTATTATTAGATTTAAAAATATTATTAAAAGATAGGCAAATTTGTATTTTTGCGCTTTGAAAAAATAGAAAAGCGCAATAAAAAAATGAAACATTAGATATAGTGCCAAATAAATCGCATTCCCCATCGTACCGTCAACTCTTGCTCCCCCTTGACGAATATCTATCCAACCAAAAATCTGTGATAGAGAATAGAAAGAAATAAAAATGCTTACTCCAAGCGAAATATGAAAAAATCTCTGCCATAACTTTTCATTAAAAAACGATCCCAAAACTACAAAAAAGGCTCCGAGATGAAGAAGGGTTACAAAACCTTCCATGCGTTCAAAATTGGACCAGAAGCTAAAGTAAGGATTTAGGCCAAAGATATTAGCAAGCATTATGACAAACAAAAATACCCCAATTGACCCAGAAATCCACGATAATTTAGGCCGATATCTACGATCCAAAAGCATGAGAACAAGCCAAGCGGCAAAGATAATTTCGACCAAAATTCTAAAAGCAAAAGCCTTTCCTACAATAAAAGGAAAATAGAGTGAGTTAAGAACAATAAGCGGAACAAATGGAATAAGAAAAAGTCCACCAATAATTATGTAATGTAATATTGTTTTTAATTTCATTTATTTGTCGTGAATCCAGTTTGTCATATCCGCGGTTTCGTTTATTTTTTTAAATCCTGCTTTTTCCGCAACTTTAAATGAGGCAAGGTTCCCTGGTTTTATAATTATTTTAAGAGGTTTATTAAAATACTTAACCGCTTCAATCACCATTAACGTACCAAATCCTTTGCCCCGCATTTTGGGTGCTATAGTCCAACTTAATTCCGAGCGCGGTTCTTCAATATCCAATCTAACTGTACCAACAGGGGTACCTTCCAACTCCGCAATCATGAGTTTCCTGTTAGGGTTAGCAATAACTTTTTCAAGCCACGGTAAATGCGTCTCTAGTAAAACCTTATCCATATTGACCGACTGACGCCTGGTCTCCTCATCATTCCTCCATTCCAAAAGCATTAGAGCATCAGCGATGGTTGCAGGGCGAAGGGTTAATGTTAAATCTTTTTTCATGAAGTCCATTCTAACAAAAAACCAGCATATATTAAATGCTGGTCGTGACCTTGTTTACTACACAGAAGAACTAGGTGGCCACCGGTACGTTCCTTCCTGGATCTGCCTTACTCCATTTGCTTCCAACTCGACGCGCTTCATGATTCCCGAGTCAACTCTCGCGGCTTTAATCCGTTCTTGCCACTCCTTCGACTCCGCCCACAAAATGCTTTCTGCGGCCACCAAGTTTACCAGTATCCCAGTGAAAGCTTGGACGAGACCAGGAGCATGATCCAGCATTGCTTGAATTCTAGCCAAGTGCCATTCATTACTTAAAACGGCAACCTGTCGCAACCCCATTTCTCTTGCAAGCTTTGCTGTCATGCGAAGTTGCTCTACGGTATTGCCAGACTCAATGTCCTTCGTAATAGCCGATTCTGGAACCCCAAGTTCCACAAGTTCGCTTGCCATTACTTCGGCTACAGCTGGAGTGTCAGTTCCTTTGTACTGACCCTGACCCGCAGATGGCACGAGAGTCGTAGAAGGGTCGCTCTTCCAAAGAGTGTGTGCGGCATCGATTCGCCACCTGTCATTTGAAGCGGCAAAGTTATCGCCACCCTGAGCAAGACCAACTGTACACCATCTGCCAGTGTCATCTTTTCGAAGGCCACCGCCAAGAACAACAACTACTTTTTGTGTGTTTGTTTGCATGATTTATCCCACCGAAGATCGTGGTTTTGTATTCGTTTTCCTAAAATATCGTACATTGTTATTAAATAAAAAGCAATAGTTACATTAATTTATCGGCTTATTATTCAAATAATGAGCGCAAAGGCCGGGGGTGCGAGCAATCATGAAAATTGGTTTGCCTAAAGATGGAGGGAGACCAAATGCACAAAGAGCGACAGCGATAGCTCCATCAATATTTAAAGGCAAAGTTTTTCCAGTAATATCTTTAAGTGATTTTTGGAGTGCGCGGCTTGCAGCAACATAATCCTCTCCCAAACCATTTTCAACCAGAGTTGTAATTATAAGTTCGGCACGCGGATCGTTATCTTTATATAAACGATGACCAAATCCGGGCAGACGTTTTTTGTTTTCTACAAATTCTTTCACAATATTTTCGGCTGACAATTTTTCTTTTACTATTTTATACAAAATTGGCATAAGAGCTTCTTGTGCTCCACCGTGTACATCATTTATCTCTCGCATACCAGACGCAACAGCTTCTCCGATATTTTCACCTCCTTTTGCTTTTTCAATCACCGCTTTAGCTGATGGAGTGTCTGGACCATGGTCAATTGAAATATTTAGAATCAATTCAAAAATCGAAAGTTCATCTTTGCTCGGTTCCCGCTCGGCAAGCAAAATAAATATAAGCTCCGAAAAATTTTTTTCTCTGGCAAGTTTAAGAAGAGGTTTGTCACCCAAATATGATTCGTTATCTTTGTGATTTACAGTTAAAGACATGGTTGATTTAAGATTTACGATTTATGATGTCAGATTTAAATTTAAACGCTGTATGTCCTTTGATAATCTTAAATCATAAATCTTATATCGTAAATCATACATTATTTTAATGCTTTTTTAACCAAATTGGCGATATCATCAAACTTCTCTGCCACCAACACACCTGCTTCTTTTAATATTCTTCTTTTTTCTTTTGGATCTCCCCGCCCAGCTTCGATAATTGCACCGGCATGCCCAAATTGAATTCCAGAAGGCAAAATACTGGCAAATTCTCCGGCAATAAACGCAATAACCGGTTTTTTAATTTTACCTGTTTTTACACATTCGGCGACTCGCTCTTCATAAGTGCCACCTAATTCGCCAAAAATTACCGATACTCTGGTTTCCGGGTCTTTCTCCAGGGCGATGAGCCAATCGGCAAAATCACTTCCCACCAAACGCTCTCCTCCAATTCCAAGAGCAAAACTCACTCCCAAAGAATTATTTTTTAAATGCAAACTTATTTCTGAAGTCATCCCCCCAGACTTAGAAATCACTGCGACTTCCCCTTCCGCGTACACTCGTTCTGGCTCACTGCCACCGATTCCACCAATTTTAAGAGACCTGCCTGGGTTAATTAGACCAACCGAGCTTGGTCCCACAATTGTAGTCTCAGTTTCTCGAGCAAGCGAAATTATTTGAGCAGCATCTTTTACTGGAACTTTTTCAGCCCCGATTAAAATAAATTTTATTCCAGCTTCAATTGCCTCTTTCGTTGCGGCAAGAACAAAAAGTGGAGGAACGAATTGAACAGAGCCGTGAACTTCTCCGACAGTTTCAATCGCCTCTTTCACACTATTAAATATCGGTACTCCGAAAACTTCTTGGCCTCCTTTTCCAGGCGTCACTCCTGCAACAACTTTCGTACCATATTGAAGCATGGTCGGCAGACAAATTCGTCCCTCCGATCCCGTTAGTCCTTGTCCAATTATTTTTGCTCCTTTTGGTAAAAGTATCATGTTTATTTTGAAAACTTAGCGTATCGTTTTGTTTCTTCCATAACAATTTTGGCAGACTCGGCAATTGAAATTTCCCGACCAGAAAATTTAATATTTAAATCTTTCACTTCTTTAAGCATCGAAAAAGCCTCTTTTTCTCTAGGCCCACCCCGGCGAATAATTATCGGAAAATCAAACTTCTTTCCGGTTTTCTTTTCAATCGATCGAATACCTTCGATAACTCCCGAAAGAGTCTCATAAATATCAGTAAAATTAGCAACCGCTCCAATAATCCAGAGACCTTTTAAATTTGGTTTTGAGAGTACGATCTCAGTGAGGCGCAAAACTTTCTCTCTTGGAGGATTACCAGAGTATTCGGTGTAATTAGCTGGCTTTCCACCCAAAGAAAGAAGAGTATCCATAGCAACTAATGATGCCCCGCCGCCGGACGCAAGAATTGCTATATCACCTTCCAAATCAACGAAGCTTGAACCAGCCGTTCCGCGATGATCACCTTCGTCGATTTTTTTAGCGGCAATTTCTCGCTCTGATACTTTCCCAGAATTTCTTGGAGAATATTGCCAATTCTTATGTCTACCTCCTGCCGTGTCATCAAGGTTAACCTTGGCATCAAGCGCGCACCATTTTTCTTTCCCAGTTTTATCTAAAAAAGAGACAAGTGGGTTTATTTCAAGAAGCAAACAATCATTTTCAAGAAAGATTTTTACAAGTAACTCGAGAATTTCTACCGGGAAAGGCATATCCTTTGGAAAGACAATTTTTCTGATATCGAAAGGGATGATGTTAACTTTCCTCTCCTCGACTCCTGTACCTCCTTCGTGCGACCAGCTCAAAACTGCAGATCTGAAATTAGTATCATAAGAAAATGACAAATAGAAGCTTTTTTTATAAGGAATTTTCTCCTCTGCCAGTACGGCTTGGACCGGTTCTCCAAAAGTTTTGAGATTGAAGATTTTTTTGAGAGAGTTTGAGAGAGAATCTTTGTTCTCGACCATGACAATTCCGCCACGTAGGGCACGCTTGCCCGAGAGTACTTGAGCTTTAAGCACAAGAGGGAAAGAAATGGAGATTTTATCTTTTTCCGATTTCAGCAACTCCCCACGTGGGATATTTATACCAGCAGATTTTAGAAGTTCTTTGCCTTCATGTTCAAAAAGAATCATTGAATTATTTAGATATTAAGTTCCAAGCCAAAGGAGTTCCTTCTTCGATATCTTTCTTGGCAATCTTGCCCATAACTTCATCGTAATATTTTGTTTCGAGACCGTCTGCTGGGCGCACTGACCTTACATTTTTAGGAGTAATTTTTTCTCCTTTTTTTATATTTTGAGAAACAAAAAGCGAGCGTCTAAAACCTCGATTGAACTTTTCTGATTCAGTCTGTGGACCATAAGCAACTTTTCCTTTCACTTTTTCCTGCCATCTTATTTTATCCACCATCGCTTTAAATTCTACTGGATCGAGAGAAAATCTGTCATCAAGCGCCGCGCCTTCTCGATTTAAGACAATGTGCTTTTCAATCACAGACGCACCCAGCGCAGAAGCCAAAACCGGCACTTCAATTCCCCCCATATTGTCAGACAGACCAACCTCAACCTTAAATCTTTCTTTAATATCTTTCATCGTCGCCAGATTTGTTTTTTCAGAAATAGCTTCTTTGGCGTATGAAGTTGTACACTGCAAAATAATTATTTCTTTGGCACCATATTTCCTTAAAGTTTCAACAATAAATTCAACTTCTTTGAGTGTAGCGAAGCCAACCGACACAATTACGGGCTTCTTTGTTTTGGCAACTTTTCGAAGCAGAGTAAAATCAGTTGATTCATAAGCGGCAACTTTATAAACCGGCACTTTCATTTTTTCTAGAAAATCTACGGCTGTTTCATCGAATGGAGTTGAAAAAAATTCCATCCCCAAAGAGTGTGTTAATTTTTGAAGCTTTGGCTGCCAATCCCAAGGCGTGTAAGCTTTTTTATATAAATCGTGAAAAGTCTGTCCCTTCCATGCATCAGGATTGGTCTTGCCTCCAACAAAAAACCATTTTTTTCGAGAAGGTAAAGTGATCGTATCCGGAGTATAAGTCTGCATTTTAACAGCATCAACTCCAGCAGAAGCCGCGGCTCTTACAATAGCTTCGGCCTGTTCGTATTTCTGTTCATGATTGCAAGAAATCTCCGCCACGATAAAAGTTGGCTGTCCTTCCCCCACCTTTCTTTTCCCAATTTTTATGGTTTTCATCCCGTAGTGAAATTTCAGGTCGTTCTTTGCAAAATCAGAACTATCCTGGAAATCAATAGCTTTTAAGTAATAAATAAATCTACAATTTATATTCTACCGAGTAGTATTTGCAACCTGAAATTCTACTACAGGATTCATAATCTAAATATTATACATAAATCAAAGCTAAAATACATAAAAAAAGAAGGTGGTTCAAAGTCGCTTTTAAAGCAACTCTTTACCACCCTCCAAGAGACCCGGTCATACCATGAGTGGTCCCCAACCTCTCTTCTCCCTCTCTTGCTTCGCTCGGTAGAACTCGTACATTCCCCAGAAGGCGAGGTAGACCGAGTTCCCAACGATTGTGACAAAAGTGAAGCCGAAATGCTGACCAAACCAACACTCGTAACTCCAGTTGCAATCCGCCTTGCTCATCACACTCACCCAATTGAGCAAGATCATGACGTTGCAACCGAAGACCCCTTTGAGAAATATCTTCCGTGGGTAGGGCGTCCAATCCTTGCGGATAGTAGAGAGGTCTTGAGTTATGAACCCGACAACAAGCACGATCGAGACGATACCTGTGATCGAATCGAGCCACCATCCCGCACTACTTCCTTCTGGGCTTGCATACCGAATGTAACCGGCAGCACTTCCCAGAAGAAGCGCGAACGACGCGGCGACTCCACCAGCAACCTTTTCGTTCATCGAAAAGATCGATTCTCTCTGTGCGCTCCTGATTCCAATTTGAGCACCAATGAGAACGAGCATTGCAAGTTGAAGGACAAGCCACCAGATCGTTACACCCCCGAACATCCAGAGGCTGACATTGATGGAAATGAGAAGAAGCCAGTGAATGAAGTCAATCGCTCGCGCCTTGATGTTGATTTCCTTTCTCTCAACAATCTGCGTGAACAAGTCAAATTGGAAAGACAGGCAGAAGATCGAGGCCACAACCGGAAGATAGAACGCTGTGTTGTGGAAGGCCTGCTCCCACGTAACCTCTCCCCACACCTTGTTGAATAGAAAGAAGCACGGAATCCACAGAAGTGCCAGGCGGTAGGCCAAGTCAAGAATCTGCTTCACGCTTTTCACGGGAATCCCCCTTTTTGTGTTTGTTTTTATTGAAGAACAACTGCCTTTATATTTAACATACTGTCTTCAGAATGTCAAATCATGGTGCTTGACAAAAAAGCCAATATAGGTATTATTATGGAGGAATCCAGCACTTCGCTGGAATTGCACCTTGACCTTACAAAGCACAGGAACACAGCCATGAATCGTGAACACCCAACGGCGTTGCAGCTCAGCACCGCCAAGCATCCAGGCCAGATTCGCTTCGGAACTCGAGAGCTCGCCGGGGGGCCCAGTGAGGATCGAGATCGCATCCCAGCCCTTGGGAGTGAGCTACGACCCCCAGACCGGCCAGTTCGTGATCGCAGAGTACTTCGAACCGCAAGTCTGCCTCGGGAAGCTGCGGCAGGATGGCGACGACATCGTCATGGACATGAAGTTCGTGAAGGGGGCCGAAGGAACCACCCGCCTCTTCCCCGACTTCTTCAAGAAGGACTTCAACCGTATGCAGGTTGCATACTTCGATGGTGCGGGCAACCTCTGCGTTCTCCGGAACAGCGATCGCAAGATCTTCGTCATCTCACCTCCGGAAACGGAAGGTGGAAGGTGGAGATTCCTGAACGAAGAAATCTCCTTCCCCGATGACGTGGAAGAAGGTACGATGGTGCACTCTCTCTTGCTGAGGGGTGACAATGTCCACACAGTGGAGTCCAACGTGAAGTGCGACGCGTGGACAATCAACGAGTACGCATTCGCAGACGACAACACCCTCGAACGTGCAAGCAAGGAAGACATTGGCGCCTTCCGCTACGGCATCGCACGTCAAGAAGGTAGTGACCGCCTCTGGACCATCACCGACTTCCGCGCCACGGAACGTAAGGGCATCTACCACGACGGCGAACTCGTGATTCCCGGCCTCTGCGGCAACGGCATCGCCTTCGATCCTGATGGCAATGCGATCGTGACCCAGTACGGTCACTCGATCGAGAAGCCAGGGGCTCTGGTCTTCGTTCCTGCGCACATGTTCAGCTAGCAAGTAGAGCCGCGAGGTTCCTTGCTTCATCCGCCTCCGCATTCGTGCGTTGAGGCGGATTTTTTTATTCAAAAGGAAAAAAGAACACGCAAAAACTTGCAGAAATTTCATTGATATGCCATAATTGTGAAGGACTGTTCCCTTTACCCACTAAGAAACCAAAGGAGTTGAGTAATGATATCTGACCAATTGCCTGGTTTGGAAGGCCTGCCTGCGGTGATCCAGCAAGTATTGAGTGCCCTGAAGCAAGACCCTCGTTACCGAAACCTACCAGAGGGATGCAACTGGGCCGATCTCGAGAACGATTTCTCTGACCCGCGGAATTGGTATCTCGCCGGAAGTGGCCACGTCACTCCATCTTTCCACGAGTGCTTGAGCTTTGCCAAGGGTTATATCGATGGACACCGATATTAACTCAAGGAACTCACTCGATCGTCCGTTCTGAAAACCCAGAACGGATTTTTTATTTTTATACTCCTAAACGAATTAAAACTACTCCTAGCACGATAATAAAAGTTGCTAGCACTTGTTGGCGCTTGAGAGAAGATTTGAAGAAAAAGTAAGAGAAAAATGTGGCCAAGATTACATTTGATGACGCGATTGCTAAAGCGTAACCGGGATTTGGAGCCGTGGTCACAGCGGCAATGCCGGCTAAGTTATTGAGAGCTCCTAAAAATCCACAAAAGGCTAGAAAAGCAACGAGAGAAAATGAACACCATTTTTTAAATTCTAGTTTACGGAAACGAGCCAAAGCAAAAACAAACAATTGAGGCACTGCCACGAAGATTAAAATAACTGTAACTTGAAGATCTGGTATTGCCCTACTTACTAGCATCACTAGTATCCAGTATAGCGAGCTGACCAAAGCAGAAAGCAAAGCCATCTTCCCCCACTTAAAATCCGTCCACGAACTTTTTCCGTATATTAAAAATACCCCGATAATTATCACCAGGATCCCTAGAATTGCCGCAAGGTTAAAATTGCTTTTAAAAAGTAAAACACCGGCTATGGTTACCCAGATTGATTGTGTTGAAGAGAGAGCGAGAGAAAATCCAACATTTGGACCATGCCGAAATGAAGACATGGAAAAAAGATTCGAGACAGCCGCTATCACTCCACCCAATATTAATACCGCGCCCCAACCAACTGAAGGGAGAATGAATGGAGTGTTTGTAAAAAGATGCCAACCAAAAATGCCGAGGATCAGAAAAGTGAAATAGATAAAAAGCGATCCTTCATTGGTGGCACCCTTATTTTGAGAGCGCTTCAACATAAGCCATGTCACGGCTGTAAGAAAAGCTTGTGTGAGGCTGAGATAAAACCAAGTCATAAATTAGGCAATAGGCTCTAGGAATTAGAAGAATTCTTATCTTCTTTAAGAGATTTTTTGAGACCGGCATTTCGCTCAATTTTAGAATTCTTCTCCATAATTTCTGGATGCTTATCTAAATGCTTGCAGTATTCTTCGAAGGTAAGTTTGTATCCGTAATTCTCTATTAAGAATGAAATTACTTCGAAGTCTTCGGGGTTATCTACCGTCAAACGGTATTTAGACATATTAACTTTATTTTTAATGTTTAGTTTTTTAAATTTTGGGTTGTTTCGAATATATAAAGTAACATGCTCTCTTTCAGAATGAAGTAGGGCTTCTTTGTCGGAAGCTAAAAGTGCCTTTCTAGAAAAAGCTTCAATATCAATTCCATCTGGAAAAGTTTCTTCTAGGACATTGCTTACATAATCCATTTTTTCTTTTAAGAAATTTGAGACAACTTTATCGACTACTTTTGGATCAATCAAAGGGCAGTCGGAAGTCACACGAACAATGGTGTCATATTCTGGATATTTTTTTGCACATTCGGCGTAGCGCGACAATACGTCTTCGAGTGACCCACGGAAACAATCTACTTTTTCTTTTTGGCAAAAATCGGCAATTACATCGTCATCTTTATGATCACTCGTTGCAACCACCACCTTATCCAAAGTTTTAGATTCTTTTAATCTTTCCAAACAATAAAAAAGCATAGGTTTACCGTTTATCTCTTTCAAAACTTTTCCGGGTAATCTTGTTGAGCTCATTCGAGCTTGAATTATACAGAGAGTACTCATAGATTTATGATTTACGATATAAGATTTAGGATTTTAAAAATGCTCTGCTTCTGCTATGGCAGCGGTCTGCTTGTCCAAATCCCCTTTCCACGCAGCATTACCATTAAAATAAAAATCTTTCATTGCGTAAGAAAGTCTTGAGAGTGCTTCTGTTTTTAGAAAAAACGGAATTAATTTAATTTCAAGCTCGGTTAGTGGATTTTCCTTTTGATATACATTAAGAAAAATTTCTTTAGCCTTTTCTACAGCTTTTTTGATATTTTTAGGTTTGGCAAAGACAATATATTGCCTCACGAGTCGATGCATCGCAAAAGCAATCCCGTGCATTTTGGGAAAATTCCTTAAAGAATCGAAATCGAGTATTGCTACCAATTTCTTGCCGTCAGTTAAAAGATTATGAGGATGAAGATCAAAATGAATAATTTGTTTATCTAATGTTTTTGCTTCATCTTTCAAGCTTTCTGTTTTTTTAACAGCGTCTAGAATAAAATCCTTAAAAGAAAGAAGTTTGGAATCAAATTCGTCATTGGTTTCTTCTAGGTGTTTCCCTGCTTCTTTAAATATGTTTTCCCAAATTTCTGTAGAAAATTCTCTTAACTTTAGAACTTTCGGAGGAAACTCGAGCATCTTCTTTATTTTAGTAGCATCTGGCAATTTTTCTAGAAGAGCATCCATTTTGCCAAATTCTCTCGCAGCACTTTTTATTTCATCCAAGCTTCCTTTAAAATGATTGGATTTGAGAAATTTAAAAACAGTGTAGTGGTATGGGGTCGTATGAACTATCTCCTCCCCACTATCTGACAAAATAATTTCTGGGGTTTTCAGCCCACTTTTATTTAAAAAATTTAAAACCTCATGAGCGCCTTTTATGGAATCGATATTTCGAGTTTCTGGATATCGGCGAAGTAAGAAAAATGATTTCTTTTTACCCTTGGAAGTTCCAAGTTTAAAATTATTACTATTCACTTCGGTCTCAGCCACTTGTTCTATTGATATTACTGAATCAGCAATGTTGGAAAAATTTTCCAAGAAAACTTTCTTTAGATTTTCATTATTATCTGGACTAACCAATTTATAGTCTATTTTCCACTTACTGTGGTTGTTGGGTAGAAAAATTTTCATATTTTTGCTGTTCTTGTCCCCGTTCATATTAGTTTGTATTATAGGAGGTATGAAGAAAATTACAACCATAATATTTGATTGGGCCGGGGTCTTTTGCAACCCAGGAGAGCCATTTTTTCATCCTGAAATTACCAAACAAACTGGTTTAAGTGTTGATGAAATGGGAGAAAAATCCCAGGATATTCAAAAACCATACTATCGTGGAGAGATGTCCAAAGAACAATTCTGGAATAAAATAATTGAATTTTTCAAATTAAAAAATCTTACTCCAACAAAATTAGGAGAAGCTTATACTTCGTCTTACAAGATATGGCCGGAAATGCTTGAGCTTGCAAAAAAACTCAAAAAAAATTACAAGACAGCTGTTCTTTCTAATCTAACCGAAGAGATGATGGAACATATTCTAAATAATCACAATCTCAAAAAAATATTCCCGCGAATGTTTTTTTCCAATGAAATCGGTATCATGAAGCCCAACACTACGGCTTATGAATTAGCACTTAAAGAACTTGGATCAAAACCAGAAGAAACCATCTTTATCGATGACTCCAAAAAAAATGTTGAAGCGGCAAGAAACCTCGGCATGTATGCCTTTCTATTCGAATCCCTCGATCAGTGCAAAAGTGAACTTCAAAAATTAGGTGTAAACGTATAACGTATAGCGACAGAGAATAGGTTCTATTTCTATTTTACGAAAGGAAATTTGACAGAAATTTTTTCCTATGCTATCCTACTAAAGGATTTTGATCTCAAACACAACAAACCAGGGAGACCAGAAATGGACGCAAAATTCAGAGAGATGCTCGTCGAAGCGGAGAGAATTCGTGCAGTATGCCGAAGTATCGGCGATTTTGGTCCACATGCCGCACAGAACATAAAGATGATAAATTACAGCCAAGAAATGAGGCTCATCACCGGCGACATCTTCGATGGCACAGCTAGTGAGGAATTCTTGGATCACTGTACAGAGATAGCTGCTTGTGCACTAGAAGTAGGTTACGGCGAAGAGATTGGTTCAATACTCACTCTCACGCGTGAACAAAAAATAGCAATCAACCGCCGTGCAAAGAAGAAGGCAGAAATGTCACTCCAGTTTTTAGAGCAACACGGTCGCTTGCCACGAAGAGGAGAGTTGCCTGGGGAAGGTTGATGGGGCTACCCCCATCCACAACACTTTGAGAACGTTCGTGATACACGAATTGTCCCAAGGTGTTTTTTTATATAAAAATTGACCGAATGAAGAAACTCTAAAATCTCAGATTCGAGCGCAATTCTAGGAGCAAGCGAGGCTTGTCGACCAAAATGTATGTACTTATACATTGCGGGAGCAAACGAGTGCGGCGACAACGAAGTGTGCCGAATATGAGGTTTTAGAGGGGTTTGCTGCGAGGGCGTATCATAGGCCCCTCCAACCTTTCTTCAACTTTATTTTCTCGAACCGCTTTTTCTATAATTACAAAAATTTCTTCCAATCGTTTAGATACTTCTTCAATATCTTTAACTTCATGAGAATAGTTCGTGAGATTCGAACAGTTGGTCAAAATTCCACGCTTAGCTGTTTCCTGCAAGAATAAACTTTTGAGAGCGAGATTATCTCCCCCTTTCTCATCTTTAAAAGCAAAAATTGGGTGAGGCCCGATTCCAGTTACTTTTGTTGGCACTTTATATTTTTCCGTAAGTTTTTTGTATTTGGCGATAAGTAATTCTCCGGTTTTCCAAAGTTTTTTCTGGACATTGTTTTTTTCCATGAATTTGAGTACTTCTATCGCAACTGCAATTGAGGGAAGATATCCGGCATAGGTAAAAGAGTAGAACACGTCCTGCCCGCTTAAAACATCCATGATTTCGCCTTTGCCCCCAAAGACTGAAAGCGGCTCACCATTACTAATTGCTTTCCCATAACAAGCCAAATCTGGTTCGACTTTGAAATATTCCGCCGCACCTCCCCTAGCTAATCTGAAGCCTGTTACTAATTCATCGAAAATCAATACTGCTCCGTTTTTATGAGCCAACCTTTTTACTTCATTCAAAAAATCTTTTTCTGGCAACACAGTACTTACTGGCTCTAAGATAACAGCTGCGACTTTTCCTGAATGATCCTCAAAAATTTTCTCCAAACTTCCAATATCGTTATATTTAAATTCATGGGTCAGATCCTTAACCACTTGTGGCACACCTTTGCTTCGAAGCGGATTGGTTGCAATAGACCAATCAGTCCAACCATGATAACCGCACTTAGCAACATGGTCTCTCCCGGTATAAGCTCGGGCAACACGAATAGCACCAGACGTTGCATCAGAACCATTCATACCAAAACGCATCTTTTCCATAAAAGGAATCATTTTTTTAATTCTTTCTGCGAGCTCGACTTCCAATTCCCCGGGGAGAGAAAATAGTGTCCCGTTTTTTCTCTGTTTCTTTATTGCTTTTTCAACAAGAGGAAATTGATGCCCCAAAACAATCGCGCCGAGCGAGGAAGCTAAATCTATATATTTATTTCCATCGACATCCCAGACATGACAGCCCTTACCTTTTGCAATTGCATAGGGAGAAACGCCACGAATAAACTGATCTGGCGCTTTGCTTAAGGTTTGAGCGCCTCTAGGAATAATTTTTTCGGCCTTTTCAAGAAGGATTTTAGATTTTTGCAAAATTCTTTTTTTATTTGTTTTTGCCATGGATTATTTTTTGGCTTTAATTAATATTTTCATAACCTCAAACGCATTTTCCAAATCATTGATTACGGGTCCACTATATTTAACCGCATTTAAAAAATGTCGCAACTCTTCCACATACATATCATTTCGAGCCGATTCTATCTCACTCGCTCCGTAAATCGAAGTGATTTTTGATTCCCCACTTTTGCTATCGTAAGTCTCGATTGTATTTCCGGCAAAATTCCATTTAACAGAACCATTTTTAAATTGCACTTCTAAAGAATGCTTTTTAGGTTCACCGAAATAGTCCAGACTGACTTCCGATACAACCCCATTTTTATGCTTCAAAATAAAATTAGCCGAGTGTTCCGCGTCTATATCAAGTTTGTCATTTTTTTCGGAGTAGGCAGAAACGCATTTGCCGAAACCAAATAGAGAAGAGAGATAATCAACAGCGTGCGATCCAGAATCTAATATAACTCCGCCGCCAAATTTTGATTGCGCCGCATAGGTAGTCTTGAAATCAACTCCAGGCCGAGACTTAATTAAATTTTGACTGATCACCACTCGAGACAATAATGGATCACCGAATTTTTTATTCTTCACAACCTCTTCTAACATTTTAAAACCTTTGTTGAATCTATAATTGCATCCAACCATCACAATACTCTTTTTCTTTTTAGCAACTTCTATTAGATTCTTTATACCTTTTAGATTATGAGAAAGGGGTTTTTCGATAAACAAATGACAACCGGCTTTGGCCGCAAGCAAAGCTGTTTCAACATGTAAGTGGGTCGGGTTGGTTATAAAAGCGACATTAAAATCTTTTAGTGTCTTTTCATCTAAATCTTGAATCTTGAATCTTGAATCTTGAATCTTTTTTGGATCTACATCGTAAACATAAACATTTTCATACCCAAGAGAAAGGAGATTTTTATAGTGTCTCTGTCCGATTGAGCCAAAACCTATAATAATTAATTTCGTAGTTATCATAACGTTGAAGCAAAACGGTGTGCTCGATAATCAGTCATTTTTAGGAAGTAATCCTTGTTATAAAATTTTTCAGCCATTATCAATGGGACGGGAACTCCACCAAAACCTCTTTTAAAATGAGAGATGTTTAACTGTTCAGAATCCGGCACATCATAAGGCAGGGTTCCATAATAATCTACACCGATTTCATAGGTAGAGATGTCTTTTTTCTTCATCCATAACATAGCTTCCCATTCCAAAATCGGTCGTATGGGCAAATAAGAATATGCGGGCTCGTTAGCGGCAGAAAATCCATATGCTTTATTTTTATATATTGTGTAATACTCAAAACCGATTCTTTCACCCCGATATTCCACCACCCCCAAGAAACCGAGATTATCTTGAATCCAGTCAAACATCATTTCAAAAGTAATGTCCGGGCGGGTCTTACGTCCAGCGGCCTTATGATGCATTTTTTTGTACTCATCAAAGATTTCTTTAGTTATGTTTTCAGATGAAAAAAAAGATACCTTAAAATCACTGACTTTTTTTATACTGCGTTTATGATTCCGCCGAAGATCATTCCACAATTCCTCCGGTCTTTTATTTAAATCAATAATTCTCGTAAACAGAGAAACATCACTATACCCGAAAGGGAGAAGATAATTGTAGTGGACATTTCCCCGTTCATTTGAAGAAAGCGGACTAATTCTGAAACTTGCCCGAACAACATTACTTTGAGTGGCTAGATTATCTATTTCCTTAAAAATAAATGTGTGGAGATATTCTCGTTCACCCACAGACAGCCCGGGTAACAATGCGGGCGCAGGAATAGTCCATCCACCAAAAGAAAACTCTCTAACCGTTTCGGTAAGCAATAAAGTATTTTCCAAAGTGAGTGGAACAATAGCAACTATTTTGTCCTGATCATAGACCAAAAAACTTAAATCGGTAGTTGTTAGCTCCGGTTTATAATTAATTGTATATTCCAACCAATCTGATGTATGCCAAAACCATGCATCATCACTCGCAATGCAAAAAGCATCCCATTCATTCTTTCTTGTTTTATCGTATGGTATGACTTTCACTGTTTTTTTATTACAGCCATGGTATTCTCAAAAAAAGATGTAGGAACAACACCTAATGGACCGAAGAATTCCTCGGATGCTTTCTTGACTCCAGTAAAACCGCCTGTTTGAGTCTCATAATCATGTATCACCATATATCCTCCAGGGACTATTTTATCCCAGAAATACTTATAAGTCGCAAGTGCCGGCTCGTATAGATCGCAATCGTAAAAAACTAATGCGAATCGTTCGTTATTACCAATATGACTAAAAGTCTTCGGGATAAAACCTTTGACAATTTTCGCATTTGGAAAAATAACAAATTTATCCATTATCTCCTGCGGAATCACTTTTATAGAATGATCACCACGCCGAAAACTTTTTGGATCAAATTCACTTAATTCCGGAAAACCCTCAAATGAATCGAAGGCATAATATTTTTTAGGGTGTAATCCTGCCGCCGCCATAAAATTAAGAGCACATAGCACATTTCCACCCTGAAAAGAACCGACTTCAGCAATTTGGCCATGCAAAGAATCAACTTTTTTTACCAATTCAAGAAACAACCACGTCCCCAATATGGTCGTATGAATGGATGTTCTCGAATTTAAAGTAAAAGATAACGCATATCTGTAAAGATCGTTGTTCAGTTTAATTCCCAGAAGTTTCTCGGTCTTTTTTTCAAAATTAGGACGGAAAAAGTCTGAATAAAAAATAAAATCTTTTCCATATGACAGCCCACTGGATCTAAGGGAAGAAGATATTTCTTGAAGAGCTTCATTTGAAACGGCAAAAATAACCATCAAGAATTCCCCTTTCTTTTCATTCGATAACGTAGTCGATCTTTTTACCTGTAATCCACAAAACATATCACGCTTTGTAAAATCATCGATGCAATAACTAAACGGATTAGATTTTGTTTGCCGTAGATACATTTCTAATAGTTTGCTTGTCCCCCACGCAATTTTTTTAATCACAATAGTATATTTAATTTTTTATAAAATACTCATTAATGCTTCGCACAATAAGCTTCACCTCCTGACGGCTCAAGTTTGGAAAAAGAGGTAGAGTAATTGCGGTAATATTATATAAATCAGCCTCTTTTAATTTTGTCTTAGCATAACCATTTTTTCTATAATATGGTTGACCGTAAACGGCAGGATAATGAAAATTAATTCCAATTCCCTTTTCTTTAAGAAAATTTGCAAGAGGAAAACGATCTTTTTTATTTTTAACTCTGATTACATAAACGTGCCAGGCGGACTTTGAACCTGCAGTTTCTTTTGGCAGGATGATTCCACCTGCACCCTTAAAAGCTTCTTCGTACCATTTAACAACCTGTCTTCTCGCATCAATAAAACCATCAAGTTTTTTTAACTGGGAGACGCCGAGAGCGGCCTGGATGTCCGTAATGCGATAGTTCCATCCCATATGGGTCATAACAACAAGTCCTTTTTTATCTTTATGAATTCCGTGGCTTCGCAAGGTAAGCATTTTTTCGTAGAATTTTTTATTGTCAGTCAAGATTGCTCCACCCTCGCCAGTTGTAATTGATTTTACAGGATGAAAACTAAAGACGCTCATATCGCCAATAGATCCAATTTTCTTATCTTTGAAACTCGCCCCGAGTGCATGACAAGCGTCTTCAATCACGAGAAGTTTGTGTTTCTTTGCGATAGATTTTATTTTGTCCATGTCGCAAGGATTGCCAGCAAAATGCACAGGAACAATCGCTTTTGTTTTTTTGGTGATAAGTTTTTCGATTTTCGTTTCGTCAATATTGCAAGTATCAGGTCGGAGATCACAAAAAACCGGCTTCGCACCAATTACGAGTAACATATTAGATGTAGCCACAAATGTGTTAGGAGATGTTATAACTTCATCCCCGGCTTTTATTCCTGCCGCTAAATAAGCAACGTGTAAAGCCGCAGTACCATTTGAAACAGCCACGGCATATTTTGCGCCAGAGTAGGCAGCTAACTTTTCTTCAAATTCTTTGACCTTTGGACCTTGAGTTAAAAATGGAGATTTTAAGGTCTCAACTACTGCGTCGATATCACTCTGATCTATTGATTGTTTACCGTATGGAATCATTGGATTTAAGATTTATGATTTTTAATAATTTAAGATTTAAAATTATTTCTTTTGTCTCTTACTCAAGAATTTTTGCCATTTTTTCTACTATCGCCATTAAATCTTTATTTGAAAGTTTCTTAGTATTGGTGTGACTTTCAAAAGAAAATTCTGGATGAACTTTTTTACCAGTTGCGTGGTATTTCTTCATCTTTGTCTGATTTGGAGCCGTCTCGTGTTCGGGTAATACAACATAGTAGTCTCCCAAATCAACAGAGTGTCTAGCTTCATCGCGAGTTAACAAAATTTCGTGAAGTTTTTCTCCTGGCCTGATACCAATCGTTTTTCTTTTAGCGTTGGGAACTATATTTTCAAATAGATCTTTAACTGTCATTGAAGGCGCTTTCGGAATAAATATCTCGCCACCTTCCATTTTTCCTAAAGCAAAAAGCACCAAATCAAAAGCATCCTCAAGCCCCAGCCAAAATCTGGTCATTCGTTCATCGGTAATATAAACTTCTTTTTTGTGTTTGTTGCGAAGAAGAACATCCACAATACTACCTCGGCTACCAACCACGTTTCCATAACGAACACATGAAGATTGAGTAACACCATCAGAATAAGCATTTCCTGCGACAACCAATCTTTCGGCGCAAAGTTTTGTGGCGCCATAAAGATTTACCGGATGAGCCGCCTTGTCGGACGAAATTAGTAATAACTTTTTTACCCCAGTGTTAATCGCCGCATCAAGAACATTTTGAGTTCCCAAAATATTGGTCTGCACCGCTTCAAAAGGGTTGTATTCGAGAGCCGGCACTTGTTTCAAAGCAGCCGCATGAACCACAATATCTACGCCATGAAAAGCACGCTCAAGACGACGCGAATCACGAACATCTCCTAGAAAAAAGCGTAATCTCGGATCGTTTTTAAATTCGGCCTGCATTACTGACTGCTTGAGTTCGTCTCTTGAAAAGACGATTATCTTTTTTAATTTTGATTTATCGGCAAGCAAACGAATAAAATTTTTGCCAAATGAACCAGTACCACCTGTTACGAGCATGGTCTTTCCTTTAAGAAAATCTAGTTTTGTTTTTACGGTCCACATGGTGATAGTTATTCCGCCTGAGGCGAATCCGCCAGTATTTTGGCGGAAAAGTTAAAAATTGAAAGTTATAAAGTTAATTTATACATATGCCTAAACTATAGGATAATTTGGAAATAGTAGCACACTATTTTAATTTATTCAATCTGTCTTTGTTTTCAATAACCCATGCTCTACTAACTGCATACTCGCTTCTTTTATGAGCGCAAATGACATTGAAGACCTATTCGCTATATCTAAGAGAGAATATTGTCCGTCAGAAAAACTTAGAGTCCATAATATTGCTTCTTCCATTTTTGTATTGGTCTTGATACCAATCGCGCGGTACAGGCCTCGTTTATCAAGTCGCGGTTCACCTTTCGAGCTTTGATTTATGTATGTTTCATTCCACTCTAAGACCTCCACCACTTCCCGGTATCTCATTAAAGAATCTTCTAGATACTCAGCTTTAACAAAATCTAAGTCATCAGCTGAAGTGTGATACTCGGGAAAACAGCCGTAAAGAGTCCGAACCAAAGAACCCATTGGTAAATTAAAACCAGGGGAACAAAACTGTCTCTCATCGCTACCCATCGGGAAAAAATCTATTACTTTATGTGGAGAACCAGTATCCCTCAGTACTTTTTCTACCACCTTATCAATGTATGCATCACCCTGTTTACTTCTTTTATATGTCATATCACCAGAGTCTCCGACACAAGTTATTACAAGACCACCTTTCACACTTGCAAGGTTATTATCATTTCTAGAAAGCCATGCCAAAGCACCAATAGTCTCTGGAACCAACAAAAAACGGTATGAGTATCGATGTTTTTTACCAATCATGCCTTCTACAAGTGCGGTTAATAAAACTGGGCCACTCAAATTATCATTACACATTGATGGATGGCACATATAACTTGAAAAAATAATTTCATCTTTTGTCTCTCCTTTGATGTACAGTTCGGCATAGGTGAGAGAACCCTGAGAGAGAGTTGACTCAATTACTACTTCGTACATATCTTCCTTCAACCCACTGAATGATTGATGAGAGAGACAAAAACCCCATCCTTCTTTGTAATACGTAGTCATATATGGAATAACATCCGGCTGTTCAGGGAGTGTATATAAATGCGGCTTTAGTTCCTCAAGTGTCATTTTTGTATTGACAGGCTGACTATAACTTAAAACATGAAGATTATTTTTTTTAAAATCAATGACTCGCTCACCTTTCGAATTTTTTACATAGGCATCAGTGATATTCCATTCTTTGGGAATTATCCAATCAAACACTGGGGTTCCAGTTGGTACTTCATTAATAATAATAGGAATATACTCCTTAATTATATTAAGCGTCTGTCTCGTACCATTACCTGTGATACTACGAGTTAGGGGGTAGAGCCTTTCCATGAGACTATACATTTTCTTTCCAGAATCTTGTTTTTTTTCAATTTTTATTTTATTCATATAATTTTATTTTTTCTTTTTTTTGCATAACAACCATACATTGTTTTTTAATCCTTCGAATAAAACGTCATAGGCATTGACTGCACTAATAATTCTTATCTTAGAATATCCGAGTTTTACAGTACTAAGAACTCCTCGATTCTCTAAAAATCTAGCAATTTTTTCCAAATTATATACCACATCAACTTCGAGATCTCTAACATTATAGTCGAACGTATATCTTTTTAATTCACCGTCAACCTCTATTTTTCCTTCAAATTTTTTCATAAAACGATACGGAACACCAAACCTCTGTTCAATAAAATGCATGTAGGTTATATCAAAAGTGTTTCCAACAAAGACAATTTTTACATTTTTCAAATACAACTTCTCAAAAATAGAATTTTCCCCGAAACAATTTGTTCCAACTTTAGTAAAATAAGATTTTAGTGGACCATACGCTGCGACTGAAAAAATAGCGTCTAAACTGCGTGACACGCCTGATTGTTTTCGAAAATACTCACTAAGAATTCCTACCGTGGAAGGAGAATAGAGTGGGTAGAAAATCTCTTTTTTACAAAATGAGTACGTAAAGGAAGGCATGATAACATTGCCATTTCTGCCTACCGCATCCTTAAGAGCATCTAAGAATGCCTCTAAATACTCATCTCTTTTAGTCCCCGGTATAATCTTGCCGAACCTTGCAACATCGGAGTGCACAAATACCGAGTCCCCATGTTTTATTCCTAGATTACGAAGAGCCTGAAAAATATCAAGCTTTTCGTAATTCTGGTTATTATACGAAAAAATAAATTTTGATTTTTTGAGTGGAATCATTTATTTTCTTCTATCAATCTTGCAACGTCCTGACTATTATTTACAATAATATTTTCTCCTGTTAAAAATTTCTCTTTGTCACAAATAATAGAATCCAGAACTTTGGCAATTTCTTCAGGGCTGATAAATTTTCCATTTTGAAGTTTAGATTTTTCTAACTCAAGCATCTTGGCTGGAAAAGCTTTAAGAAGTGAAGTTTCTACAAACGAAGGTGATAGGCCGACAACCCTAATCCCCAACTGTGATATTTCAACAGCAAGGCTTTTTACAAGCCCCAAAAGACCGAATTTGGCAATAACATACGAAGACATCCTTTTGGGTGTAGATATAACCGAAGAAGTTATTATGGGAATAATTACACTTTGAGCCTCTTTTTTCATAAGAGGAATCAAAACCTGAAAGATTCTTATAGCTCCAATGAGAATGATTTCAATATCTTCTTCAAATACTTTAATAGGGATATCCTCGAAGGGCTGGAGTGTCAAATGAGTGGTTACAGAATATATAACTGCATCTACAGAGAAACCATCTTCTTTTATTTTTTTTGCTACTTTTTTAATATCTTGATTTTTAGTTACATCACAGCTTATCCCAATAGTATTGGGAAATTTGTTTTCAAAATCTGTTTTTTTATTTTTGTAATATGTGTAATATACCATCCACCCCTTTGCTGCAAATAAATTGACTGTCGAGGCTCCTATACCTCCGTTTCCTCCAACTATTAATACTGTTTTTGTTGTTTTCATATTGGAAGTACTTTTATCATAGCTATCCCGTCAACTAAAACTATTCCCTCTTTTGAAATTTCCATTTTAATACTTACAATATTGAAACTATCCGCTTTGTCTGTAACTGTTCCATTAACAGTAATTTTGTCATTAAAAAAAACAGGTTTTCTAAAATTAAGCGTTTGACTTAAATACAATGATCGTTCTCCTGGGCAATACATACCAATCAATTTTGAAAAAAAACTTGCCACAAACATGCCATGCGCAATATTGTTACCAAAAATACTTCGCTTTCCAAACTTAAGGTTAACGTGCAATGGATTATAATCACCGGTCAATCTCGCAAATTCATAAACCTTGTCAGCAGTTACAATTTCAGAAAAAGAATACGAGTCTCCTACTTTTATCTCAGTATATGAAAGTTTTTTAGCTTTATTTATCATGGAGTTTTATTCCCCTTTTTTCTAATGCTTTTGTGATATCCCCTACACAAGTGACCTCCGCAATTTCCTCAAAGGTAAAACTTATCTTAAATTCCCGTTCCAATTCCGAAACAATCATAAGTGCATTGAAAGAATCCCACGTTTCCGTATTACTAGGAGATGTTTTATCTGTAATAGTGTTCTCCCTTATAGACAAAACATCTGATAGAATTTTCCTTACTCTTTTCATAATTTTATTTTTCTTCTACAGTGAGAAAATCGGGATAAACATACTTATCTTGCAAATTATGCTCCCAAACTATTTCCCCTTTGACTTTCTTCTCACAAAAATTATTTTGCTTATAAAAATCTTTGGTCATCATATTTTTTTCAGTCGGAATATATACGCCTACGACTATGTCAGCATCTTCTTTTTTGGCCAAATTCAGCACATAACCCAAAAGCACCTTTTCCACTCCCCTTCCTATCAGCCGACAACTTAGTAACAATGTATCAATTCGCCAGATATTATTCTTTCTTTCCACAATCACAACCCCAACGATTCCATTATCTCCGAACTTATCTTTTACTGAAACCGAAACAACAAGATAGCCCTTATCAACCATGTTACTTATCTCTTTTTCAGTATATCTCTTAGTGGTCAGATTAAATTGATTTGTCTTTTGAGTAAGTTGAGCAATTCTTGGAATATTGGGAATATTCGCTTTTTGGACGACGACAACAGTCTCTAGTTTTTTAAAATAATCTTCTAATGTACTCGAAGAACTTAGAAGTTCTTTGCGCTTTTTCTGGTCAAGATACATTTCGCCTTTTTTTAAATCTTCTCTGGTAATTTGTAATACATTAAAATCATTTATCTCTTTTACAGCCTTTAAATACAAAGATGGATCACTAGGTAAGTCGACGACAAGAACTTCAGGAAGAGATCTCTTAATTATCTCTCTGTTTGATGGATCATCATCAATAAAAACCATACTCGAAAGGCCAATGCCTAATTCATTTGCAATAGACCGCATATTGTCTACCTTGTCATTCCAATTTATCTTTACACTAGCAAAATGCTCCTCTTTCAAAATCATAGAGGGATGTTTCTGAAAAACTTCAAGAGCATCCCTAGGATTGTTTCGGCTATTGATCGCAAGTATTATGCCACGATCACGTAAAGAGAGAATGTAGTTTTGGAATTCCCAAAATGGTCGCCCTTCTGGTGTTGGCCCGAGTTTTATTCCAGCAAGACCATCCTCCCCGATAATTCCACCCCACAAAGTATTGTCTAAATCTAATACAAGACATTTTTTAATAATAGAAGCAGTGGGCTTTATATACGCCATATATCCCTCCGAAAGCGCGGGAATATACTGTGGATTGATTTTGTAGTCAGCAATGTAATACATTTTATCGTCCCGCATCCTATCTTTCCCTATGTAGGAACAAAATAATTCATAATCAAAAACAAAAATCTGTTGGCTATTCTTATAAAAATCCTGTAGAGCGACGTTAAGGCCCCGAATACTTTCAATAAATCCTGACTCTTCTCTGGTTTCAGCAATACCGAGAGGAGAGAAAGTGGGCACCTCGAAATTATGCACCACGATTCTACCAGAAAGTTTTTTCGAAAGAGTGTCTAAAAGAGCGATAATTTCTTCTTTTTTATCATTTACCCATTTTTTGCCCCACATAGAAGAATCTTTATATGGACGAAAGTAGGCATTTCCAAGCAATGATATGGTGTCTATAAAAAGAAAAACTATGTCGGGATTAAATTTGTAAATACCACTTTTCTTGTTCAAAATCTCTTGAACATATTGATTATAACCTGACAGATAAACGTCTGCTTTAATAAAAGCATCATGACATTTTACCGACAAAACCTCCTTCAAGGCCTGGATTGTTGAAGAAGACAGCAGGGCAATTTTGAGGGATTTGTTGTTTCCTTTTTGATGCTTACTATGTTTTGTACGCTCTATTTTTTTGGAGCGGGCAAGGTATTCTGAAAGAGTTGGCATAAATGTTTACAAATTGTTATATGTCGATCATCACAGCAAAAGCTATCGCAATTTCTTTTGAATGGGAAAAGCTTATAATAATATTGAGGTCTTTGTACTTCGGAAGAGTGATGCGAGGAAACGGTGCTCCATTTTTATCGTTTAGTATTTCTATTTGACTATATCCAACTGGATTTTTCAAATATCTTTCCCCTAATCCCCGAAGTATTTTGATTACTGCTTCTTTTCCCGCAAACCTTACAGCAAGATGTTGAGAAGAATTTTTCTTGGAAAAGCAATACTCTAGTTCTTTGGAAGTAAATATTTTTCGTAAGAATGCAGAAAATGATGGTGTATCCATCTCTTTAAATCTGCTAATATTTTCGACGTCAACACCAATAGCAAATCTCCCGGTATCTTTTAACCTCGAAAGTCGAGACGTTTTTTTTACATTTTTTGTTCTCATTTGTTAGAAGTTATATCTTGAGTATCTGCAATAATAAGTTTGGTTAGAATTTCCATACTTTCCTTTTTACTTAATTTGGATATTTTTTCTACCATACTCTCAATATATGCCCTGCTTGACGCCTCCCCAAAACTCTTAAGAAAATTTATGATGTCCTGCTCCGTAATTTTATATCCGCCCATGATTTTCTCCACAGCTACTTTACAAGATTCTACGCTTTCTACCTTAAATATTCCCTTAAAATCACGATACCATGGATAACCAAAATTTATTACTGGCTTACATCGCATGATTGCTTCCCATCCAGCAGTACCAGCACACACAACCACAGCCTTTGCCGCGTTGATTAAATCATAGGTACTAGTGTCAAACGGGACGAGTTTTACATTTGTGAGATTTGCAATCTTTTTATAATATCCCTCATATCTGGAACTTGAATAATTTATATTACTTCTCATAAGCCATTGTGCTGGATGCTCTTTCACGTATACGGTTAGATCTGGGGGAAGCGCCTTCGACAAAGTTTCAATCATAAGAATCTGATCACCATACACATCTCCCTGAGGACTTGTAGTGCGCTCAGGCTGAAAAGAAAGAGGCACATACAAGTAGTCAATATCAAATTTCGGTTTAAACTGTAAACTTTCGTATTCTTTTTTAAGATTAGACTTGAACTGTTTCCTATAATAACTCCAACAACGAGTTAAAAGAGTTCCATTTTTCAAGGATTCCTTGGCAATTTTGACCCTAGCTAGCATCTTGTTAAAAGTGCTGAATTTTTTTCTTGCATTATTGATGTAAATTGGGGTGACATCATTTTTAGGATCATTATGTGACTTCCAATATTCTTGAAGGTCTTCAGTTAGATCTAACAAGCGAAAGTTTTTGTTCTTATTTCGCTGTAATGCAAGATGTAAATTTAGACTACCCTCTCTCCAATCACGATACATTAAAAGTCTGTCTGAAACCCAAGAATCCTCAAACATAACTGTTCTTATTTTATACTCCCTAGCGAGAGAATAAATAATAAAATTGTATACTGTATGAGGTACAGCAGGGAAAATAATAATGTAAGGTTTATATTTCCGAATTATAGTATCCCAGTAGCCCAGCATCCTATAATAGAGGTGCCTTCTTTCATCCACTGATAGAATATCAAATTTTTTATTCATCATACTTAAAACGAGCGACTCTGTTTCGGCCATTTTTTTTATTAATTCTTTAGAGGGAGGGAGACAATTTTCTTCGCTTCCGTTTTTGGGTGGCAAACCTGCCCATGCCGCATAGTGGTCGTGAAAAATAATTTCAGGAAATTCGCTTGTATTTTCGGTTTTTCCAACCCAATAGACAACTTTGCAGGAGTGTTCTTCTAAAGACTTTATAAGATAATTTACCTCTGGGCCGTTATCAGCCCAAATTAGGAAAGCTTTCCTTTTATCATTATTTGTAATTTTATTTTCTTTTTTCATTTTTTCGTGAATCATGAATCTTAAACCTATTTTCGTATATTATAAACCTTATAAAAGTATGATTCCTTGTTCTTTAAAAGCTCTGCTGGTGTACCTGTTTTTTCAACCTTACCGTTATTCAAAGCGATAATTTTGTCTGAAGTTTCTATTGTAGAGAGTCTGTGAGCAATAACAACTATCGTTAGTTTGCCTTTGAGCTTATGAATAACATCTTGAATTTTTATTTCGGATTCATTATCTAAAGCGCTTGTTGCTTCATCCAAAATTAGAATTGAGGGATTCCTCACAAGAGCTCTCGCAATTGAAATACGTTGCTTCTGTCCGCCCGAAAGAAGAACACCGCGTTCTCCAACAGAAGTATTAAAACCTTCTGGAAGTGTCATTACAAAATCATAAATATCTGCCATTTTTGCGGCCCGTTCAATATCTGCATCAGTTACTCCATCATCATAAAATTTAATATTGTTTTTTATCGAATCATTTATGAGAAAAATCTCCTGCGAGACATATCCAACATTTTTGCGCCAATCTTTCAAATTTATATCTTGAAGCGACGCGCCATCAACTAAAATTTTTCCACTTCCTGGAGTAAACAAGCGGAGCATTAAGTCTACAAGTGTTGTTTTGCCGGCACCCGACGGGCCAATAATACCCACCATCTCACCCTTTTTAATTTCGAAACTAACACTGTTCAAAACTTTCGTTCCGCTTTCGTAGGAAAAATAAACATCTTGGAAAGCAAGTTCTTTTTGAAACAAAAACTTTTTTACACCGCTCTCATTTTCCTGCTCTTTTACCGCCAGTTCTTCGTATTCAACTAATGTCCGTAGATAAGGCGTGGTGGTATTTAAACCAATGATAAAAGTTTGAAACTGACTCAAGAAAATAAAAATTTGCTTAATTAAATAGACGACTGCGATGAGAGAGGCGAAATTAAATCCTGATGTTTTATAGGAAACTGCAAAAACAAAAGCGATAAAAACCACCGATAGGGGTTCAATAAAAATTGAGGTTAAATTATTAAAAATATTTGCTCGGATTTTAAGCCTTTTCCATTTTTTAAAAAACACTTCTGCTCCGTTGCTCACTATTTCGCTTACAGAAAAAGCCTTAATGGCCTTTATCCCTAAGACATTTTCATTTATATGGTGAGCCACATCGCGGTTTATTTTATCTTGAGCATGGGCCATTTCTCGAAGATTTCTGATCAAAGGCTTCAGAAAAAGAAACAAAAATCCCCCAAGACCAAAAGTTATGAGAGTGATTTTCCAGGAAATTGTAATAGCAATTAGAGTATAAATAACCAGATTAGTTGAGGTCATAATAACTCCCGAGATTTGGGAGAAAACATTCTGGCTGTATTCTATATTTGTAATAAGAATTGTCTGTAAGTGTCCCAAGCGCTGTTTCAATAGATGCCCCCAATTTGAATTAAATACTGTGCGAAATAAATTACTTCTAGTCTTTTCTTCATAGCCAGCAATAATCCGAACAGTAATAAGAGAAAAAATAACCAGAATGATTGCCTTCAAAACAAAAAGAATAACAATGAAAATGAGTAAAAATTTGAGACTAAAATCAATCCCAAGTGCTAAAAAACCAGCACGAATAAATTTAGAAATTGGATCTGCAACCTCCGCAGATGGATCAGCCAAAAAAGAAAAAATTGGAATCAAAACGTTTATTCCAATACCTCCCAAAAGCCCGCCTAAAAAACCTAAAGCGGTAAGCAAAAATATGTGCGATTTATAAGCACCAAAAGCCTTATTGAATAATTGTAAAAATAATTTAAATTTGGAGAACATACTTACCATTTATTAATCTTTTCGACAATTTTCTTTTTCCATTTCAAGTAAATCGAGACAGCGCGTTTTTCCACGGAGGGCGAGACGAGTCTTAAAATTTCTTTTCCCAATACTCTGTATTGTCCACCAACTTTATTAGCTTTAAGAAGACCGTTTTTCAGCATTCTCTTAATAGTACTAGGGCTGACCTTTAGGGCATCCCCCGCTTCCTTCGCTGTATATATAGCATTTGGTCTTATTTCGTCGTGCATAACCGTAAGTATACCAGTGGTTCAAGAGGTGTCAACATGGGTCAAAAGTGGTTGACCTAGTTTTTCTTAGCTGATATTATTCAATTACTACAATATGAAAACAAAGAAATCTGAAAAACGAGTCCTAATATTTCAACAAAGAAATTGGGGTAAAATTATTGGACGACCATTAGCAAAAAAATTATTCGAAGATGGGTGCAAACTAGCAGCTTTTACTTCTAAACGTAGCGTCCACGAACTTATAGTGGCTCAGAACGACGTAAGGTATGAGCTCATAATTAATCACGATGATATATTAAGTAACCCAAGCAAATTTTTGGGAAATAGAAAAATCTCTATCAAAGAAATAGTGGATGATCTAGGTATTGATTCTATTTGGTCCCTAGCTTCAAGTATCAGACAGTATGCTAGATCTTATCAAGAAAAATACTATTACAGTTTCAGAAAGTCCGTTCCCGATGAGGTTATTGAAAACTATATTAAAGCAGTATATTTATCAATAAAAGAGGTCTTTCAAAAATTTAATCCTGAAGTGATTATCGCACCAAATTTTGTTTCTCTCCACCATATTATGTTTAACCTCTATGCAAAAAAGAGAGGGGTAAGAATGTCGGCCCTTACAGATTCAAAAATAGCTGGAATTTATATTTTTGCAGAGAATTACCTTGAGAATATAGGTTGTTTCTATAATAAGGTGGATAAGCTTAACCAAGGTAGTGTTATATCTCCTAGTAATGCACGTGCTAAAGAATATATACTACAACTAAGAAAGGGGGGGAAAGTTTCAGATGAAAGCAAAGAATCAAAAAGAGTCAGTTTAATAAAGGGTATTAACCCTTTGATCCGTCTTCGCTCGCACATCATGAGAATGGGTACATTCTCGCGATGCCTCTCGCTAGCCGGAATAAAAAAAATAAAAAAAGAGTTAGCTCCTGTTCGAGACATATTGCTTTGGTATAAAAATGGTTCACAGGATTACCTAGAAAGTGTACCCATTACAACAGGGTATCGTCCTCCGAAATACATTATTCGAGATTACTTATGTCAAAAACGTTATAAACGATTTGCAAAAAAATTTAAATATCATGATTTAAGTAAAATTGGAAAATTTGTTTATTTTCCACTTCAGGTTCAACCTGAGACAGTAATAGATGTAACAGCCCCGTACTTCAGCAATCAAATCGAAACAGCACGTCTTATCGCCATGTCTCTCCCAGGAGATTATACTTTGGTAGTAAAAGAACACCCGGCGATGATAGGAGTGAGAACACCTTCATATTTAGAGAAAGTAGCTAGAACCGTCAACGTAAAACTTGTAGACTACAGGATCCCCACAAATGAGATAATGAAATCAGCCGATTTAATAATAAGCCCCGGAGGCACAACCATTTTCGAAGCGGCCATACTAAAGAAACCGGCTATACAGCTTGGTGAATTAGGTTCAACCCTTAAATTACCCAACGTCACAAGACACACTGACCTAACTACGTTAGACAAAATAATTATTAAAAAACTTCAAGAAAATTTGGATACTGAATTGTACGAGACCAAACTTCTAAATTATGTTTCGGCTGCCTATGACACCGGATATGAAGTTGATTTCCCCGGAGTCTGGACCGGGTCGAGCACAGCTAGCGAAAAAGAAAGGGAACGTTTAGTCGATGTCTATTTCAATGAGGTAAAAAGATAAACATGGGATCTTCAAATAACCTAAGAATATTGATCTTGAGTTTTTGGACTCCGCCCATACTACGACCTCGAGCTATCATGATCGGTAAAATAGTTAAAGAAATGGTTCGGCAAAAAATTGAGCCAATTATTGTTACTTTTGATACTTGCGGAAAATGGGATATTGATTTGCCCATATATACTATTTCCCCTTTCTACTCTAAAAAAAATATTCTCTTTAAAGTTCCTTTAATTAAAAATATTCAAACGAACTTAAGAGAATTTCTTTATTACAAACAAATTTTGCGACAAGTAGAGAAAATCATTAAAAAACATAAAATCAATGTGGTTTTTTCCTTTTCCAATCCCCAATCAAGCAATATTTTAGGAGCAAAAATTCGAAAAAAATTAAAAATTCCTTTTATTTCATACTTTAGTGATCCATGGAGTGATAATCCTTACAATAAATTTAGCTTTCTACAAAATCTAAAGACCAAATTTCTTGAAAAATTTGTCATAAGGTGGAGCGACAAAATAGGATTTACAAATAACGAGGCATTGAGCCTTGTTATGAAAAAATATCCGTACAGATGGCAATCAAAAGCAGTAGTTATACCTCACTGTTTTGATTCCAATGATTATCCTAAAAAAACAGAACTGGAAAACACAAAATTTACCATTAGTCACACCGGAGCTTTCTATAAAAAAAGGACCCCAGAAGCACTTTTTATGGCGGTAAGAAAGATGCGAGACATCGAACCGCTAACTCTGTCTAAAATTAAAATTACTCTTGTTGGTGGAACATTAGGTTACACTGATTACACTGAGAACAATCTAAAAGAGCTTGTAAAAAAATATCAACTTGAAAATGTAGTAGAAACACTTCCTCCCGTAAGTTACGGAGAAAGCCTTAAGACAATGAGTAATTCAGATCTTTTGGTTGTAATTGACGCTGACCTAGAAAAAAGTCCTTTTCTCCCCTCAAAAGTAGTGGATTATGCTGGAAGTGGTACGAACATAATAGGTATCACTCCGAAAGGAAGTCCTACTACAAAATTTTTGCAAAACGCCGGTTTCATATCATTCGATTATTCAGAAATAAATAAGCTTGAAAGTTTCCTTAGAGAGACAGTGAACAAAAAGATTGAATATAATTCTAATCTTGGTTTTCTAAAAAATTATAGAAGTGATTATGTAGTAAAACAACTCTTGGTCCATATGCAATATCTAGTTCATAACAAAAAAAGTAACAAAAGGAAAGGTGATTGAATGTATTTCATCTTTTTATCTTTCTTTGATTATGTAATGAGATAATGTCTAGAATTCTTTTCGTAGCTTTTCCATCCCAAAGTGGAATTTTAGTTTTTCTTTTTTCTAAGCCGTTTGATTTTACTTTTTTATAAATATCTAAAATAGATTGAGTGGTCACTCCAGCTATAATATTAGTCCCGTGAGTAACAGTTATGGGTCTTTCGGTCTCTGTTCGCAGCGTAATGCACGGAACCCCCATGAAGCTCGCTTCCTCTTGTATTCCACCTGAATCGGTAAGCACAAGTTTAGCATTTTTTTGATAAAAAAGAGTTTTAGAATACGAAAGCGGAGAAAGAACTTTAAAAATATTCTCGATTCTTTTTAAAAGACCAAATTCTTCTGCTCGTCTTCTTGTTCTTGGATGAAGCGATAAATAAATTTTAGCATCTTTTGATATTTCTTCGAGTGCATCGATAATATCTTTAAAAACTTCAGGGTTATCTACATTTTCAGGACGATGTAAGGTGCAGAAGTAGAATTTTTCCTTACTACTTTTAATAATCGGCAAGAAGTGTGAAAGCGTATCCATCATAATATTTCCCACCAAATAAGAGTTATGTTCGATTCTTTCATCTTCCAGATTTTTAAGTGCTGTTTCTTCCGACGCCAAGCGAATATTGGAAAGATGATCTACAATTATTCGGTTTGTTTCTTCCGGCATATATTTATTATGAGAACGAAGACCTGCCTCGATATGCACAAGTAAAATACCAAGCTTATTGGCAACCAATGCTCCCGCCAAAGTAGAAGTAACATCACCCACCACAAAAATAACATCAGGTTTCTCTTTTCTAAAAATAATTTCTAAACCGTGCACAATATCAGAAAGCTGCCTAGCAAGGGATTCATGCGATGGTTTAAGAGAAAAGTGTGGTCTGAGTTTAAATTCCTTGAAAAACTGATCGGACATGCTTTTGTCAAAATGTTGACCAGTATTTACCAAAAAGAAATTATCTCCCCTTTTTTTGAGCATATGATAAAGAGGCATGATCTTCACAAAATTCGGACGGGCACCTGCAATAAGAGCGTACTTGGTTTTTTTATATTTCATATTGAAATTTATCAAAGATTATCAGAGAAAAATTAAAAAGTATAGTAAGAATATAAAGAACCTATTCCAGAAAAAAGAAGTTTATTCCGGCTAGCGAGCAGTCGATCATTAGTCCAATCGACCTCACTCCCATGATGCGCGAGTGAAGACGGGGTCGACGGGTTGGGCGTCGACACCTGTAGACGGTCAAAGGGTTTAATACCCTTTATTAAAAAACACCAGATTTTAAGATTTTTCTTTTTTCAAAAAAATTTAATTCGATTTTAACGCAAAAATACAGCGTTCTCTAAAAGAAATGTCTTAAGCGCCTCTGCTACCAATCGATGTCCTTGATTATTCAAATGTACACTGTCACCACCCAGATAATATCGATAATACGAAGAAACATTCAACAAGGGCAACAAATCAAGGACAAGAATATTTTCTTTTTCCCCAAAGTCAGTAAGTTTCGTTTGGAATACGACTTCACCCCGGTTCACCGCACTAAATTGTTCGGTAAAAGGAAAAATAACAAGTACTAGGTGACGTCCCTCACTCTCGAGTCGTTTATGTAAATTAATAATCTTTTCAGTATACTTTTTCCAATTGACCATATTTTCCCATTCTGCTGTCCAATTATCCACGTGTCCCAAGCTGCTTTTGTTCCAATTCTCGAATAATGAATCAAATAGCATGTATATGGCATTGCATGACAGGCATTCGAGACGGAGTTTAAAAATACTGCCTTGTTTTTCTTTTTTTTCTTCTTGGTTTGTCAGTGCTTTTGTGGTCTCCTTATATAAATCCGCTATTTTTTCTTGAGTTACCGGTAAAATATCTTTATGTATAACATTAACAATAACAATATCGGGGTCATAACGGTACCCCTCTTCAAGATAATAAATATACTCTTGGTCAAATGAGTAACTATTTACTCCGGCTTTTATAATTTCGACATTCATTTCATGCTGTTTGAGCAATTGTTCGAGTTTTGAAAGATATGTTTCCTCAGATAAGATTCCGGGACCGAACATTACTGAATCTCCTAAACCTAGAATACGCATTACTCCTTTAGGTTTCTCATACTCATGCTCCACATCACGAAGACCTCGACTATTAATATTAATGGGAATAGTATCATATGGGGGATTCAAGAAATGACCCTTAAAATTTGGAGTAAAACGGAAGCCTCTTGTTGCGTCCGGCAAATACAGACCGGAAGGATAGCCGTACCAGCCAAATGCCGGTCGATCAAGAAATATACGGGCAGAAAATTCTATCACAACAAAAGCGACGGCTATTCCTAACACAACGAGTGAGCATGAACGCCATTTTTTTGCCAAAAATTCAGGAAACAAAAAAATGCTAATGCCCAAAATAAAAATAATAGCCTCAAAACTAATAATGATTATCTGAAATCGAAGTTGTTCTATCTGTCCGTCTGTCGCTACCAACTTCCCCACGACAGAAGGGTTCAAAAAGATGCCAGTAATAGAGAGAGAAAGACCGAACAGTTTAGAAATTAATATAGTTCTTGAAGCCATAGAGCTATTAAAATTGAAAGTAAATAAATTCTTGACCAGAGAATTTTCCGAATACAAGAAGCGTTAAGACTCCAAAGGCAAACGTAAACGAACCAAAGAAGACAGGTCTCCTTGTAATAAACGCCCGTACCCATTCCTTTCTTTCCAAAAATTCAAATAGAATAAGAATGAAGACAGAAAAAACAGCGAGGAAAAATTCGCTTCGCGTATAACCAATAAAAACGTATTGATTAAGAAATTGTATATCAGTTATCTGCGAAAAAAATAAGGACCATCCATCACCAATATGTGAAAATATATAAAACACATCAGAAAGTGTATCGGCTCTGAAAAACACTAAACTCAAAGAAAACAGTCCGAATACCATAATCGATTGCCAAACATGATAGCATTTTGGCCATTTCACGATACCCAACCATTCCACTATTTGTGTGCGAAATGCTTTTGTGGTTTGCCCTACAATCAAATATACAGCCTGAAGAGTTCCAAAAATAATAAATGTCCAGTTCGCACCGTGCCAAAGTCCGATTAAAGTAAAAGTGATTAATGACGATAGATACAATTTGAATGAATTTTTTTTCTTAAAAAAGAAGACGATCGGATAATAAAGATAGTCTCTTAACCAACTTGAGAGGGAAATATGCCATCGTTGCCAAAATTTAGCTACCGTTCTTGCAAAGAATGGTCTGTCAAAGTTCTGCATTATCTTAATTCCAAGCACGAGTGCCGATCCTACAGCAATATCACAGTACCCTGAAAAATCACAATAGATTTGGAAAGTAAAGAATATAATCGCGATCATAAAAGAAACCCCGTAGTAGTCCGTGGTATTGCTAAAAACAGGATTTACAAATTGCGCAAGGCGATCAGCAATAACAACTTTTTTCAAAAAACCACCGAGTATCAGGGTGAGGCCGGATAAAATCCTACGAATCTCAAATTTATGGCGTTCATAGAATTGGTGGATAAGATGTTGTGGGCGCTCGATCGGACCAGCAACGAGTTGCGGATAAAAAAGAACATATAGTGCGAGTATACCGATATTGTGCTCTGCTTTTTGTCGGCCACGGTATACTTCTATTGTATAACTTATACTCTGAAACACATGGAAAGATAGACCGATGGGTAGTGCAATTTTTAAAATAAGAGGATCATACGCAATATGTAAAAAATTGGTGAGGGCTAAAAGATTTTCATTGAAAAAATTAAAATACTTAAAAAAGAAAAGAATACCAATATTGGCCAAAATACTCACTAGTAAAAAGAATTTCCTCGAGCGACCTTTAGCGTTTTCTATCAAAATGCCACAGAAAAAATCAATCACAATTGTTGCCACAAGAATCAAAATATAAACGGGTACAAAACTCATGTAAAAGTAAGCGCTTGCAAGCAATAGCCACCCCCAACGAAAAGGATGCGGGATCAAGAAATATACAAGAGTTGTAAGCGGAAAGAAAATAAGAAATTGTAGCGAATTAAACAACATAACAATAGATAATTATATTTTTACCATTAGATAACTTCCAAAATGATTCTGCATCGTTCCTCCCAAGTATATTGACTTACTTTCAAAAAAGATAATCTGGATAATTCCTCTCCAATTTTTGGGTTATCTAAAAGATAATTAATCGCCTGTTCTAATTTTGCTGGATTCCCGGGCGGCACAATCATCGCTGTAGTCTCATTCAACACCTCACGAATAGAAGGTAAATTAGTTGTGACTATTGGACGTTTTGCAGCCATATATTCGAACATCTTTAGTGGAGACATATAGTACCTAAAATGTTCTGTATCTGGAAAAGGCATGAGGAAAATATCCACTGCTTTTTGGTATTCTGCTAAAATATGCTGTTCGAATTGCTCCACGAAAATTACTCTGTCTCTCACTCCTAAATTTTGTGCCTGTATCTCATACTCTTCCCTGTCCCTTTTCTTGCCACCCATTGCAAGAAAAACAATATTTGTCGGAAGATTCTTTAAGGCCTTGAGAATATCACTAATTCCCTTGTCCATCCCCATTGTTTTGAATCTACCAAAATAACCAATAATTTTTTTATCTTGCGGCAAGTTATATTTTTCTCGTGCTTCTTGTTTTGAAATGTTTACGTCAAAAGTAGAGATATCTACTCCGTCGTGAGCAACAACTATTTTAGATGTTTCCGAAAGTTTATATTTTCTAACATAAGCTTGCTTCAAATGATCTGTTAAGAAAACATGAAGAAAAATAAAACGGCCCAAAAACCAATCTAAAATATTCCCTCGCAGGGTTTTTTGTATAGTATGAACCTCATAAACGACCTTAACCGGCAACCTAAAAAATAAAGCATTAAAAATCACCAGAAAAAAAAGTAAATTCTGCTCCCTAGAATAAACAACTTTTATATTATTTTTTCTGACAAATTTAAGAACTCTCCAAGCAAGAATGCTAGATTTTGTGGTCTTAAAATTATGAATTAAAATATCATCTTTTTTATCTTCGAATGATGCCGCTCCTAGAATAAAATTTTTATCCAAAACCTTACCAAAACTTCTGGCCATAGCTAAAACCTGAAAGCGATTAGCTAGCCCAGAAGTTTTTTCGAAAGATGTGGCGTATAGTAACTTCACAGATTTAAGATGTGCGATTTAAGATTTAAGATTTATTAAAAATTCTATATTAGAAATCAAAAATCTGAAATCATAAATCTATAAATTTTCTCGACTCTTTTGTCCCAGGTATATTCTTTCACTGCAGTAAAAGCATTGTCTGCCAATTTTTTACCAACTTCGGGATTACCCAGAAGATATTTTATTGCCTCTTTAAGTTTTTCTATGTTGCCTGGAGTAACCAAAACAGCATTCGACTCATCAAGTATTTCTCTGATTGACGGCAAATCTGTGGTAACTATAGGCCGCTTACTCGCCATATATTCGAACATCTTTAGCGGAGACATGAAGAACCGGTAATGCACTGTGTCCGGAAACGGCATAAGTAGAATATCGCACGATTCTTCTAGAAAAGACAGTTCCTTGCGAGGTACAGAGGGACGAAAGGCTGCTCTGTTTTGGCCTAGCATTTTCTCTGCTTCCTTCTCGTAAAATTGAAGCTCAGTACCCAAACCCCCAACAGCCAAAAGAAAAACATCTTGAGGCAAACCCGCCAAAGCTTTAATTATTTCACGAAGTCCCTTATCTTCTCCCATTGTTTTAAAACTCCCAAAATATCCGATGATTTTTTTGTTGAGCGGCAAATTTACTCGTCTCCTTGCATCTTCCACACTTAATCCATTGCCAAAAATTTGAAGATCAACGGCATCCGGAGCAACCATAATATTCTCTTTCAAAAAGCCTGATTTTATATAAACTTCTTTTGCTCCTTCGGTTAATGAGATTATTTTGGTTTTTTTACCAAGGAGCATCCGGTAGACCAATGAATTATTCGACAATCTGTGAGATTCAAAAAAAACCTGTCTGCCACGTAGACGTAAAATAAAAACTATTGCCGCTCCACGTGTATAAAATACAGTATCCTTTTCAAATTTAGTGAAAAGAATTGCTATACTAAAAAATATATTTTGGAGCCAAAAAGAGACTTTTCCTAATTTTGGCCAGATTCCAATAAAATCAGGACTTTTAATTTTCCTAACCTCAAAATTTTTATTGATATTATAAAAACTGAATAGATCGTCCTTAATGCGATTTCTCTTTGTCGGCAAAACTAATTCCACTTTCAAATCTAAGGAAGAAAAACTTTCACACATCTTCATTATCTGATAACCGTGAGCCTTTTCGGTTGGGATTCGAGCGTTAGCAATATAAACAAGCTTCATTTTTTTTAAAATTTCTGTTACTTCGTTAATGAAAAGAAATATCCGAGAGGATATCTTTCGGTCATTTTAGGACGTAATCTTAAAATTATTTTATCTAGACAGTAATAAAACGGGAACAAAAGACAACGTAAAATGGTCGGCAGAAACGGAGCCAAAATATTGAAATTAACCGCAAGAGGCCCTACACCAATCGCTTTTATTTGTACTTCCTTAAAACCCGCTTCAGTAAAGATTTTCTGCAAAGATTCTCGTGTATAGCGAAAATAGTCGTTTGGATCAGGATGATAATTTATTAAGAATGGCACAAAACCAATCATTTGACCTCTTTGCTTCAACACTCTAGCCGCTTCCCTGGTTAAATGACGATAATTATAAATATGCTCCAGAAGATTAAACGCTAAAACCCCTTGCACAGATTCTGTTGTAACAGGCAGAAGATCTTTTTCAAAATCAATTTTCTCACGACCTTCATTTTTTAAATCCAAGTTCAAGATTTTTGTGCCAATCTCTTTTTTCAAAAAATTAAAATAAGTTGGACTCACTCCACCCCCCAAATCCAAGACGTCTCCAGAGATGCTGTAGTTCGAGGCTTCGATATTCATGAGAGATCGAAGCAAGCTCTTCTTCTTTGCTAATTGTTTTAGTATTGCGATAAACATCTATTTAATATAACTAAAAAAGCCTACTTTAGCCACCAAAAACATATTCCCAGTTTTCTTTGGTTAATTAAAAATTTCGACTATTTTTGAAGTTAACTTATTAAGACTCTCCCTTTTCTCTACAGTATTTCTCATTTCTTTTCCTATTTTTTCTCTATCTTGTACCCCAAATGCTAATATGTTTTTTATTTTTTCTGCCAAATCCACAGGATCTTTTTCTTTAAAAATTAGATTCGCAGGCAGTATTTCAGCAAAAGCCCGGCTTGATGCAACAGGAATACTTTCACAAGCCATCGCTTCAAGAACTGTTTTATCATAGTTCCCAGACGGGGTGAGATTCACAAATACCCACGATTCACTAAAAACTTTTGGCGTCTCTCGATTTGGGATACTTCCCTTAAAAAAAATAAGTCCTTTATCTATCAGGTCATGGGCTTCTTTTTTTATTTCCTCCTCATATTTTTTGTAACGAGGCAGAGCTTCTCCGTATATGTTAAGAGTAAAATCTATTTTCTCGGTGTGTAAAATTTTTACAGCCCCAATAATAGTAGCTAGATCCTTAACGGGCGCAATTCTCCCCACATAAAGAATTGATGGCTTCGTGGTTTTTAATCCACCAAACTTAAAAATTTCTGTGGGAATTCCAGCTGGCATTTGAAGTGATTTTTTTGTCCTAGCTGTAAATGCGTAAGGAGATGTATGACAGACGACATTAACAATCTTCATGGCAAACCGACACTTCCAATTTCCGAAAGTGTGGTTATACCAAAGCACTATTTTTTTGCCCCACAACCTCCAAAAAATTCCTCCCAAAAGCACGTATTCTGGATTCATGTGCACAAAAACAGCGTCATATTGTTTCCGCCTCGAAAAAATATAACGATAAAAATTAAAAATGTATTCGACTTTATAAGCTCCCAACTCTTTACCCAAAGACAACACTTCAACGTTTGAAGGTAGAGAATATTCGCCTTTTTGAAGGCAAATGACTGTAATTTTCTTGAAATTAGCAGCAAATTCTATAATCCACCCATGCATAAAACCAAGCAAGGTGTCATTTTGGTCCACTTTCTGGGTGATAATTAATAGGTTTTTTTTACTTGACATTTTTATCATTTCTGACATAGTATAGCAGGAATTCCCAGAAAAACAACCATAATGCCAGAAATGGCTAGGAGACAATTATGACCGCCACGGATTGCCCTTTCTGTTCACCCGCAATCGACATCCGCGAAGAACCGATCTACTTCGAGACAGAACGCTGGCGAGTAACCGACAATAAGGCTCCGTACGACAACGCCAAAACCAATCTCTTGCTTCTACCGAAGGACCACATAACCAAGTTCAGGTGGAGTCAGAAGACTCTCGGACTCTGGAGCGAATTCTACACTGGGGTAATGCCTTTCGTTCAAAAAAACTGGCCCCAAGGAACACTCCTCATGAGATTGGGCGGATTCGAAACAACGGGAAGATCTATCGAACACCTTCACCTCCACTGGATCGTGCCGAAGCCGGGACAGACCGTCTACGCGCACATGGGTCCGCGGAAGTGGAAGAGCGAAGAGTGGCAGGACTTGAAGAAGACCTGACACACGAGCTCGACACCAAACCGAACGCGCCTAGGCAATTCTGCTTAGGCCGTTTTTTTATATCCAAATCTATTATTTAGTGGAATTTTTGAGGGTCAACTCCCAAGACAATAAATATTTTTTTAAGATTTCTTCTTTACTTGGTAATTTTTCAATTGTTTCTTTTGCCCGCGTACTTAATCTTTGCCTGAGATTATCATCTTGAGTAAATCGAGTCATTGCAGAAGAGAGGGCTTCAACATCCCCCTGCGGCACAACTAGAGCATTTATATTATCAAATAAAATTTCTCCTACCTGACCAACTGGAGTAATTATTATCGGTAAACCATACGAGAGCGCTTCCATAATCACGAGTGGCCATCCTTCCATTTCGGAAGTTAGAAGAAACGCATCAGCACTTTGGTAAAAAGATCCGACGTTTGTTTGTTTCCCTAAAAACTTTACTTTTCCTTCCAATTTCAATTCCTTCACCAAACTTTCAAGCTTTTCTCTTTCGGGACCGTCCCCCACTATTTTAAGTTCTGCATCATGGTTTTCTACAACTTTTTTAAATGCCTTTATCGCAAAAGAAATATTTTTTACAGGAACAAGCCTGGAAACCATTAAGAATGTAAATTTATTATTTTGTTTTGCTCGTGCGTGAAGTGATGTCGGAACAAAAATTGGCACGGCAGTTATCTTTTCCTGTTTAACTCCAAATTCTTCCACCAACTGTTTTTGAAGTCGCCCTGACACAACACGCACCCCATCAGCATGGCGCAAAACAAATCTAGCGACCATTTTTCTTATCCCGTGTAATTTTTCAAAACCATGAACTTGGATCTCAATTGCCACACCACAGAGCCTTGCAATTTTAAGCATTTTGAGCCCCATAAAGTATGGGTCGGCGATTGTTATAAGATCATATTTTTTATGTCGAAGCAGTTTAAAAGCCTCTTTCGAAATCATAAAAAAGTCCGAGAGTTTATTACTACGTTTTAAGACCGTGACTGTAACATTTGGCTTCAAATCATAAGTTTGAGCTTGTGATCCAAGCGTCAAAATGTCGTATTTTTCTACGAGACTTCCATAATCTTTAAATCGGCCAGAAACTTTTGAATCCGAATTTCCACTCTCTGGATCGAGACTGACATTTAAAATTTTCATATTTTTGAAGCAATATTTAAAAATTCATCTGCTATTTCCCTCCATGAATGAGTAAAATTAAAATTCTCGATTTTCTTTTTATAAATCTTGTAGTTCTCTGGCTTTGAAAGAAATACTATTTTTTCGGCAATTTCCAGTTCATTTTTTGGATCAACAAAGATACCGATATCTTTTATTCTGTCATAAATTCCAGTTTCTTTAGTACATATAAATGGTTTATTGCATCTTATTGCATCTAAAATCATATTGGGGCTAATATCCCCTAAAGAAACTAGGATTACGGCGTAGGCTATTCTCATTTTCTCTATCGATTCTTCATACCCAACTTGTTTATCATCTAAAATAATTTCCGGAACAAGTCCTTTAGCATGACCAAAAGCTCGTTTTAGTAATTCAATATTTTTCCATTTGAGAGGACGAGTGAAAGCTAAGTAATTTTTCTCGCGGGGACCCACACTTTCAATTTTTTTGCCATAAAAATTCTCGATGATGAAATTTTTTGAAGGTGGAAGCCAATATGCTTTCTCAAACATTTCTTTTTGCCATTTTGTGCTAAATACAATTCCTGAAGCATTTTGCAGAGTCCATTTTGTAAGTTTAAAAATTATTTTTTCTTTCAAAGAAAATTTTGATTTCCTGGTTTCATAGAATTCTCGAAGCAATACCAAATCCCCTGTTCTCTCGACATAACTCTCCCATAAAAAATCTCCGCCTGTGCGAATAATCAATTTTTTACCAAGAATTTTTGAGGCCAAGACTGAAGGTAAGCCAACACTGAATGTATCAAGTGCAATACAAAAATCTGATTTTATAAACGCAAAAAAAACTCGAAAAAAGAAAAATAGATGCCGAATTCCTGTCGGCAATTTTCTCTCAATTTTATATGTTCTTAAATCTATATTTACACCTTGATTAACAAAGGCTTCCTTAAGATTTTTGGCATATTGAGCGGGCCCGCCTATTTGTGGCGGGTATATTCCAGTAGTTATTAGAATCCTCATAATTAAGGATAATAACTTTCTTTTGACTTTTAATCAAAGAAAGTTAACGGAAGAAAAATGGCACAAAAGTATGGTTTGGTGTATATTTAATGCAACACAAAACGTGTTATCAAGAGGCGGTTAGAGTTCTGGCTCAGTGACCCGCCGACAACCCTTAGGAAACTAAGAAGGTGCCAACCCAGCCCGCAAGGGAAGGATAATCGTTATCTCGTGAAAGATTTCGTTTATCTCCCAATTGGGAGTTTTTTATTATTAATCCATTGAATTAAGAAACTCGTCGAAATCATAGTTTTTGAGAGATATTGCGGAGGTCGATAGACCGAGCATAGCAAAAATCTAGCAAGATTTTACTCCGGCTAGCGAGCGGGATCGCGAGAATCTTTATTCTCATGATCCGCGAGCGAAGACGGATCAAAGGTTCTTCGAGAACCTTTATGCGCGTCTATCAAAAACTTACGATGAGAAAGAGTTTCAGAATTCAAAATAATTAAATTTATTTTTATGCTATCAAAAATAAGAACAGCGGAATCTGTCACTTTGGCGCACCCAGATAAAATATGCGATCAAATATCTGATGCAATTTTAGACGCATGCCTTCATGATGATCCACACACAAGATCAGCCATTGAAGTGCTTGGTGGGCACGGAATCATTACGGTTACCGGAGAACTCACAACAAAGTCTCGAATCAATATTAGAAAAATTGTAAAAGAAGTTTATCTGGATTGTGGATATGCCGATGATATTGGAATAACCGTAAATGTAGTCGAACAAAGTCCTGAAATTAAAAAAGGTGTGGACAATGAAGGTGCTGGCGATCAAGGAATCATGGTTGGCTACGCCACAAATGAAACTAAAGAAATGCTTCCGCTTGAAGTTGTTCTTGCTCGTAAATTAACAAAAGCGATGGGAAGACATGATGGTAAATCTCAAGTAACAACAGAAAATGGAAAAGTGACAAAGATAGTCACTTCTCTATGCAAAAGTGGAAATATGAGTGATGTAAAACTGGATTCGGTAATTCAAAAAGAATTTAAAAAATATCTTCCCGCAAACGTTAAAAATATAAAAGATATCTGGCTTAAAAATCCAAATGGATCGTGGACTATAGGAGGATTTCATGCCGATACTGGATTAACAGGAAGGAAACTTGCGGTAGATAATTACGGGCCACATATCCCACTTGGAGGGGGCGCGTTTTCTGGAAAAGATGCGACGAAAGTGGATAGAAGCGCAGCTTATATGGCAAGAAAAATCGCGGTTGATTACTTAAAAAAGAAAGGGGTGCAAGAAGTTTATGTACACATTGCTTACGCAATCGGAGTCGCAGAACCGCTTATGAAAGTAGTTACTATGGATGGTATTCAAGAAAAGATCGTTGGCTATGATCTACGACCAAAAGCAATTATTGAATACTTAAACTTGGAAAAACCCCAGTTTCGAGAAACAGCGAAATACGGACATTTTGGAAATGGTTTTATTTGGGACAAATAAAAATTTAAACGCGACTCTTGTAATTAGTTTAAACCATCAAATACTTCATGCGTTATTCTTTGAGTAACGCCTTGCCAGTCATAATTTCGGAGGACATTCTCTTTGGCGTTCTTAATTATGGTTTCTCTAAGTTTAGGATCGTCTATTAATCTTTTTACCCCTTTAGCAATGCTCTCTGGATTATCAACCTCGCAAAATAGACCAGTTGAGAGTTTGTCTGGATTCGCTTCAGGATCAAAAAGGAAATCTGGAATACCACCGACAGATGTAGCAATAACAGGTACCCCAGCAGCCATAGCTTCAAGAAAAGAATTCCCCAGACCTTCAGAGCGTGACGGTCGAATAAAAATATCACTGGCTTTTAAATATAAAGGTAATTTGTCTGGTGAGACAAACCCTTCAAATTTAACTCTGTCTTCAATATTAAGTTCTTTCGTAAGTTTACAGAGAGATTCTTCTTCCTCACCGATCCCCGCTATAAAAAATCTAAAGTTATCCGGCAGGTGTTTTAAGCTCAAAATAATTTGATCCACCGCATTCTTTTTCACCAACCTTGAAGTTGTGATTATTAACTTCTCTCCTTCTTTTACTCCGATTTCTTTTCTTAACTCCTGAATCTTAACTCCTGAATCTTGAATCTTGAATTTTTCTGCATCTACCCCATTTGGAATTACTGAAACTTCCCCTCTTGCACCCATTTCTTTTGCCCACGTGCTTAGATAATTTGAAATTGCTGTAATCTTATCCGCCGATTTAAAAATAGATTTGAATAGCGGATAAAGCGGCAACATCCTTTTTTTGATGTGAGGCATAGAGTCCCCTTCTTGAAGAGTTAATACAAATGGAACTTTAGGAAATCTTTTTTTGAAAAGTAATCCAGCAAGCCCTGCATAATTTGCCATAATTGACCAGGTGGCAGAAAAATTATTTTTTTTATGCAAAGAAGAAGCTTTCAAAAAAGCTGTGATTGGAAAAAGATATTTCCCTATTTTTCCTTTTCCAACTCTATAAACCTCTATATTACCGATTCTTTCCTGCTTTTTTTGTTTTCCATCTAAATTAACAGTTATAAGATGAAATTCGTAATCTTTTATTCGATCTGTAATTTCCTTTACAGCAACTTCAGCACCCCCTATAAAGGGGTGGTATGCGACAGAAAATATGAGTATTTTTTTCTTTATACTATTCATAATATCGATATTTAAGGCCTTTTCTCACTCTTCCAGGATAATTTTTATCGCATTGTCATCTTTTTGACGAGGAGAGAAAATTATAGGCAAAATTGACACAACTAACAAGCCTACGAGCATTCCAAACCATTTCATTAAAGATGCCTCTACGCCCTTATTTTCGACTAAAATACTACCGTCTACAGCAGTGACTTCTGCTATTTTTACCTCTTCAATCTCCTCCGTGTTAGTCTTAGAAACCAGCTCTTTCTTAAGGTCAGTATTTTTTATGGTTTCTTCTTTTGCTTCCAGAATGATCTTTGAGGATCCTCCTAAGATAGATTTATCGGACGATTGAGTTGTCTGACCCTCACTCAATTGATTTATTTGTCCAGGTGTAGGTTTTGAAGCTAGTATTTCATTTGTAAACTTCTGCAGACTTTCACCATTCCCCTTCGCCCCTAACGACGAATTATATTTTATCTGGTCAACAACCGTGTCTTTAATTTTTAAAATTATTTTTCCTGTAGTGTTATTTAAAGAGAAGTTGCTTTGGAAAATAATGCCGGGAAAATTTGGATGATCTTTCTTAAATTCATCGTAATTTTGAACAATTAGAGCCAAACCTCCTGGTGGCAAAATAAATGATCCTGAAACAGAAATAAATGGCCTATGATTACTAGAAGTCTCCAAATTAAAACCTTCCAAGCTTACTGCCAAAGAATTTGAATTATAAATTTCAATCCATTCCCGACCTTGATCCGTTCCCGGCAAATCGTACATAATTTCATTTATCACAACCTCCGCAAGGAGCACGTTTGGCAAAAAACAGACAATCAAAAAAAGAAATGTATTGATTGATTTTAAAAACATAATGAAAAACCTCTGGAATTAGCTTTGGTATAGGCGCTTAATTTATATCTAACAGTTTCTTGAGCACTTCTTCTGGAACCTCTTTTGGACTTTGATTGGACGCAAATTTTGGATCAGATTTTTCTAAGATTGTAGGCGACGTTTGTTTTTGAATCGAAGGATTAGGAGCTGGTTTTGGTTTTTGGTTGGAACTATTTTCTTTAACTAAACCCATCAAAGCTTCTTTGAGCCCCTTTCTATGATCTTCCGAAGGTCCTAGTTTGGCTTTGTTTTTATGAGTCAATCGCTCAACAGAAATTTTGAGCTCCTCATCAACCCCGATTGATGGTGGTAATGGTATGTTTTGATTTTTTGAAGAATTATTGCCTTTTGATTCACGCGGAGTTTTCTCTTTAGGTAAAATAGTTTCTTTAATATCTTTTTTTTCTTCTTTTATTATTAACGGTTCCTCATTGCGGGGCGGGGTTTTTTCTTCCTTTTTTACTTTTGCTTTTGCACTAGTTGACACGCCAGATTTGGATGGTTCGTGCCAAATGACGATATTTTCCTCGATAACTTTTCTAGGTTGAGCATAAATCTGTCTCGAATTTTCTATAATTCTCTCCTTAAAACTTATTGCAGGCCTTTCAATTGGCGCCATTCCGACAGCTGAAAAAGGTTGCGACCCAACTCCATCAATCATGAGTTTCAGGTACATTTGATACTTCCCAAGATTCACAAAGTCTTCAGCGGTAAAAGTTGGCATAAATTCTTTTTCAAATAATTCAGCGTCAAGCGGGCCAACGCGAAAGACAATCATAGTTCCGACGTTTCCAAAAACAGCCGATTGCACTTCTTCTGCCATCTGCTCCACGTATTGATGAGCCATGGTCAAATTAAGCTTATATTTTCTAGCCTCGGAAAGAATATCGGCAAATGATTCGTTGGCAAAAGACTGAAACTCGTCTACATACAGATAAAAGTTCGGCAACTGTTTCATCTTAGTTTCGGAAACATCAGCGCGCGACATAGCCGCCAAGTAGATTTTAGTGATAAGCATTCCACCCAAAAGTGAGGCGTTACCCTCCCCTACAAGTCCCTTAGAAAGATTTACAATCAGAATTTTCTTTTCATCCAGGATTTTACGCAAATCAAAGCTCGATTTCGGCTGGCCGATAACATTGCGGATTAAAGGGTTCGAAGTAAACTGACCGACTTTGTTTTGAATCGCCGGCACCGCTTCCGCCGCAAAACGTTCGGTGTATTTTGCAAACTCATCAACCCAAAACGACTTGGTGGCCGGATCTTTTATATTATCAACCACTTTTTTTCGATAGTCTTTATCCGAAAGCATTCTGTTTACTCCAAGCAAAGTCGCACCTGGATATTCTAGAAGAGCGAGCAAAGTATTTTGCAAGATATATTCCATCCTAGCGCTCCAAGCGTCAATCCAAATCTTTTTGAAAGTTGACATGAGTCCAGACACTACAAGATGGCGTTTATCAGGACCAATATCCTCCATGATATTGAAAGAAATCGGATGTTCGAGATCAAATGGAGCGAAGTAAACAACGTCTTTGACTCGCTCGGCTGGCACATAGTCGAGAAGCATTTCAGCAGTCTTTCCGTGCGGATCGACAAAAGCCAGCCCATGACCATTCTTAATATCTTGAATGGCCATGTTCTCGAGGAGAGTAGACTTCCCCATTCCAGTCTTTCCGATGACGTAGACATGGCGAGTGCGATCTTCTTCTTTAATACCAAAAGGAATTTTCTGACCCCTCGAATCAGTCTCGGCAAAATAATTTATTTTATTATCTTTATCCATTAAGAGTTCATTTACGCTTTAATTATTATACCAAATCTTTATTCATTCGTGTCACCTGTAATAAACGTGGTATCTCTGTATGATGTGTCATTGAAATATAGCTTGTAAATGGAAGATTTTTTACAAAAGAAAACACCGCTTGCTGATCTGACTTAGATCTAAGCAAAGCGGTGTCGAGAGCTTTAGGCTTGCGCCAAGGATGCTCCACCCCATGATTCACTCTTGTTTCTTCCTGTAGCCTAGGACGAAGTAGGAGATACCCAGTCCTGTCGAAGTTCCTTTGGGTGGAGTTCTTGCCACCAATACCTCATCTCCGATTTGCCACTGGGAGTTGATTGGGGAGCTCGTCGCGTTCCAGCCGAGAAAGCTGACAAACGCAACTAGAGTATCCGGCGTGGCAACAGTTTCCCCGAATTCCAGTTGCATGAGTCCATCGAGCTGAGGTTGAAACTCTGCAGAATCTAAGTCTGGGTGAACCCGGACCGGCTTGCTAGTGACCTTCCTCCATCCCAACGTCTCAAGGACTCCCCTTGCGGGAAGAGAGACATTGGTCTTGCTGTGGCCGCCTTCTACACAAAAAAGAAGAATGAAGGCAGCCGCCAGAACGAGCACCACAAAGAAAGCACCGCCTGCCGAAGTACGTTCCATGTTTATCTCCTACAGTTTTGAGTTTGGTGACAGTCTACAATCCGCTTAACACGATGGTTAGCAGGTCGATTACAGGCTTTTTCCCAAACTCAAATACCCCTTTAAAAGAGCAATTTTCTGTTTCCAGCATACACCCATTCGTACATTTTGTCAAGCAAAAACAGGTCAACAAAAAGACTAGCATTTTAGCCCTAAAAATAAGGGTATTTTAAGGGTTTTATCTTGCCTACCGCGCATTACAAAACTCGTCGAAATCATAGTTTTTGAGAGACATTGCGGAGGCCGACGGGCCGAGCATAGCAAAAATCTAGCAAGATTTTATGCGCGTCTATCAAAAACTTATGATGAGAAAGAGTTTTGGTCTATCGTTCATGATAGACACCTGTAAGACGGGAATACAAAGTTGTTTATTCAATGGTCGGAGCAATATTGTTTGCCGGGAACAGGGCGGCTTTGGTATACCTATTAGAAGGCGACCACAACATAAAACTATCCAAACCTGCATCATAAGCACCTTGGATTTGAGCTCGGACAGCGGCCGCATCGTACACTCCCCCGTAATTAAAATCTTGAAGCCAAGGACGAACTTTGTCTTTTGAAAAAACGGGTTTGGAGTAAAGACCGGTAAAAACTTGTGTGGTAGTTGTTGGGGTTCCGGAAGTTGCCGGAACAACGACTGTGTTAAAAAGTGCTTCACTATTATTTGTTTTAACTACTGATGTTGAAGCGACTGTTCGCTCTACAGCCGAACTCATTACAAATTTTATAAGCTCATATGGCACAGTGTTTGGATTTGGCCAGCCATTGAAATCTTTTGGGTAGTGGGAAGGATAGACCATTGGGGCAAGATAATCAAAATGAGGCAAAGCTCGTTCCCAGACTTGTCCGATGTTTAGATCATCAACATTCGTGGTAGTCATTCCAAACAGATCAGCCGAGAGTTTAACACCTGTATCTTTTAAATTTTCATGCAAGTAAGCAAAAAAATCTTCCAAGACTTCTGCTTTAGGCCGATTCATGCTCCACGAAAAATTAATATCTGTCATCGGACCGTCTGAAGGAAACCTAATATAATCAAAATTTATTTCATCGAAACCAATGTCGTAGGATTCTTTGGCAATTGAAATGTTATAGTCCCAAACTTCTTTTGAGCCGGGATCGGTAAACGACAAACCTTTAAAATCTTTCCATGTGCTTCCATCGCTCTTTTTTTTAACAGCCAAGTCGGGACGCTGATTTGTTAAATGTGGATCTTGGAAAACGGTAACCCTGGCAATCGTGTAAATTCCCTTTTGGTGGAGAGTCTCGATAAATTCTTTCATGTCGAGCGCGCCGCAACGAGAATTTTCCCACATATGATTCAATTCTGGATTTGCCGGCTTAAAAGACATTGTTCCTGAATAATCTTTAACATCTATAACAACCGCATTGATTTCTGTCTCTTCAATCAGAGTAACCAAACCATCCCTCATACTTGGGGTCCCTGCCACACAGCTAGTCATGTAAATTCCCTTGAGAGGTTTTGGGGTCGGTAAATGAATAGTCTTGGGCTTTATAACTTCAGCTTCCACCAAATCTTTCAAACCGTCGCTAAGCGTATTATTGTTCTGATAAACAATCACAAAAAACTTAGGGCCCACTAAATAAGCACCTAACAAAACAATCACGACCAAAATAAAAAGAAAAAAGTGTTTAAACTTTAAAAAAGCGTGGCCATTCCGCCCATTTTTAGAAGGATGTTTTGTACTACGTGTCATATTTTAATTCGAACTCTTTTAAAAATTCGAATTATTTTTTAAAAATGGTCTCGTTTACCACCTACCGTCGTTATCGCACGGCCAATATGGTACGCCAAAAGTGAAATTAGTAATCCAAAAAGTACAAAAAGAAGAGTTTTAAATTTTTGTGGAAATCCTAGAAAAGGAAGGATTGCTACAATGATTCCCAAGATTATGATGAAATTGTTTTTAGCCATAAGTTTAGTAATTAGAGGAGTTAGAGGAATTAGGTGAAATCTTATTTAACTAACTTCTCTGCGATACGATACACGTCTCCAGCACCCATTGTAACAATTATATAATCCGAATCAAAATTTTTGTGGGACTTGCGTATTCGGCGCATCTCTGCGTTACTTCGCTGCGAGGCTCCCTCACCGTATTGCACATACGGCTCGGTACGCTTCTCGCTCGCGCCTTGATCTGCATCCAAATCCCCAAGTCCTATTATATAGTTTATTATATCTTGAAAATTTTCCATCGCTTTTGCGGAAATACCAGTTTTTTTAATCTCTCCGGCTAAAATTTCAGCGCTGATACTTTTATCATCCACTTCCCGAGCGGCATAAATCGGCACAATAATCACTTCGCTCATTCCCTCGAAACTTTGAGCAAATTCCTTAAGCAAAAGTTTGGTGCGACTATAAAGATGTGGTTGGAAAATAACAACGATTTTCTTCTTAGGAAATTTTTCCAGGATAGCGAGTAGAGATGCTTTAATTTCAGTCGGATGATGCCCGTAATCATCATAAACAAGAGCTCCATTTTTTGTCTTTCCGAGTGCTTCTAGTCTTCTCCAAGTACCACTGAAATTTTTCAAAGATTTGATTGCTTTTTTATCTTTTATTTCCAAAACAGTCGCAACGGCTAGGGCGGCTTTGGCGTTTTCAATATTATGCTTGCCAGGAACCATAAGCTCTAGTTTTGCTTCCAAACTTGGATAATCAATAATATTGCATTCAACTTTCGGGTCTTCGATAATCGGCTCAAGATTCGTGTGACTCATATTGCAAATCAAAAAATCGGCCGGCTTAAGTTTTCTCGCGAGCTCCCCAAATGCACTTTGGATATCGGCGAGATCTTTATAATAATCCAAGTGATCGTTATCGATATTTGTGATAACCAAAATATTTGGATTTATATTTAAAAATGAACGTTTATACTCGCAGGCTTCCACCAAGAAAAATTCACTCTTTCCGGGCACAAAATTACTGCCATATTCGCTCATGAGAGAACCGGCAATTACAGTTGGGTTTAGGCCTGCATCAATCATTACCTTGGCAATCATTGCAGTTGTAGTAGTTTTTCCGTGAGTTCCCGACACAGCAATAGTAAATTTATCTTTTGAAATTAGTCCCAAACTTTCGGGATACGTAATCATTGGAATTTTACGCTTACGAGCTTCTTGGAGTTCTGGATTTTCCGCATCGATAGCAATAGTATAAATAACCAAATCGACATCTTTTTCAAAATTTTCTGCCTTTTGGTCAAAATAAATTTTTGCGCCTTTAGATTCCAAAAGTTCAGTAACTTTCGAGCTGCCAGTGTCAGATCCGCTCACTTTTTTACCCTGGCTTAAAAATAGCTGGGCTACGGCAGACATCCCAATACCGCCTATACCAATAAAATGGGTACTTTTAACTTTATTTAAATCAAGAGCATTCATGATCATAAATATATAATTTTCTAACCCAAAAAGAAACCGCTTCGTGAATGAACACGAAGCGGTCGAACAGCTGTGAATCATTCCAGCTTGAGAGATTGATCTTGTGCACCAGTTGCTTTTGCGAGTTCTTTCGCTCGACGACGAAGGGCGATTACCAGGGCAGGAGTGGTTTGTCCGGAAAAACTAAGGACGTCTGCACAGCGACGATAAATGCGTGCTGCTTGCCGTGGATCTTGTACCTCTGCCTCCGAGGCATCGGCAAGTACTATACGTACTTCCCCTTCTGCACTGCACCAATCACCGCCAACCTGATAAATCTCGGCGAGTCCAACACGAAGCAAACATCGCGTATGAGCTTTTTCAGGATTCTTGGAGAGTGCGGCGTAGATACACTTCCTCGCTTCCTCGTACTGGCCACGACGACGTAGAATGCTTTGGCGGACATCACACTGATCGGCAGACATCCCGTCGTAACCGATAAGAGATTTTACCCGATCCGAAAGAGGAAGCATCCGTAAGTAACACCATGTAGCTAGTGGAAGCCATGTAAAACACCATGGCACGATTCGTACCGGCGCGAGCCATTTCTGTCGACATGCTGCCTTGAGCTGAGAAAACGCTGTCCCCAGGATGTTGTAGTAGGTGCTCGATAAAGCAGAACACCCTTCTGCTCGCACCCACCGATCGCTCGAGCACATTCTCTTCTTCTCTTGCTTTCTTGATTTGAAAAAGAGCAGCAGCTTGGCAAGAAACGAGGTCTTGCCCCAGCTTAGGTCATAGATTGAATTCATTTCTGGCCTCCTTTATATATGGGTTTCTATGTTCCGAATCTTTTGTCACTATATCACAATACTTTATATTACGCAATATTTTTCACAAGTTCATTAAACTGGTCTCCCCGATCAAATTCGTTTTTAAACATTCCAAAAGATGCGAAAGCGGGACTGAACAATACTATATCTCCTTTTTCTGAACTTTGTATTGCTTTATCTACTGCCTCTTTTAATGTTTTTACTTTTACAGTTTTCTCATTGAATCTTAAATTATCTGTTCCTGTTCCGGGCAACAATATCACCTCTCTGCAAAATTTTGGAATCTCCGCAATCAACTCACTCATGTCTATCCCCTTATCTGCCCCACCCATTATAAGAACGATATTTTTTGATTCCTGCCTGCCGGCAGGCACGGTATGACTCAAGGCCTTAAGCGCAGCAATCGTTGCTTGAGGGGTTGTAGCAGTTGTATCGTTATAAATTTTGGCCCCATTTACTTCCCTTATAAGTTCGAGTCTTCCCGGAACTCCATTAAAATTTAGAAGTGTTTCTTTTACTGTTTTATCTTCAACGCCGAGAACTTTAGCAACTGCGAGAGCGCAAGCAGCATTATAGCGATTGTGTTCTCCGGGAATTTTTAATTTCCAGTCCGACGGAAGATCAGTTTGTTTTGCAACAATTATTTTTGATTTAATCTCTTTATATTTTTCTTTAATTATTTTTTCAGCTTGCTCACCCACAATTAAAAAATCGTTCTTTGTTTGATATTTAAAAATATTAGCTTTATCGTCCAAGTACGCATCCATATTCCCACCATAATAATTGAGATGATCGGGCATCAACGTCGTGAAGACTGCAATATGAGGGCTTCTTCCCATTTCCCCAAAGCCTTGCAGCTGCCACGAGTCCAACTCTAAAACCGCAATTTCTCCTTTCTCTACGTCTTTGAGATGAGCTAGTGTAGAAACACCTTTAACATTGCCGCCCAAAAATACTTTTTTACCAGCCTTTTTTAGAATCTCGAAAATCATGGCAGTCACAGTCGATTTGCCACGTGTTCCCGTAATTCCAACAACCATTCCGCCCGAAAGTTCGGCAAATAAAGCGGTACTCATTTGAACCGGAATTTTATTTTTTCTTGCCTCAAGAACAAAAGGTGAATTAAGAGGCACCCCAGCCGCTTTAATCACCATATCGCAATTTTGGAAGTCCTCTATTTTATGACCCCTTAAATGAAACGTGATATTGGGAAAATGCGAAAGCTCCGCAACACTTTCTTTTAGCTGTTCTGCGGTTTTAAGGTCAGTAACAATAATTTCTGCCCCGGCTTCAGCCAAGAATTTAGCATCCCCAAGCCCCCGCCCCAAAAGGCCCAAGCCCAGCAGAGTTATCTTTTTACCTTTGAAATGTTCTTTCCAGTTGTTAATCATTTTTTTCTCTTAAAATATTTTCGGCGATAACCAAATCGGCTGGGGAATTAATCTTAATCCAATAATCAGCTTTGGTCGTCTTCAATTTAATCGTACCATTTTTGATTTGAGCAAGAACAGTATGAGGCAATCCGTATTCTTCTTTGCCTGGAATCTTGACCATCGGAAAATTAAATACGTCAGGCGTAAGTGAATACAAACCGTTTTCTATTGTTATAAGACCCCCTTCATCTTTATTAGAAAATAAAATATCTGTTAAATATCCGTCCTCATTAATTTCAACTTTTCCTATACCAGCAAAGCCGGGGCTTGGAATGGTGCTGATAGCAAAAGGATGTTTCATTACACTTCGAATACTCTCTGGACCATAAATATCATCCCCCATCATACTTAAAAATCTGCCTTTGATTAGATCTCGTGTTCCAAACAAGGCATGAGCTGTTCCTAGAGGATTTCCCTGCTCCACAAATGTAATCTTTCTACCATTATACGAATTACCAAAATGTTCTCTGATTTTATTCCCCAAGTGTCCGATGACGATAATGATTTCATCAATCTCGGAAGGTAAGATATCAATTTTATGCTCCAAAAGATTTTTCCCTCCCACCATTAAAAGTGGTTTAGGAATATGCCGGGTGAGTTCACCCATTCTTGTTCCTTTCCCTCCTGCTAGTATTACTGCTTGCATATTTTTTTAATTTAAACCCGGGTCGGAGTGCCGAGAATCGAAACTTACAGTTTCAGTACCCCGATTAGATCTGCCAAGGCAGATGCTCAATCGGGCTTCAATTCTCTAACCGAACAATCCCATTGTTCGGTTGCCTCCTTTCTGCGTTCGGAGTGCCGAGAATCGAACTCGGGTCTCACCCTCCCGAAGGATGAATACTACCGCTATACTACACTCCGATCAAAAATTTCGTGATAATGCATGCCTGCCCCGTAGACAGCTTTGCTGTTCTACCGGGGTTACCGTTACACTATGCTCCGATTCCAAACTACTTTAACATAAAATTACCACAAAAAAGCGGTGATTTTGATTCATTAATTTAATTTGACCCCCACCTAATCTTGGTATAGTCTGATTCCGGATGTCGAATTTCTACCCACTAAATTAGTGTGGTTCGATAAGGCAAATACGCTGCCTAAAAGCGCGTAAACACCTGAACCTTGAAAGGATTGTCACATGTTCCACGTAACTGCTGATTGGGCCAGAGCCTACGAAAATAAGGGGGCTCTTTGGTTCCATGATGGAATCGCAAAGCGTCCACATGCTCTCCTTACTTCGGGGAAGCATTCAAATGGTTTCTTCAATAGCGAACTTGTTATGGAGGATCCGATCCTCCTCGACAAAGCTGCTCGAGCGCTTCTCAATCTTCTCGAACAGAATGGGCTCCGTCTTTTTGAAGTTGCCAGAGTAGTTGGTCCGGCAATGGGTGCCATTACCTTGGCTCATGATCTTGCGCGTCATATCAGTCGAGAGCGTCTATCAGGTCTCTGTCTGCGTGCCTACACTGAAAAGGCGGCGGAAGGGGAAACCAAACTCATGGTTTTCAAGAAGACCACTATACGTCCTCTAGAGAAGGTTCTTCTCGTCGAAGATGTTCTCACAACCGGTGGTAGCGTCAATCTCTCAGCGACAGCTGTTACCGACGCTGGCGGAATTGTTCTGCCGTTCGTTGCGGTTCTCGTGAATCGTTCTGGTCTCGATGAAGTGGATGGCAAAAAGATCGTCGCACTCATCGATCGACCCATGCCAATGTGGGCGCCCGAAGAATGCCCGCTCTGTACGCAAGGCTCGGAAGCAATCCGTCCGAAAGGAACGGAGAACTGGGCTCGTCTCAACGCATCTTACTAACCCCGAAACCCCCAACCAACACGAAAGGAAACGGTATGCAAAAGAAACTGAAACCAGAGGAGCGACTCATCGTCGCCGCCGACTTCAAGCCAGCAGCTCATCTCGGGAAATTGTGGGTGGAATCCCAAGTCCTCAGGTTGGCCGACAAGCTTAGTGGAACTGGAGTTTGCCTCAAGGTGAACTCTGCTCTTCGAGCCTGTGGCTACGACCTCATCGGTGAAATCCGGTCAAGAAGTTTGCAGGTCTTCGCGGACCTCAAGCTCTTCGATATCGGGGCAACCCTTACAATCGACGGCTCTTTTCTCAAGGAAGTGAAGCCTGCCATCGTAACCGCCGCTTGTGCGGCCGGTACAGATGCGCTGTTGGCACTCAGAACAGAATTGCCTTTGGAGATACAAATCCTCGGCATCACAGTTCTCACAAGCCTTTCGTCGGATGATTCAAAGGCACTCTTTGGTGTCGAAACCGAGGAAGCAGTTGTGCAATTTGCTGGCGTAGCTTATGATGCCCGACTGGATGGTATCGTGTGCGCGCCAAAGGAGATTGGGAGACTCCGAGACATCTATGATCGTGAAGGCGATGATTTCTCTTTGGTCACACCCAACATTCGTCCAGCCTGGGCGAGTGTCCAAGGGGACGATCAAAATCCCGAACGAGCCATGACTCCTGCAGAGGCCATCAAGGCTGGCGCGGCTCGTATCGTGATTGGTAGGCCAATCGTTCAGGCCGCAAATCCATACGACGCAGTCATGCGAACGATCGACGAGATCGCTTCGGCCATGGCATGAAGAAAACATGAGGATCAAACCTCACCCACAGCTCGCGTACCTAGGTGCGTGAGCTGTTTTTTACTCTTGTTTTTAGGCGTTTTTTTTGGTAACTTTTATGGAGGTTTTTCTTCAGATTTTTATAAATGCGCGCATAGCTCAGTTGGTAGAGCATTCGACTGATACTCGAAAGGTCCTAGGT